>VXOG01000056.1:0-6647 GCA_009840165.1 Chloroflexota bacterium
CTCCCGCCCTGTATCCGACGCCTCCTTGATCCGGTCAATAAACCGATGCAGGCCCACCGCGGTGTCGAAGGTGGGCTGCCTGCTCTCGCCGGTGCGGATTGACTCGGCAAACAGTGTGTACAACTGGCCGATGTTGAAGGGGTCGCCGCGCGGGAAGTCGTCCGGGACGAAATTGAACCGCTGGGGTATGGTGAGGTCAGCCAATCCCTGGCTGCGCTGGGCGCCCTGTACCCGCAGCATCTCGCCCCGCTGGGATGAGACGCTGCCCGTTACTACCAGTGTACCCTCCCGACCGTAGATCTCCATGCGATAGCCACTGCCGGCCCAGGGAACTGCGCCGACATGTACTGACGCCGCCGCGCCGCTGGTCAACTGGCCGGACACTCGCACGTTGTCGGGGGAGTCGGTATCCACAAACTGCTGCGTGTCCGGCTCGTACCACTGGGGAACCTGGGTACTCACCATGCAGGCCACGCGGGAGAAGTCGCCGGCCACAAAGCGCAGGGCGTCGATGACGTGGCCGGTGGCGATGGTCAGGGTGTGTGCGCCCAGGCTGGCGTCGCGCTGCCAGGTGCGGTCGGAGGCGCGTTCCAAAGGCCCGTCCCGGAACGTGTTGACGGTGCAGGTAAGCGCCTCCCCGACATATCCCTCCTCAAGCAATTCCTTGACGTACATCAATGCGGGGCTGACGCGGGATTGCAACCCGACGGCAGTCTGAACGCCTTTCACCTGGGCGAGGCCGGCGAGTTCGACAGCCTCGGCGGTGGTGCGGCCCAATGGCCACTCGGTGAGGACGTGCTTGCCGGCTTCGATGGCAGCCTTCGTTGGCTCGTAGTGAGACGGCACTCGCACTACCACGGCTATCGCGTCGATCTCGTCCGATTCCGCCATGGTCTGGAAGTCGTGGAAGGCGAGCTTCGCTCCGAACCTCTGGCGGGCTTCCTCTGCGCTTTCGGGCCGCGTGGTGCAGACTGCGGTGAACTCGACATCGGGACTGGCCAGCAGCGCCGGGAAGTGCGACTGGTTGGACCAGGTCGAGTTGACGTTGGCCCCCACAAACCCCAATCGAATCTTATCTGCCATGATGCAGTTCTCCTATCGTGACTACGTTTCTCAATCCTGAAAATCTGGCAATCCTGTGAATCTTGATTCTGACAATCCCCGTCACTCCAGCGACGCGGGATTGGTCGGCGTCGGCATTTCCCGCACTGCCGGCAGCACCTTCTCCGCGAATAAGCGGAGGCTCTTTTCGGCCTTGTCTCGGGGCATCCCGCCGTAAAACATGTGGACGACCACCTTCTCCAGGCTGATGGTCCACTGCAACGTCCTGATCTTTTCGATGATTTCGTCCGGCGTGCCGATGGGTTGGGTCGCGCGGCGGGCAGCGAAGCTGGCGTCGGCGGTGCCCACGTCCGCCTGCTGGCGGATCAGGTATTCCTCGTAGCCGCTGATGCCCTCGTAGCCAGGGTTGTTCCATTCAAAGTAGTGGTGCTGGGCGGCGGTAAGTTGGTTATGGAAATAGGTCCAGCCTTCCTCGGCCTCCTCCTCGGTTTCGGCGCAGTACATCCACAGCAGGGTGGTGGGCTGGTCGGGCGGCAGGCCCAGTTCCTTGCGAATCCGGTTGAACCGGCGCACCTTGTCGGTCATCTCGTCCACGTCGTCGCCGGCGACAAACATCTGGCCGAGGCCGTTTTCGGCGGCCATCCTCGCCGACGCCTCGGTGGTGAACGCCACCTTGATGTCCTTGGTCAGTTCCCCCTTGTGCCGGGCCTGGGGCCGGATTGTCGTGGGCGGAATGTCATAGACATCACCCTTGAACTCAAAGCGTTCCGCCCCGTCGGCGGCCTTGATGGCGTTGATAACGTCGTAGAAATACTTATGCGACTCGCCGATGGGGTAGCCCAGCGAAGCGTACTCGTGCGGCGCGATGCCCCGGCCAATGCCCAGGTGCAGGCGACGGCCCCGCAGCAGGATGTCGAGCATGGAGATTTCGGAGGCCAGCCGCACCGGGTTCCACCACGGCGCGACGATGACGGCGGTGCCCACGTCCACGCGGCGGGTGCGCCCCGCCCAGTAGGCCAGATACTGCAACGGGTTGGGCTGCATGGAGTAGGCGGATCCATAGTGCTCCGTCGCCCAGATGGAATCAAAGCCCAGCGGCTCAACCAGTTCGCCCATGTAGAGCGTGTCGTCCAGGTTAGCGGCATCGGATACGGTGGGAGGACGGTCGTAGTCTCCCTTCAGCAGGCGCTCCCAGTCGCCCTGGTTGTAACCGGTGACCATCACTCCACAATGCATCGACGTGTTCCTCCCGCGGGTTCGCCCACTCATTGCGGGCGCAGTTTGTGCTTCGGATCGCAACCTGCCGTGCCAGTATAACCGCTCCGGCTGACAAAACTGTCATTCCGGCGAAAGCCGGAATCCAGAAACTCCCGTGGTCAAGCAATGTTGGAGTTTGGGAACGCATCTGGATTCCGGATCAAGTCCGGAATGGCTGGTGGCTCTCCCATGACGGTAGCCATCTCGACATCGAAACCGTTAACCCGGCATAATGGCCGCAAAGCAGAAAGTGGAGGGGATAAAGATGGCAGCCAAAGTCAACGGACTCGGTCACATCGGTTTCTACGTTCATAACCTGGAACTGATGATGGACTTCTATGAGAATTTCATGGGCATGACACTGACCAAGGTCGGCCCCTTGGGCGCTTTCTACAGCGCGGATCCGGTGGCTTGCGACCACGAGATCGCCTTGATCAACGGCCGCCCCTCGCTGGAAGATCCACAATGGATTCAGCAGATTTCCATGCGGGTGGATTCCCTGGATGATCTCCGCGATTTCAAGAGGCGAATCGTGGAGCGCGGCTACCAACTGGACCGCATCGTGTCGCACGCCAGCGCCATCGGCTGCTACTTCCGGGACCCGGAGAACAACCCAACCGAAGTGTTCTGGCTGACCGGCCATACCTCATGGGCGCAGGTTGGCATCCCAATCGATATTGACCAGCCGGACGAAGCGGTTATGGCGGATGTGCTGCTATCCTGGGAAGCAGTCAAGGATGTCCAAATGGGCACGCCGGCCAGCTCGGAAACGGTGAACGCAATACGGGAGTTGAGCAAATGAGCGACCGCGAGGAACTGAGGCGCAAGGGCAACGAGATACGAGAGCGCCTGCAACACGGCACGTATCCCGTGCGGGAAAGGCCCCGGGCGACGGCCAGCATCCCCGGCCTCAGAAATTATACCGGCGAATCCATTTTCGGCGCAGTGTGGGCCCGTCCCGGCCTGGACATCCGCTACCGTATGCTGGCCACCCTGTCCGTCCTGACCTCGCTCCAACGCCTTTCGCAGTTCCAGACCTACGTTCACAGCGCGCTGAACCTGGGATTGGACGCGGAGGAAATCCAGGAAGTGCCAATCCATTGTTCCCTCTACGCCGGCTTCCCCTCGGCGGTCAACTCCCTGGAAGTGGTGCACGAGGCTTTCCGAGAGCGAGGCATTGAGGCGCCGCAGACCGAGATTCCCGAGATGAGCTTGGAGGAAATGGAGGCGCGGGGGCGCGAGCTACGAGACAGGCTCTTCGGAGCCGAGGGACAGGGTGGTTACAACAGCGCGCTGATGGACCTTGCGCCGGACTTGCGAACCCTTACCTACCAGTACGGGTTCGGGGAGATTTTCTTCCGCCCGGGCCTGGATCTGAAATCCCGGGTGGTATGCACCACTGCTGCGCTGACGGCGATCAGGGCCGACGGGCAGTTGCGCAACTTCCTGCGTGCCGGCCCTCGGGTGGGCTTCTCCCAGGAAGAAGTAGTGGAAGTCCTGATCCAGACCGGAGGATACGCGGGCTATCCGGCAGCTTTGAACGCCATTTCCATAGCAGCCGAGGTTTGGGGCTGAGCGCCCCGTATGGGACCGTAGAGGAGATCTGCAGCAGCGGTCATCGTGTCGGCATCGGCGTTGGAGCGGTTGACGATGATGCCTTTTTCCAGCGAAGCAACCGGAACGCCGTCGCAGAACACGATACGGTTGCCCGGCAGGGACGGTACTCGCTCGCCGGGCGTCACAATGCCCACCAAGTTCAGCGGGTCGCAAGCGGAAACAACTTCCAGGGAGCCGGTTGGAGGAGCGCGGTGAGCCTCCCGCAGGGCTGACACCGCCTCGGGCGCCGCAAACTGCTCGCCGACGAAACCGGACACGAACCGCCCGCCCCGTATCTCACCCCTGGCTTCCAGGCGGCGGTAGATTCGCACCAAATCGCGCCAGCGCGGAGCCATCCTTTCCCTGGCCAACAGCTCGGGAAAAACCACGCCGTAGCGATGGAGCAGTTGGACCGCCTTGGCTTCCAGCGGGTCTCCCACCGGCTCGAGGGATTCCAGCAGGGACCACCGTCCGGCGCGGATCTGCCGTTGAGAACGGGGACGGCGGGATGGCGGTGGCTGGCTGGCGCTGGGGTGGGTGCGCAAGGGAGTTGCTGCAACACTACCGTTGCGGCGAGTCCGGTTCCGGTCTGTCCTGCTCCGGTGTTGTTTCCCGCTGATGCGGGCGCGGAGCGGGATAACGCTGTCCGATGTCACAAGCCCGTTGGCCGCCAGCATCCACAGGGCTTCCTCCACGTCTGAAGGCAAGCGCCGGGTGTAGCCGATCAGGTCGTTCTGGAAACAGGCGCCCCGGCTGGACAGTAGGTCCACTATCTCCGCCATCGCTCCCGTCAGGTTGTCAGCGCCGTCGGAGGCCGGGTCCAGCAGCCAGTCCAGAGACTCGCGCAGGCACAGCGTGATGCCGGAATTGCGGGTCATGGGAACCGCGCGCGGAACCACGCCGCTTCGGGCATCGGCGTGGTTCCCGCGCGATAAACGTCCCCAAACGACCTCGCCGCCGGTACACAGGCGATCCAGCAGATCCGGGTCGTAGTCTGAAACTCGGCGGGCCAGCAGTTCCGGCTCCCACGCGACGGCGGCGGTCTCGAACCCCAGGAGTTTGTCGATGACGTCCAGCAGTCCGCCTTCTCCTGCCTCTTGCCAACCAATGCTCGCGTGCTGCCATCGGAACAGGAAGCGCATGAAGGACGCCTGCGAGACCGGTTCAATCTCCCGCCGCAGACGGCCCACGGTGGCGCGGTGGATCCGGGCAAGAATCCGCCGGTCGCAGAATTCCTCTTCATCAATGCCAGGTCGGAAACTGCCGCGCAGAACCAGCCCTTCGTTTTCCAATCCCAACACAGCGGTATTCACGTCGGATCGGGACAGGCAGAGTAGCCCGGCCATCTCGTCGGCGGTGAAGGGGCCGGAGCACTCGGCCCAGCCACGCACCAGGTAAAGCACCGCATCCTCACGCTCGATTTCATCCTCTCCGCGCCCAGTGTCCGGAGGCAGCAGGCTTACCCTCCCCTCCAATGCGGCATCGGGGTAGGCGGCGGAAACCAGGTCGGCGTGTTCGGCGGCTAGCCAGAGAGCCGCGCCCTCCGATGGCACAAGGCGCAGCACCCGTCCCGCCTGGGCCAAGTCTTCCAGCCATCCGAGCAGCGTCTCACGGGAAGCCGTCTCGGTGCGGTATGCTAACTCCTCGGGCGGAGCGACCCCCAGAGTCAACAGGGCATCGTGAAGTTCGTCGGCATCGCGGATTGCCGGCCAGGCGTAGGCGGATTCTTCCCGGATGGCGTCCGGGTCCAGCGCGGACAGGTCGCGAGCGTCCTCAGGGAGGGCGCGGCGGAGAGAGACGGCCCGTGCCCGCCGTTCCTCCAACGGCGCATCGTCCAGGAAGGCGTAGGGCATGGCGTTGAGAATCTGATGGGCAAACACCGAGGGCTGCACCGTGTCCTTGGCGAACACTTCGATGTCGCCGGAGCGGATGGACGCCAAGACCTGCTTCAGTCCCTCCAGGCTCATGGCTTCGGTAAGGCAGTCGCGGGTGGTCTCGAACACCAGCGGGTGATCCGGCGGCTCGATGTCTCCGGGCTCGGCGTTGTCCTGGCACTGTACCTGGGCCGGAAACACGGCGGCCAGCAGGTCGTCGGAGCGCATCCTTTGCAGCGGCGCCGGCACCTTCTTCCCGCCGGAGTGCCGCAGCAGGGCCAGGAATCTGGAAGCGTTCCAACGCCAGCGCGTCCCATACAAGGGGGCCTGGAACACCGCTTGGGTCAGCACTTCCTCCACCGTGTTGGGCGAAAGATAGTTGAAAACGTCGCCCAGGGGAAAGGCCATGCTGGGCCCCAGGGAAAAGTTCAATCCGTCGTCGGTCGCGCTGGCCTGGAGCTCGAAGTCGAAGGTACGGCAGATGCGCTTCCGCAGCGCCATTCCCCAGGCCCGGTTGATGGCCGCGCCGAAGGGAGCGTGGATCACCAACTGCATCCCGCCGCTCTCGTCGAAGAACCTTTCGGCAACCACCCGGCCGGAGGTGGGCACCACGCCCAGAACGCGCTTTCCTTCTACGATATAAGCCACCAGTTGCCGGGCGACCTCCGGCGACACACCCGCTTCAGACATCAACCACGCTTCGGCGTTGGGCGGACTGTCGGAAAGGCGGTCGATCCCATCCCGCAGTTGCGTGATTTCGTCGGAGAGCTCCCAGGTGCGGCCGGGGGGGGGGGGGCGCCACAAGGGGGGGGTCGGGGGGTTAGGAGGGGGGGGGTGGGGCCCAGCCCCCCCCCCGGC
>VXOG01000056.1:6657-8751 GCA_009840165.1 Chloroflexota bacterium
GTGATTTCGTCGGAGAGCTCCCAGGTGCGGCCGGGGGCTTCGCCCAGCCAGAAGGGGATCGTCGGCAGATTGCCCTGGGCGTCTTCTACCCGAACCCGTCCGCTCTCTACCCTGCGTATCTTCCACGGAGTGTTGCCCAGGAGGAAGATGTCCCCGGCTAGGCTCTCGATGGCAAAGTCTTCGTTCACGGTGCCTACGAAAGTACCGTCGGGGTCCGCCACTACGTCGTAGTCGGCGTTGTCGGGGATGGCGCCGCCGCTGGTCAGCGCGGCCAGGCGTGCGCCCCGGCGTCCCTTCACCCGGTGGTTGATGCCGTCCCGGTGCAGATGGGCGCCGTTGCGTCCCAAGCGTGGCGCAAATCCCTGGGAGAGAGATTCAACTACCTGGTCGAACCGGTCACGGGGCAGGTCCCGATAGGGGTAAGCCCGTTTGCACAGCTCGAACAACCCGTCCTCGTCCCAGTCTTCAGATGCGCATTCGGCCACCATCTGTTGGGCCATGACGTCCAACGGCCAGGACGGAATGACAAAGGTATCCAGGTTGCCCTGTCGGATCGCTCGCGACAGGGCGGCGCACTCCAGCATTTCGTCCCTGGTCAGCGGGAACAGCTTGCCTTTCGGCACGCCGCCCACGGTGTGTCCCGACCGGCCCACGCGCTGCACCAGCAACCCGATGGAACGGGGGGAGCCAATCTGACACACCAGGTCTATCTCGCCGATGTCGATGCCAAGTTCCAGCGAGGCGGTGGCGACGCAGACCTTGACCTGTCCGTTTTTCAGCTTCTGCTCAGCGTCCCACCGCCGGTCTCGGGATAGGCTGCCGTGGTGGGCGACGACCGCTTCCTCACCCAGGCGTGCCGAAAGCTGGTGGGATACCCGCTCCACCAGCCGGCGTGTGTTGACGAACACCAGCGTAATAGCGTGGGTTTCGGTCAGTCCTGCGATGGCGTCCAGGGTCTCGCCCCAGATTTCGTGGGTGGCGATAGGGCCAAGCTCCTGCTCCGGCAACTCCACTGACAGATCTACCTTCCGTCGGCTGCCTGTGTCCACGACCACGCAATCGGGATTGCCCTCGGCGTCAATGTGTCGGTTGCCTACCAGGTAGCGAGCCATTTCGGACAAGGGCCGCTGGGTGGCCGACAAGCCGATGCGAGTGATGGGATCCTCGGAAAGCTGGCATAGCCGCTCCGCCGACAAAGTCAGGTGGGCGCCGCGCTTGTCGTCGGCCACGGCGTGAATCTCGTCCAGGATCAGCGTCCTGACCTGCTTCAGGCCGCGCCGGCCGCTCTCCGAGGTCAGCAGGATGTACAGCGACTCCGGGGTAGTGATTAGGATATGCGGCGGCCGCTTGGCCAGCTTCTGCCGTTCCGATGCCGGGGTGTCTCCGGTGCGTACCGCCGTGGTGATCTGCGGTATGGGAGTTCCGATCTCTTCAGCCAGGGCCGCTATTTCTTCCAGCGGCGTCGCCAGATTCTTCTGGATGTCGTTGGACAGCGCTTTCAGCGGCGAAACATACACCACCTGCGTTGCGTCGGGCAGCCCGGTATCCATACCCTGCCGCACCAGTTGATCGATGCACGTCAGGAAGGCGGTGAGGGTTTTGCCTGACCCGGTGGGCGCGGCGATGAGCGTGTGCCGCCCCTGGGCGATGGCCGGCCAGCCGGCGGCCTGGGCCTCCGTCGGAGCGTCGAACCGGCTGCGGAACCAGCGTTGTATGACGGGATGAAACGCGGATAGAGACATGGCGGCAATTTTAACACAGCAGCGCCCTCCCGTTGATCTATTGACGGACGCGGCCAGGTCCTTTTCAAAGTCGAGGGTCGCGGCCTTTCCCCCAACACGTCATTCCGGCGAAAGCCGGAATTCAGGAAACGACCGCGTACTGACACCGCCTCCCTTGTCTCCATGCTTCCCTCGCCCTTACCATTTAACTACCGAATCATTGACATCTATCTGGTTCCCAGCCACCTGGGCGGCGAGCCATCTTCCCCAAGAGTAGATTCTCAGCACGGCGCTCCTAACCCTATCTCCCAAACCCTCTCACCAGTCCGCCAAAACCCCTGCAATCGCCCCAAAACCGTGCTTACCATCCCCC
>VXOG01000048.1 GCA_009840165.1 Chloroflexota bacterium
GAAGGCACTCATCACTCCTCCCTGTCGAAACAAGCGTTTTCTGGGACAGGCTCGAGATCGAAGCCGGCCGACCACAACAGCGCCGGTCGGCTCCGCCACCGCCGCCAAGCATGACGGAAGCGCCGGCCCCGGTAGCCCGGGAAGCGGACGGCGCCGGCGACTGAACCCGCCGGCTATCAACCGGCCGGCATCGTCAACCGGCCCGGATTAAACCCTGCGGGGCGGGTTTTGGACCTGCCCCGATTTTCGCGTTGATTCCGTAAGCGGCTCTGCCGCGCGACCGGTAGGTCTCAACGGGCGGCGGTATGGTATCCTGCCCAGGCCCAGCAGCGGTCCGGTGTGTCGCAGCGTGGCCCACTATGAGATAATGCCTTTCCAGCACATGGGGCGGGCTTGGAACCCGCCCCTACAGTCGCCCCACACATCGCCGTTGTCGTGATCCAGAACTTCGCCCTTCTGCTATGGCTGTTGCCCCGCCGGCTGCGTTCGGCGTGGGGGCTGTTGGCCGTCACCGCCTTCGGCGTACTGGCCGCGGTCACCATCATGGCCTTGGGCGCGATGTATTCTCAAGCCCTGGCCGAAGCAGGGCTGCGGCACTCCCTGGCGGTAACCTCTCCGACGATCATCAACACCCAGATCGTGGTTCGCAATCGCCCCCTGGGGCCGGAGGACTACGCCGCCCTGCGCGCCGATATTGAGGACATCATCGAATCGGACGTGGGTTACCTGCTCAGGGACACTCATCGCTACGCCAAGATGTTGCCCACGCTGCCTTTGACCCAGGCGGGAGCGCCCTACGGTGTGGTTGACGTTCCACTGGGGCGTCCTTTCTTCGTCACCGGATTCGAGGAACACTCTCGCCTCGTCGAGGGGAAATGGCCGTCCAATACGGTTGCCACGGATCCCGGTGGATGTCCGGAGACCGGCGGTTGCCCCAGGATAGAGGGCGTTATGGGGGTGGACACGGCGCGCCTGTTGGGCTGGGGAGTGGGCAAAGAGACGTGGCTGGTGGTTTTCGAGGGCGACGACGGCGACGAGCCGGAACCCCCCCAGTACATCGCAGTGACCATCGTGGGCATCGTCGAGCCCATCGACCCGAGAGCGGAATACTGGATGGGGTCGGCCGATTACTTCCGCTTTGGAGATTGGGAAGGCCGCCCGGTCGCCCCCATTTACGTATCGGAAGGGGCCTATTTCGACGGCATCGGCCGGCCGTATCCCACGCTGGTCGGCGATTACGGATGGTTCCTGTACGTTGTTCCCGACGTTATCACGTCGGACATGGTGCAGGAAACGCGGGACGACCTGACCGCCCTGGAAACCGACATCAACGGCCAATTCCCGCGCTCGTACGTCATTACCGGACTGGAAAACAGCCGGGGCACCGGCCTGCTGGCCACCTACCAGCGGGAACTGACCCTGGCCCGCGCCCCGCTGTTCCTGTTCATCTCGCTGGTCGTCGTCGTCATTCTGTACTTCCTGGCGTTGGCGGTGGGTCTGCTGGCCGGCGCGAGGTCCGCCGAATCCTCAATGATGCGGAGCCGGGGCGCCAGCGTAGGCCAGATCAGCGGAATGCTTGCGGTTGGCGAGGGTTTGATAGTGGTTGCGGCCACGCTGATCGGGCCGCTGCTGGCGTGGGGGATCGGCAGCCTGTTCCTTGTGGGCTCCATCAATCCCGCCGACCGAGCCGGAGTTGGCGACACTCCCCTGGACGTAACCCTGTCCTGGCAGATGTACGCCATGGGCGCGCTGGGCGGCCTGCTGAGCCTCATCGTGCTCACTGCGGCGGGAGGGAGCCTGGCCCGTCTGGGCATCCTGGACTTCCTGCGCGCCCGCGCCCGTCCGCCGTCCGCTCCCTGGCTGCAACGGTATTACATCGACGTGCTGGCAATAATCGCGCTCGCAGTGTTGATCTGGCAAATCCGGCAACGGGGCGGGTTTGTGGAAGGTACGCTCACCGGGTCGGGGCCGTCCCTGGACCCCTCGCTGCTGGTGGCTCCGTCGGCTGCATTGCTCACGCTGGCCTTCCTGATGCTGCGCGCGCTGCCCTGGTTGATGGTGGGAACCGCATGGTCTGCTCAGCGGGCGGCTCCGGCATGGGTTGCATTGTCATTGCGGCGCATGGCCCGGCACCCGCTGCCCTACGCATCGCTGACCGTGGTGGTGACGCTGGCGGCGGCCCTGGGGGTATTCGCCGGGTCGTTCCAGACCACCCTGGCCCGCAGCGAGGCCGACCAGGCCAGCCACCGAGTGGGCGGCGAAATCGTGCTGGGCGGCGCCCAGTTCCTGGGACGGGCGGAAAAGGAACGTGTCGAGCGTCTGTTGGCGATTGACGGAGTGGAGGGGGTGTCGCCAATCGTTCGCGAGTCGGTGGGATTCGTGGACGGCGGCTCCCGGCGCGGAACGGTGCTGGGGGTAGATCCCATCACTTTTCCCGCGACTTCCTGGTGGCGCGATGATTTTGTGGTGGGCGAGCCCGCTCCGCTGGACACGCTGCTGGCCCCCTTGCGCCGCACTTTGACGCCGGAGGCGGCGGGAGTCGCGCTGCCCCCGGGCACGGAGCGGGCTGGCATTTGGGTGCGGCGCGATGACGGGGAACACGTGGGCGCGGCGGTGCCCTTGCCCACGTATCGGCTGTGGATGCGCATCGGCAATGAACAAGGCATCTACCGCAACCTGGAGCTGGGAGAGCTGGCCCCGCAGTTCGGCAGGGGCGAACCGTGGCAGTACGTTTCCGCGCCATTGGCGTCGGAGCATCAAACCCTGTCGGAAGAGGAACGATGGCGTGTCGTATCGGTGCATCTCTCCGGCGATACCTTCTCGCGGACTCCTCCGGGCGGTCTCTCTTTCGACGACGTCACGGCCCACGGGCCCACGCTTCCCGACGGCGCGCTGGTGGTGGAGGATTTTGAGGAAGTGGGCCCCTGGACGGCATTGCCCCAGGGCGGGAATGCCCCCGACCGCACCGAGAGGACGCCGGAAGCGGCCCGCACCGGCGACGCGGGCTTGTGGATCAAGTGGGAAGAACCGCTGGGTCGTTCGCCCCGGGGGATCATAATACCGCCCGGTCAGCTGCCGCTGCCGGCGGTGGCCGGCCCGGATTTTGAAGCCGGGCAACGGGTGCGGATCACCGTTGACGGCTACGTGGTGCCCACTCGGATCACGGGCACGGTAAATCACTTCCCGACCCTTGATAACGGACGTCCTTTCGTGGTGGTGTCGGTGCACGAACTGCGGGCCTGGCTGGACCAGGCGCCGGGAGCCAAACCCATCACGCCGGATGAGTGGTGGTTCGACGTTTCCGAAGACCCCAACCTGGACCGCGAAGCCGTGGCCGCCTCCATACTGGACGTGGGTTACCGCCTCTCGTTCATGCGCGACCGGGTGTCGGCGGTCGATCTGGCTACCAGGAACCCGCTGGCCGGCGGAGCGTGGGACGCGCTGGCCGCCATCGGGCTGGCGACGCTGGCCTTGGCAGTAGGATTGGCGCTGTGCGCTCATGCGGCGGTGGCCGTGCGCGAACAACGAGTGGACCTGTCGGTGGGCGCGGCCCTGGGCGTGCCGCGCTGGCAACGCCTGGCCGGGCTGGTGCTGGAACGCGCCATCGTCGGAGTGCTGGGCATCGTCATCGGAGGATTGTCCGGCTGGGCTCTGGCCCGGTGGACGCTGGGCGAACTGGCCAGCAACGCCTCGGGAGGGCCGGTAACGCCGCCGATCATCTTCATCGCGCAGGGGCCGTGGCTGGCCGCAACCTTCATTTGCCTGGCAATAGCGGCCGCAGCGGCCATGGCCCTGGGCAGCATGGCAGCCAGCCGGCTCCATCCGCCTGAAGTGCTGCGGGAGACGGAGTGATGACCGCTATCCTCAACCTTGGTTACGTTCTCGCCCGGCGGCGGCTGATGTCGTCTTTCCGGATCGAGTTGACGGTGTTGCTGGGGGTTACGCTGGCGGTCGTGCTGCTGTCCAGCGCAGTGGTGTTCAACGACCTGTTGGCGGAAACCGCATTGCGCCGCGCGTTGTCCGAGTCCGACTCCGGCGACGTGAACATGTGGGTGCGCGTCTTCAACGACCTGGACGATCCCCGGGTTGCTACGGCGGCCAGCGACCGCTACAGCAACGCCCAGAGATTCGTCGCCCAGCGCGTTTTGCCACCCCTGGGTGATGCCGTTGGCGCGGTTTCTTTCCAGGTGGAAACGGCTACCTTCTACTTCACCGGGCGCGACAACCTGGACCTGCCCAACGACGTTAGACCCCGCGGCCGAATGCAGTATCTGTCGGGGTTGCAGGAGGGCAAGGCGCGCCTGATTCAGGGTCGATGGCCGGGCATCGCCGGCGACGGCGGCTACGACGACGGCACGGGCGAGACGGACAACGTAGTCATCGAGGTGGCGGTTGACCCGACCGGTTTTGAGTTCCTGGACATCCCGCTGGGCGAAGGGTTTGGCGTGGTTCCCGCCACCGGCGGCGAGGGGCAGCCGACCACGCAGGTGGTGGTGGTCGGCATCATCGAGCCCGTGGACCGGGATGAGGAGTATTGGTACCGGCGCGACAAGCTGCTGTCCTACCACGATGACGATTGGACGCTGGTGCCGCTTTTCGTTTCGGAAGACGCTTTGCGCCAACAGGTTGGCCGGCGCTATCCGGGCATTTACACCAGTTCGGCATGGTTCTTGCAGGTTGACCGCACCGGGCTGCCGGCGAAACAGGTCGATGAGTTCCAGCTGGCACTGCGGCAGGTGCGCCGGGAGGTGGCGAACCATCTCCCCAACGGCAGCACATCTACCGGACTGGCGAGAATTCTGGAAGATCACGAAGAGCGGTTGCTGCTGGCCCGGATTCCCCTGTTCCTGATGGTGTTCCTGGTCACCGGGATACTTGCCTACTACCTGACCATCACGGCCGGCATGGTGATTCGGGCGCGGGCCGCAGAGATCGCCATGCTCAAGAGCCGGGGGGCAACCACGTTCCAGATCGGCATACTCACGTTGGTGGAAGGGCTGCTGCTGGCCGTGCCGGCAGTGATCGTCGGAGTCCTACTGGCACCTCTGCTGGCAAAGGGGTTGGGTGGGTTGGTATTCGACGCGGCTGCGCTTGGTCAAGAGGCGAGCGCCGCGCCGGTGTCGCTATCGTGGCAGGCCTTTGGCATGGGAGCGGCCGGCGCCGCGCTGGCGGTGTTGGTGCTCTCGTTGGCTACATTGGCCGCCGCGGGCAAGGGTATCGTTGAGTTTCGTCAGGCAGGCGCCAGGCCGGCCCAAACACCTTTCGTCCATAGATACTACCTAGACCTGCTGGCCCTGGTGGTCATCGCCTTCCTCTGGTGGCAGATCTCTAATCGCGGCACGGTGTTAACCCGCAGCCTGGGCGGTCGCGAACTGGAGATTGACTTCGCCCTGCTCCTGGGCCCGGTGCTGGGCCTGATTGCCCTGGGCCTGCTGGTGATGCGGTTTTTCCCGCTGGCCATGGGGCTGCTGGCACGAGGGGTGGGACCGGTCGGGCCCGGATGGCTGGTACAGGGCTTGCGGCATATTGCTCGCGACCCCATCGCTCCCGGCAGCCTGGTCGCCCTGCTCATGTTGGCAACTGCTCTGGGCGTGGTGGGCAGCGCGTTTTCGGCCACGTTGACCCACAGCCTGGACGACCGGGTTCGATACGAAACCGGGGCCGACATACGCATCCTGCATGACTCGGGACGCATACCGCGCGCCTACTCCGGCGCTTCCGGCGTCGTTCCAGACTCCGCTGAGGTAATGCGGACGGAAGGAAGCCTGCTGACCGAAGGGTTCGGTTCGCAGCGGGTTTCGGTGTTGGGGGTAGAATCCCAGCGGTTACCTGAAGTCGCCTGGTGGCGAGAGGATTTCGGCGAGGGCAATACGCTGTCCGATTTGATGGCGTCAATCGCTCCGGATCCGAACGCGGTCGATGGACTGCCGTTACCCGAAGGAACCACCGGCCTCTCCCTGTGGGCCCGCAGCGGGTCCGCCATCGGCGGACAGAGCCGGCTGATCAGCGTGTCGGCGCGGGTACGAGACGGCGCCGGCCGGAACTATGACATTCCTCTCGGCGACGTCACCGGACGGGATTGGGTGCAACTTCAAGGAGATCTTGCCCTGCGGTTGGGCAGGACAGGACGACGCTCCGATGACGAACGACGACCCCGCATTGACCAGCCGCCATATACGCTGATCAATATCCAGATCGTGGGGCGCACCGGCGGCGATCGTCCCGGCGTCCTGTTCCTCAATGAATTGAGCGCGCAAACGCCCCGGGGTGATGTGGAAATTGCTCCATTAGACACCGCGGACAATTGGAGGGTGATCGAGGACTACGTGCGTCCCGGCCTCTACTCTTTCGAGACCAGCCGGAACGTATCTCGTACCGGAGCGGCCGGCTCTACGGTGTTCAGTTGGGCTCCCGGAGGCATCGGCGCCCCCGGGCTGACACCCGGCTCCACATCGCGACCGCTGCCCGCGGTGGTCAGCCCCGGCATCCTGGAAGCTACCGGCGCTGAGATCGGAGACCGGATCAGCCTCGGCATGTCAACCTTTGCGCTTCCCCTGGAAATAATCGCTGTGACGGATTTCTTCCCCACAGTGGATCCCCGTGAGCAACCCTTCGTCGTCGCTGACCTGGGGGAGTTCGTGAAATACTCCAACCAGCATGGTAGGCGCATTTTTGGCGGAGCGGGCGAGCTTTGGATTGACCTGGAGAACCCTCCGGGAGATTTGGACGGCGCGATTGCACAGTCCGACGAGGCCGCCGAATTGATCCGGGATATAGGGATAACCAGCGGCCGAGTCATCGTAGCCGAGGAGGAGATTGAACTTCGCGGGCAGCAACCGCTGGCCAATGCCGGATGGGGCGGCCTGCTGGTGATTATGTTCCTGGCCCTGGCCCTGGCCAGCGCATCGGGCATTGCCCTGTTCTGTTGGCTGGATACCCGCGAGCGTCAGACTGAGTTCGCGCTGCTGCGCACCCTGGGCAGCAGTCGGGGGCAGCTCAACGCCGTGGTATGGTTCAACTTGGCCATCGTGGTGATCGCCGGCGTGGCCGTGGGCACGTGGGCCGGGGCGCAGATTGGGGCGGCTCTGCTGCCCGTGCTGGAAGTTGCAGAAGGTGGAGTCCGCGCCACACCGCCACTCACTTTTGAAACCGACTGGCGGATGCTGGCACTGGCCTACGCGGTGCTGGCCGTGGTTAGCATCGTCACGGTGTTCTGGCTGGCCTACGTGACGGGACGGCTGGAGGTACAGCGGGTGTTGCGGGCCGGCGAGGGAGGCTGAGGCCGGCGCGCCAATTACGATTGGCCGTTACCGTTGTTCTGCTGCCGCAACTCCGAGATGGCACTGGTGAGTTCAGCAATAGTAGCCAGCATTGCTTGTCTCTCTTGGGCAGACTGCTGCCGTTCCTCGCGCAGTTCGTTCATCAGTTGTTCGATGCGTTCGTCGGCGCGCTTGCGTTCTTCGTCGGCACGCTTGCGTTCTTCGTCGGCACGTTCTCGTTCTCGCCTGAGCATGATTGCGTTGATACCTCCCGTCAGCGTCGTGGCGCCGAGCCAAGCGCCGGTGCAGCGCGACATGATGTCAACGTTGATGAAACTGGCAACGACGTTAGGGTTGCACAAACCACTGACTGTATTATCGGCCGCTTGGTTCGCCACCCCTATCGGCGTTTGAAACGTTCCATTGGTCAAGATAAGCGATGGCGGCAAGCATTCGCGCTGCATCGTCTTGGAAGTAGCCGACCCCTGTATTGCATTTGCGGCAAAGCAAGCCGCGGATCATCCCGGTTTGATGGTCGTGATCGACGTAAAGAGCCTCTAGGTAACGAGCTTTCTGATGTCGTTTTCGCTCTTCCGGGCGGTTACAAATCCAGCAGAGTCCGGCGTTCTTTGCCAACATCCATTCGTACTGGTCAATAGTGATACCGTACTTCTGCTGCAAGTTCTGGTTCTTTTGTTTTCTGAACTTCTTATCTCGACTCTGTTCAGCCCAGTACGGAATCCCAAACCTCGCGAAGAGTTGCTCATCTGGGATGATAGGAACCGAATATGGCTCCATTGGCTCACGATACAGATACTCCACTGCACCCAGCAGAATCTCTTCGTCCTCCTCAAAATATCCAAGCCCGCTGTTGCAATTGGGACACAGGAGCGCTCTTACTTGCCCATCTTCGTGATTGTGATCGACGAACAGTTTTTCCGCTTGGCGACATATAGCGCACAAGCCACACTGTGCCGCTTCCATTTGTGCGCGTTGTTTGAGGGTGATGCCGTACAAACTTACCAAAGACTGGTTCCTGATCCGTTTTTTGTACTCTGGATCGTTACCGTAGCGTTCCCGATTCCTGGAATTCTGCGACTCGCGCCATTCCAAATCTGTGGCCCTGCGCATTTTGTTCCTTTGGTTGACCCTAGCTCGAGCTTTGGGAGTCCGTTGTTTCGCAAGCAACTTTTCTCGAAGCGCAGGATCACTCTGGTAACGTTCCCTCTTGTGCGCTTTCTTAATTTCCCACCATTCCTGTTCGTTAGCGCGGCGTTCATTGTAGCGCTCGTTTTCTCGCTGTCGGGCTTCCGGTGTACGCTTAGCTTTTAGGATTCTTTGCCGGTATTCCTCGTCGTTGTGATAACGTTCTCTCCTATTTGACAATAGTACATCGCGGTACCCGGGCTCGTTGTGATAGCGGACATTCCGCTCAGATAAGGTTCTCTCCCTGAAAACAGTGTCATTCGCCCACTTTTCTCGCCGCCGGGCCAGAATATCGTCGCGGTTATTTTGGTATCGTTCTCGTTGCCTGGCCTTCTCGGATTCGCGCCACTCTGAATTGTTGGCTCGGCGTTCCCGGTTCCGTCGATTTTTCCTCTGTCGCGCTTCTGGTGTCCGTTGCCTTGCCTTTATCCGCTCCCTGAATTCAGGATCGTTGGCATACTTTTCATTCTGTTCCGCTCTGGAACAGGTTTTGCACTTGGAGCTAAAGCGCTGGTTGCTTTTGCTGAAGTAGAAATTGTCGTTGTCCAATGGCTTTGTCTCAAGGCACTTCGTGCATTGCTTTAACATGGATATTCCTCCAAAAGAACGTAAATCGCCCCGCCGACGTATGCCGGCAAGGGCGTCCATTTCTTGAAGAGGATGTCTATTCCAAACGCGGTACGGCACCTGACAATGCGGCTGGCATGGCTCGAAATGCCCGTTGGCCGGGAGCCGCAAGCCAAGCTCTTCTGGTTGTTGCCAAACTGGTAGGACCGTCCCGCTCACTGCCAGCCAACAGCAGTGGCAGGCCCGCGTAGTAGCGACGTATCCATTCTGAAGCATGGTCAGGCAACTTGACGCCTCGGCTCCAATAGAGACAGCAGCTCCCGAAACCCGCAATAGCAGCGAAGACGACTGCCAGTGTTCCCATCGCCAAAAGTGCCTGACTAGCCAGCTGCGTAGCGTGGAAAGCGAAGTCCTGGGTAAAGGCCGACGGAGACACGCCGAGTAACAGGAGCACCAGAGTGCCCAGGCACAGCGTTGCCAAGAGAACACCACCCAAATACAGAATAGTTTGGACAGCAATTTGCCTGGCGATCAACCCCGATAGACGACAGATGTGGGATGCGGCTTCCATGCTTGTACTCTACCAACACCACGTGAGAGCCACAACCGTTTTTACACCAACCCGAGACTACGGCACATATCCAGCATGGCTTTGGCGGTTTCCTCGTGGGCAACGTCCACCATGTCGCCAGCATAGGTTACGGCAGCGGTGCCCTGGCGACGGCTCTCGTCCATGGCGTCCAGCAGGCCCTGCCAGAAGGCGATTTCCTCGGGCGTGGGGGTGAAAATCTCGTTGACGATGGGGACGTGAGAAGGGTGAATCAGGTGCATTCCGGTGTAGCCCAGCGCTTTCAGGTTGTTGGCCCAGTAGCGCAACCCCTCCAGGTCGCGGATGTCGAACCAGCCGCCGCTGATGGGCCACTGGATGCCGGCGGCGCGGCTGTCGATCAGCACTTTGCTGCGCAGGTACAGCGTCTCGGCTCCCTCCAGGGTCCAGCGGTAGCCGACGCTGCGGGCGGTGTCGCCGCCCTTGCCACCGCTGCCGCCCATGTGGGCCACGCGATCCGACGCCATGGCGATGTCGTAGGCGGTGCGGATGCCGGCCGCCGTTTCCAGGCCAGGGTCGATGCAGACCGTGTTCAGATTCATGCCTGCCTTGCGCTCGAAGTAGCGCAGCAGGACGTCCGCCTCCACCACGTCGGCCGGTGATTCCACCTTGGGCAGCAGGATGCCGTACAGTCCGGGACGGGTGACTGCCTCCAGGTCGAATCCGGTTAGCCCCGTTTCCAGGCGGTTAACGCGCACGAACAGGGTCATCCCCCGCTCGGACAGTTCGTCAATCATCCTGGCGACCAGGGGACGGGCGGCGTCCTTGTCGTACTCGGGCACCGAGTCCTCCAGGTCCAGGATGAGAGCATCCGGCCCGTACTGGGGAGCCTTGCGCATCCAGTCCTCCTTGTTGCCGGGAACGAACATGACGGAGCGCAGGGGCTTGGTGGTAATGCGTGGCATTGGCGGGTTCCTCCTGAACCGGTTTTGAATCTGCATGGATAAACAGGATGATTTGGATGGGGTATGAAGCCTGAGCTTTTCCGTCAGATTGAGGACAGATTAGATCACGCCGTCGGATTGCAATTGTGCCAGGTTTTCGGCGTTAACGCCGCACAATTCCCCGAACACCTCCGCGTTGTGCTGGCCGAGGGCTGGGGCGCCGGGGATGTCGGGCAGGGGTTGACCGTCGAACAGTACCGGGAAACCGGCCACTACTTCGTCAATTTCGCCGTCGCCGTTTTCGTTCCTGAAGGCGGCGTTGCGCATGGGTCGCAGCGCGCCACGGTCGCGGAAGTGGGGATCGGCGAGAATTTCCGGCACGGTTCGGACCGGGGCGCAGGGGACGTCGCCGGCAGACAGACATTCCAGGGCCTCGACACGGGTCATTTTGCCGATTCTTTGCTGCACTTCGGCTCTGGCGGGTTCGGCGTTTTCGGAACGGACCTGGTAGCGGGCGAACCGCTCGTCCTCGATCAGTTCCGGCGTGCCGATGGCGTTGCATAGGCGACGCCACTGGTCATCGCTGGCCGCCGTGATGATGATGGCGCCGTCGCTGGCGTGGTACTGGCCCGTGGGCCCGCTGCGGCTGTTGTTGCCGGTGCGCAGGGGGATGCCGGCGGCCATGTCCTCCTCAAGGTTCTCCATCAGCATGAGGGACGTGAGAGTGTCCATCATGGACACGTCGAGGTACGTGCCTTGGCCGGTACGTTCCTTTTCGCGCAAAGCGGCCAGGATGCTGGTGGCGGCGAACATGGGCGTAACCAGATCGCCGATGTAGAACCCGACGCGGGTGGGCGGGCCATCGGGTTCGCCGTTGATGTCCATGAGGCCGCTCATACCCTGGATCTGAGGGTCGTGGGCCGGCTGGTGGGCATACGGCCCGGTCTGGCCGTAGCCGGAGATGCTGGCGTAGATGACGCCGGGATTCACCGCCGACACGTCGTCGTAGCCCAGGCCCAGGCGGGTCATGGAGCCTGGGGCGAGGTTCTCCAGCACGATGTCGGACTGACGGGCCATTTGCAGGAACAACTCCCGGCCTTTTTCGGTACGCAGGTTCAGCGTAACGCTTTTGACGCCCTGACTGCGCTTGAGGAACCTGGTGGCGATGTGCTGTTCCGAGCGCTGCTCCGAGTGGATGCCGTCGGGTCCGGCGAAGGGCCCGTTGCCGCGCACCGGATCGCCCCGGCCGGGTATCTCCACCTTGATGACCTCGGCGCCCAGCCGGGCCAGTGTCATGCTCAAAAACGGCCCGGCCAGGAATACGGTAACGGCCAGGACGCGCAAATCGGAAAGCGGCTGCATAAGCATAACTCCCTTGATGGATTCCGGCCCCGTATCAAGTACGGGGTGACCCCGTGTCAAGCACGGGGCAAGCTGTTCTTTCGCCGGAATGACGGTTGTGAGGTAGAGACGGCGATTGCGCGGCGGCAGTGTAACACGCACTGCCGTGTATAATGCCGGCATCAATCAGCAATCGGGCAGGCCAGTATGACTACCACAGCGGCAAAATCCGAGGTGAAGCTGCTCACCGCCGACGACCTGCTGCGTTTACACAGCGAGGGCGTCCGCGGCGAACTGATCAGGGGGGTGCTACACAAGACCGTGGCTAATGGCATTGAACACGGTGAAATCGTGATGAACCTGGGTGGCATGATGCGTAATGTGGTCCGCCCCAATCGCCTGGGCCGAGTGGTCGGCTCTGATGCCGGAATTCGCCTTGAACGCAACCCCGACACCGTTCGTGAGCCGGACATCGCTTTTATCTCCGCCGAGAAGTTGTCCCTGGATACCCGCGTTCGGGGTTACGCTGAGGTCGTACCCGACCTGGTGGTGGAGATAATCTCGCCAAACGACCGCCCCGTCGCCATGTACGACAAGGCCCAGATGTGGCTGCGCTTCGGCGTGCGGCTGGTTCTGCTAATTGACCCGGACGTTCGTACCGTCACCGTGATGCCTCAAGACGGGCCGGCGCAGACCCTGACCGATGCCGATACCCTGGACGGCGGCGACGTTTTGCCCGGGTTTTCCTGCGCGGTGAGCGATATATTTGATCTGTAAGCAAGGTGAGTAGCGAATATATGTGCCGAAGCATTAGAACCCTGCGCCGCGCCGATGAGTCTGCCTCTGACGAGGAGGTGCGGGCGGCGGCGTTGCAATTCGTCCGCAAGATCAGCGGCTACCGTCAGCCATCCAGGGCCAACGCGCCGGCGTTCGACCTGGCGGTGGACGAGGTGGCGCAGGCCGCTCGCGTCCTGCTGGACTCGTTGCACACGCCGGCGTCCCGGTGAGGCGATGCTGAACCTGACGCCGGCAGAGGCGAGCCGCATTTGCATGGACGAGTGCCGTGCCATGTGCTGCCGCGGCCCGCTGATCCTACGGTTGGAACCCAACGAAATCTCGGCGTTCCACCGGGCCGCCAACCGCCTGGGCGAGGCCGCGATCGTCAAACCTGCCGCTGATGGAGGAGGCAACCTGCTGTTCCTGGACCATCCGGGCGAGTGCTGCCCGATGTTGGATCAGGCTACTTTCGCCTGCCGCATATACGCAGAGCGGCCACGGGTGTGCCGGGAGTTTCCGCGCAAGCCAGAGCCGGGTTGCGCCATATCCGGCTGGACGGACGACTAGCGGCGCAAACGATGATCTGCTAGAGGTATGCCCCTCACCCCCGCATCAAGTGCGGGGCAGGCTCCAACCCTCTCCCACCAGGGGAGAGGGAGCATTCGACTAGCCGCGTCAGCTGGCGGTGAAGCGCGCGGCTTCTTCCGAACCACCAGTTGCGTCGCCTTCGCTGTAGGAGTGGGCACCGGCGCCGGCCAGCGCGCCGCCCTGCACGATGAGGTATTCCTCGCGGATGGGGCGGCCATCGAACCAGCACTCCAGGATCTCGCGGACGCCGGCGGCGTAGCGGGCCTGGGCGGAGAGGGACGTGCCGGACGTGTGGGGCGTCATGGCGTGGTTGGGCATGGAACGCCACGGGTGATCGTTGGGCGCGGGCTGGGGGAACCAGACGTCGCCGGCGTAGCCGGCCAGTTGACCGCTCTCCAGGGCGCGCACGATTGCGTCCTGGTTGCAAATCTTGCCCCGGGCGGTATTGACGATGTACGACCCGCGCTTCATCCTGCCAATCAGCTCGTCGTTGAACATATCCTCGGTTTCGGGGTGCAGCGGGCAGTGGATGCTGACCACGTCGCAGACGCTGACCAGGGATTCGACGGTCGGGTGGAAGGTCGCGCCCAACTCGGCTTCAACGTCGGCGGGCAGGCGGTGGCGGTCGGTGTAGTGCAGGTTCACGTCGAAGGGCTTCATGCGCTTGAGCACGGCCAGGCCGATGCGTCCGGCGGCGACCACGCCTACGTCCATGCCCTCGATGTCGTAGGAACGGGAGGCGGCATCGGCGATGTTCCAGCCGCCGCGCATCACCCATCCATACTGTGGGATGTAGTCCCGGACCAATGCGAGCATCTGCATGACGGCGTGCTCGGCGACGCTGATGCTGTTGCACCAAGTGACCTCGGCAACCGTGATGCCCCGATTGATGGCGGCCTGGAGGTCAACGTGGTCGGAACCGATGCCGGCGGTGATGGCCATCTTCAGGTTGGGGGCTTTGGCGATGCGCTCTGCCGTGAGGTATGCCGGCCAGAAGGGCTGGGAGATCACCACGTTGGCGTTAACCAGCTCCCGCTCGAACACCGAATCGGGGCCATCCTTGTCGGAGGTAACGATGAATTCGTGGCCGCGGGACTTGAGGAATGGTTCCAATCCCAGGCCGCCGGACACGGAACCCAGCAGGTGTCCGGGGGTGAAATCGACGGACGACGGCGAGGGCAAGGTCTGCCCATCGGGGTATTGGCTCAGGGCGGGGATTCCCTGGCGCGCGTAGTCCGGCGGAAAACCCGCCACCGGGTCGTCGTAGAGAACGCACACAATCTTCTGCCCGGAACCGGAACTCATCGCTAACCTCCCTGACGGTTATTTAGATTCTTTTTTGAACAATTTTGAGATTGTACCTACTGTAACGCCGGGGAAGGGCGAGCGCAATGATTTGGTGAATTGGGGCGCGTTTCTTTGCATGGATGGACAGGATTTACAGGATTTTGGGTGTGGTTAGGGGCGGCGCATGGCTGGAGTTGTGGGCGAGACAGCCGGGGCAGCCGATGGGATGGTTGCGATAGGCGGTGTCCAGGGGGACGTTCAAAAGCTGGCGGAGTTCGCCCATGTTGGCGACGACGGGGCTGGGTTCCGGGTCGGGCAGCAGGGTTGGATCAGCGAGGATTTGCTCTAAGGACGGTGTTTGTGGAGTAAGGAATATGGCAGCGGCGACGGCGTCGTGGAGACGGGAAACCCGGCGCTTGAATCGGCGGAGCAGGCGGCGGGCGGCCTGTGGTGTGACGCCGGACAGTTGAGCCGGCAGGCGGTACACATCGCGGAAAGCGCGCCAGTGGGTATGAGCGAGGCGAAGCTCGAAGACCAGCTCGGCCAGGGCCGTGGAAAGGCGCCGGCGGCTGTGATGGCCGTTATGCCGATGGACGGCGGCGGCGGTAGCGGCGTGGCTGGCGCAGCGGGCCAGCGCGGTTGCGGCCCGGGCGAAGTCGCCGGCGGCGAGATTGCCGGGGACGAAATTCAGGTAATGCTGGCTGCGTTCCAGGTGGTGGGTTGAGTTCACGGGCGATGGCTCCTTGGGTCGGGGGATTTATTTACCGGGATGAACAGGATTTACGGGATAAAGGGGATATTTTTGATTGATGTAGCGGTGTCTGCCAGAGGTGATGGTTTCGCGGTGGTCGTTGTCAGCCCGACGGCCGGCGGGGTTACGCATGGGTTTTTGCTCCTCAATTCAGCGGACGGCGTTGGGGCTGAAACCCCTCACCCCAACCCTCTCCGACCACAGGCGGATGTGCCACCCACAAGGGGAGAGGGAGTTGCTCAGCACTTCAACTAGCTCAGGATGGTCCTTCGACAGGCTCAGGATGAGCGGGGATGGTGCCGGACGCTCAGCGTGTGAGCAGGCGCTGGCTCCCGTTGGGACCACGCCGGTTAGATGTTGGCCGGACGCTGGTCATAGCGGAGGCGGGTATGCGATTTTGGTTCTGACGGGTTGGCCGTGAACGACCGGGTAGCGGTATCACCTCTGGCAAGACGGTGGGCTTGGTTGGTATTTGATGTGCACGATATTATTATGGAACATAAGTCCGGTATTAGTCAACGGGACGGTGTCATCGGGCAGTGTTCCGTTTTAGATAGTGCGGGTTCTCGAGAAGAGCCTCCGAATGGCGAAAACTGCTGCTACGCTAACGAGATTGCCACGCTGCGCTCGCAATGACAAAAGGCAAACCACCCAGAACGGAACGCTACCGTGTCACCGGGCGGTTGATGGCATTGGGACGGGAAGGCGGGCAAGTTACCTACAACCTCTGTGCTCCGGGCAAAGACGCCATTCTGCGGTCGAGGGTAAGAGTTTGTAAACCGACTCGGGAGTAATCGTCGGCGATGAGGCGGTCGAAAAGCCCGGGCTGCCCTTTTGAACGGAGCGCCAGGATGACGGATTGGCCGTTGAGCGGAGCAACCAGGCCGCTGGTGAGAACGTTGATGAGGGCGGCGCGAGCGTCCGTGTCCGAAACTCGATAGTGGTGCTGGATAGCAACGTAGGCCTCGCCAATCACCTGGTTTGAAGCAAAGACTTCACGGCCGTGGTCTTCAACCAGAGTGCGCAACGCCGCGACACAGCGCTCGAAGTCAAGTTCGGGCTCTCCAACTGCCAGCCGCACCAAGACCGAGGTATCAATCCCGCAGGGTTGGGTCATAGGACTGCTCGCGGAATGTATGGATGTCGAAAGGCGGGTGTCCGGGGGCTATTTTGTCGCGCAGAGTTCCCAAACGTGAGGGGTCAATGCGTTTGGGACGGATCAGGTAACCATCGGGGCTTTCAGTCAGTTCCAGCCGGTCACCGGGTTTCACACCCATAGCGTCCAGGACACGAGCCGGAAAGGTGACCTGCCGCTTGGCAGTGATTTTGACGATCATGGCAACTCCTTACATATATTCTATTTTGAGTAAGGCATTCAGGTCAAATAACGCTACCATCAAGATCGTCCGGCGCTGTCCCCTTCCATCGCAAGCTTACGCCAGGCCGCGCTCCGCCAGGACTGGTTTGATGGCTTCGACCACGGGCGGGAGGTATTCGTTCCAGTCGCCGACGATGCCGTAATCGGCGGCGCGGAAGATGGCGGCGCGGTGGTTGCGGTTGATGGCGAGGATGACGCCGGCTTTCTGGATGCCCACGGTGTGGTTGAACGCGCCACGAATACCCACGGCCAGGTACACCTGCGGGGCGATGGTGCGCCCGCTGATGCCCACCTGTATGTGATGGGGCAGCCAGCCGGAATGCACCACGTTGCGGGTGGTGCAGATGGACGCGCCGATGGTGGACGCCAACTGCTGGGCGGTGGGCACGCCTTCCTCGGTCACACCCATGCCGACGCCGACGACGACTTCGGCGGAAGTCAATTCCAGTGCGCCGTGCTCTTCGGAGAATTGTTCGCTGACGAGTGTGACGTCTGCGCCGGACAACGTGGCGGGCGGGATTACGTCCATACGCGCCGACCTGGCGCCGTCTTCCGGGGCGGCAGGCGTGAGCACGCCGGGGCGCAGCGTCACCAGGTTGGGCAGGGTTTTGGACAGGATGGGGGCGACGACGTTGCCGCCCAGGGCCGGCTTGAGCTGCACCAGCTGGCCGGCGTCGTTGATTTCCAGGTCGATGGCGTCGCCGGTGAGTCCGAGGCGCAGGCGGGCGGCGATGCGAGCGGCGAGGTCGCGTCCGTCGGCGGTGGCGGCGAACAGCACGGCGTAGGGCGGATCGGCGGCTATCGTATCGGAGAGGCTGTCGGCGACGCCGCGGCCGCAGATCGGGCCCAGCCCGGTGGTGTCCAGCGTGAGTATGCGGTCGGCGCCACCCTCCACGAGTTGGCGCAGTATGCCCATTTGACTCGCGGGTTCGCCGATGGAATCGCTAATTACGACCGCGACGACTTCGCTCTGCGTGATGGGCGTAAGGGCGCGGGCCTTGCCCAGCATCTCCAGGGTGACCTGCCGTACACCGTCGCCAGTCAGTTCCGCGACTACCCAGATGGGCCGGTCGCCGCCGTCGTGGTGGGGCAGTTCCGCATCGTCGGAGTCGTCGCCGGCGTCGGCAGCGAGGGACGCCAGGCGTTCGCGCAGATGCTCGGCGATCTGGCGGGCCGCCTCCTCGGGCGTTTCGTCGCGGATGACGACGCCGAGGCGGTCGGGTTCGACGAGGCGGATGTCCTCAACCCAGGTGGGCGATCCTTCCAGGCCGAACAGGGAGAGGTCATCGGTGAGGTCGGCGCAGGTCAGTTGCTCGACGGTTCTGGTTTCGGCTTCGGTCATTTCCTCGCGGCCAGGGTAGCGTTCCTGTCCTGCGCCCTCGGTTACGCAGACGACGGCCGGCAGGTCACATTCCAGAACCTGGTAGCCTTCATCGGTGGCGCGTTCCACCGAGATACGGTTGGCGGCACGGTCGATTTCCAGCTTGCGGACGTTGCTGATGTGGGGCAGGCCCATGAGCTCGGCGACTTCCGGCCCGACCTGTCCGGTTTCGGCGTCGCTGCTGTTGCGTCCGCAGACGATGAGGTCGGGCGACTCGCGCTGCAACGCCAGGGAAAGAGCTTGCGCGGTGGCAAGGGTGTCGCTGCCGGCCAGCGCGCGGTCGGAGAGCAGCACCGCGCGGTCGGCGCCCAGGGCGTAACATTGGGTGAGACCCTCGGCGGCGTTGGGCGGCCCCATGGACAGGGCGATCACGGTGTCGGCGTCGCCGTCCTTGAGGTCAACGGCCATGTTGATGCCCAGCAGGTCGAAGGGGTTGATTTCCGACGGAACTCCCTCGCGCTGGATCACCTTGTTTTCGTAGTCGAACTGTATGCGGGAAACTACGGGGACGTATTTCACGCAGACTGCTATTTTCATGGGTATTGAACTCCTTTTTCCCGGCGACGGAATCGTCAGAATCAGGATTCACCAGATTTGATGATTTACCGGATTGAGTTGGTTACGCCGGGATATGGTCAATCCTGAAAGTCCGATAATCCCGCGAATCCTGATTCTGACAACATTCCAAATGCGGGCACGCCAACGGGTCAGGCTCCGCCGCCAGCTAATTCTCTGCGGATTTGGGTTTCCAGCCGTTGGACGCCGGCGCTTACGGACACGGGGTAGCGGGCCGGCGTTTTGAGTCGCCGGTGTTGGTCGGGCAGCTTCGCCAGGCCGTCGGCGACGCGCTGGCGGGCCGAGTCAATCGGGCTTGCCGGCGTCGTGCGCTGCCCGCCCGTCATTGCCTGCGTGAGCAGTGGTTCGCCGGAGTCATGGCGTTCGTCCTCCAGGGCGATCACGTCGCCGGCCATCTTGCCGTGGATGTCGTACTGACGGAATACCTGCTTGCCGCCGGGGAGGGATGCTTTGCCGGCGCTGAGTTTCATCACGGGCCGGCCGCCGTAGCACACCATCTTATAGACCATGTCGCAATACGGGGCGTCGGCGGACACGCCGACGCGGGTGCCGACGCCGAACATGTCGATGGGCGCGCCGCCCCGGACCAGCCGGTTGAGTTCGTATTCGTCCAGGCCGCCGCTGGCGACGATGCGCACGTAGTCCAGGCCGGCGTCGTCCAGAATGCGGCGCACCCGCCGGCTCAGGTCGTCGAAGTCGCCGGAGTCGAGGCGCACGCCGGTCAGGCGATGGCCGTCGGATTCCATTTCTCTGGCCACTTGAACGGCGATGTGCGCTGCGTTGATGGTGTCGTAAGTGTCCAGCAGCAGGATGCTGCGGCCGGGGAACCGGCGGGCGTAGGCGCGGAAGGCTTCGGCTTCGTCGTCGAAGCTGGTGATGTAGGAATGGGCCATGGTGCCGGTAGGCGGGATGCCGTAGCGCCGGGCCGCCAGCACGTTGCTGGTCGCGCCGAAGCCGGCGATGTACGACGCGCGGGCCATGCGCAGGGACGCCTCGGAGCCGTGGGTGCGGCGGGCCGCGAAGTCCGCCAGGGGTCGGCCGTCAGCGGCATCCACGCAGCGAGCGGACTTGGTGGCGAGCAAGGTCTGGTACTGCACCTGGTTGATGACGATGGTTTCGGCGAGTTGGGCGGCGATGACGGGCGCGGTCACTTCCAGGACCGGCTCATCGGTGAAGAAAAGGGACCCCTCAGGCATAGATCGCATGCTGCCGGTGAACCGGAAGTCGCGCAGGTATTCCAGGAATTCCTCGGTGAATACGCCGGTGTCGCGCAGATAGTCCACGCTGGCGTCGTTGAAGGACAGGGCGGCCAGGCAATCGAGGGCGTCGTCAACGCCGGCGGCGACCAGGTATCCGCGATCGGGCGGGTATTCACGCACGTACAGGCTGAAGGTGGCCGCGCCGTCCATGCCCTCGGCGAAGTAGGATTGAGCCATGGTCAGCTCGTAGAAGTCGGTGAGCAGGCCGATGTCGCCGGCCGGCACGGGGAGATGAGGTTGTTCGCTCTGGCTGGCCATGGCAATCCGTTGCCGCCGGCGATGGCAATGCGTGGGTAAGTCGCCGGCCGGGAGTGTCCGCATTATCGGGCGGGCCGGCAATGGTGTCAAACGTGGGTTACACTGTTTGCATCACTGTTCAGGACGCTGCCAACATGAGCAATTCCATCATTCGCCACGACGGACGCGCGCCCGACCAACTGCGCCCGGTACGCATTACGCCCGGCTGTCAGCCTTTCGCCGAAGGTTCGGCCATGATCGAGATGGGCGACACGGCGGTGCTGTGCGCGGCGTCGGTGGAGGAAGACGTGCCACGCTGGATGCGCGGACGCGGCACGGGGTGGGTGACCGCCGAGTACGACATGCTGCCCCGGGCCACGTCGTCACGCCGGCGGCGGGACCGGGACTCCGGGCGTACCGCCAGCCGCTCCCAGGAAATCCAGCGGCTCATCGGCCGCTCCCTGCGCGCCGCCGCGAATCTGCCGGCGTTGGGCGAGCGGGCCATCTACCTGGACTGCGACGTGTTGCAGGCCGACGGCGGGACGCGCACCGCCGCCATCACCGGCGCATACGTGGCGATGCGTCTGGCGATGCAGGGGTTGGTGGACAGTGGGCGGCTGGAGCGAATTCCTCTGCATTGCGCCGTGGCCGCCATCAGCGTCGGGCTGCACGACGGCGAGTTGCTGCTGGACCTGGACTACGCGGAGGACTCCACCGCCGACGCCGATTTCAACATCGTGATGACCGACGCCGGGGATTTGGTGGAGATACAAGGGACGGCGGAGGGTATGCCGTTTCCGAGGCAGCGGGCGGGGGAGGCGATAGCGCTGGCGGCGCGGGGAATGGAGCGGCTATTCGGGGCGCAGCGGGGAGCGGTGGGGTAACGCCTCGATGGCTGAGCGGAGGGTGTCGTTGATGCGCTTTTGCCAATCGGGTCCGCTTTCGAGGAAATGGGCGAGCAGGTCAATGTCCAGCTCAACGCTGACTTGTCGTTTGCTCAAGCCTTCCTGTTCATGCCGCCGGCGCAAGCTCTGAGCGACCAAGTGGGGATGGACTTCAATCGCCGGCCGCGCCCGCTTGAACATTTCCGCGGTCCATTCCGGGTTATCCGGGTCCCGGGCGATGCCAACGTTGATGGCAATTTCTTCATTGTATTGTGCGGCAATTTCAGCGAAGGTCAATTTGCTTGCCACCAGTTCGTCAAAACGCCGGGCTGTCAGGTCAGCGTTCTTCATCATACGTTTTCTCCTCTTTGGCGTTCGACCGGCGCAGACTGATGATGCGGGTATTATCGCCTCCTTCAGCGTGCATCGTAGTGGTGACAAAATGCAGTTGCGCGTTTGCTGACGTTATCGGAAAATACGCCGGTATTCTCACACATTAGATGCGTTGCCAAGAACGCCATGCCACTATGTTATCCATCAGTCATTCTACAAATTCCTCGGCAAGGATAACCGCAATTCCGCTATCCTCCATACCGGCAGTTAACGTGGCGACCGTTCCACAGCGCAGCCCATTGCGCTATCCCGGCGGTAAGACGTGGCTCGTGCCTCATATTCGCGCATGGCTGGGCAATCAAGATGCCCAGCCAGAAGTTATCGTTGAGCCTTTCGCTGGCGGTGGCATCGTGTCCCTGACCGCAGTGATGGAAGGACTGGCGCAACGTTGTGTAATGGCGGAAATCGATCGCGAAGTGGCAGCTTTTTGGAAAGCAGCTCTGGACCATAGCGACGCCCTTATAGCTGAGATTCGACAGTTCTCTCCCACACGGAGGCGGATCGAGGAAATCGCCGAACAGTCTCCTACCGGTGTGTTAGAGCGGGGATTTCGAGCCTTGGCTCTTAATCGCACACGCAGAGGGGGGATATTGGCAGCGGGTGCATCCCTTTCGCGATCTGGAGAGAACGGCAAGGGACTCGCCTCCCGGTGGTATCCCGAAACGTTGGCGAAGAGGCTTCGTGCTATCGCTGAGTATGCTGGACAGATTGAGTTTCACGAAACAGACGGCATGGAATTACTGGAAGGGATGTTGTCATCGTGCGTCAAGGGCGAGACAGTAGTTTTCGCCGACCCACCCTACACGGCTGGAGGGAAAAGGGCCGGCAGCCGCTTGTACAATCACAACGTCATTGACCACCAGCGGCTGTTTGCGATGCTTGCCGATAGCGAAGTGAACTTCTTGATGACCTATGACGAATCCCCTGAGATAGTGACGTTGGTTGCCAAGCATCATTTTTCTGCTGTTCGCGTCATTATGAAAAACACACACCATGCTCGCCTGTCCGAGCTTGTAATCACGCCTCAACCAGTGTTCCTTCGATGAGCCGCTACGGAATCGGAGAATGGTACGGGAAGCCGCTAGTTGATCTGACCGTATCAAGCCGGCAACGGCTAGCACGCACGGCGTTGGGGAATGAGACTCCACCGTCCTGTCCTTTCCAAGAAGGCGCGCCGACGTGTCGTAAATCCGGCGGCGTATGCTCTTTGCTACAGTATGAAGAAGGTCAGGACGGGCGTATTAGACGTCCGGAAGACCTGCCCGTTATCGTCTGTCCAGCGCGATTTGAGCAGGACAGGTTGCTCATCCGATGGTTAGCGGAAATCGTGGGCTTGCCCTCGGCCGAAACTATGATTGCCCGCGAGATCCCTTTCATGCAGAGTACCAGCACCGAAAGACCTGCCGGCAAAATTGACTTGGTCGTCGGAAGGGTCGGAAGCGATGAGTTGCGCTGGTACGCATTGGAGATTCAAGCAGTCTATTTCTCCGGGCCCGGAATGTCATCTCAGTTTGAACTGCTTCGAAATGATACGGAGCCTTTACCACCTTATCCGGATCGGGTACGTCGCCCCGACTGGCGTTCCTCCAGCGCCAAGCGCCTTATGCCGCAACTGCAAGTCAAGGCACCGACTGTACGCCGATGGCAGACCAAAATAGCCGTTGCCGTTGACCGTCCATTTTTCGAGTCTATCGGCGGTCCCAGTCCCAACGCAAGCCGGGACATCAATGATGGAGACGTGATTTGGCTGGTGCCGGAGTTGGCACGTGATGATTCCGACGGTTCTTATCGGCTAACCCGTGGTCATTGGGAAGTCCTCACCTTGGAGGCGTCCACTGAAAAATTGCTGGCCGCCAGGACAATATCTCGAAATGCTTTTGAGGCGGCATTGCGAGAAAAACTATTGCCACTGGGTTAGGATTTCCCCCTCAGCACCCAGCACGGTTAGGACGTAGCCAAGACTGCGCAGGGGTTCTTCCACCTGTTCGCGGTCGCCTACTACCAGGATGGTTAGGCGGTTGGTTGCCAGGTACTCGGCGCCGATGCGGTGGGTGTCGGCGAGGGTGACGGCGGCCAGCCTGTCCTCGAAGGTGCGGAAGTAGTCGTCGGGGAGGTTGAATTGGGCCAGCGTTACCAGTTGGCCGAGCAGTTGCGCCGGACGCTCGAATCCGGCGGGGTAGCCCAGGCGCAGCCCGTTTTGGGCGTTGTTCAGCTCGTCTTCGGTGAGGGGACGCTCGCCACTGATGTGGGCGAACTCTCTCAGGGTCTCCACCACCGCCTCTCGCGTGACGGCGGTTTGCACGCTGCCGCCGGCCGACAATAGCGACGGGGCGTTGTACCAGGATATGCCGGAGTTGTAGCCGTAGGAATATCCCTTGTCCTGCCGGAGGTTCTGGTTGAGGCGAGCGGAGAATTGCCCGCCGAAGGCGTAGTTGAGCACCGACAGCGCCATGTGGTCGGCGTGGCTACGTTCCACCAGCGGCATTCCGGCACGGATCACCGACTGGGCCGCGCCGGGTTTGTCAATCAGGTAGATGCGAGGGCCGTCGCCATTGTCCGGCACATCGCCGGCGTCGATATTTGCTGCCGGCTCCGGCGGCGCTTTCCAGTCCCCAAAATGCTCCTCGGCGGCGGCCAGGGCATCGTGCAGAGAAACGTCGCCGGCCACCAGCAGGCAGAGCAGACCGGGTCGCAGGGACTCGTTGTGTCTCGTCACCAGCTCGATGCGCTGCATAGCCGACACCGTCGCCTCATTGCCCAGGTTGGAATGGGCATAGGGTGATCCCGACCCAAATACCAACGTGCCGAAGTTGGAGTCGGCGAGGAATCCTGCGTCGTCCTTGGCCCGACGCAGGTCGGTCAATCGCTCCCGGCGCACCCGCTCCAGTTCGTGTTCGGGGAAGTTGGCGTTGCGAGCGACGTCGGCGGCAAGGCCCAGGGCGTGTTGCCAGTGCCTGCCCAATGTCTCTGCGGTGAGCAACGTGAGTTCCTTGCGGGCCTCGGCGCCCAGCCGTGATCCGATGTGCTCGAAGGCGGCGGAGATTTCCTGGCTGCTGCGGTTGGCCGTGCCTTCGTCCATCATGGCCGCCGTGAACGACGAGAGGCCCGGCCTGCCGGCGGGGTCGCCGGTGGCTCCGGCCCGTGCCAGCAACGCGAAAGACACCAGGGGGCCGCCGGTAGCAGACTTGTTGGCTACAACGATCTCCATTCCGTTGCTGAGGCGGCTGCGCTGCGGTATCGGCGGAACGAACGCGGGCGTGGGGCCGCCGGCAGGTTGCACAGTGCGATCAACCGCCATCGACGCGGTGGATAGCGGTCGTTCGGGATACACCCGCATCCGCACCCGGCCGCCGCTGAAGATCTGTTGGTGAACCCGCAGCACGTCCTCCCGCTTTACCTTGCGGTAGTCTTCCATCACCGTGTTGAGGCGGTCCGGGTCGCCGGTGAAGGTGTTGAAGTAGTTGAGGGCGTCGGCGCGGCCGCCAAACCCGCCGACGCGGGACAGGGTGCGGTAGTGCTGCATCTCGATGCGGTTGATGGCCCGCTCAAATTCCTCTTCGGTGGGCGGCTCCGTGGCGATGCCGGCGAGCACCTCCTCGGCGGCCTCCTCCACCTCTTCCAGCGTATGCCCCTCGGCGGGGGTCAGCTCCATGCGGAACTGACCGGCGATCTCGGCGGCGTAATAGCTCACGGACGCCGACTGAGCGATTTGCTTTTCATAGACCAGCGAACGGTACATGCGGCTGCTGTGGCCGTCGGACAGGATGGCCCGCAGGATGTCGCTGGCGTCGTCGTCTCCCGAATGGTTGGCGGGAGCAAGCCACACGGAATACTGGCGCGGCAGCGTGACGCGGTCGGTCATCTCCAGGTCAACGCGGCCAGCCAGCGGTGAATCGGCGCGGGCGATGCGACGCACCGCCGGCCCGGGGTCCAAGTCGGCGAAGTAACGCTGCGCCAGGTCCAGCGCCTCGGCGGTGTCGATGTCGCCGGCGATGGCAAGGCTGGCGTTGGACGGAGAGTAGTAGCGGCGGAAAAAGTCCTTCACGTCGTCCAGGCTGGCGGCGTCCAGGTCTTCCTGGGATCCAATGGTCATCCAGTGGTAGGGATGGGGCAGCGGGAACAAGGATTGCTGGATGTGCCACTGGGCCATGCCGTAGGGCCGATTTTCGTAGCTCTGCCGCCGCTCGTTTTTGACCACGTCCCGCTCGGTGTCAAACCCTTCCTGGTCCAGAGCGTCCAGCAGGAAGCCCATGCGGTCGGCCTCCAGCCACAGCGCCAGTTCCAGGTAGTTGGACGGCACGTCCTCCCAGTAGTTGGTGCGGTCTCCGGTGGTGGAACCGTTCAGCGACGCGCCGATTTTCTGCAAGGGCTCGAAGTGGCTGGCCTTGTGGTGCCGGGTGCCGCGGAACATGATGTGCTCAAAGAGGTGGGCGAAGCCGGTGCGTCCAATCTCCTCGTCCTTGGAGCCCACGTGGTACCAGACGTTGACCGCAGCAACGGGAATGGAGCGGTCCTGATGCAGAATTACATCGAGACCGTTGGGCAGGGTGTGTTTCTCAAAAGCGATGCCAGCCATAAATCAGCGTTCCTTTTCGTAGTAGTGCGGCCATTGTAGCATCGGGAGGGCCCAACTCCGCGGCCGGTTTGACCGGCGCAGAAATCGTTTGCTACTATGGCTGTAGCAGGCCAGCCAGCCAATTGGCAAGGAATGGGTGCAAGCGCCATGATCGAGTCCACAATCGCCGCGAAGGGACAAACCACATTGCCTGAAGCAGTGCTGGAAGCTCTATCATTGGAGGAAGGAGACCGGGTGCGGTACTTCGTGTATGATGGCCAAGTTCGCATCCGAAAAGTGGAGCACATCAGCCGCCTCTACGGGATAGCCAAGTATGACGGGCCGCCCGTGTCATTAGAGGAAATGCAAGAGGCCATCATAGCCGGCGCGACTGAAATATGACTGCCGTAGATACCAATGTCCTGGTGCGCTACTTGGTACGTGATATTCTCGAACTGGCCGAAGCCGCGCGGGATTTGCTCGAATCTCTAACAGTGGAGCGTCCCGGATTCATCTGCCGAGAAGTTGCTATCGAAACAGTCTGGGTACTGGAACGCTCTTACCGGTTACCGCGCGCGCAAGTAGCCGATCCAATCGAACAACTGATAGTGACCGATTCTCTGGTTTTTGAGACCAGTAATGACGTTATCAGCGCAGTCCTCAGGTACCGGTCTGGAGGTCCTGATTTTGCCGATTTGATGATCCTGGCAGCGGCGGAACGTGTGGGCGCGAATCCGCTGTACACTTTTGACCAGCGATTCGCTCGGTCAACCAGCGCAGTTCTGGTTGGGACCAACGATAATGAAACACCCTGAAGGTACATCCTGTGCTGTACGAAGTTGAAGTGGTTGCCGACGGCAACAGCCCCATGGATCTCAACCGGGTCTTTGACCTGCTTACCGACCCGCGACCGACGCTGCGCATCGTTGCGCCGGACCCGATGGGCAACGACGTGTGGTGCGACGTGACCGGATGGGAGAATGGCGCGCCCTGTCCGGCCATGGCCGCGCTGTCGGAGGATTCGGGCGAGGGCGTTATCATGCTGATCTACGGCGGCGAGGACGGCATTCGTCTCAAGCCGGCCGATGATGCTTCGGGTTGGGACGCGGACGCCTCGGGGCAGTGGGGCGAAGCGTGCCTGATGCTGGGCAGCGACGTGGAAATCGAGTACGCGCCGGCCGGTTGGGATTTTAGCCAGCACCCTCATTAGGCCGTGTTGACATTTCACCGTCATTCCGGCTTTCGCCGGAATCCAGAGATTGCGGTATGAAGCAACGGGAAGGATCGTTTGCGATCTAGACCACTGGATTCCCGCTTTCGCGGGAATGACGGTGTATGTGTCGGAATGACGGTGTATGTGTCGGAATGACGGTATATGGGCCGGAATGACGGTGTATGTGTCGGAATGGCGGTATGTTTGACGGAATGACAGGGTTTCGTCAGATGGCTTGCTCTTGCAAGGTTGCAGTAGGCGCGTCCGGCCACGGCTCCTGCTCGACTTTCACTTCCGCGGTAAGCGTCGCCAATACTCCGGGGACATCCCTGCGGTAGCCTCCTTTGCCATCCTTGCGGGGCCGCAGACGGGCCGCCGGTCCTCCATGCAACCGCTGGAATGCCTCGTCGTCGAGAGCGGGCGGCTGGTCCAGGCAATCGTCCAGCTCTACCGCTGCCACGTACACGCGGCGAGCCGATGAGTCGGTCTGGCGCTGCATGATCTCACGGTACAGACGCCAGCACGCGGAACTCTCCAGGGCATCCCGGGAGCACAGCAGGGCTACCCGGTCGTAATCCCGAAACCGGCTCATGGGCGGAATCACCTGGGAGTTGTACACCGTTTCCTCGTCGTCGGCCAACAGGCTCCAGCACTGCATTCCCCGCTGCCTCAACTCGTGCTCCAGCCAGGACACGATGGTGGCGTCCACAACGGAACCGATAAGCAGAATTCTCCGGTGGGGCGTGTCCTGCTGGAGCAGTAGCGCGTGACCGTTGATGAAATCCGGCGGCACACCTGCCGAGCGCATGAAGACCTCCGGCAATCCGCCGCCGGAGCGGGCCAGCGTGTCCGCGCCGACGATGCTGGGGCCTTCGTGGCGCAAGGTGTCCAACCCCAGAACCGCGCTCAAGTCGCAGTCGGCGAACAGGGTCATGTCCACCACGGCGTCTTCCAGTATGGTTCGGTCCAGACGGGTACGCACCAGGGACGTGCGCCGCAGGTCGCAGCGGGTCAGATTGGCGACATCCAGACAGGAGGCGTTGAGGCGGGCCCCGCTCAAGTTGGCGTCGGTGAGGTCCGACATGGTCAGGTCGGCCTCGGTAAGGTCCGCGCCGGAGAGGTTTGCGCCCACCAAAGTTGAGAAGCCGATGTCGCAGTTGGACAGGTCGGCTCCCCGCAGGTCGGCGTTGTTGAGGTTGCTGCCGCTAAGGTCGGAGCGGGTGAAAACCGCGCCCGACGCCTGTGAGTCTTGAAAACTGGCCCGGTTCAGGTTGCACCGCGTCAGGTAGGCCTGCCGCAGCTGGGCCCCGTTGAAGATGCCCCGGCGCAGGTCAGCGGAAGTAAGGTCAATCTGGTCCAGATTGTCGTGGGAGAGGTCAACACCCGGCATCCGTATGCGGCTGAGGTACGCGCCGGACAGGTCGAGGTGCGCCCGTTCCGTGAAGTGCCGGGCGCGCCAACGAGCGATGGCAAAGGTGCGCCCCTTGGCGATGGCCACGTGATCTGGGTTCGCCAATCCCCTACTCCACTCCGGGATGGGCGGCTGGACTAATCATCGCCGGCCACCAGCGCTGCCTCCCTCCCGGCAAACTCTGGCATCACCTCGGACGAGAAGATGGACAACTGCTCCTTGAACTCGTTCCAGGGCATCCCCTCGGGCCACTGGAGCACGATGTCCTCCAAGCCGGGGTACCTGGTCTCGATCTCGCGCAGGAAGTCGATGAAGTCGCCGGGGTTGCCACAGAACCACGCCTTCTGGTCAACGCCGTCCTCGATGCGCGGGACCCGCGTGGGCGCGCCGGGCGTGCCCCAAGGGCGGCCGTGTTCGTCGGTGTAGCGGACGAATCCGAAGGGGGCGAACCACTTGTAGCGTTCGTCGTGGAAGGGGCGAACCTTCTCGATGGCTTCTTCGCGGCTGCCGGCGATGTAGAAGCCGAAGCCCAGGGCCATGTCGCCGCCCAGGGGGATGTCGCGGCCGGCGGCGACGGCGGCGGAGTGGTACTGCGTAATCATCTGCTCGGCGTACAGCTCGCCGGTGAGGGCCACCATAGCCTTGATGCCGCGCTCGGCGATGTAGTTCAGCGTGCGCCCGCTGGCGATGGGCTGCCAGATTTCCACGGGCTGGCTCACGGGCCGGGGCACCATCGTAATCTCTTTCAGGTCATAGCCGCGATAGGGCACGGTGGGCGGGATGGTGTAATACTTGCCCTGATGGCTCCAGGATTCTTCGTTGAACGCCTTGAGGATGACTTCCATCTGTTCCAGGAACAACTCCCGGTTGGCGTCGTTGTCGATGACGGGGGAGCCGAAGGTCTCCACCTCGCGGGAGTGATAGCCTCGGCCGACGCCGAATATCATGCGCCCGCCGGTGAGGATGTCGGCCATGGCGAAGTCTTCAGCGATGCGTAGGGGGTGCCACATGGGGATGATGTTGAAAGCCTGCCCGAATTTCAGGTTTTTGGTCTGGCCGGCCAAGTGGACGCCCATGAGGATGAGGTTGGGGATGCACTCGTAGCCTTCGTGCTGGAAGTGGTGCTCGGCCATCCACATGCAGTAGAAACCGCGCTCGTCCATGTGCTGGGCCAACGCCTGGGCGTGGTCGTAAGCCTGCGCCAACTGCTCGTTGGTGTAGCGACGCTGGTCGGGGGGCGTGCCGTCCGCGCCCACGTTGTCCAGGTCAATCTGCCCGACATACAAAACCGAAAACCGCTTAATCATCCAGCCCATGCTCCGCAGTGATAAGAATTGCGGCAGATTATAGCATGGGGTTGGGGGCTGGCATGGGTTGGTGTGGTGTTTCGATTGGCTTTCTCCGTTGTGGCTGTCAGGATCAGGATTTGCCGGATAGGGGGATTTACAGGATTGGGCTTTGGCGACACGTGCTGTCGGCAGGTGGTAGAATCGGGCTATGGAGTTCCGACGGGACGTGCGGGGGATTTTTACCGCTCCATTATCCCCTGTGAGAGCGCTAAATGACCACACAGAAATTCCGTGACGATAGCCGGGGCCTGTTAGCCAAGGCGCGTACCGAACTTGACGCCGGCGACCTTCGGCAAGCGTCCGAAAAGGGTTGGGGAGCCGCGGCCTTGATGCTGAAAGCCATCGCCGAACGGCGCCACTGGGACCACGAGCGCCACCGGCATTTCTCTATTGCGGCTGGCCGGCTACGGTCGGAACTTGGCAACCGCGACGTCGTGCGCCTCTACAACGTGGCCGAATCCCTGCATGCCAACTTTTATGAGGACTACTTGAGCGCCGGGGAAATCGACGAGGGCTTGAATGACGTCGGCGCGTTGCTGGATCTGCTTGAACCGATCGCGCAAGGCTGAACGACTCCTCGCCGGGTCAATCGGCTGAGACGGTGGCAAAAAGCGCATGGCTAAAGGTCGGCCGGGTCCAAGAGGGTGGTGGCTCCCCCTCGGTGGTCGGCCAAGGCTTCGTTGACGAGGCGGGTCAGCAACCCATCCGACTCCGGACGGTCGAATAGTTGGTCCCATCGTTGGTCAGCCTCCAGCTCGGACAGCAGGAACCTGGCGAACCGATCCTGTTCTTCGGGAGGCAGGTCGGCGGATCGATTGAAGGCGTCTTATATGGGTGTATGGGAGCTTTACGATCCCTGCGCCAAATATTCCAGCTCATCGAGTACTTCGGGGAGGGTTGGGAACTGGTAGCGTTGGAGGGATTCGTTGAATTCCTCAGCGCCGGTGGTGGGGTCATATACGCGATGTATGTAGATGTCCCGGTTGCGGTGCAGGTTATGGTACTTGAGCAGCAGGTTTCCGCCTGGAATACGGCCTATGTAGCGAAATCGGTAGCAGCGCACGTACATTCGTCCAGCGCGGTCGTAGGCAGTTTCAAGCCGATTAGTTACTTCCAGCACTACTGAGTTTTGGCAGTGGACGAACCCGTCTAAACGGAGAACGCCCCCATTCAAGTAAAATCCGAATCTGAGGGTATCTCCAAAGCCGACTACGAAAGGATGTTGACTGAGTCCGGCTTCGTGAAGAATTTGGTGGTTGTCCCACGAATTCCAGTCGTGGGGGTCATTTCGAGTAGAAATTCCAGCTCGTCGTAGAGGTGATACCATTTGATTATCTCAATGCCGGGTTTGACTTTATCGTTGTCCACGAGGTAAGCCATCTTTTCGCTGGAAAGTTCATAGCGCTGTTCATATTCTTTCAGCTCTTTACGACACTCTACCAACCTCTCTGAACGGGTGTAGTAATGGACAGGGATACCGGCGGTTTTGTGATTAACGGTCATAGCGGGGCCTCCTTGCCGCAGCGCTCATACCGATTGCCTGCGCGGGCATATTTCGCCCTTCGGAACTTTGATAGTACAGCAACGGTTTGCGACTCGCAATTTTCACAACGCGCAGGTCACAACCGCCGGTTGGTCACCACCGGCTCCGATGCCAGCAGCCTCCGCAACCCATCGAGATCGGGCAATCCCAATATGTCCGAGAGGCCGTTGTCGAGGCGGCGGCGGGTGGGGCAGTCGGCCATGGCGGGGAGGCGTTGGAATTCGTCTGCGGCTGCGTTGTCGAAGAGTTGGGAGAGGGCTTGCAACTGCTGTGGGGTCAGGGCGCGCACGTCCAGCGTGGGCAGCTGTTCCAGGTCGGCTTTTTTCATGCCTACCCATCCCCCTCTGGTGCTGGTACGCTGGGCCAACAGGGTCAGCAGGCCCAGGCTGGAGTTGAGCCATACGGCCAGCGCTTTTTCATGGGAAACTTCGTCAATCTTGACGGGCCACCACACGTTGGAGAGTACCCTGACGTCGGTTCGCATCGCGATGACCCGGTTGGTTTCCAGCCAAAGCCGTTCGGCGATGAGCAGCCGGCCGCCTTGCTGCCAGAGGTGTTCGCCGTAGCCCGGGCGCTGCCCGCCCCGGGGAGTGACCAGAGGCGACAGATAGGCGTCCGGGGCGCACACTATAGACTTGCGCTGTTCGGTATCGTGCCCTTCCACCATTGGATAGGCGGTTTGAACGGCAGTTCGCTCGAATCCATCGACCAGACGCCGGCGGTCGGGGCCGATTTCGCCGAGTTGGGCCAGGGGGCAGAGGGGTATTTGGCCGGTGGCGGACTCGCCGGGAACCCAGACTTCGCCGTCGTCCAGCAGGCGCATTGCACTACGGGTGAGGTCGGCGCGGGCGAACTGGACGCCGGCCCATTTCCGACCCATGAGCCTGGATTCGGGGATGGATACCAGCTCCCCGACATGCCGGCCGTCAACAGTTACCAGTGCCGTGCCGGCGTCCTCAAGGTTTGCCGGCGTGGTGTCGGCGATGGCCTGGGCGGCGCGGTGGGCGTCCAGGACGCCGTCGGGGTTCTGCCACAGGCTGACGAATGTGGTGCGATGTTCCAGAGCGTCACCAGTACCGTTCACGGAGCCTCGGCGGGTGGCGATCAGGAGGGCTTCGGACAGGTCGGTGCTGTCGGAGAAATTCCAGCGTTGGGGATCGTGGGAGACGATGACCGTGTCGAGGGTGAAGTCGCGCTCGATGAGGGAACGGGTCTGCTGCCAGGAGGGACCGGTGCAGACGGTGGCGGGCAACACCAGGGCCAGGCGTCCTTCGCCGGGGCGCAGCTTGGGAGACGCTGCGGCCACGAAAGCGGCGCCGAGGCCGGCGGTTGCCGTGGCCTGCCGGGACTTGAGGCGTCGGGAAAGTTCGTCCTGCAACTTGCGGCGGTCGGCGGCGGGCAGGCTGCCGAAGAGCAGGTTGCCGCCCACGGAGCGGGTAAAGGGCGGGTTCATAATCGCCAGGTCCAGGTCGGGCAGCGTGGCGAGTTCTTCCTCGGCTGCGCCCCGGGAACCGCCGCCATACACGCGGCCGGCGTCGCGAATCGTCCTGCCGCTGACGCCCATGCCGGCGGGAGACAGCGCGAACTGGACCGCGGCCTGGGATTCACCCAGGAAGTCCAACGAACCCAGGGATACGTCGTCGCCGTCGGCCCCCAGCGGCATGACGTAGAGGTTGATGCGGTCAAACTGGATGTCGGGGTTCAGCATGGCCAGGCTGGTGGCAGCGAAATGCACGGCGGAGAGTTGAACGTCGTAGCCGTGCAGGGCCTGCTCGACCATCGCCTTGTGCAGGGCGGGGGCGTTCCGGCCGCCGGCCTCGGTGTGGCGGCGTTCGGCTTCGGCGGCCACGACCATCAGCAGGGTCCCGGTGCCGCAAGCGATGTCGGCAACATTGAGGGACGCGGGAAACTCGTGGTCGCTCCAGTCAACGCCGGCCGGCCAGTCGTGGAACACCAGCCGGGTGAGCAGCGTGGCTGCCGGCACGGAGGTGTAATAAGCGCCGGTGAACTTGGCGTCGGTGAGCAGCGTGTGGAAGAGCCGGCCGGAGAGGTCGTGTCCTTCCAGATGGCGGGTGTCGTCAATGGCTTTCAGGAGGGGGTCCAGGACGGGAGCGTGCCAGTCGGTTGGAGCGTCACTCAGGATGTCCAGGATAGTGGCGGCCAAGTCAAAAACGGGCACGTAATCGATGTTGTCGCAGATGTACTGCCAAGCGCGGAACAGGCCGGGGATGCCATCCCGATACGCTTCGGGGACGCCGGCCACGTCCTCGTGCGTGGCGGCTAGCCTGAGGTGGAAAGCCAGGGCATTGAACACTACCAGGCAACCGATGCGCAGGGCTTTGGCGCGATCACTTTCCTGGTCGGTTTGGGCGACAACGTCCCGGACACGGCGGGCGGTTCTGGCGTGGGTGGCGAGTTTTTGAGCCGACTGCTCGACGGCGTGCTCGATGACGGCGGCGGCGGCGACTACGCGGTCGGTGCCCTCCAGTTCCAGCGGCAACACGCGCAAGTGGTCGGCGATGTCGGCGGGGGAGCCGAAACGGGAGCGGCGGTCTGTGATTGATTCGCCCCGGGAACCGTGCAGCCACCACTCAAGATCGCCAGCGTGTTCAAGTCCCTCGCGAGTGTCGTCCAGGTATTTCAGCCCTTCGGGGTAGAGGACGCCGATGACACCCAATGCGTCGGGGAACTGCCGCAAGCGGGTGTCCAGTTGGCTTTGCAACTGGCTGACGGAATCCTCCCACTTGCATTCCAGCAGCACGGTGTCGCCGGTCTTCAAGATGATGCGGACGTCGGGAGTCGCGTTGCGGTTGCGGCGTTCGGCGCGGGCGGCGATGCCCTGGTCTCGGAGCAGTTGGGCGAGGAAGGTGTTGACCGCTTCCTCGCGGATGACTTCCCGGCCTCCGTTGCCGGGGAGAGCGGCGTCGCGGTTTCGTCGTGGTCGAGGCATGGGTACGCTTCCTCTAGATTCGGCGCATGATAGCCCGTGCGCGGCTGCCGGTTCAATTGGGGGAACGTCAAAAGCGGCGAGCCGTTATAATTCTGTCATGTCATGCCGAGCATATCATGAGGGAGGCGATCTTATGGATTCGAGCCGCTACCCTAAGGATGACGATACCGAGGCCAAAATCGCGTTGCTACTGGAGTTCAAAGAACTGGGCCGGCGGATGAATCGGGAATACCCGTCGCTGACCAAACAGTATCCCGAGCATTGGGCGGCCCTTGTTCCCAGCGGTGAAATGTTCATTGCCGCGACGATGCACGAACTCTTTGCGATACTGGATGAGAAGGGACTGCGATACGGCCCCAACGTCGTCGTCGAGTATTTGGACCCCAATCCGAGGTCGACGATATGATCCTGGGAGAGTTTCTATCGGATGGAACGCCGATTGTAGAAGGTTTCCTGACGCTGCCCCGGTTCAATGTAACCAAGAGCGTAAGGTTCCTGGTTGACACCGGGGCGTATGCGACGTGTATTCACCCGCGAGACAGTACGCAAATCTCACTTCCTTTTGACTTGCTGGAACGCCCGGTTCGGTCTGATGGGGTGGGCGGTATGGCAACTTATTTCCTGGAGCCGGCCATCCTGGAATTTGTGGACGGCGACGCCAGGGAAATTCACAGATACGAGATTGACACGCGCATTGCAAAACCGGCTCCCGACCCGAGGCATAGCATTAACCGGCTCCATTCTCTGTTGGGCAGGGACATGATAGACCGCTGGCGTATGCTGTACGACCGGACAGACAATCTATTGACGTTTATGGTTCGGACACCCTAACTGCCTACCCGTTATAATCCCTGCATCCCAAAATGTAACGAACGGAGGCAATCCAATGGATTTGACCCTCAACGGAAGGATAGCAATCATCACCGGCGGCAGCCGCGGCCTGGGCCGCCAGTGCGCCCTGTCTCTGGGGCGTGAAGGCTGCGCTGTGGGCATCTGTGGACGCGATGGCGATCAGGTGAACCGCACCGTGGAAGAACTCAAGGGGTTGGGCATCAAGGCCAGCGGCAGCGAGGCCGACGTTACCAAGGACGATGACTGCGCCCGCTTCCTCCAGGAAACCACCGATGCCCTGGGCGCGCCGGACATCCTGGTGAACAACGTGGGCGGCCGGCGCGGTTCGGTGCTGTTCGACGAAACCCCCATGGATCTGTTTATGGAGGGGCTGGAGGTCAACCTGATCTCGGCAGTGCGTATGACCAAGCTGGCCCTGCCGCACATGCAGGAGCAGGGCTGGGGGCGCGTTATCAACATCGCGTCCATCTACGGACGGGAGCACGGCGGGTCGGTGGACTACATGACGGGCAAGGCGGGGATGATCGCCTTCTCCAAGCACCTGGCGTTGCAGTTGGCGCAAACCGGCGTGCTGGTGAACTGCGTCGCGCCCGGCAGCATCGACTTTCCCGGCAGCAGCTGGGACCGTTTCCAGCAGAACAATACCCCCGAGGTGGTGGCGGAGTTCATCGACCGCAACCTGCCCATGGGCAAGTTCGGCTGGCCGGAGCCCATTGGTGAAACGGTAGCGTTCCTGGCGTCCGACCGGGCCAATCTGATTACCGGCACGTGCATAAACGTGGACGGAGGGCAGTCCAAGTCGCTGTTTTAGGGTTATTGTCAGAATCAGGATTCACCGGATTTGAGGATTTGCAGGATTGAGTTGGCACCCGCTGTAGGCGTTTCCGAATCCTGTCAATCCCATAATCCTGGAAATCCTGATTCAGACGATCATTTCGGCTGATGCACCGTTCCTACGAACTCCTGCCAGGCCAGCACGCACTGGGCCGGCGCTGAGTGTTGCACGTAGCCGCCGGCGCCGGGGATGCGGGCCAACGTGCAGTTGGGCATCAGGTCGGCCTGTCCCTGGGCGCGGTCGGGTATGTCGCCTTCGCTGAGTTCGCCCACCATGGCCAGCGCCGGCGTCTGGATTGACGGGAGCCGGTCGGTGAGGTTCTGGGTGCCCAGATAGGCCAGAGTTTCCAGCACGACGTGGCGGGCGGTCTGTCCCATCTGCTGGATGTACCACTCGTGATGCTCGGGCGCGGCGTCGGCGCTGACCCGCCGGCCGCCGGTGGCGCGGGCCCAGCCTTCCGTGCCTTCTTCCGCCACCAGCCGGTAGTAGTTCTGGTAGGTGTCCACGCCGGTGAAGTTGTACGGCGACGTGCAGGTGGTGACGGTGTGGAGACGCTCGGGGTATTGGTAGGCGAACTGCAACGCGATGGTGCCGCCGATGGTCTCGCCGATCAGGTGCACCTTGTCCACTTCGAGGTAATCCAGCAGGTTTCGCAGATCTCCGGTGAAACCCTCCAGCGACCAGTCGTAGCTGTCCGGCGCCGGCACGGTGGAGCGTCCGAAGCCGCGGGCGTCCACACGGATCACGCGGTATTGCCGGGCCAACAGGGGCGGCCAGGCGTACCAGAGGCGGCCGCTCTTGGCGTTGCCGTGGTGCAGCACGATGGTCTCGACCGTCGCCGGGTCGCGCCACGGGTCGGTGAAGTTATCGTCGTCGTAGTACATCTCAAGATTGTCGGCAAGGGGCGCGATGGGCATGATGGGCTCCTCTTTAGCTTCAATTCCGTAAGGGCGGGTTTGAAACCCGTCCTTACCATACGGGGATGCGACTACACGCCAAGCCCGCCGCCGGGCGTTTGGTCGGCGAGGGGTATTTGCACGCTGACACGGTCAACGTCGCCGACGCTGCGGGTGGTGTGGCCGCGGCCGGTCAGGTCCTCGCACAACTCGATGTCGCCAATGTTGAAGATACGCTTGGTGCCGTCGCCCAGGCCGATCTCCACCTGCCCTTGCAGAGTGATCACGTACTGTCGGCGCGGCGCGGTGTGGAAGTCCACCAGCTGGGTGGGCTTGAGGCGGCTGAACTGCACGCCGATGGCATCCTGCATGGCGGTGCGCATGGCGTGGCCCATCTGCTCGAAGGGCAGGTCCAGGTCCTCGATGTGCGATTCGCCGTCCTCGCCCGTGTAAATCCTGACTACCTGCATCTGGTTAAACCTCCGGTTCCCGTTTCGGATGGGGGCATCATAGCACCTGCGCCAAGCGATTGACCGCCGGCGCCGGGTAATTTACGATTAGCGTGGATGTCGCCAACATGCAAAGCGTCGCATTACGGTAAGACAACATTGCCAAGTAAAGAGGCGAGATGAACGAAGGATCGAATATACGTAGGGATGCGCTAATGCTTCTCGTTGGCGCCGCGGTAGGAGTGTTATTCGGGATATTGGTCGCCTACCCAGAACTGTTGGCCAACTCAAGAGAAAATGCTGCCCGAATTGAATCCAACCGGGAACAGATCGAACTGTTATGGGGAGCACATCAAATTCGGCACGAAACGCTAGCCCCTGATGGAGTCAGCGAACAATGAGCAACATTATTTTGCAAATAGCCGGCGTCATGTTTGGCGTTCCGATGGTGTTGATGCTTGTAATAGCTGTAACTGGGAATGACATACCATCGCCCATCTTGTACGTAGGCGGATGGAGCATGGCATTGGGTGTCATCGTCGGTGGAATCGGCGCTGTAGTCGCTAGATACGGTGGATAAGGCTGGATGTGTGTGCAGATGGCAAGCCTAAACACAATTCGTACAGAAGCCGATTACGACTCCGCGTTGGCGCGCGTCACCGCGCTCATGGACGACCTTACTACCCCGGACGGCCAGATCGACGACGTAAGCAATCCCAGCCGGATTGAACTGGAGGCGCTCGTAGCCTTGATTGAGGCGTATGAGGACGAGCGCCATCCCATCGGCTCTCCCACCAACCCAGCCACCACCTAGTCGGCCGCAGCCGGCATTGCCGCGCTGCGGGCAGCGAGGGCGTTGTTCAACGCCGTGCGTTCGGCGCGCTCGGTTTCCGGTGAGAACCGCACTACGAATACCAGCGCCGACGCTATCAGCACCACTACGCCGACGATCATCAGCGCGTCCGTGTAGGTCAGGCTCTCCGAGCGGAACAGGAACCCGAAGGCCACCGCGCCAGCGTTGCCTCCCGCGCCCACGATGCCGGCCACCGAACCCAGCGCCTTACGGTTGATGAATGGAACCACCGAGAAGGTCGCGCCCTCGGACATCTGCACGAACAGGCTGAACACGATCATCGCGCCCACGGCGAGGAACAGCGTGGCCATCTGTGAGAACAGCAACAGCGCAAAGCCTTCCAGCAGCAGGACGGCTCCCAGGAACATGACCCGTCCTTTCAACCCGAACTTGATGCCCATTTTGTCGCCGAAGATGCCGCCCAGCGTGCGGGCGAAGATGTTCATCAGCCCGAACGTGCCGGCGATGATGCCGGCGGTGGCGAGGTTCAACTCAAAGCGGTCGTAATAGTACAGCGCGGCAATGTTGTTGATGGTCAGCTCCACGCCGAAGCACGCGCCGTAGATGACGAACAGCGCCCACACCCGGTAGTCGCGCGCCGCCTCCCAGAAGGAGCCTTTGACCTGGGACGCCGACGGCATCATGCCCCGCGCCCGCAGATCCTTGTAATTCCCGGCCGGGCTGTCCTGGGTCAGGAAGAAGTACGCGATGCCCATGAGCAGCAGAGCCGCGCCCGGGATTACCATGGCAACACGCCAGCCCCAGACTTCGCCGACGCCGAACATGAGCACCAGCGCAAGCACGAATGGCATCACCGCCTGCGTTACGCCGCCGCCCAGGTTGCCCCAACCGGCGGTGGTTGCGTTGGCCGTGCCGACCACGTTGGGCGCGAACATCACCGACGTGTGGTACTGGGTGATGACGAAGGACGCGCCAATGACGCCGATGGCCAGGCGGAACAGCAGGAACGTCTCATAGTTTTGCGCCAGCCCGATGCACATTACCGGAATGGAACCCAACACCAGCAGCCCGCTGTACGCCAGGCGCGGCCCGATGCGGTCGCACAGCCAGCCGATGACCAGGCGCGCCACGATGGTAATGGCGACGGATGCGATGATGGTGTTGCCAATTTGGGCCTTGGTCAGCAGCAGGTCCTCGCGCACCACCGCCATCAGCGGCGCGATGCCGAACCAGCCGAAGAAGCACAGGAAGAAGGCGAACCAGGTCAGATGGAACGTTCGCATCTGCGGCGTCGCCAGGCTGAACAGCTTGATGCTGGTGGCTTTGCCGTTTTCCAGTGCGGACCCTAACGTTGACAATTTCTCATCTCCAGTTTGTTTCTACCTGTGTTAGTCAGCGCTCAGCGCGGCAAACTCTTTATCCCACACGGTTTGCAGCACCGCCTGCACCTGGGGTTTGCAGGAACCGCAGCCGGAGCCGGCCCGTGTCGCGTCGCAGACGGCTTTCAGGCTGCCACAGCCCTCTTCCGCCGCCGCCAGGATGCGGCCCTTGGTCACGCCGTTGCAATCGCAGATACGGGCCGCGTCCGGCAGGTCCTCCACCTTCAGAGGCGGGCCGCCGTCGCCGGCCATGGGGAACAGCAACTCGGAACGGTTCTCCGGCAGCGCTTCCTGCCGGTCAAAGGCTTGCAAAATGCGCGGCGCGGCTGACCCGTCGCCCAGCAGGATGGCGCCGGTGACCTTCCCGTCGCGCACTATCACTTTCTTGTAAACATGACGGTTGGGTTCCACGTAGGTGACCACCTCGTCATCCTCGGTCAGCGCGTCCTTGTCCCCGGCCACTGCCAGCTCCACGTCCATCACCTTCAGCTTGGTGGCTACGCGCGAGCCGGTGTAGGCGGCCTCGGCGTTTTGTCCGGCCAGACGCTCCGCCAGCACCCGCGCCTGGTCCCACAGCGGGGCCACCAGTCCGTAGGTCTGGCTGCGGTGTTCGGCGCACTCGCCGATGGCGTAGATGCTCTGGTCGTTGCGGCAGGCGAGGCTGTCGTTCACCAGGATGCCCCGGCGCACGTGCAGGCCGGCCATGCGGGCCAGGTCAACGTTGGGCCGGATGCCGGCGGAAATCACCACCATGTCGCAGTCCAGCGTCGTGCCGTCCTTGAACTCCAGGCCGGCAACGCGGTCGTCCCCCAATACCGCCGTGGTCAGCTTTTCCAGGTAGAACTGCACGCCTGGGCCTTCCAGGCTGCGCATCAGCAACTCGCCGGATTTTGGATCAAGCTGCTGGTCCATCAGCCAGGCCATGAGGTGAACGACGTGTACGTCCATCCCCCGATTCATCAGGCCCCGCGCCGCTTCCAACCCCAGCAGCCCACCGCCGATGACGGCTGCCGACTGTGCCCCCGAAGCCGCGTAGTCGATAATCTCTTTGCAGTCTTCCAGCGTGCGGAAGACGAACGCGCCCTTTTTGTACGCGCCCTCATCGGTGATCAGTCCGTCCATGGGCGGCACGAAGGGGCTGCTGCCGGTGGCGATAACGAGCTTGTCATAGGGCATCAGCACCCCGCCGGCTCCGTAGGCCATCTTGCCCTTGCGGTCGATACCGATGACGCGGACGCCGGTGTGCAGTTCCACACCGTTGGCGGCATACCAATCCACCGGGTTGATGAAGATGTCGTCGGGGTTGTGGGAACCCGACAGCACGCCCGACAGCAGGATGCGGTTATAGTTGCCGCATTCCTCCTCGCCGATGACGGTGATGTCGTACTGCTCCTGGCCGCCCAGCGCGACCATTTCCTCAACGAAACGGGCGCCGGCCATGCCGTTGCCGATGACTACCAGTTTCTGCTTGTCGGTCATGTCGTGCTCTCCGTTGCGTGATACCGCTGGCGCGTTACTGGATTCCGGCTTTCGCCGGAATGACGGGGGAAATGGTCTCAATCCGCGCCGCGCAGATCTTGAACTCCGGCATGCGACTGGTGGGGTCCAGCGCCGGATTGGTGAGCCGGTTCACCGCCTGCATCCCGCCCCAGTGGAAGGGCGCGAAGATGGTGTCCTCGCGGATGTTGCGGGTGATCTTCACCGTGAAATCCGCCGCGCCGCGCCGAGTGCAGACCCGCACCGGATCGCCGTCGCCGATGCCATAGCGCTGCGCGGTGAGCGGGTGCATTTCAGCCAGGGGCATCGGCGTCATCTCGCTCAGCTCCGCGATGCGCCGCGTCTGCGTGCCGGATTGATACTGCGCCAGGTTGCGGCCGGTGGTCAGATAGAGCGGGTATTCAGCGTCGGGTTCCTCGGCCGGCGCCGCGTGGCGTACCGCGTGGAACTTGGCCTTGCCGCTGGCCGTCGGAAATCCGTCCGCGAACATCCGTGGTGTGCCGGGGTGATCGGGGCCGGGACAGGGCCAGAAGATGCCCCGAGCTCCGTCTGAGTATTGGGCCTCGATCTTGTCGTAGGTGATGCCGGAATAGTCCGCCGGCCCGCCGGCGGAAGCGCGGCCCAGCTCGGCGAAGATCTCGCCGGTGTCGGAGTAGTCGAAATGGCTGCCCTTGCCGAGCAGCCACGCCAGCTTGCAGATGGTGGTTACGTCGTCCCGCACTCCGGCCGGCGGCACGAATGCCCGACGCCGGCGGATCACCCGACCCTCCAGATTGGTCATCGTCCCCTCTTCCTCCGCCCACTGCGCCGACGGCAGCACCACGTCGGCCAGCGCCGCCGTTTCCGACAGGAAGAAGTCAGACACCACCAGGAAATCCAGGGACTGCAACCGCTTTTCCACATTGATGACGTTGGGGGCGGATACCACCACGTTGGAGCCCATCACCAGCAATGCCCGTACGCCGCTTGATCCATCGGAGTCCGGACGACCCAGGGAGTCCAGTAACTCGTAGGCCGATTTCCCCGGCCCTGGCAGCGATTCCTCGTCCACGCCCCACACGGCTGCCACGTGGCGGCGAGCCGCCGGGTCGGTAATCAGGCGGTAGCCGGGCAGTTGGTCGGCTTTCTGGCCGTGTTCGCGGCCGCCCTGTCCGTTGCCCTGTCCGGTGAGGCAGCCGTAGCCGCTGTTGGGATGGCCGATGAGTCCCAGGGCCAGCGCAACGTTGATGAACGACAGGACGTTGTTGACGCCTTGCGACTGCTGCTCAGCGCCTCGGCCGGTGAGGATCATGGCCGACGCCGCCGACCCGAGCATCCGGGCGGCCCGCAGCAGTTGCGCCTCCGGCACGCCGGTGATGCGCTCCACGCGCTCCGGCCAGTAGGTGGCGACCAGGTTACGCACCGGCTCGAACCCTTCGGTGCGCTCCGCGATGTAGTCGGCGTCGATCAGGCCGTCGCGCACCAGGATGTGCAGCAGGCCGTTGGCGAGGGCGGCGTCGGTTCCGGGAATCAGGCGCAGGTGCAGGTCGGCCCGCTGCGCGGTGGGGGTCAGGCGAGGGTCGGCGACGATGAGCTTGCCGCCGTTTTCCCGCTGCGCCTCGAAATACTGCATGATGGGGGGCATGGTTTCGGCGGAGTTGCTGCCCAGCATCAGGATCGTTTCCGCGCCGGCGATGTCCTCCAGCGGGAAGGGCAGGCCCCGGTCGATGCCCAGCGCGCGGATGCTGGCCGCCGCCGCTGAGGACATGCAGAACCGCCCGTTGTAGTCGATGTTGGGCGTTTGCAATGCGACGCGGGCGAACTTGCCCAGCAGATAGCTCTTCTCGTTGGTCAGCGAGCCGCCGCCGAAGATCCCGACCGCCTCTGGCCCGTATGCGGCCCTGGTGTCGAGGAAAGCTTGGGCAATCCGTTCCAGCGCCGCTTCCCAGCTTGCCGGATGCAGTTCGCCATCGGCTCCACGCATCAGGGGCGTCCGCAACCGTTCGGGGTGCGCCAGCGCCGCGCCGGCGGTCCAGCCCTTGATGCAGAGGGCGCCCTTGTTCACCGGGAAGGAGGCAGACCCGATGATTTGGAGGTCGTCGGGCGTTCCTGCCAAGTCCATGCTGCACTGGAACGCGCAGTAGGGGCAATGGGTGGTGATTGTCCGTAAGTCCGGTTCTACCGTGTGCTCTGAAATCATGATGGCCCTGCGCCCGTGTTGGTAAGCGAGGCCATAGTAGGCGGAGAGTTTTACGGCCCGGTTGCCGTTCAGTTACGTAGCGGTTGCGCTTCGGTTACCTTTTTATAAAGCGGACGTGAACAGGCGGTTACGACCCTTGCCTATTGGATAGGCCTGGTCGAAATCTGCCCTGGGGATCCCCAGGTTTCTCCTTATCCGGTGGAGAGTTCCTGTAGCAAGGTCGAGATTGCCATGCCTGGGAATGGGAGACTGCCGTCCGTTGGCGGAGGCGAAGTAGCGGCGACCTTCGGCCCAATCGTCATGCTGTTCCTGGCCATAGCTGTCCTCCCTCATCGGATTTGTTGTAGTTTCGATAAGGAAGATGCGGAGTCTTTCTCCTTGCCACTCGGTTTCCGTTACACCACGTGTGGGGACTCTACTCGCGAAATACCTTGCCTCCGGACCGTTGACAACCCCCCAGCCCTTGAATATGATCTGAGCTATCAACGCCCATTAACAATTGAATAGCACCCCCGGCGCACCATTACGGTTTAATAGGGAAGGCGGTGAAAAGCCGCCGCGGTTGCGCCACTGTAAGCGGGGAGCCTACCAACGAAAACCACTGTCCACCAACAGGGATGGGAAGGTGTCGGTCAGGCGCTGATCCGCGAGCCAGGAGACCTGCCCGGGAAGGTGGAGCACTACTCTGCGCCAAACAGAGATAGGCCCATCGGGTTCCCCGTTGAACAGGACAGGAAATCCCGAGGCTAACTAGCAAATTCATCCCCCGGCAGAGTAGATGCCGGGGTTTTTTGTTGCCTCACCCGAGACGCACCCGTCCGGCAGGCCTAAAACTGTCCCGGCGTCGCTCATTGCCCAACCAGGACGCGAGTCTGATCAACAGCACAGCGCGAAAGGAGCAGCACAATGAGACCCACCGGACGATTCTTCACCGTAATTCTGGCGGCCATGACCTTATGGATACTGGCCTGTGGAGGCGCTCAACAACCGGATGCCGCGCCACAGTCTGCCGCGCCACAATCCGCCGCGGCGGCTCCCACTGCGCCTGCCGCCACCGCGGCGCCCCAGGCCATGGCCCAACCCACAACCGCGCCCACCGCGGCGATGCAGAGTGAGCCGGTGGAACTGCGGGTAGGCTCCGTCGCGGACACCTACCGAAATGACCCAAATGACATGAGCCGGCTGAACATCGCCATGTTCCCCCTCAACACGAACATGTTCGACCAACTGGTGCTGGTGAACCACGATTTCCAGCTTGAGCCGATGCTGGCGGAATCATGGGAGTACGTCCAGGAGACGGGCTCCTGGCGTTTTCATCTGCGGGAAGACGTGGCGTTTCATGACGGCCAGCCATTCACCGCCGACGCCATCGTCAATATGGTGGCGACGTTCTGGTCCCAGGGCGCTGCGGGGAACCGGCTGAGGATCAACGAGAGTTCGGCCTCCGCAGTGGATGAATACACCGTGGACATAACGCCCGTCAGGCCGCACCTGAGGCTGCCCGAGGATCTGGCTCACTCGTCCTACGGCATACGCGCTCCGGGCTCCAACCCGCTAGACGGGACCCACATAGGCTCCGGCCCATTCGAATTCGTCGACTACGTCAAGGACGATCACATTACGGGCGGAAAAAACGGCGAATACTGGGGCGCGGTTCCGCGGGTTGACCAGATCGAATTCCGCTTCATGCCGGACCCCAACACGCGCATCCTGGCGCTCCAGGCCGGCGATGTGGACGTGATCTTTGACGTGCCGCCGGAAGCAACGTCGCTGCTGGAAGGGTTGGACGACATCCAGGTACTGCCCACCGGCGTCAGCGCCAGCCAATACATCATGGTGCTGCTCACGGGAGAAGAACCGTATGTCCTGACCCAGGACATCATGGTAAGGGAAGCCCTGGGCTACGCCATCGACCGTGAGGCGATCCTGGAAGTTTCGTTCGACGGCTATGCCGAGGCAAACCAGCTCTTCAGCCCGCCCGGGGTTCTGGGAGAGTACGCGGACCGTATCGTGGGTTATGAATACGATCCCGACCGGGCGCGGTCTCTGCTGGCGGAGGCCGGATGGACGACACCGGACGGAGGGGACATCAGGCAAAAGGATGGACGCGACCTGACCCTGGAATTCATCAACGGGTTTCCCGCCGGACCGGAGAACGGACAAACTGCGGAGGTCATCCAGGCACAACTGAGGGAGGTTGGGATCGACCTCAAGGTGACCAACGTCCCCGACAACGCGACCTACTCGAGCCTGCTCAAGGACAAGCAGGGGGACCTGTTCCTGGAGATCGGGAACCAGAACAGCCCCTCACCGTGTTTCCTGGCCGGTCTCTTTTACAGCCGCTACGAGTCGCCCGGATCCTACGCCCGGGGTTTTGCTCCCGGTCCCCTGGGCTGGCCGCAGTATGACGACGCAATAGACGGATGCAATAGCGCTCTCACCACCCAAGAGGCCGCGATGCACCGGGCTGACGCCATCAGCATCGTGGTGGATGAGTCGAGGTCATTGATCCCCCTGGTGGGCATCACGCGAATCTACGCGGCACGCGACTACGTGCAGGACTTTGATCCTCATCCGGTGCGACTGCACGTGCGGTGGGAATATCTCACGGCCGATCGTTAATTGCCCGGGGCCAGCGGGGAGCGACTGGCCAAAAACCTCGTTCAGCTCAAAGCGGCGGCAGGCGGACCAACATGGCTCGCCACCGCCGCGCCGCCGGCGTAGAACAGGAGAACGCGTATCGGACTTCACCTCTACCTTGCCCGTCGATTGCTCTCGCTGTTGCCCGTATGGATCGCCATCACATTCCTGGCGTTCGGCCTGGGCGTCATCGCACCAGGAGACCCGGCAGAGGCGATCTACTACCACACCTTTGGAGTGCCTCCCACCGACCAGGCAGCGCTTGACGAACTGCGAGAGGAACTGGGCTTGAACGATCCGTTCCTCGTACGCTACGGGCTCTGGACCTACCGCGCAGTCCAGGGCGATTTGGGCATTTCGTACCGTACTGGCGACCCGGTATGGAACCAAATGGTGTCACGACTGTGGGCCACCCTCAAGCTCGCGCTGGGCGGCGTGATGGTCGCATTGGTGATCGCGTTTCCCCTGGGCATCCTGGCAGCGGTCCGGCAGGACTCGTCCCTGGACCTGGCGGCTCGGCTCTTCAGCCTGATCGGCGCCGCCATGCCCTCCTACTGGTTGGCCTACCTGCTGATCCTGGTCTTTGCGGTACATCTGCACTGGCTGCCGGTCGCCGGCTCGGATTCGTGGCAGCACCTGGTTCTTCCCTGCACCACCCTTGGGTTGAGCGGCGCCGCGCTACTCAGCCGTCTGCTGCGGTCGTCCATGCTGGAAGCCATGGGCAACGAGTATATGCGCGTGGCGCGGGCCAAGGGGTTGCCGGAGCGCCGGGTCATACTGGTGCATGCCCTGCGCAACGCCCTGATCCCGGTGGTCACCGTAATGGGGACCATGCTCGGGTTCCTCCTATCCGGCGCCATCGTCATCGAGACGGTGTTCGCGTGGCCCGGCCTGGGGCGAATGATGATCGACGCAATATCCTTCCGGGACTACCCGGTCATCCAGGGCTTCGTGATTTTCGCCGGCACGGTTTTCGTCCTGATCAATCTGGCGGTTGACGTGTCATACACATGGATTGATCCCAGGATCCGGTTGGCCGGCGGGCCTGACGCAGGTCGGAACTGATGGGGATCTCTGACAAAATGTTGAGCGCCGGGCGGCGCCGGAGATAGTTATGAAGGTGCCGGACATGCGGTTCCTCCGCCTGCTGAGACGAAACCGCGCGGCCATGATCGGTCTCTTGATTGTTGCTGTGATGGTGTCGATCGGCGTGCTGGGGCCGCTTTTGGCGCCGTACGACCCGGATACGCAGTTCAGGGGAAGTCGCCTGGAATCCCCCAATCAGGAATTCCTTCTGGGCACGGACAATCTGGGCCGGGACCTCTTGAGCCGACTGCTCCATGGCGCGAGGCTGTCCATTGGGATGGCCGCATTGGCTACCGTCTTCATTGTTGCCATCGCTGTGGTGATCGGCGCGGTTGCGGGGTACGTCGGCGGCCTTCCGGACGACCTCGCCATGCGCGTGGTCGATGTGATACTCGCCTTCCCCGGGATCATATTGGCGCTGGCAATCGTCGGCGTTCTGGGCCCGGGCTTGGGGAACGTCATGATGAGCCTGGTTCTCGTCGCATGGGCCGGCTACGCGCGTCTGGTGAGGGGGCTGGTGCTGGAGACGCGCGAGAGGCCCTTCGTGGAGGCGGCGGCCGCTATTGGTTGCAGTCAGACCAGGATCTTGCTGCGTCATATCGTCCCGAATATGATCTCTCCGGTTATTGTTCTGGGGTCCCTGGAAATGGGGACCCTCATCCTGGCCTTGGCCGGCTTGAATTTTCTCGGCCTTGGCGTGCAACCTCCAACGTCAGAATGGGGATCCATGCTCAACCAGGGACGCCTGTTTTTCCAGAGCGAACCACAACTGATGATCTATCCGGGCGTGCTGATCAGCTTGACCGTTCTGGGGTTCAACCTGTTGGGTGACGGTTTGAGGGATCTGATTGACCCAAGATATTCCAACTGAGGGCCTGCCCGGTAAGTTGAGGAATATCGCGGGCGGACAGGCGCATCCCCGAATCCGGGTTATGTCCCGTCAAGTGGTGTGATTGGCGTCATCCTCGTTGATGATGATGGTTTGCGCTACTGCCACAAGGCTTTTCAGGGTTTCCTCCGGGATTTGTCCCCAAGCCATACAACCTTGCAGCGCATGAGTTTCGGCCAGATACATACAGCCCTCGCTTTCCTCCGGCTCGTGGAGGAGATAGTCCAACTGGTGTATGTCCACCTCTTTTTCCCGTTTAGACATCCCCAACGTGGAGATCTTTCCACTTTGCAGTGCTGGATTGTTTCCATCAAAGGGGCCGTTCGAGAGTCGATTACTCCCCGGCATGGGGTGGCCGGTGCGGATGGCGGAATATGTCGGCCAGCGGTATGGTGAAACCGGGCAGCAGAGGAGTGGTCAGCGTGTCATCGGCCGTCAGCGTTGCACTCTCCAGATAACCACCGTCTCGCAACTCCAGCAGCGTCAGCGTATCCTGTCGCAGGTCGCAGAGCCAGTAATGTGGGATACCCGCCTCGGCGTACACCTGCCGTTTCCGCACCAGATCGCGGTTTCGGTCTGAGGACAGGACTTCAATCACGATGTCCGGCGCGCCTTCCACCATCCGCTCGCCAACCACACAGGGATTTCCAGGCAGAATTATGGTCACGTCGGGAGCATACAGCCGCCGCCGGTCAAGAGACAGCGCGACAATCACGTCGGTATAGACCTCGATCCCCGGCCCATCCTGGCGCCGTCGGTAATCTCTCAGGTAGCCGAAAAACTCTCCCTGTGCATAGTTATGAACTATTCTCGGTCGGGGCATGATGTAAAGCACTCCATCATCTAGCTCCATTTTCCGCCGGTCGTCGGTATCGTCCAGTTCCATGAACTCTTCGACGGTCAACCGTAGTCCGCTCTGCGGTTTTGTCGTGGTCATAGTGCAACTCCCTATCGGGCATCGGCGGCAGAGCGCCCGGTGGCGCAAATGTCTCGCAGGCAACACTCGCTACAGCGCGGCGCGTTTTTGGTGCATGCTTCCTTGTGGTGCCGGTCCAGCAGCGCGTGGAACTCATTGTACACTTGCACATCCTCATGGACGCCGGCGTGGAACATGGCCTGCCAGCCGGCGTAGTCGTCCCTGCCCTCCGGCGTCAATCCCACGCGCCGCATGATCCTGATGGTGTAGGCGTCGATAACAAACGACGGCTTGCCCGCCGCGTACACCAGGATGTCGTCCGCCGTCTCCGGCCCGATGCCGTGGATGCCCAGCAATTCGCGCCGCAACGTCGTCGTGTCCGCCGCGAACATGGCGTCCAGGCTGCCAGCGTATTCCTCGCAGACATGGGCGGCAAAGGCCTTGAGTTTGCGGGCCTTGGCGTTGTAATACCCCGACGGGCGCACCAGCTCCGCCAGCGCGTGGATTTCCGTGTCATGCACGGCCGGCCAGTCGTTGATACTCGCTGCCTTCAGGTTAGCCAGCGCGAGTTCCACGTTGCGCCAGGCCGCCGCCTGCGTCAGGATGGCCCCGGCGATCATCTCGAAACGGCTTTCGCCCGGCCACCAGCCCTGCGGCCCATAGGCTTTCAGCAGGCGGTGATAAATCTCCATCAACTGCGTCACAGCCGCACTGGAATTTCGTCCGCCAGCGTGATGCTTCGCTCATCGACGCGGCAGCGGTAGGCCCAGACCTCGACGCCTCCGGTTGCCGCCGTTCGCAATGTTTTCCCCAGCAGCGGGTCGGCCTCGTCATGGGGCGCAAACGTCTCAACATCGGCCCGCTGTATCACAAAAATCACGCCGGCCCGGTGTCCTTCGTCCATCGCCGCCATCAGGCTGTGCAGGTGCTTCACGCCCCGCAGCGTCGGCGCGTCGGGGAACAGCCCGACACCATCCTCCACCAGCGTCACCGACTTAGTCTCCACGTAGCAGGAACCTTCCGGCCCTTCCAGCAGAAAGTCCAGGCGACTCTCGCCAAACGTGCTTTCAGGGCGGACTGCGGGATAACCAGCGAACTGGGGCAGCCGACCTTCGGCGATAGCCTCGGCCACTAGCTTGTTGGGCAACCGGGCGTCGGCGGACGATAGCGCGTCCCCGGTGTCCACCAGCGCCAGATCGTAGGCTGTTTTGCGAGTCGAGCCGGCCGGCGCGGGATTCAACAGCACACGATAGCCGGGCACCAGCAACTCGCCCATGCGTCCCGAGTTGGGCACGTGGGCCAGGTATTCCCGCTTCTCAACGTCCACCAGCGCGGCGAAACGGTTGAGCCGCTTGATGAACCTGCCTTCGACCAATGGTGGGAACTGCAAAGCCGGACTCCATACCGGCATTATGCGGCAGGGGAAAGGTTGTTACAACCGCCGATTTGCGCATATCATGGCCGGCATACGATAACCTCCACCGGGGGAATCTATGGTGAAGTTTTCATTTCGTTTACCCAACGCCGACTACCTGGGTTTTCCGGCCACAGCGCAGGGCATCCTTGACACGGCCATCAAGGCGGAGGCACTGGGGTTCGACGCGGTGTTCGTCAACGACCACGTAATCGTTGACGACTCGGCTCGCAGCGAACCCTGGAGGCAGGTGTACGATCCCCTCATGTCCCTGGCCTACGTGGCGTCACGCACGTCCCGGATCGGGCTGGGGACTTCGGTTCTGATCATGCCCTACCGCAATCCGGTGGTGACGGCCAAGATGATCGCCACGCTGGACCAGATGTCCAACGGTCGGGCCATCGTGGGCGTGGGGTCGGGCTGGAACGAGACCGAGTACGCCGCGCTGGACGTGCCGCACCGTGAGCGCGGCGCGCGCACCAACGAGTACCTGCGCCTCTGGAAAGCCTGCTGGGAGCCGGACCCGGTTTCCTTCAACGGCCGGTTCTTCTCCTTCGACGGGCTGTACACCAGCCCCAAGCCGGTGCAGCAACCCCACCCGCCCATCTGGATCGGAGGGTCGAGCCACGCTTCCCTGCGGCGGGCGGCCCGGTTCGGCCAGGTATGGCAGCCAACACCGACGCCGCTGCCCGCCCTGGTCAGCAACTGGCAGTACCTCAACGACGTGTCCGCTGAAATCGGACGCGAAGAACCGCCACGAGTGCGCATGAGTTTCCGGGTCATCATCAGCGACATCACCGGCGTCTCCGCATCGGGCAGCGACCGGCCGGCGGGCCTGGGTACACCGGAGCAAATTGCATCGGACATGAACCGCTACCGGCAGGAGGCCGGGCTGGAGGAGTTCCAGCTCAACTGCCACGAGTGCGGCAACCTGCAACAGCTGCTGGACACCATGGACGTGCTGACCCAGGAAATCCTGCCCAAGGTGGACTGATGGCAATGCCAGCCCCAATATCCTTTCCCGCCGACGTTGCCGAAAAGCGCCGGGTCCTGATGGATGCAGTGGAGAGCGTGCGGCCTACGCTGGAGGCCGGCGCCGCCGAGTCCGAGGAGATCGGCACGCTGGCCGCCGCATCGGTGGATGCGCTGTACGAGTCGGGGCTGTTCCGGCTCAAGCTGCCTCATGTGCTGGGCGGAGCCGAAGCCGACCCGGTCACCCAGCTGGACGTGCTGGAGGCGGTCAGCCGCATCGACCCGGCGTCGGGCTGGTGTCTGATGATCGGCGCGGCCAGCCTGGGCAGCCTGGGCGCGTTCCTGCCCGATGACTCCATAGAGGAAATTTTCGCGGGCGGACGGCCTCCCAAGGTTGCGGGCGCCGCCGCGCCGTCAGGCATCGCAACACCCGTTGATGGCGGCTACCGTCTGACCGGACGTTGGCAGTTCGGCAGCGGGATACGGCATGCCGAGTGGGTCTCGGCCGGCGCACGGGTGGACAGTGGGATCGACGGATACCCGCGTCAGTTGCGGGTGGCGATGCCACGACACAAGGTCAAGGTACATGACAATTGGCAGGTGATGGGCCTACGGGGGACGGGCAGCTGCGATTTTTCGGTGGATGACCTGTTCGTGCCGTATGGGTTCGCCTGGGATGTCACATCGGTGGAACCTCGTCGCGGCGGAGGACTATACCGGCTGGGCCGGCCCGGCTACGTCACCAACGAACATTCCGCCTTCGCTCTGGGCGTGGGACGGCGGGCGCTGGACGCGGTCACCGAGCTGGCGGCGTCCAAGATACGCGGGTACAATTCGGCCAACATGGTGGCCAATCGCCCAACTTTCCAGCGGGTGTTGGGTGAGTGCGACATGCAACTGCGGGCCGCCCGCGCCCTCAACGTGGAAATTCTGGGCGAGGCCTGGGAATGTGTCTGCGACGGTCGCACGCCACCACCGCCTCTACAGGCGCAGATGCGCTCGGTCGCCACCTACACTACCGACGTTGCCGCCGAGGTGGCGTCGCAGGCGTTCCGGTACGGCGGCGGCGAGGCGCTGTTCGTTGGCAACATACTACAGCAGTGTCTCCGCGACATTCACGCCGGCGCGCAGCACCAGATGGTCAGCGATACCGCCTACGAGAACCACGGCCAATTCCTGCTGGGCCTCCCGGACGCGCGGGTGATGGAATGATGCCGTCGTGCTATCATCCCTGACATGCTTGCCGCCATTCATAAAGCCGTAATTCCCGCCGCCGGCCTCGGCACCCGTTTCCTGCCCGTCACCCGCTCGGTGCCGAAGGAGTTGCTGCCCATCCTCGACCGGCCGATGCTGCAATACGTGGTGGCAGAGGCCGCGGAAGCCGGCATCACTGATGTGATCATCGTGACATCGCCCGGTAAAGAGGGCATCGCCGACTACTTCCGGCCCCGTCCCAACCTTGAAGAGCGGCTGGCCGACGACGCTGCGCTGCTAAAAAAGGTGCAATCCGGCGCGCGTCTGGCTAACGTGTCCTTCGTGATCCAGGAGGAGCCGCTGGGCTTAGGACACGCCGTGCTCACCGCCCGCGACGCCGTGGGTGATGAGCCGTTTGCCGTAATCCTGCCCGACGACATCATCGCCCACAGCCCCGGCGTTCTTTCGCAAATGATGCTGGGGATGGCCGACGCCGGCGACGCAGCCGCCGTCGCCGTGGAGCGCGTGCCCTGGGAACTGGTGCATAACTATGGCGTGGTGGACGCTGAATCGGTGGGGGACGGCGGGCATCGAGTGCGTGGGCTGGTGGAGAAACCGCCTCAGGGAACCGCGCCATCCAACCTGTCCATCGTAGGCCGATACCTGTTGCCGGCATCCGTTTTCGACTGCCTGGAACGAACACCGCCCGGCGCCCGCAACGAAATCCAGCTCACCGACGGCCTGGCCCTGCTGATGGAGGACACGCCGCTCTACGCCTGCGAGTTCCAGGGCATCCGGTACGACGGCGGCAACCCCATGGGTCTGCTGCGGGCATCGCTGGAACACGCCCTGCAACGCGAGGATACGCGGGATGCGGCTGCCGAGTTGATTCGAACATTGGCCGCGCGGCTGTAAAATGCCTGGCCCTGTGCAAAACTCGCTCGCCATTAGACCGTCATTCCGGCGAAAGTCGGAATCCAGTAGCATTTTCTGGACTCCGGCTTTCGCCGGAGTGACGAATAATATAACTACAGGACTAGACCAATGAAAATAGCAGTTATGGGCGCCGGCAGCATCGGCGGATACTTCGGTGGAATGATGGCCCGCGACGGCCACGACGTAACCCTCATCGCCCGTGGCGAGCACTTGGACGCCATCCGCAGGGATGGCCTGCGGATGCAAACCGAGGCCGGTGATTTCGTGGTGTCCTGTTCCGCTACCGATAACCCCGCAGATGTCGGCCCCGTTGATCTGGCGTTGCTCACCACCAAGACCTACCACAACGCCGTGGCCGTGCCTGCCATGGCTCCCATGGTCGGGTCTGGCTCCGCCGTCCTCTGCTTGCAGAACGGTGTCGATTCCTTCCAACCATTGCTGGATAGCTTCCCCGACGCCACCGTGCTGCCCGGCGCGGCTTACATCGAGGCCGGCCGTCTTGGTCCGGGAGTTGTACGGCAGGCCGGCCCGGTTGTCCGCATCGTCACCGGCCCGGTGCGCGGCGCGGATCCATCCCATGGACAGCGCGCCGAAGAAATCTGCGCGGCGTTTCGGGCCGCCGGCGTGCCGGCCGATGCTTCGGACGACATCGCCGTGACCCTCTGGACCAAGTTCCTGTTCATAGCCACCATGGCCGGCACGAGCTCCCTGGCCCGCGAGTACATCAATGAGTTGCTGCCCCGACCCGAATGGCGCAAGATCATTGTCGGCTGCATGGAGGAAATCGAGCGGGCCGGCCGCGCCTCCGGCGTCGATCTGGCCCAGGGCATCGTGCCGGATACTTTGCGCTACATCGAAGAGGGCGGGGCCGCCATGCGCTCCTCTATGCATGCCGACCTGATGGCCGGCCGGCCCATGGAGTTGGAAACGCTCAACGGCGCCGTGGCGCGCGCCGGCGAGGCAGCCGGCGTGCCGACTCCCATCAACGATGTGATCTACGCCGCGCTGAAGCCTTACGCCGCCGGTCGGAGCTAAATGCCGTAGCTACGGAACAACTCCCGCGCCGCCAGCTTGTCGTCCAGCGATCCGAAGGCCATGGTGTAGTAGCCGTCGTAGCCGGCGGATTCCAGCCGCTTGAACGTTGCGGGGAAGTCGATGTTGCCCTGGCCGGGCAGCATGTGGATTTCCACCTCGCCGGTATTGTCCGCCAGCCGCACCTCGCCGATTCGCCCCACGTCCAGAGCGTCTATGAACCCGTCAATGCCCTCCGGGACTAGATTGGCGTGGTTCACCGTGAACGCCCAGCCGAACCGATCCGACGTGATGGCATCAAAGAAGTACCGGCATTCCTCGACGGTGTGTCCCAGGTAGTGAACCTCAGCGGCGTCGGGTTCCCAGTTCAGGTTTTCAAAAAACAGGGACACTCCGCTGCTTTCGGCGTAGTCTGTGGCCCGCAGCAGTCGGTCTCGCGCCGCTGCCATCCGCGCGTCAAAGGCTGAGCTGAAGTGCATGCCCGCGTGTACCACCACGCCGTGAGCGGTGATGCGTCGCGCCAGATCAATGTTGCCGCGCAGGTAGGCGTCCACGGCGTCGCTGACGTGGGGCGCGAACTCGGCCACGTTGACTGCGGATGACGTATGCACAGTAACCGAGATTTCGTTAGCGTCCATGACGGTTCGGACGGCGCGCAAGCGTTCTTGCGGCCAGTTGTCCATCCGGTTCGGCCCGGTGTCGGCGGAAAAGTCCAGGTAGTGGATGCCGTGCTCGGCGGCGAAGGCCAGTGCATCCTCCAGCCTAGGGCGTGTTCACACTAACCATGCGGAGCTGTTATCATGCCCGTATGGAAATT
>VXOG01000038.1 GCA_009840165.1 Chloroflexota bacterium
AGACTTGCTCACAGTCTACACCCCAACCGGCATCCCGACTTTTGAGACAGGCTCGTGCGTGAACCAGCAAAGGCGAGTGTTTTTCGTGTCCCAGTTCCTCCGCTTTCAAGAAGGCGTTAATGTCGCTGTTGTGACGTTCCACAAAGGTCTCCTCGTTGTAGGCGCAGTTATTGCCGCCTACCGTCAAATAGCTGTCAAGCAAACCTATGGCCGCTTTTGAAAGTTCCTCCCATTGGTACCGCGTATCTGGGGTGCTCAGCTTCATGACTGCGTTAGTCAACTTCCTTTCGGTAGCTTCAGATCCCCCGAAGTCTGGAGTTAGCCTTATTACCTCGGCTAGCATCCTCACTATGACGTGATAGAACAAGAAGCGAGACAGCCTGCGGCTATCCTTGGCAGGGTTACGACCAAAGCCTAAGGTGTCCGCTGTGGATTTGATTATGTAAGCCGCATACAAATCGCGCGCGCCAAATGCAGGGTCCTCGTCTTTTCCAGACTTTATCTGCTTATAAACCGAACCTTCGGGCGAGAATGGGGCGTTTTTGTTGAAGGCTACACCTGGAAGTCCTAGCCAACCCGCTCCATAAACTTTCAATAGTTCGAAAGCATTCACGTGAGCGTTGCATTTTGGTTGGTCGGGATGTTGCTTTTCCCATGCCCTCTGAGCATCCGCACCGCCCCGTTGGACTTCTAGGAATATGTTGTGCTCACTCATCAACTCTTCAGCCCAACGCTTGAAGTCGGAATCCAATGCGATGAAATGATGTTGTTGCACTGCGGTTTGAGAGTTCGCGTATCTTGTGATCTTGTTGATCTCGGCTTCGTCGCTCCTCACGATCTTGGTGACAACGCTACCACGGCTGGCCCTTTCTTTCCATGGCGATATAGCGGAGTCACCACCGGTTCCACCAGCGTTGAGTTTTGAATCCAGAATTTGCCAAATGGTTTTGGTCGTCTGACACCCATTCACGACGTACGGGTCGTACAATTTATAATCCTTATTCCCTATATCAGTGTAGTCAGAAACTACAATTGTAATCCCATTGTTATACAAACCGAATTTCTCCGGGTGGTCATTCAATGTTTGGGCTATATCTTTGTTGACTCGGCCGCGCCCGCCCAAAAACTGGCGCACATTTTTCTGGTACAAGTGGTTTAAATCACCGGTTTCTTTAATGTATAATTGCATGAATTTGAATAGATCCAATAGGGAGACAGTGCCTACCAGCAAGCCATAAGACTGGTCAGTGAAGTCACCATTGACTACTACAGACAAACGCGTTTGTTCAACATCCAATGCTTCCCAAATAGTTCGAAGAGACAATTCTTGGACGTCAAATACCGGACCGATGCTTTCCCTACCAATGCCTTTCACATCTTGGAGCGTCTGACGATATTCAGAGGATATCGGGTTTGTGGTTGCCAGTACTAAAACGATCCTGTCCCTTTCAGACGCCTGTTGGCGGAACACTTCGAGTTTTTGCAGCAACTGTTGGGTAATCTCCGACAAATTTTGATTCTCACCGCGCAAGGTCGTTATGATTTTTCTGCCCTCTTCAAGTATGGTGTTAGCACTGGTTAGCGCAGTTCCGTACTTGCTCTGGACGAGATACCAGGTGTCGCCTTCTAGCGAATTCTCATCTTGCGCGGCGGCGTCAATATCCGCGCGCTTTAGGCAGGCGATGTCAATACCTCCGTCGCCCGAACCGTCGCAAAAAACGAAGTCATCATCGTCGGTAGTAACGCCCAACCATTGCGTCACCAATTTGGTAGCGAAACGACTGCCCTTCTCTACTGACGACGGGTTGCCATCTTCTATTTCGGTTAGCCATTCCTCACGAAATTGCTCGTAGCTAACCTTTTCGGTGGCATTGTCGGTTGTCATCGTATGTGCTCCTCGCCAGAATACGGTTCATTTCATCTGCGATTGCTAGCGCTGCGCCAGCATCCGCTCCAACGCCACCACCGATTCCCGCAGCATCTGCTCCGGCACGGTGATCCGATTCACCACCTCGCCGGCCACCAGGCTTTCCAGCGTCCAGAGCAGGTATGCCGGGTGGATCCGGTACATCGTGGAACAGGGGCAACTGACCGGGTCCAGGCAGAATACCGTCTTGTCCGGGTTGTGCATGGCCAGCCGGTTCACCAGGCTGATTTCGGTTCCAACCGCCCACACCGAGCCGGCGGGGGCCTCGTTGATAGTCTTGCGGATGAACTCGGTGGAGCCGTTCAGGTCGGCGGCCTCCACCGTTTCCATGGGGCACTCAGGATGGACTAGCACGGTGATGTCGGGATACCGCTCCCGCGCCGATTCGATCTGCTTGGTGGTGAAACGGGTATGCACCGAGCAATGGCCCTGCCATAGCACCATCTTGGCTTTCCGAATCTGTTCTGGCGTGTTCCCGCCCATTGCCTTAAACGGATTCCACACCACCATCTCATCCGGTGGGATGCCCAGCTTGAGCGCCGTGTTGCGTCCCAAATGCTGGTCCGGCAGGAACAGCACCCGATCCGCCTGATCGAAAGCCCATTCCAGCACCGCTGCGGCGTTGGATGACGTGCATACCGCGCCGCCATTACGCCCGCAGAGGGCTTTGATAGCCGCCACCGAGTTCATGTACGTGACGGGCAGGATGCCACCGTGGTCGCCCAGCACGTCCTGCAAGTCTTCCCAACCGTCTTCCACGTCCTGGATCGGCGCCATATCCGCCATGGAGCAGCCGGCGGTGATGTTGGGCAGGATGACTTGCTGGTGTTCGCCGGCCAGGATGCAGGCGGTTTCCGCCATGAAGTGAACCCCGCAGAAGATGATGTAGTCGGCTTCAGGGCGCGACGCGGCTTCTTGGCTCAACAAGAAGGAGTCGCCCTGGAAGTCAGCGTACTTGATAATCTCTTCGCGCTGGTAGTGGTGACCGAGGACGGTTACGGAAGTGCCCAGGGCGCGCCGCGCCGCTCCGATGCGTTCGTCCAACTCGGCCGGCGAGCAGGCCAGATATTCGCCCGGAATTTTCTGCCAGCGCACGTTGATCGCTAGCTCTTCCGCCAGCGATTTTGCCGGCAACTCGTCCTCCGGGCGGCAGAAGGCGGCGTGCTCAATCTCGGTAAGAGGGATCGTGGGTTGCCTGGTTTGCGTAACCATAAGTGCCGCCTCCTGGTTCAGTATTCTTGTCATTCCGGCGAAAGCCGGAATCCAGTGAATTTTCTGGACTCCGGCTTTCGCCGGAGTAACGGAGAAATATTTGCTGGTTTAATTTAAGCCGTTACTCCGGCCAACGACCACGGGCCGGTGCGCGTGATACGAACGTCAACCAATTGCCCGGTCAGGTCGGAATCGGCGCTGAAAGCCGCGGCCTCTTCAATGTCAAAATAGACCAGTTTGTTGCCGCGGGTGCGGCCTGTCCAACTGCCCCGCTTCCGGTTCTCCGCCAGAACCTCTACCGTCTCATCAAAATAGGAAGAATTGATGCCGGTGAGGATGCTCTCTTGCAGCGCCTCGAGTCCCTTCAACCTGCGCTGCTTTTCCTCCTGCGGAACGTCGTCGTCCATGGTGCGCGCGGCAATGGTGCCGGGCCGCGTGGAATAGGCCGCCCCGTGTACCTTGTCGAAACGCAGGTCGTCCACCAGCCGCAGCGTATTCTCATACTGCTCCTCGGTCTCACCGGGGAAGCCGACAATGATATCCGTGCTTATCGTGACGTCCGGAATCGTATCCCGAATCTCACTGATGATGTCCCGGTATTCCGTGGTGGTGTAGGGACGGCGCATCCGCTGTAGCACATCGTCGTCGCCCGACTGCACCGGCAGGTTGATGTGCTCGCACACCTTGGGCAGGTCCGCCACCGACTTGATAATCCGGCTGCTCATGTAGGACGGGTGGGATGTCAAAAACCGTATGCGGTCTAAACCGTCAACGTCGTTCAAGCGCTCGAACAGGTCAGCCAGGTCATGGCCTTCGTCCCGGTCGTGTCCGTATGCGTCCACCGTCTGCCCCAGCACGGTAACCTCGCGCACACCGCGGGCGGCCAACAGACCCACCTCGTGGGTAATGTCGTCAACGGAACGGCTTACCTGGCGCCCCCGGCGGTACGGGATGATGCAGAAGGTACACATGAGGTCGCAGCCGTGGATGATCGGCACGTAGGTCGCCACGTCCGGCTGTTGCGGCGCCAGCGACCCTACGCAGCCCTGCCAGTCCAGTCCCAACCGTTCACCCACCAAATCCAGCAACGGCTCAAACTGCTGTGGCCGCAGGAACAGGTCAACGTGGGGGAACCGTTTCTGCAATTCCTCGGTGCGCGGCCCCACCATGCAGCCCGTTAGGGCCAGCACAGCATCAGGACGCTTCTTGCGCAGCGGCTGCGTCAGATTCAGCGTGCCCGTCACCTTGTCCTCAGCGGACTGTCGCACCACGCACGAATTCAGCACTACTACGTCAGCGTCGGCGGGACGCGCCGCGGCAGTGAGGCCCAATTGCTCCAACGCCGACCCCAGTCGCTCGGAGTCGGCGGTATTCATCTGGCAGCCAATCGTCCAGATGTGGTAAGTCTGCATTCGCCTGGTTCCCCTCTTTACAGGGTGTCGGAGGTTCACATGCCGTCCGGGGGAATGGCGGAGGGAGTGGGATTCGAACCCACGATCCCGGTTTCCCAGGATAAGCGCTTAGCAGGCGCCCGCACTAGACCACTATGCGATCCCTCCCGACCCTGCTGGGTAATCCTGATTATAGCCTATTGTGAATCCGGTTACAAACGAATCCGCCCGCGTGATAACCTGCGCGTAGTCCGATCAAACCCATACAACCACCGAGGTTAAGATATGGCTCAATACCGTTTGGCAATACTGTTCATCACCCTGTCAGCCCTCGTTCTGGGGCTGATCGCCTGCGGCGGCGACGAGGCCGAGCCCGAAACCGCCGTTGCTCCCTCCCCTCCGCCGGCTGCCACCGCCGCGCCGGCCATAACCGCCACCGAAGTTCCGGAACCGGAGCCAACGCCTACTGCCATGCCGGCCCCCACCGCCACCGTCGCGCCCCAGCCTGCGGCAACCTCTGCGGCGCCCCCGCCTGCTGCCACCGCGGCGCCCGCGCCCACGCCGGCCGTTGACGCTGATACCGCCGCGCTGCTCCAATACGCCGCCGAACACGCCGGCGGGCCGGGCGCCATCTTTGTCGGCGACCCCACTCAACTCATCGGCCTGCCGCCCCATGAGGCATTGATGTTCCAGGCCACCGAACAGGAATACCTGACGGGTTCCGGCGCCGCTCTTTTCGGCGTGCCCCAGGCCGGCATCGCCAGTCACATGTTCATCTATACCAGCGACTATTACCAGTCCCTTATCGAAAAGGCCAACCTGACCGCGCCCACCGAGCTGGTTTCCACCGGCCAAAGCATTGAGATCCAGCACGTCTGCATCGACCGCAACCTGCCCACCTGCGCCCTCATTCAGACCTGGTACGCTCCCAACCTGGCCCGGCGCACCAACGGTCAGGTCACACTGTCGGTCACTTCATTCGCCGAACTCGGCCTGGCCGGCCCCGAAACCATGAGCCAGGTTGCCGACGGTTCATTGGACATGGTGAACATCTACACCGGCTACGTTTCCGGCGCCTACCCCGGCCTTGAAGTCCAATCCCTCTGGGGTACGGTTCCCGATTGGGAATCTTCCTACCTGATGCTCACCGACATGGTGTATGACGTCGATGAGATGCTGCTGGAACATTCCGGCGGCAGTCCCGTCCTCAACCGCAACTGGTTCGCCGGCGCCGACCAGTGGTTCTTCAGCTCCAAACCCTTGCAGACCCTCGAGGATTTTGAAGGCAGCCAAATACGCACCCACGCCGTTTCGATGTCCGATTTCATTCGCGGCATGGGCGCGGATCCTGTCGAACTCAGCATCGGTGAACTCTACATCGCTTTGCAGGTGGGAACCATTGACGCGGTCACCACCACCGCCCTCTTTGGCATCGGCGGACGCCTCCATGAAGTCGCCGACTATATGGCCGGCCCCATCGTCGCCTTCGGCTACACCCACAACATCATCAACCGCGACCTCTGGAACGACATTCCCGAGGACTTGCAGCAGATAATGATTGAAGAGGGCGCGAAAGCCGAGCTGGAAGCTTTGCGCCTGGCCCCCTTCCAGAACGTCGCTGCCGTGCAGGGCAATCAGATCCTGGGTGTGCAGCCCATCCCGTTCTCTCCCGACCTGCACGCTCACATCCGGTCCGTCGTCCTGACCGAACACGTGCTGCCGGGCTGGCTGGACCGTTTGGGCTACCCCGACAGCGGCTCCGACGTCGTGGCAATCTACAACGACAGCGTCGCTCCCTATACCGGCCTGTCAATCGCCCCCGACGGCTCCATCAATCAGGTTCCCGTCACCAGGGGGCCGGCCGCTTCCCGTTAGCGCGCCGGCCCGCGTCGATGGCCTACGTCCGCATGCTCCCGGCCGCTAGATCCCCAAAGGCCACGCCCACATTATCGCGGGTATGGACACCACCACTATCACCGCTTCCAGGGGAAATCCCATCCGCAGGTAATCTGCAAACTGGTATCCACCGGGCCCCATGACTATCGTATTCGACTGGTGTGCAATGGGCGACAGAAATGCGGACGACCCGCCTACGGCCACCGCCATCAGGAAGGGGTCGATGGATGCTCCAAGAGCCTGCGCCACGCTGATGCCTATCGGCGCCATCAAAATCACGGCGGCGGCGTTGTTGATAATCGCGGACAGCAACGTCGTCGTTATGAGCACGACGCCCAGCATCGCCCACGGCGGCAGCGAACCACCCAGTTCTGCGAAAGTGGCTGCGATTCGCGCCGCCCCTCCCGTAGTTTCCAGCGCTTCCCCCACTGGTATCATCGCGCCCAGCAGGATAATCACCGGCCAGTCGATGGCTTGATAGGCTTCCTCAAGAGTGACGAATCTGGTAATCAGCAGTATGACCACGGCGGCGACAAAAGACACCTGAACTGACAGGACGCCGAAAGAAGTCAGCAGCAAAGCGACCGCAAACACGGCGATGGGGAATAAGAGCCGACGCCGCTGCCCGATACGAAGTTCCCGCTCGGCAAGGGGAAGCAGTCCCAGCCGGGGCAGCGCGGTCTGCACAACTTCTTCCGGCCCCTGGATCATCAACACGTCCCCGACTCGGAAGTTGATATGACCTAGCCGGCGAATGAGACTCTGCCCGCGCCGGGACACTCCGAGCAGATTCACGCCAAATCTCGAATGCAGGTGCAAGTCTCGGGCGCTTTGGCCCACGGCCACGCTGTTGGGGCTGACGATGGCCTCCACTATGGACGTATCCGCTGCGTCGAGTGTCTGGTTAATCTCGGATTGAATATCTCTGGAACCCTGTAGTTCAAATCCTGTGTCGGCAACAAAAGTATGAAGGTCCTCAGGCGCTGCCTCAATGATTAGAATGTCGTCCGCGTCGATAATCTGGTAGCTTGACGGGGCGCCGTACACGACCCCGCGATGCAACAGCCCCGCAATTGCCACATCCTCGTTCGCAAGTTCTTCAACATCCCGGATCCGTCTGCCAACGAACCGAGATCTCACCGGCACCCGCACTTCCGCCATGTAGCTCTCGATGTCCAGCATCTCCCCCAGGGTGAGGGGAGCCTGCCGGGGCGGAATCAGGCGCCAGCCCAGCAGGGTGATGAAGAGCGTACCGGCTACCGTTATCGCCAGCCCCACCAGCGCGAAGTCGAACATATGGAACGGAACGCCGGCCTCCTCCTGCCGGAAATTGGAAATGATAACGTTTGGGGGCGTTCCTATAAGAGTAATCATCCCTCCCAGGAGCGACGCGAACGCCAGCGGCATGAGGAAGCGTGAAGGCAAGTGCCCACTTCGGGTAGATACCCGAATCGCCACCGGGAGCAGGAGACTCACGGCCCCCACGTTGTTCATGAACGCGGAGAGAAACGCGGTCAAGCCGGTTAGCGACGCGATCCGAACGGTAAGCATTTCGGGTATCCGTGAATACCAGCCGGCAATCACGTCCACCACGCCGGAGTTATAGAGCGCTCGACTCAGGATCAACACCGCGGCTACGGTAACCACCGCCGGGTGTCCGAATCCCTGGTACGCTTCCGAGGCCGGCACAATTCCGGCGATTGTCAGAACCAGCAAGGCTAAAATGGCGACGATGTCGTATCGCCACTTGCCCACCACAAAAAGGACCAGGGACAAGGCTAGGACTGCGAAGACTATGACCTCATCCATCTGTCCTTCTCCCGCAGCTCAAAGATATTGCGCGTTGAACTGGGTTGTGTTGACATTTCCCGTCATTCCCGCGAAAGCGGGAATCCAGAGAGTACAAGTAAGGCCAGCGGCCCTTCCGCAAGGGCTTTTCTGGGTTCCTGCT
>VXOG01000071.1 GCA_009840165.1 Chloroflexota bacterium
TCCAGACCGGCAAGAATAGTCAACACGAGCGGCATTCCTTATTGTCGTCTATCAGCGAGTACTCCCACATTCGTTGGGATCCTCAGCGATTGAATTAGTAAAAAGGAGCCCTGCGACTATCCGAATCACAAAGGACGTGAGCCAACCGCTATTCCTTGCCAAACAGCAGGTACAGAGTGGAGACGACAAACCCGAAGCAAGTCAGCGCCCCACCCGCGAGAAAAACATGGAACAAGAGATCGGAGGCCCCACCATGCCGCGCCGATTCCAGGGTGATCCATAAGACAACAATCCCGGAGAGATAAAGCACGGCGGCAAGTACGCCGATGAAGTCAAGGAATGTCACTTGCCGTTGATAGCTGAAAAACACATCGTCCTCTGGATTGGACATCGCGCCGCAATTTTCGCCATCTCTTTTTGGGCCTACGCGTTGGCGTGGCGCTAAATTCAGTTTACCAAGATCCGTTCGCAACGTCATCAGCATCACGCTGTCCAGCTGCGCTTGCTGCGCCAACACCACGTTTCCCACATTGACGCTCACTGGTGCCGGGTAGGCCACTATTCCTGTTCTCAACTGGGAACATCGCCGCGTTCGTGGCCAGCCTCGGAGGTATCGACATCTTCGGTGCTTGACGACTCGTTCGCCCGCCGTCGTTCCAATTGCTGCTCACTGCAACCAGTTTCCTCAGCCCATCAACTCCGCCAACTGCCAGGTCAGGATTTCGCCGTCCCATTCCTCAGGATTTTCGCTGTTGCCCACTCCGCTTGCATCCCCAGAGTCCAGCAGCGCCTGCCGCATCCACCGCGAAACCTGCCGGATGCAGCAGCAGAAGGCCAGGGTGCGATAGTCCACTTCCGCTGAGTCGAATCGGCGGGAGGCCCTGAGCCAGTACGCTGACGCGGGCTGCACGAGTTACACGGGGTATCGGGGGCATTGTCGATTAGGACAGCTCCGGTTCCCACTGGTGACGCCCCTTTGGTCCAGTCCTATAGGTGAGGGCCCTCCGACAAAGCCCGGAAAGACTTATTTGGAATAAGGAGAACCAGCAATGCCCACGCATCACTATCAACCCAATAGCACACTCCAGGGTTCCCACAGTCTGCTGAAGGGAGGCGACACCTTGCGCCGCCGGGGATTCAAGAACCTGTCCGGGGGGCAAGACGGTATTCTGGACTATTTCTACTACACTATCGTCAGCACGGAGCTATACCTGACCTTCAACCTACTGGACAATGCGCCTGCCGCCCCGCGACTTCCCTGTCCGTCGGAACGGCCTATGCTGCAATCCAAGGCAGAGGCGCGGCTACCAGACTGGCAACCCGATTGTGTGGGCCGCCCAAATGAACATCCCGCCTTGGCGCTGGTTCAGTTACTTTGGCCCATCCTCGGTGAAAATGGGTAGCGTCTCTCCAGGCGGGGTTATGACGGACGCATCCTCTGGGCCTATCTCGGCCAATACCTTCCCGTCGGCATCGCATATGTGATGCCTCTTGTTCCCGTTTTCATCCTCCCCAGTGCAGACTTCCGGTTCGTCGTGATGGTGTATGACTTCCCACGTCTCGCTGTTCGCCTTTTTGACATGGATTACCCAGGTATCTTCTGGAGCGGCCGGCAAGTCATCGTCCTTTCGCAGATGGGCCCTGTTGGTCTCTCTTACATCGTCTAGGAAGCCCATAACCCCGTCCAGCGTCGACGAATGTTCCTCACTTTCCGGCACAGTGATTTCGGCGGCGGAGATCACCTCTTCCTCGAAGTTATGCCAATGGACCCGCACCTCGTCATGGGACTGAGTACCTGCCTTTTCGGCCACGCCGTCATAGAGCTTCTCGATAGCCATTGAGCGAGTCGCCAATGCGGGATATATGTTGTCCCAGTAGTGGTCTGCCCCGACGGAGTCAATGTATCCTTGAGTGTACCCGTCAAGCTCGCCGCGTTCGTAAGCTTCGCGCGCCCACTCTTTGCTCTCCTCCAACTCCTCGTCGGTTACTTCGTGGCCGAGTTCCGTGGCTTTCTGATGCAGGACGTGTTCCTGTATCAAACTTGCCAGGGCAGCGTTCTCATCACCCCATTCGATGACCAGATTGTGTCGGTCTTGAAGGTAATCGGTTGGCAGGTCAGCGTCCTCGCCCAATCCTTGCAGTTCCTTTTCCGCCATCTGCTTCATGTGTTGAAGATGCAGCACTGCTTCATGTAATTCCCGCGCGCTAATCGACATGTCTCCGACGGTGGCAACCACCGTGTCGTCCTCACTCGATTCCGATGCCGTTGCCTGACCTCTCTGGTAGTCATCTGACCAAAAGGTGCCGGCGCCAACAGCCACGCCTCCGGTGATCAAGGCAGCGACCACGAGCAGTACCATCAAGGAAGTCCGTGTCGCCATCTTTAGCTTGAACATACTCATAGCCCATAGCCCTTCCTTTTGCACTGGATAAGTGCCGCAATCTACCAGAGTGTCCACTCAGATTCTAGGTTGACTCCTGAGGCGCAATGTCCCCCGGAGCATAACCGGAACCCGTAGGTGCCCTTCGCAGTCAAGCTCTTGCTGTTAACCACCACCCTTGTAATGTGGTTAACTCCACCCTTGCGATGCCATCCCTGGGGTATGAATGCGGAGTCTGGCCTAAACACCCCGTTCGGGATGCGGAACAGGAAATCGCCATCCTGATAATAGTAAATGTTGGTAAACGGGTCGAAGACGTTACTCCCGTTGTCCCATATCATGTCGCTGCGGTGGTGGTTGATGGTATTGGCCGTTTCCGTACCCGTAGCCTCAGCCGAAACTCCGGGGGACTCGCGCGTTATCCAAGCGCTGGCACCCCAATAGTTTATGTTGTACCGCTGAGGCGCGGCGCCTGGTATCCCCGCAATGACGATCCTATCGATGTTTACCCGGGCGCTTCCAGCTTCCACCATTCCCACGGTCAAGCCGCAAACAAAAACAATGGCCACGGCACCGATAGCGGCCCAGATTTGGTTGGGCCATTTAATTAGCTCTCGCATTGTGGCTTCCTGTTCCCTTGCGTTTTCGTGCGTGATCCGAGAATACGCCTCTTGCATCACCCGGTCAATCTTCGAGGGACTTTCGACGAAAACGAGCGCTGATGATTTTGTGGCGCCTACTTTCTCGATATATCAAGATCAAAATCGCCGCACCAAACTCGCGTGCTTGACCCGGCCCAACTTCCTCCCAGGCATTCAGCCAACAGCTGAGGCAAACGGCTCTCCCATCGTCAGCCATCTGGGTTTTCCTACCTGCGCACGGTGGACCGAGCCCGGTCCACTCGGTTGATGCTTTGCTCCCTTTTGTTCCGCAACTACCGCCATTCAGCTAGCAGAGCTGCCGAGCCGAAAGGTGTCAATCTGTTACCGTCTAAAGATTTGTCCCTATCAAATTTGGACCAAAAATATCTGGATGGCCAGATCAACACCCTTTGCGGCCCATTGAAGATACTGAACCACTACCGCTTCAGAAGTGGCCATTGCTGCCGGTCGATGTTCCGTTGGACATTGCACTATGGCCAGGTTGCTGGCGGGAGGGTAGCCACTTTACTGACACTTGGCCAATGACGGCGGCGGCTTCCGGCTGTTACGCTGGAATCATGGCCTTCTCACGAGAGCGCATTCTGGACGCCCTGGCCCGGCTGCCATTCATCGACGCGGGGGAACTGGCACTAGTGTTGGGCGAGCCGCTGGCGACGGTGCATCGCGCACTGGCCGTCCTGCTGAAAGACAGCCTGGCCCAGCGGGTGAGCCACGGCACGGCCCATCTGCCGTCCAGCCACCGTTACTACTTCACGAAGAACGGTATCGCCGAGGCCGCCGACACTCTGGGCTACGAGGCTCCCTCGGACTTCGTGCGGGTCCACCCGGTGTCCCGGCAGTGGCTGACTTTGCTCATGCGCCGCATGGACGCGGTGGCCTCCGTGTACCGCCTGGCCGCAACTCTCTCCCCCGGCGTGGACGGGCGGGAAACCTGGGTGGAGTTTCACCGCCGGGGCCGCTTCGACGCGGTGATCACGCTCCACAACGGCCGCTGCTTTGGCGTGGTGCGCCAGGGATTGGCGCTGCGACGCCGCTCCCTCTACGACCGCCTGCGGGCCATCGCCGAGTACAACTACAACCGCCGTCCCTCCATGGTGCTGGTGCTGGCGCCCAGCCCTTGGGAACAGCGGCTCACCGACGAGTTCTGCCTCAACGCGGACCTCCGGGACTGCTACGTGGGCGTGGAGAACCGGGAGACCCTGGAAGGTTGGGAACGCTTGGACTGGATTTCCTCCAACTGGGTGGTGGGCCGGAGATACCGCACCCTGGAGCAGGTGGTGTCAGAGGCAGACGCCGTGACCTGGTTTCACCCGGAGGCGCCGGAGCGCAAGCGGGCGTCCCTGCCCGACCCGGAGCGGATGGTCAAGGCAGCCCCGGCCTTCGGCCTCAGTCCTGCGGAAAAGCGCGCCCTGGACCTGATAACCGACCATCCCATGATCCCCCGGGAACACCTGGCCCGCTGGCTGGGGGTGTCCGACGGGAGGGTCAGCCAGATAACCCGCAGCCTGACACAGACCTGGGGCTTGGTGGAACAGCACGGCAAACGGAGCGACGTGCGCTACACCCTGTCCGACCGGGGCATCGGGTACATCGCCCGCCGGGACCGGGCCCAGCTGTCCACCACCATGGCCGCCTGGAGCACAGATCCCACCACCGACAATCGCGGACGCCCTCGGCCCCTGGGACACCGCATCCTCACCTGGCAGCGCCAGACCGGCCACGCTGACGGCATCACCTGGTTCCTGTCCGAACTGGCCGCCGAGGCCCGGGCCAACTATGCCGGCGAACTGCAATGGTCCATTCCCACCGCCCGCTCCGACCGGGCCTTCAACCGGGGCGAGGACGCCATCGCTCCCGACGCGGTGGGGCACCTGCTGGTCAACGCCCTGCACGTGCCCTTCTACTTGGAGCACGAACTGCGCGCCCGCCACCCCAGGGGCGTGGCCGCCCGCCTGCGCCCCTACATCCGCTACTACCGCTCCGACGCTCCCCGGGATGACCAGCCGCCCTTCCCGACCACGCTGTTCGTGGTGGACACCGAGGAGGTGGCCGAGACCTACGCCAGCACAGCCTCCCGGATGCCGACCATGAAGCTGCCCATCCTGGTGTCCAGTAGGGAGCTTCTGTCCTATAGGGGGATGCTGGGCCGGTCCTGGCGCCCCCTGTGGGACGGTGAACGTCCGCCCCTGGCGCTGGGGGAATTGGACGCTTATGAGTGGGACCGCCTGCGCCGCCGGATGCATCGGGCGGAGACACGTTAGTCATGCTGATACGGCATTATCTGCCCGTTACGTTGTCCGGGGGCGCAAACTGCAATGCAGCGGCGATTTCGTGGGACTGCCGAGAGGCGGGGACGTGTCAGTTGCCCAGATTTCAGGTAGGAAACTGGTTGTCAACTCCGTTGACAGGTCAAAAGTTGTACTTTGGGAACTGTGAGATACCAGGCTAAAACAGTGAGGACGATTTTGGCAACAGTGCAATCGCCTGACGCATCGCCGGTGACGAGGTGAATGATATGTCAGATAAGGTCAAGGATGATGTCCACTGGGTGGACAAAGGGGAGGCGGCCAGGGAGTTGGATGTATCGCTATCGACCCTGGACCGGATGATCCGCAAGGGCGAGGTAGAGGTGGCGAGAGAGGGCCGGCGGGTCTACGTGAAGCTGCCTGGGCCTCGCTATCCCAGCGACCGGGAGCTGCTGCGGCAGGCCAGGGCCAGAGTGGAAGAGTTGCGGCGGAAGGTGGGGGAACTGACGGAGGAAGCGGACGAACTGGAGCAGGAGCGGGACCGAGCCCGGACCGAGACGGAGACTGCCCGGGGCGAGTGCGGCAAGCTGGAAGTGGAATTGGCCCGGGAGCAGGCCGCCCACCAGCGGACGAAGCGCTGGGCCGTCCGGTTTGGCATCGCCGTCGCGGCGCTGGTAGTGCTGCTGGCGGTTACAATACTGGCGGCTTGGCTTGTGGCGACCCGGGCGTAATAGATTACGGTGGGAACGCCATCAGCGCCATAGAGCGAGGAATCAGTGATTCAACAGTGCCCGGCTTGGTCATCGACTGCTCACCCTCTGTGTTCCCGGGTGTAGGGGACCCTGGGACACCTGGCAAACCTATTGGAAAGGGATCGTAGCATTCGCGTTCATGGTCTGGCATCGTTCGGACAAATACACACACGCCGCCCGAAGCAAGCGAATGAACGAAGTCGTAAACTCGGAACAGCTCAGGTGATTAGGTGTACTTCCGAATGATTTCCAACGAACGACCACCGTCCCGCTACGACCTGCTGGCCTTCAACCTCGTGTTGGCCATGATTGCCGCCCTGATGATGGCAGCCGTCGGCAGCAGCATCCAAGTCGTGCAACTGCTGGACGGGATAGAAATTGCCGGCTTGCAGATTGACCTCGCGGTCGGCGTTGTGGTGAATCCCGGCGTTATGACTGCGTCGGCGGCTATCTTTTTCGCAATCGCCGGTGCACTCTGTTGTGTCTGGCACAATCGCTTGGGGCAGGCCAGCTCTATGGCTACCGTGGTAAGCGTGGCCGGTTGGATCGCTTCCTTAATGGCGTCGGCGTTCTTCGCCTTCACTCTGCTTACGGTTCCGCTGACGCTGGCGATCGAAGCCGGGCTTTAGGGCCGGTATAATCCCGGTCAATCCCAATCAGGAGAACATCATGCGTTGCTGCATCCTCTGCGGAACCCAGGTATCCGGAGGCCTACTCGGCGCCAACCGCCCCTCAGCCTCGTTCCACCGAGCCTTCGGGAATAGTGGTCCCCGCATGATCATTCTCGCGTAGCGTAATCCGCCATGCCCGATGAACGGGAACACCTGGCGTTCGCTCACGGTTTTGGTCCTCTCTGGAAGCACATGGTGAACGGCGATGTTGTCGATCCGGGTCCGCGGGTCTGTCGTTCCAACGTCGCTGGCTACACCTTTGGCCAACGGCGGGAGCGGGTAAATTCACGGCAGGGCCGCAGAATGGAGCAAGGCGGTATGCCACGAATAGGATGTGCTCTTTACTCTGGCATAGTAGGGGCCGCGCTTGCCGGCATGGGTATCACTGTATGGATCGAAACCGCGACGCCCGTGACAGACTTGGCTCTGTGGTTCCCTTTTCTACAGTGTTTGGTTTGCCAGGCGGCGGTGACGGCGGCTAAGATTGGTCGTCTCAATGACAAAGGGCGGGCGCCGTGGCTCTCTGCCTTGTGCTTTGTTCCAGTAGCTAACTTTTGCTTGGTGGTCTGGGCAGCCTTCGCCGGGCCGCGACAAGGCCGGACACGCTCTTGATTGCAAAAGGCTGATATGCGTTCACGACGTCGGTCCCGATATTGGCACGACCCCGAACGATTGCAGGGGCAAGCGCAACGCGATGCCCAATTGGGGCGTAGCGAGTTCTACGTGTACGTCCTCGATACTGACTTCGGCGACTACGTGGGTCACACCTGGCACGTAGGGCGGCGATTGAAGCAGCACCAAGCCGGACAGGTCAAATCGACCGCGGGAAGTTCCCCGACGCTGCTCTGGGTGTCTCGGCCCTTCGCAACTCGCGAGGACTCGGCGCGGTTTGAGGCAAGTCTGAAGTCGCTCCGTGACCAACACGCCAACCGATATGCGGAGATCGTTGGGCACGAAGCCGTTCCTTTCATCGCCCCGAGACGACAGTTCCAGCCCAACCAGGAGGAAACCGCCAGTCTTAGACCATTCCCGTGGGCGTGGGCATTAATCGGCATTGTGGCGATCTCACTCATATTCGTGGGCATATGCCAATCGATTCAAACCTGACGGGCGCCCCGCACGATTCAAACGGGTACACCACCTCGTACCGGGCGTCATTGACAGATGGTTGAGGGTGGAAAATAATAAAAGTAAGACAATCTAATAAGCGCTGACTGATGTGAGAGACCATGCCCCCACGACGCATATCACGGACCATCACATTCTCTTTGCCCCCGGAGATGTTCGAGCAGGTGCAGCGGGTGAAGGAAGAGGAGGGCCGCGACATGAACGAGTTGGTGCGCGAGGCCCTGCGCCTGTACATGGAGTACAGGGAACTGCGCCGCGAGCAGCGCCTTGAGCGGCTGCGCTCCCGGCAGGCCGGTCAGACAGAGGAAGATGGAGGACAAAGCGATGAGTAAGAATACAGAATTGACCCCGGCGGCCCTCTACGCCCGGGTCTCCAGCGACCGCCAGGACGTGGACCTCTCCGTCGCCGCACAACTCCGCGCCCTGCGCGACTACGCCGAGCGCAACGGCTACTCCATCGCCCGCGAGTACGTGGACGAGGCCGAGAGCGGCCGCATCGCCGACCGCCCCCAGTTCCGCAAGA
>VXOG01000069.1 GCA_009840165.1 Chloroflexota bacterium
TGATGCGGTCAATCATCTTGGGGATAACCCGCTCCGTGCGCAGCATATCGCCCGTCGTGCGACGGGTATGTCTTTCCACGTGCAGACGCGGGTTCTGAGCTATCTCGGATGCCGACTTGAACGCCGCCGGCAGCAGCACCGTGTCGCGGAACAAGTCCGCGATGTCCAGCGCGAACGCCTCGCCGCTATGCTCGTGGATGAAACCCAACTGCGGAATGGCTCCCAACGCCGTAACCGCGATCACCGCCGCTGCCGTGACCGCCACCGAAGCATGATTGATGGACTGGTTGGGGATGTCCGCCGCCGTGGGATTGGCCCGGTCGTAGCGCCGCCCACGCCACTGTATCCCGTACTGCCGCGACAGGTTCTGATAAGTGCGCTTCATCCGCGCCCCCTCGATGCCGCGCAGCGTGTTGATGTCCGTATGCGGGAGCACCTCGCCCAACCTCAGGGCGTACATCTTGCGGGCGATCAAAATGCGCTGGCCCATGGGATCGCCCCAGGCCCGCATCTGTCGCCGCGCCACATCCGACGTGTCCGGCAGCAGCGGCGGCGCGGTGTAACAGCGCACGCCGTCCTCTCCCACGGCCACCAGACCCGTTCCGTGCCGCGCCATGAGCCGCAGAGCGTCGTGGCTCACCGTGGAGCCTGGTCCCAACAGAATCATCGACAGACTCTGAAAGGGTATGCCGTATTCTCCCGCCTCCAGCGAGCTGTCAGCATCCGGCCCGGAGTGTCGTTCAAAGCGCAGCGTGCCGTCTCGAACCGTCAGCGCGCCCCGCGACAGCCACAACAACCCATGGCGGTCGGTATGTGGAACCCGTGCGGTTTCCAGTCCTAATCTTCCTCTCAGCATCAGCCGTCGCCTCCATCAGGTTACATGTGGAAATTCAGGTATTCGGTTGTTAAGGTGCTTCGGCCGGCCGGTCAATGCGCTGGTCTCAGCAGCAGCATCCCGTACCCGTAGGCCCGATGACGGCCCACCCCCTGAGCCAACAGCTTGGCAAAGGCGTCCCCATTGGTAATAACCAGATTGCCCCGCATCAGCGCGTCCGGCCCCTCGCTGTAACGACTGTGCCGCTTGCGGATGACGCGGGTACGCTGAAATGACTGCAACATAGCCGACTCAAGCCTGGCCCCGCCGCGAGTGTCGAGCTGCTTCACCAGCCACTCGCTGTACACCTGCTCGCGGCTGCGCGGCATCTCGCCCTTATCGTAACGCTCCGCCTCCAGCTGGAAAGCATCACGCTCTCTACGGGGACGGGAGTCGGCGTTTTTGGTTGGGCGCACTATAGGACGAACTCTTACCTCAAACCCAAGCCGCTTACCGGTCGGCCACTCCGTCGGCATCGCCTTGCTCTCGATCCGGCCGGCGGGAATTATGCCGGACTGCAACGGACAAGCGAACATGGCGGCGGCATCCCGCAGCGCGTCGGCGCCGGCGTAGGAGTAGCCGTACAGACACCCATTCCTTACGCCTCGGGGCGTCATCACACGGAAGGGCTTGGGCGCCAACTCCCTACTGAACGACTCCACCAACAGGCAGTGCATCGCGTGGTCAGGGTCCTGCAATCTCCGCATTCCCATCCAGCGTTGAAAATCCCGCACGTTGATTTCGGCTCTGATCATCTGCAATGATTCCGTCATAGTGTCGCTCCTTCGCAGACCCACCGGCCGCCCCCGTGCAACCCGGACACCCAATTACGCTGGTCCGTCAGCATATACGTCCTGGCGGCAGTGATGCCGTCCACCGACTCGCGTTCCGGCCACAGCAGCCGGTACGATCCGTCGGCTGAACCGTCCGCCAGAGGCCAAGCCAGCAGCGCACCCAGCGCCGTATCCCCTTCAACAAACCCACCGAACAGCGGAACCGACGGCAAACACGGCTTCCGACCAATAAACAACGGACGCTTGGGTTCCTGTAAAGCGGCAGACAGTTCGTCCAGCGTAGGCGCATCATCCGCCGGCTCCAGACGCAACGCGACGGTCACACGCATATCGGCGTAGTAGTCGCGGTAACGCAGGTGCGGAGCGTTGTAGGTATTCGCGCCGCCGGCCCGCCCTTCCGGCTGTCCGCGCGTAGTCCAGCCCCGGTCGCTTGCGCCAAGCTGCGCCGTTTGAAAATCCGTCATCCGCACCCCGCCGGCCGGCTCCCGATCAATCCGGGCGGCGAACACGATACGATCCTGCAACCGCTGGTGCGCCTCACGGTCAACCCGCCGCCAGCCCAGCGCGTTGGCGAACAATCCCGTGATCATCGACACGGCCGGAAACGGGCGGATGACACCCAGATTGTCAATCGTCTCCCCGCCGAAAGCCATCAGCGGCGCTTCCAGGTTCAATATCAAATGTCGCACGGCTACACCGCCTGCCCATTGCGCACCGCGTCTGCCGCCCAGGTCGCCAGGTCGTCCAGGCACAGCCGCTCCGCTTTGGGAACGTCACAGTCGTCAACGGACATCACCCGGCGAACTTCCTTGCCGCCGTAAGCCCTGTCGATCTTGTCCAGGTATTTCGACATCGCATCGGTGGCAGCGTCCACCTGAGCGCGGGCCGGTTGGCGGTAGGCGTTGGCCAGGCTGCGCGGCTGACGGTTGCCCGCCTCAATCAGCATCAGGTCGGCGCAGGCGTAGGGCGCAGTCGATCCCAGCTTGGCGCCCGGCGACACCGTGGCAATCAGGTGCGTCAGATGCTCCACCACCTTGCCGGCCAGCTCTTTGTCGGCGTCCTCCCAATCGCCAGCGTCGCACCCGTCCAGGTTCGACACCAGCCCCGGCACGTCCACCACCACGTAGCCGTAGAACAAGCCCGCCGTCAATTCCATGTCGCCGATGTGCGCCGCGCCTGCGTCCTCGTCCTCCCGTTGCAGGTCGTCTACCACCGAGAAGTAATCGCTCTCGCTTTCCTCCCGGTGGACGGTAAAGGCGTGCGCCACGTGGATAGCGGCCTCAATGTTCGCCCCCGGATCAGACGTAACCATCCGCCCGAACAGCGCCCCTTCCAGTCCGCCGGGCAGCCGCGCCGCGTCGCGGAAGGCGGCGAAGTTGTTGCCCTCGCCGCGCCGCGTGTTGAACAGCAGGGCGGCGGCATCACCAGCCGCTTTGGCGTCGTCGGGGTGTTCCGCGGAGATGGCGGCGGCTTTCCCATGCAGATATTCCACTTCGGGCAATCCCAGCAGCAGGGGTTGGCGGCCGGTTTCGGTGGTGCCGCTGCTGCCGTACACGCCCACGTTGAAAGCGTTTTCCACCGCGTCCAGGATCTCTTTGTTGATCTGGTCGGCATCGCGCAACGGCTGAATTACCTTGCGCTCGACGACGTTCCGCGAGCGCACCGCCTTCTCCACGCCGGGGATGCCGTGGATGGCGAACTCATCCTGCGCTACCCGCCAATGTCGTTTGAGACACTGCGACGAGATGCGGGTACGGGTGGCGTCGCCGAAGCGCATCCGCTTGGCGAGACCCGAGTCATCGCGGTTCAGCAGGGCGGCCGGGTACGAGTGCAGCGTGTGAATCTGCAGAAATCTGGGAGTGGTCATTGGGTTAATCTCCTTGTGATTTGGCTTGTTGGGAACTGCGCCGCTCCGCACGGTAATACTCACGAGCGATGCGTCGACGGAGTGGCTCATCCCGGTCGTCGTTGTATCCTTGGCTCAGGACGAACGCCGCCATCTCACCCCAGTCAAAAGAAGCGTCATCTGCGGCCAGCATCCTAAACGTTCGAGCCAGCAAAACGCGGAGCATGTCGTCGCGCGCTGTGAGCAGGCGATTAAAGCGACTTTCGCTGTAGCCGTTTTCGTGCAGCGCCCGGCCCACTGGCATCCTCCCGTTGTGCGCGGAGCGGCCAGCTATGTCGTCCTCGCCGGTGGTGCGCGTCATCAGCGCAATGCCGTGCAGAATCAGGCCCCACTTGCGTTCTATGTCGGGGTTGCCCAGCAGTTCTTCTTCGGCCATCAGCCGCCAGAAAGCCGCCGCGTCCGGTTCGTCCGGGTCCATGCGTCGTAAACCGGCGAAGCCACCCCGGTCATAGTTGGGCAGGGCCGCAACCCGCCCGGCCAGACGGAATGCAACGTCGCTCCAGGCACCGCTGAGAGTTGGCGCTTCCGGCGAAGTCGCAGGTTCAACGTTTGTGGCTGTTGTCATGCGTTACTCTCCTTCGTCGTCAAACAGGAACGGTAGCCCGCCATTGTTGCTGCGTATCCGCCCTTCAAACAACCCTTCGGCTGACTCGCGGGCCTTGTAGCGGTAAATGGCTGGACAAGGCAACGAGTCAGCAGCCTCTTGCAGGATTTCGCGGGCGTGGTCAACCACCCCTTCTTTTCGGTCGTTCATCAGCCATTGGTTGCGGATGTGCTGGCGTCCTGCGGCGTCGTCAACCTCGAACTCTTCCTGTAAGTCATCAAAAAACGTCTGGTCAACGATTTCGTCAAGCCTGTTCGCCCAGGGATTCGCTAAACTGCGCTGTTCCGGGCTGGAGTTGTCGGATTCGCCGCGCCCTATGAACGTTATGATCGCGTGACGCAGGATGCGCTGCACTTTACCGATTTGTGCAATGCGTTCTTGGGCCAACCCCCCCAGGTCTTCCGTGCTGTCGCTACCCGGGCGCCGCATCATTCCGCGCAACGCTTTCTTGCTCCGAATGGGGATGACCCGCTCGTAGTAGCCTTCGGTCTTGCCTTGACCCCGCACCATGGCGCGAGCTACCAACTGCATCGTTTCATCAGGGTCATTCGAACGTTGTTCGTCGGGCGTAGCCTTCAGCAGGTCGGGATTTTGCCAGTCAAAAAGGTATTCCGTTACCCGTTTGTAGTTGAATCCGCCACGCGATAAAGTCAACGGTAGCCCATCCCGGTTCGGGTTATGCGGCGTCCACGGATCGCCGGTCCGGCCTTTCAGGTCTTTACCCTCAATACGCGCCGCTTTGCTGCTGGTACGGACGGCGTACAATCGACCGGCAGCATCGGAGCGCAGACGCACGCGCCGGCAAACTTCGATGTAATGCGGTGCCAGTTGGTTTGGCAGCAACCTTTCAGCAGGTGTTCCGTCCCATGGCAACAGCCACAACAGGCGATGGCCGCCATCGGTTGCCGGATAGTTGTCCAACAAAGCGCGAATGTCCCGCTTGACGTGTGCTCCAATCCCGCCGGTTGCGGCCATGGAAAATGCCGGCCGGCTGCCCAATCCACCGTTCATGCGGGATATGCCGTAGTTGCCGGCCCCGCCGAAACCCTCCATGGTCTGCAACGTAACTAAGGCAAAGATCCAGTCGTCCACGTCGGCCTGCGATACTACAGAAGCTTTCAAGTCATGGTTTTTCGAGGTGACCAGCATATCCAACTCGTCGGCAGATTCCACCCGGTTCTTGTAGTCCTTCTCGCGTTCTTGGGATGACGCCGGCGGCTGCATAAAGGCCGGCTTGGTGATGTCATCCGCCACCAACTGCCACGGCTCATCGTCTGGCCATTCCGCCGTCAACCCCCGTATCAACCCGGCCCATTCCGCCGCTTCGGTCGGTAGGTCAGACACTTCTCCGAAATGGGCAGCCATCGCCCCCAGCTGGACGGGAAAGGCGTGCAAGGAATGACGTTGGTGCGGCCTCAACGCAGGAAACGCCTCTACTTCATCCGCCATCAGTGCGGCGTACACTTCGGGTAGGGAGGCTTGGCGCACGCCATCCGCTGTGTCCATGCGAATTAGAGGTTCGCTCAAAATGTTGAACATAGAAATTTCCTTCCGCGGCTGAGTTGGACCGAGCCGCATTGATTGTGTCGGATGTAGGGCGATGGGCGCAACGTCCAGATATCACTAAAAACCAACTGTTCGTTTCCGGTGCTGACACCAGCAACAGAGGACTGCATTGGATGCGTTGTGAACCGGATGGCCGCAGGAACCGCACAGGCGACAACCGCAGCCGGCACAATGGCCGATGGCCGGCTGTCCACACCAGGGAGCCTCGCAGTGGTCCAGATTGGTAAAGATGGACGAAACTGGTAAAATGAGCACAAGATACCTCCTGAAGCTGCGTTGCCGATTGAGGGTCTTCGCCCTAGCCGAGTTGCCGCTTGGCCGGGGCTACGCATTCACGATAGCAGGTTCAAAATTCCCAGTCAAGGCACAGCAACGGGCATATTCGCTAAAACCCGTCACCGCCATTAATCTGGGATAGACCCATGCCTGTCGCAGTTCCAGGCAGTTCCCCCGCACGCGCGGGGATAGCTGCGACAGGGCCCGTAGGTCTTGCCGTCACCACTTTCTGCCGGCTACAATCGTATCCGAAAGGATATGCTACGCTACGAATGGGACGAAGCCAAACGCGCCGAGACGTTGTTAGAGCGCGAGATTGACTTCGCTTCAATGGACTACTTTGATTGGGAGACCGCCGTTCACCAGCGCAGCGACCGGGACGGCGAAACCCGTTGGGCCACCGTCGGACTAATCGGCAATCGTCTTTACCATGCCGTCTGGACCGAACGCGCAGAGAATATCCGCATCATCAGCCTCAGAAAAGCCAACTCACGGGAGGCCACCGCCTATGTCGCGCAACAAGAAGGCTGACATCATCATCCCAACACCGGAAGAGGACGCCGTTATCAACGCCGGTATCGCCGACGACCCCGATACCGACGAGCTGAGCGACGAATGGTTTGCCAACGCCAAATCTTCCGCCGAGGCCGTTCCCCACATCTTAGAACGATACCGACGCGCGATTGCCGAACGAAAATCACGGGACGACGAAACGCGGCGCTCGCTAACCGCCTGATTACGCCCGCCGCAACCCCAGCCGGTCGTAACGGAACCGCCGCGACCCCACGCCGAACTCAAACCCGCCGTCCATATCCGTCGTTTCCACCGACTCCGGCACGCTGCCCGACCCGTCCAGCCAGCGCACGGTCATCGCAATGCGTTCAATCGCCGCGCCGTCAAAGGGACTGACCGGCGCCGGCTCAAAGATTATGTCCACCCGGTCGTCGCCCAGCCGCGTGCGGATCTTCACTTCATTGTCCCACCCTTTGCAAATCTCCTCATTATCTTCTTCTGGATAAAATGACTTTTCGCGCTTTATGGTATTGCCTTCAGCGGTCAGTTTGTCCGCAAAATAGCTGCCCTCCACATCAATACCGTGGTTCTTCCACTCGTCGCCCAACTCATCAGTGATGCGTTCCAGCGCAGTGGGGTGAGTCGCATTCTCTACCAACCGACGGTTCATCTCCGGTATGCGCCATTCGTCGTACTTTTCGATCAGCCGCCGCGTCGCCTCCAGGACGTGCAGGTTCCGGTACACGTAACCATGCGGCCCTAACCCGTTGGCATCCTGCCCGCTGTCCAGCAGCGGCGACAGGTCATCGCCCGGCGGCGTCAACACGATGCAGGCCGGCGCGTCATACCCCGCCGGCCGGTTGTCCCGCGTATGCCGGTGCAGCCGGCCGATGCGTTGCAGCAGCACGTCCACCGGGCACAGGTCGGTAATCAGCAGGTCGGCGTCAATGTCCAGCGACTGCTCCAGCGTCTGTGTGCCCACAACGACGCAGCCGTTCACCATAGGCTGACTGTCCTTGCCCAGCAATTCCTCAACCCGCGCGTCCAGCAGGCGGCGGTCGCCGGCGGCATAGCGGCCATGATGCAGCCGCGTCGGCGCGTTCATCCCGAGCTTGTCGAAGGGGCCGGCCCGTTCTGCCACCGCCTGCCACGTATTGACGGCGTAGTTGACGGTGTTGCGAACTACCAGGACCTTCGCGCCGGCGCGGGCCGCGTCCAGCGCAAATTGCGCAACGGCGTCCGGCTCGCGCATGACCGGCCGGCTGGACATAGCCACGGTTTTCGCCTGGTCGTTCTCGCCGGCGTCGATGGTATCGCCCCGCGTGCTGACGGCTGGATAGGGCACATCGATAGCGTCGGCGATCCCGCTCTCGCCGGACTCGTCCAGCCATCGCCGGCGCGCCACCGAGCCCAGCGTCGCCGACATCAGTAGCGCGTAGCCGCCGGCCTGCCGGTGCGCGTCCAGCAGCGCCGCCAGAATCTCCGTCATGTAGGCGTCCGAGGCGTGAACCTCGTCCACTACCAGCAGGTTACGCGACAGGCAGGCCGTCCTCATGTGGGCGTTCTTCACCTTCAACGCCCCCAGCAACGCCTGGTCCACCGTCCCCACCGCAATCTGCGCCGCCAGGAACCGCTTGGGATGCTCGGACGCCCAGGGTTTGCCGTCGTCGTGATGGCCGGCAGAGTAATAATCGTAGCCGGCCAGCGCAACGTCGGCGGCATCGGCGTCCGGATCGTAGCCAGGCACCGCCAACACCGCCGGCGGCCGGTGTCCCTCCGGAAACAGGCGAGCCACAAACCGCTCAACCCGCTCGTGTATCTGCACG
>VXOG01000054.1 GCA_009840165.1 Chloroflexota bacterium
GGCGTGAACCAGAAGAGAAAGGGTTCGCCCCCGGCGATGCGCTCGTTGTCGATTTGGTCGGTACTGATAAACGTTACACGCCGGCGGATTTCGTGAAATGTGTCCATGTAGATCCGGTCATCAAAGTGGCTTTTCCTATGCGGCGGGGCAACGATGGTGAATTGCGCATAGAAATCGCGCAGCTCGTTGAATTTGGCCAGAGAGTTCAGCATATCGGTGGAAAATTCGACTTCGAACAAATTGGCGGGCATATCGCGCCTGTTGAACCAGATGACGTCCACCGTCCTTGCCCTGCGTGTAAAGTGCTGATACCCGAAATTGGGCAAACGCGTTGTGGCGCAGACTTCCCCCAGCCTTTGATTGCCAAAGGCGCGATTTCTATCTTGCGCCGGCACGTAGGTTTTGTAATCCCGCGCGTTGCCGATTTCCAGCAATAACCCTTGATAGTGCCAGTGATTCCGTTCAACGACATTGGGAGGCGCATCCCCCTCTTCAGGCAGGTTGTACTGCTCTTCAAACTTTGACGCGAACTCCCTCAGACAATACAGCCCAGGTTTGAGGACATGGATGTAGTCTGGCGTGTTCCGCACGATGCGGCGTATTGTCGCCTCCGGGGTTTTGGTCGCCCACTTCGTAGCGTCCCCACCTGGGGCAAGGAGATGGCGAGTCAGCTGCGATAGCGTAGCAATGCCACCCAGTTGTTGGAGGGCGGATACTGCCTGCATCCATTGAGTTGCCCGGCCCTGAACCGTCATATTAGATCACCTGATCGTCAATGCGGCGCCACGTTACCACTACTAATTGTGTAGTGTCAACGATGGCCTCGGCACGGTGCCGTTTCCTTCTGGGTGGTGGCCCAGGCACGGCGCAATCCAAGCCGCTAGAATTGAGGCCACACCAACAATGTTATACTGAACCCGTGGCAAAAATTAGGAGCTCCCGTCAAACGCAACCGGGAGCCCCCACACAAACCGCCACGGAGGTCGCCATGACTAGAACAATCCAAGTGTGTTTGTTCCTTCTGCCCGCCGTTTACACCGCCATCGGCCTGGCCGGTATCGCGGTGGGCTCCCCGTGATGATCCCCGCCATTTTATCATGGGAGAATGCGCCGAAATTTATCCCATTGCGACTGTCGTCAGATTTTCCTTCAATCGCGCTCTGAGCAATTAGAATCGTAGGCTACCCCGACCCGGGCGCGGCCCCGGCCGGCCTGCGCCGGCGTAAATGTGCGGCGTGGGTTGCCGTCTTGGTCTCGTGGTGCGCTCAGCGGCTTCGCGCTCCCGGTATGCCTCCACAGCGTCGCGGATTTCGGCCATCTGGGCGTCCTTGCCGGGGCGCGTGAATCCGAGAGTTTCGCCCAACGTGGGCTGCCTTTGGGCCGGTTTGGGCGTCGGCCTTGATTTATGGCGGGACAGGGTTTCGCTCCGCACCTGAGGCTCCGCGATCTCACCACCCATACGTACCACGTCCGCCCATTCCACCCACGGCACGTTCACGCCCGCAATTTCCCCCGGCCGTCTGCCGCCGAGGGCCTCATGGTCGCGGAAGAAGTTGTAGTCGATCACAAATCCGTCCAGGTAATCCTGCGCGGTGCGGCGGGTCTCCAGACCGCGTTGGGTCTTGGTGCGGTCGCGGAACGTGCCCTGTACGCGCTCCGATAGATTGTTGTTGAGCTTGGCGTAGATGCCCTCGGATACGACGTGCTTGGTGCTTGGCAGCACCGTCTTGACCGCCTCCACGTAGGAGCCCAGTCCGTCGGTGGTGATGGTCTCCGGCGGCCTTTCGGCGGCGCGCAAGGCCTTGCGAAACACGGCACGAGCTTGATTGACGCCGCGCCCCCGGCTGATGCGTGACGCCAATAGATAGCGGGTCTTGGCGTCCATCACGTTCCAGTTCCAATACTTTTTGCCGCCAACCTTGAGTTGCATCTCATCGGCAACCCAGTGCGGGCCGGTTTTCGCCTTGACCGGCTTGCCAGTGGCCGTGGCCTTTGTACCGTCGTCGCCGATCTGACCTTGCAGGAATGCGCGGGCCAACTTGGTGTAACCCTTGACCCAGTCGTGGACGCTGGCTTTGGACGGCTCTCCCATATCGTAGGCGTCTTGCATGAACTCGGCGGTCTGTTTGTAGGACGTGCCGGAGTAATAAACGTCGATCGCGGCCCCAACGTGTTCGGCGGGAACCTGTTTGCGCTTCGCCTTGCCGGTAACGGAGAACCGGCGTCGGCAGGTCTTGCATTGATAGCGTTGGACGCCCTTCCGCTTGCCGTAGCGGATGATTTTGCTCGGCCCGGGACACCGTGGGCTGGGGCAGGTGAGGGTAAAAACTTGATTGTAGGAAAATTCGTCCATGATGACGCGCTCCATCCGGGGTGTCGGCCTCTGACGAAGCCAGGGGAAAATAAACGGATGGGGCAGGTCAACCGCCGAGGATGAAATTCAGCCAGTCTCGGATTTCGGAGGCAATACCGACCGCCGTGCCAACCCACGGTAGCCACCTACGTGCAAATCGCCACACCGGCCGTATGAAACCGGCAAATCGAGTCCTCGCGTATCTTGACGAGCGGGCGGCTGCCCGTGTACAATTGTGGATAAGAGCCGTTACGAATTTCGTAATCATAATCGTCTCGCAACGTTGGATTTTGGAAAGGCTCGACCGAGGCCGGGAGGTGTGATCTCCCGGCCTCACAGCTGTCTGTCCGATGTATCCACCTTAGGGGATCACTCACGAAGGTCGTCAACCCCTGCCTGTCATATGACACGGATGTGGCGTGTGGCCGATGTGTGGGCGACTGACAACCCCGAAAGTGCGTTCTGAAACTTGGCGCAAATCGCCGGGAAAACGCGCCTGAATCCTCGCGCTGAACCCGGGGGATACCCGGAAAATCCCGGATAATTCCACCCGTCCCGTCTCTGTGATAAACTGCCCCCGTCAGAGACGCGGGTAACCCCGTGGCAGTCCCTATGAAATGGTCAAAGCCGCTACCTAAGCGGATGAGCCTCTTATGGCTCCTCTTGCGGCGGCTTTTGCCATTCGGTTGCCAGCGTCTCTGACAAGCGCCCATCCGACGCGCAAGGGGGGCTGCCACCCGTGCAGCAGTTGCACGCTGTCGCCAGCACCTCCACATGACCGGGAGGTGCCAGAGTGCAAGATCAATTCGTCGGTGATATTGGCGACTTCGCCAAATTCAGCCTACTCCGCTGGTTGTGCGGACTGACCGACCTCAATAGACCCGAGCCCAAGCTGAAGCTCGGCGTGGTCTGGTATTACAACAACCATCCTCGCAAGGGCGGCAATCACACCTGCTATCCCGCTTGTCGAGATGCCGACCCCGAGCTCTACGACACCTTGCAAGGTCTGTTGTGTCCCAGCCGGCGAAATGTCCGTTGTTTGCAGAAGTCCGGCGTGCTGCCCGAAGGCACCAGATTCTTCCGCGAGGAAATGACGTACCCACCACAGAAGCCCCAACGTGAGGCGTGGCTGGGCCGCGCAGTTGAGAAGATGCAGAAAGACAGGTTGGTGTACCTCGACCCCGACACCGGCCTGGCCCCAGAGAGTATGAAGGATAAAGCGCACACGAAAGAAGGTTCTCACTACGCTTACAAGGCTGACGTGGCCAAATTCTGGAAGCAGGGCCACAGCCTCGTGATCTATCAGGACGCAACGCAAGGTGGTAATAACAAGCCTGAAACCATACATCGAAAAATGGAGGAAATCCGGGCGGCGACGGACAACACAGCCGATGTGGTCGCGCTTCGATGGAATATGGCTGGCTCGGGGCGAGTATTCCTCGTCGCAGCTCAGCAAAAGCATCGGGATGCCCTTCTGAATCGAATTGATCGGTTGCCCAGCAGCATGAAGGCTGGTTGCTTCGAGCGCGTCCTCCTAATGACGCAAACAGGGGGTGCCTAAATGATGACCAAACTCGCCGTCGTGGCCCTCCTTGCCTTCGTCGCGCTCTTGCTCGTGGCGTGCTCCGGCGACAGCCATTTCGTCCCCGGGGTCTCGCCCACTGTTACGCCCACGTACAACCCTGAGGGCACGCCCAGTATGCCCGTTGTGATCACATCCGACCTGCCAGAAGGCTGGCGCTGGCAATTCAGCCGGGGGTTCCCAATTCCCGACAGGGATGTGTGGCTACTACTCGACGATGACTCTGGAATCGTTGGGGCGGTGGGCAACGCCGGCGACAACTGCTGGATCGTGCTAGGGGATGACCTGCCGGGGAGGCCGCCATGCTACGACCGAGATGAAGTTGGGCGATACGCAATTGAGATGTTGATCACCAATGCGGAACCAGCACCGGCACCGGCTTCGGCTGTCGAGCCAAAAACGCTCTTAGGTGTGTTCAGGGCCGCGTTCACGCCAGATGTCGCCGAGGAGCATCAGGTCCACCAGGTTGATGACGGGTCTTTTGTCTGGGCGGCTTCGGTGCATGGGAGCGGCCTCTACCAGATAACCGAATGTCCGCCGGACGAAATCGCGCCATCGGGCGGCATGTGCGTTCGAGGTCAATTGTCGAATACGACCAAGTACACGATGACGGGCGTCCAGGCCGTGTGCGATGGAAACGGCGATGAGAAAACTCCTCCGATGCAAGTATCAAATTCAATGCAACCCGGGGCTTCGGCGAGTTGGGTCTGGGTGCGCTTCCCAATCGTCGAGCCGTATTCCTGCGAGATCACGTGGACGGCCAGCCAGTAATGCAGGCTGTCTTTGCTATAATAAAATCACACTGTATAGAGGTGCGGCCCTGGAACCAACAGGGCCGCGCTAGGAGAAGAATCACCATGACCCGCCACGGCGGGTTGGGGCAGCGCTGTTTGTCCTCATCATTGCCTACATCGCCATTGGGATTTCGGCGGGAGGACAACTCCCGTAGGTGACTCGGGAGAGAGGGTAGATTATCGGCCACGGCGGCTGTAATTGTGCTGGGTGGGGTATGCGTCCTCAGCACGAGTCGGGGCCACCACCCAGAGGGAAACGCCGCTCTCGGCACTTATGAGGTGATTTCGCTATCGTCGGTGAGGGTTCCGTGGCGAAGACCACGGGTAGGGATTTGGGCTAGGGGGCGCGGGCGGGGTTGCTGCGTTTTCGCAAGAGGGGGTTGGTCCAGTAGATGCGGTTGATGTCGATGGGATTGCGGGGGTGTTCAATGTTCCGGCCGGTCAGGTACTCGGCGTAGCGCGCCAGAAAGTCCTCCAGCTGATCGGGGTCGCGGATGAGGTACTCCATGGTCGGACTGCAACGGGCGGCGGCTTCGAGCTGGTCTGCATCCTCAAGTACGTTGCCTTCGCGGTCGTGGAGGCGGTCTTCGCAGACGCAGGGGAAGGGATCGTCCCGGTAGTACACCGGGCCGTGCTTGCTGAATTCGATGAGTTGCGTACGGCGTCGGGCTGCCAGTTCTTCAGGGGTCGGCTCGGGTTCGGGCTCGGCAGCTTCCTGAGACTCGGCATCCTCGGGGAGGTAGTCGAAGCCGCGCTGGAGGAGTTCTTTGGCGGCGGAGAGGCGGTGGCAGGGTAACCCGCCCTGCATGGCGTCGATAAGGAACTGGACGAGGACGTAGCCATCGTAGGTTTCCTCGCGGACGATCTGGGCCGGTTCGGCGCGGATGGAGTGGGTTGCGCTTTGGGATTCGGCTTCGGCTTGCCGCTGAGCTTGAGCCTGAGCCTGAGGCTGGGAGCGAGAATCGCGGTTGGGTGCGCGCTGGCGCTGGGCGGCGGCGCGCTGGTTGGCACGGGTGCGGTCGATGGCAGCCTGGGCCTGGTCGAAGCCGAGTTTGACGAGGAGTCGAGCAGGGTCGATGCGGTGGCAGGGTAGGAAGTCGGTAGGTCGCCGTCCACGGCGGAAAGGAGGAAGCGGACGATGAGATGGCCGTCCTGGGTTTCCTGGGCGATGATGTCGGCGAGGTTGGACATATATTCTATTTTATGGGGGGGGTGGTGAGGTGCGTAAACGGGGGATTGTCACTCACTGCGACGACGGTACGGTGCGTCGTTCCGCTGGGGCGACGCTCTGACTCTGGAGCCGGCACTGCCCGGTTTCGCTTGCCCGATGGACCGTATTTTTTGGCTACTAGCCCCCGCCCGTCCACGTTTGTGTGCGGGCCATGTCTATCGTTGTTTGCACGGTGAGGTTGTGGCCGGCCTGGTTTTCCGAGCGGGCCAACTCTCGTTGACGCCTTGTCTGCTCGGTGTCCACGTGGAGGGCGCCTTGGAGGGTTTGCCGACGGCGACTTGTGCGGCGGATGAGAGCGGTTAGCCAGTGCATCGGCGATTCTCCTCACTAACGCTCTGGATTCCCGCGAAAGCGGGAATGACGTGTAGGGCGGGAATGACGGTGTAGAGTGCTAATGACGGCCCTTCGACAAGCTCAGGGTGAGCGGAATCGATGGGTGTAGGTGGGGAAAGCTGTGGGGGATCGGGTTAGCTGTAGCGGAGGCGGGGGCCTACGGTGGCCTGGTAGCCCTCGAAGTTGCGGCGGGTTTCGGGGATGCTGTCGCCGCCGAATTTCTCCATGAAGGCGTCGGCGAGGACCAGGGCTACCATCGCCTCGCCGATGACGCCGGCGGGGGGCGCCTGGCAGACGTCGCTGCGCTCGAAGTGGGCCTGCACCGGCTCGCCGGTATCCAGGTCAACGGAGGGCAGCGGGTTGTGCAGGGTGGCGATGGGTTTGATGACGAACCTGGCCACCAGGGGCGGGCCGCTGGTCATGCCGCCCTCGGTGCCGCCGGCCCGGTTGGTCTTGCGCTGCCAGGGATGATCCGGGTCGGTCACCGGCTCGATCACGTCCTGGAACTCGGAACCCCAGGCGTCCATCAGCTCCCAGCCGGGGCCGATGCTGACGGCCTTGACGGCGTTGATGCTCATCAGGGCCTGGGCGATTTTCGCGTCGATTTTGCGGTCCCAGTGAACATGGGAGCCGAGGCCGATGGGTACGTTTTCAGCAATCACTTCAACGGTGCCGCCCACGGTGTCGCCGACCTCTCGTGCCGCGTCCACCTCGGCCATCATTTTCACGGCGGCGTCGGCGTCGGCGCAGTGTACGGGTGATTCCTCAACCTCGTCCCAGTCGATGGCGTCGTGCTCGGTGGGGTTGGCATGGACGCGGCCGATGGAAACGACGTGGCTGTGCAGAACGATGCCGAACTCTTCCAGCAGGCGCATGGCGACGGCGCCGGCGGCGACCCGGCCGGCGGTTTCTCGCGCCGAGGCACGCTCCAGGGAATTGCGCACGTCATGGAAGCCGTATTTCATCGCGCCCGGCAGATCAGCATGGCCGGGACGGATGCGAGTGACGCGGGCGTTCCGGCCTTCTTGGGACGGGTTTTCTACGTACTCGACGGCCATGGCATCCTGCCAGTTGACCCAGTCGCGGTTTTCCAGGAGCATACCGATGGGGCTGCCCAGGGTATAGCCGTGGCGCACGCCGGTCTGGATGTGGGCGTGGTCGCGCTCAATCTGCTGACGCCCGCCGCGCCCGTAGCCGCGCTGGCGGCGGGCCAGGTGGTGGGCTATGTAGGCTTCGTCCAGCGGCAGATAGGCGGGAACGCCTTCCACGATTATCATCAGCCCCTGCCCGTGGGACTCGCCGGCGGTGAACCATCGTATCATCGGGATCGTTCCTCCTGCTCCCTCTCGCGCATGGCGCCCATCGCCGCGTCCATCATTACTACTACCGGGGCGGGTCTCTCCAGCCAAATCTCGAACGACGCGGCGCCCTGGTACACCAGCATGGTGATGCCGCCCAAGGTGGCGGTGCCGACCTGCCCTGCTTCTCTAAATAATGGAGTCAGGGCGGGATTATACACCAAGTCGTAGACCAGGGCTGCGGGCGGGATTTGGTCGGCACGCAAGGGCGAGGCACCCTCGTCCGGGCCGTGGGTCATGCCGAGTGAGGTGCAATTCACGATCAAGTCGGCGGAGTGGGCGGCGTCATTGATTTGGGCGGAATCCAACGGCATGGCCTCTGCCGGGACGCCTCGAGATCGTGCCATGTCCGCAAGGGATTGGGCTCGGGCCAAGGTGCGGTTGGCAATGGCAAGAGATGCGATGTCGGCGCGGAGCAGGGCCTGAACCACGCCCCGGGCCGACCCGCCGGCGCCCAGAATCAGAGCGTTTTTGCCCGCGGGTTCCAAGCCGCCGGATTCGCGCAAGGCCCGCAGAAATCCGTAGCCATCGGTGTTGTAGCCCGCCAGGCGTCCATTACGGTTGACGATGGTGTTGACGGCTCCGGCTTCGGCTGCCCAGTCGTCGATCTCGTCCAGATGGGCTATGACCGCCTCTTTGTGGGGGACGGTTACGTTGATGCCGTAAACGGACTCGGAACGGAGCGAATCCACGAACCTGCCCACGTCACCAGGGTTGACTTCATAAGCCCGGTATTCCGCGTTAATCTTGAGGTAATCCAAGGCTGCCTGCTGGAATACCGGGGAAATCGAATGCCCGATGGGATAGCCGATGATGCCCAAGGGGGATTCGATGGAGGTGTTCATCCGGCCAGTTACCCGATGCGCAGGTTTTTGATTACGCGGCAACCACGAGATGTGACCGGCGTATCTTGTCTGGAATCGTTGCCTCTGACGTACAGATCAAACACCATGTCGAAATGGGTTATGGTCAAAACGTACCGACCGTCGGCGTCGGTTTCGGTTTCCACAACGGTGTTGTCCGTCTGACTGCGAGCGAATACGGCGGTGCCAGCGGGCGGTATGGAGTTCCCTATCGTGACCTCTCCGGCGATAATACACGGAGGCCCGCTGGACTGCTCGGGCAAAAGGGTTGGCGTGGGGGTTGGGACCGGCGTACTGGTGGGTACCGGAGTGTCAGTGGGCGCTGCCGTAGGCACTGCTGTCGGTTCAGGCGCGGCGGTTGGCGGCACAGCGGTAGGTGGGCTGACGGCGGCGATTGCGGCGGCGACGGTCTGCGCGATGTCCGGCGTGGGAACCTCGGTAGGAGCGACGGTCGGCGTTGGTTCGGGGGTAGGAGTATCTGTAGGTTTCGCCGCTGCGACCGCTGCGTCGATGGTGGCCTGGATGTCCGGCGTGGGTTCCGCTTCTTCGTCTCCACCGAAGCAACTCGCTACTGCGCCGAGCATCAAGCCGGCAGTCAAAATACACACGATAAGTCGGATATTTTTACGTCTCATCAAAAGGCTCCTGTTAGTGCGCAACGACTGTATAGCTATTAGATTTTGTCAAATTTTTCTCAGATATGCCCGGTGATTGGCGTGCGGATTATGGCAAATCCGAGGTCAGGCGGCCAGGTGGGCGATGATGTCCTCGATCCGCTCCCTTTGTTCGGTGAGGCTGCGCAACCGGTCGCGTTCCTTTTCAACGACTTCGGGTCGGGCTTTGGAGACAAAATTGGCGTTGGCGAGCAGCTGCTCCACCCGCTGCTGGTTGCGGCGCGTAGATTCCAGCTCCTGGTCCAAGCGTTGAGATTCAGCTTCCAAGTCAACGATGCCGGTCAAGGGCAGGCGCACCACCAGTGGATTCACCACAAGGCTGACTCCGACTGCTCCCTCGGCCACAGCGCTGTCCAGGATTCGCAAGGGTTCAACCCGCGCCAGGACGCTGATCGCCGCTCGTTCTTCTTCTACGACGGTTTGCATGCCGTTAGATTCAATTGACGCTTCGAGCTTTTGGGCTGCCGGAATGCGCAGTTGGGCGCGCATATTGCGCACGGCGCGAATGGTTTGCATCACCACCTCCAGCTCAGCTTCCGCATCAGGAGCTGCCCGCGGGGTTTCCACCTGCGGGTAATCCGCAACCATGATGGAGGGGGAGATACTGTAGTCGAGAACCGGGACTCGCGAGGTCAAGTTCTGCCAGATTTCTTCGGTCACGAAAGGCATGAAGGGATGGAGCAATCGCAGTGAACGCTCCAGCACATGGACCAAGGTCAGCGCAACACCGGGTTCGTTTTCCCGAAGCCGCACCTTCGCCATCTCGATATACCAGTCGCAGAAGTCATTCCACACGAAATCGTAGAGTTTCTGCTGAGCCTCGCCGAGTTCAAAATGGGCAAGGGATTCATTGACATCTTGCGTGAGGGCATCGAGGCGCCCGATGATCCAACGGTCCTCGCGATGTTCCGGCGCGATGGGGTCATGCCAGCCGTCAAGGTCACCCCGACCTTCCACCGCGGTAATCACGAAACGGGCGGCGTTCCAGATCTTGTTGGCGAAATTGCGGGCCGACTCCAGCTTGTCGTCGCTCAAGCGGAGATTATTTCCCGGCGCCGTTCCCGTCGTCAGGGCGAAGCGAAGGGCATCGGTGCCGTACTGTTCCAGCAGGTCCAGGGGGTCCAGAGTATTGCCCCGGGTCTTGCTCATCTTCTGGCCCTCGGCGTCCAGCACCATACCGTGGAGATAGACTGAACGGAAGGGCACCTGGCCGGTGTTTTCGATGCCCAGCATGATCATGCGGGCCACCCAGAAGAACAGAATATCGTAACCTGTTTCCAGAACCGAGTTGGGGTAAAAATCATTCAGGTCGTCGGAATCTTGATCCGGCCATCCCAGGGTGGAGTGAGGCCACAGCCCGCTGCTGAACCAGGTATCGAGTACATCGCTTTCCTGGTCAATGTTCGCGCTGCCACAGGACTGGCAGGTTGTGGGGTCTTCGACGTGGGCGGCGTAAGCGCCACAGTCGGCGCAGTACCAGACCGGGATGCGGTGGCCCCACCACAACTGCCGGCTGATGCACCAGTCCCGAATGTTTTCCAGCCAGTTCAGATAGACGCGAGTGAATCGTTCCGGAACGATTTCGATGTCACCATTGGCGACGGCGGCGTAAGCGCGGCCGGCGATGCTGTGGGGGTCGGTGTGCTGTCCCACGTTGAGAAACCATTGCAGGCTGATGAGCGGCTCCACCACTTCGCTGCATCGCTGGCACTGTCCGACGGAGTGGTGGTAGTCCTCAACCCGTTCCAGCAGTCCCAGGCGGTCCAGTTCTTCGGCAACCGCAGCCCGGGCGGCGAAGCGTTCCATTCCCGCATAGTTCGGCCCGGCCGCGTCGGTCATGCAGCCGTCGAACCCGATGACGTTCACGATGGGCAGCCCGTGACGTTCTCCGATCTCAAAGTCCACCACGTCATGGCCCGGCGTGACCTTGAGCGCGCCGGTGCCGAATTCCATCTCGATGGCAGTATCGCCAACCACCGGAATTTCGCGGCCGGCGATGGGCAGCACCGCCATCTTGCCGATGTGGCTTTGAAAACGTTCATCATCAGGATGGACCGCCACGCCGGTATCGCCCAGCATCGACTCTGGACGGGTGGTGGCGACGGTAATGTAGTCATCAGGCCGGTCGCACAGTGGGTAGCGGATGTAATACAGCCGGCCGTCGCGCTCCTCGTAATCGACCTCCAGATCGGACAAAGCGGTGGCGCACCGGGGGCACCAGTTGATGATGCGTTCGTGGCGGTAAATGAGGCCCTTGTTGAAGAGCTTGACGAAAGTGGTTCGCACCGCCTGCACCGGGTTGGGGTCCAGAGTGAAACGAAGGCGCGACCAGTCGCAAGAAGCGCCCAGCCGACGGTGCTGCTCGTCGATGGTATTGCCGTAACGCTCAACCCAATCCCAAACCCGACGCTCGAAGGCTGCGCGGCCCAATTCGTGGCGGTTGGTTCCTTCGTCGGCCAGCGCACGCTCAACCACCCACTGAGTGGCGATGCCGGCATGGTCTTTGCCGGGCAGCCACAGAGTCGGGTCGCCGCGCATCCGGCGCCACCGAGTCAGGGCGTCCTGCAAGCTGGCCGTTAGAGCATGGCCCAGGTGCAGCTCGCCCGTGACGTTGGGCGGCGGCATTACGATGCAGAAAGATTGGCGCGAGGAGTTGGCGCGAGGCGCGAAGTAGCCGGAATTCCACCAGTTTTGATAGATGCGTTGTTCCACGGCTCCCGCTTCATAAGCGCGGGGTATGGCGTTAGCAGGTTGAGTCATCGCGCCGTCCCGAATTGCCCACCGGAATTGACGGATCGGCGCCAATTCCTACCGTGGTGTGTTCTTGCTAAAAATTTACTCAAAAAATGGTAGCATCGTACCTGCTGAATTGTCCATAAGCAGCGAGATTCCCTCCGGCCCGGGCCGAATAGCGGTTGCAATTTGAGTCCGTTATAAGTATTATTAGGCAGGCGAATTGTAAGTTAACCAGACTGCCGTTGCAGCGCAGGTGTCGGCGGCGGCCATGTTTCAACGATTCTGCCCAGCAAGTGTAAGGAGCAACATAACAGATGGTAGCCCAGGACCCGTATGCAGTCACCGATATGTCGGAGCTTCCCGAATCGGCATTCTCGCCGAGGGAGTACCGCAGAGGCGATTTGGTGACCGGGGAAATAGTGCGCATTGATGAAGAAGGCATGGTCATCAGCGCGGGCCTCAAAACCGAGGGAATCGTCCCGCCTCAGGAAATGCGGACGCTGACCGATGAAAAGCGCGAGCAGATGGTTCCCGGAACGCGCGTCATGGTAATCCACGTCAACAACCGGGGACCTGGCGGGATGGCCGTATTTTCCTACGACCAGGCGCAGGAAAAGCAGGTTTGGGAAGACCTGATTGATCTGCATCAGAAAGACGCCGAGCTGGCGGCAAAGGTTGTCCAGCACAACAAGGGCGGCCTGGTTGTGGACTGGAACGGAATACGTGGATTCGTGCCCTTCTCACAAATGGCGCCGGTCCCGAAGGAAGGGCGCATCGAACACCTGGACGCTCGCATCGGTGAGGATGCCCGGTTCAACATTCTGGAGCTGGATTCCCAGCGGGAAAAACTGGTGCTGACCGAACGCCGCATCTGGCGCCAATTGCGCAACGCTGCCAAGGAACGCCTGTTGGAAGAGTTACAGGAGGGCCAGATCGTCCAGGGCACCGTACGCTCCATGCGCGGTTTCGGCGCTTTCGTTGATTTGGGTGACGCCGAGGGTCTGGTTCCCATCTCCGAACTCTCCTGGTCCATGATTAAATCGCCCGAGGAAGTGGTGAGCATTGGCGACAGTCTGACGTTGAAGGTGCTCCGAGTTGACCGGGAGAACAGCAAGATTTCCCTCAGCCTGAAGCGCACCCAACCGGAACCCTGGGATTCGGTGCCGGAACGCTACCACGTTGGCGATATAGTTGACGGCACCGTGACCCGGCTCATGGACTTCGGGGCCTTCGTCAAGTTGGAAGACTGGGTGGAGGGCCTGGTGCACATTTCCGAGCTGTCGGCCCGACGGATGGAACACCCCAAGGAGATCGTCTATCAGGGTCAGCAGATCAAGGTGCAGATCCTGAGCATCGACACCGAAAGGAAGCGCATGAGCCTCAGCTACCGCCGGGTTTATGGCCTTTAGACGATCCTTTGGGAAAGCAGGCGTTATGTGTAGGGGCTACCACGGGTAGCCCCTACTTGTGTTAGAGGGTGTCTAAAAAGGCGGATGTAAAACGCAAGCGGGCGATGAAACTGTGAAGTAATCCCCCTCACCCCGCATCAAGCGCTGGGCAGGCTCCAGCCCTCTCCCCACCAGGGGAGAGGGAGTTTTTCGATACCCTCTCACTGATGCGTGAACGATCATCTAAACCCCGCTGGATTCCCGCGAAAGCGGGAATGACGAAACGGTTTGGTTCAGCTGTCTATTCACGCCAGCGCCCCATGAGGGCCGCCGGAGGGTCAAAGCTGCCTCCGGTAAAATGGTCGATGGGGTCGGTTTGGTCGGTATTTTGGAGTTCTCGCAGTCGTTGCAGTCCCCGGCGGGTGTCGCTGGCAACGCGGGCCGGGTGCCACTTCTTGACCCGCCGCTTAAACAGCCAATAGGTGAATTCCTGCCACACGGCCAGCGAGAGAGCTTCGGAATCGGTCTCCCAGATCCCGCAGGTATCGTGCAGAAACTTCGCTAGCAGGTTCGTTCGGGTGTCTCCATACAGGTGGCAGTGCGCGTCTTCAATGACCGTGTCGCTGTCCTGATAGCATCGTGCCAATCGGCTTTTGCGTATGGACTCTTCCGCGACCAGTTGCAGGGCCTCCTCCACGACTACGCCGTATCTGAAATTCAGCAACGCAGTGTAGCGGTACGGACCGATCAACTCCCGCAGGCGTTCCTGATTCATCCGCTCCGGCCATTGGCCGTGGAACAGCAGAGATTGCAACTCATACGGTGGCACGACGTTGGGGATTTCCAGGCACAAGCGCTGCGCCAGGGAAAGGCCGTCCAGCGCCTCGCCGCCGATCACGTATTGCCAATCTCGTCCGGCGACATTTTCGCGCGCCAAACTCCATTGACCCATGGCTTGCAGCAAGGCCACGTGCCAGGATTCTTCTTTGCCGGCTCGCTGACGCAATTGGGCGATGACGCCGGCGTGGAAGGGGTCAAGTTCCGGCTCGATCTCAACGAGCTGAGCCGCGAAGGACTCCGTGTCGCGGGCAGAGGCAAAAGTGTCCGTGATGGTCATTGCCCGGACTCAACCCGTCTGCGGGCGACCATCGCGTCAAAACGCGCCGCGCGCTCACCTTTGTGAGATCGCAGCCATGCCAGGAATTCGGCCCTGGGGTATGCGTTCAGAACGTGCTCCGGGCCGCACCAGGCGCGGCGGGCTACCGCAACGCCGTACCGCTGATTGCTCAACCCGTCGGTGTGGTGGGAATCGGTGTTGATGACCAGCGGCACTCCCAACTCGCGGGCGCGGGCTGCGTGAGTGTCTTTCAGGTCCAGCCGTTCCGGAGCGGCGTTGATTTCCATGGCCGTTCCGGTGTCCCGGGCGGTCTGCAAAAGGGTCTCGATGTCAAAATCCACCGGGTCCCGGTGTCCCAGCAGGCGTGTGGACGCATGGCCGATGACGCAGACGTAGGGGTTTTCCATAGCGCGCACTATTCGCCGCGTCATCGTTTCGCGATCCTGGCTCATGGCGTTGTGTACCGATGCGATCACCCAGTCCAGCATGGCCAGCACGTCGTCCGGAAAATCCATTGCGCCGTCGGCCCGTATGTCCACCTCGGAACCGCACAGGATTGTCATGTCGTAACGGTCCTGCAACGCCTTCAGTATCTCAATCTGTCGAGCGAGGCGGTCGGGGGTGAGGCCGTTGGCGACGCCCAGGCCCTGCGAATGGTCGGTCAACGCCATGTATTCGTAGCCCATGGCGGCGACGGCGGCCACCATTTCTTCCAGTGGGAACTTGCCATCACTCCAATCGCTGTGCAGGTGCAGGTCGCCCCGGAGATCCTCTACGGTGATCAGGTTGGGCAGCGAGCCGGCGCGGGCGGCGTCCAACTCGTCCGCGCCCCGCCTGAGTTCCGGCGCAATCCAGGGCAAGCCCAGCCGGTCGTAGAACGATGCTTCATCGGCGAATTTCTCGGTGACGCCGCTTTCGATGACGGTGATGCCGTATTCGTTAAGCGAGAGGCCCTGACGGTTCGCGTAGTCGCGCAGGCGGATGTTGTGCTGCTGGCTGCCTGTGAAGTACTGGAGCATGGCACCCATAGCGTCCGGTTCGCCGATGCGGAGGTCAATCTGTATGCCGGGGTCAACCACTACGGAGGTCTTGGAATCGCCCTGCACCAGCGTTTCCCGTACCGACGGCAATGCGGCAAGGGCAGGCCCAGTTTCGGACGGGTTGTCGGAAATTGCGATAAGGTCCAAGTCGCCGATGGTTTCTTCCCAGCGGCGGAGGGAACCGGCCGGGGTCAGGCTGACCAGGCCAGGGCAAGCGTCGAAGAGTTGGGCCGAGACTGCCGCGCAGGTTTCGGCGGCGATGCCCAAGGGGGTGCGGTCGGAACGCATCCGCTGGGCATGGATGTGCCGGAGGATATTCTCCGCCGATTTTTTGCCCATGCGTGGAAGTTGGGCCAGACGGCCATCCAGAGCGGCCTGTTCCAACTCGACAACCGATGAAATGCCCAGTTCCTCCACGGCCGCCTTGACTGTTTTGGGGCCCATGCCGGGGACTTCCAGCAGGTCCAGCACGTTGGGCGGCAGTTCTTCCGCCAATCGGTCGTAGGCTGCGACGTGTCCGGTGGCAACGTACTCCTGCACCTTTTCGCTGATAGCCTTGCCGATGCCCGGAATTTTACGCAGGTCTTCGCCATTGGCGGCAGCGGTGGCCAGCGACCAGGAAAGCTGATCGATGGTATTGGCGGCCCGCTGGTAGGCGCGAATCTTGAAAACCGAATCGCCCTTGATTTCCAGCATGGCTGCCATGTTGCTGAAAAGGGTGACGATGTCGTCGTTGCTGATTTGCGTGGTCATGAGTATCACCATACCATCGGCCCGCAAAACGGGGCAAGCGCGGGCCGGCTGCGTGGAATCGTACTTATTGCGTTCGCCGCAACGTGGACAGTTCTTTGAACGTTGGTTTAGGATATACCAGTCATGCGCTATCGAGTTGCCAGTGCCGCCGACTCCGTCCTGCCGTTGCCGGGGACGCTGGCGGATGTTGTATTTCCGGATTCAGCAGGGACGGCGCGCATCGCCCGCGACGTTGCGCTGATCGTCGCCGGCAGCCTGCTGGTGGCGCTGTTTGCCCAGATCAAGATTCCTTTGGGCTTTACGCCGGTGCCCATCACCGGCCAGACTTTCGCCGTCCTGCTGGTTGGGGCATTGCTGGGAGGTTGGCGCGGCGGGCTGGCACTGGCGCTGTACGCCATCGAAGGCGCGTTCCTGCCGTTCTTTGCGGGAGGCGCATCGGGATGGTTCTGGCTGTTGCCATCGGGCGGTTACATCGTGGGATTCATTCCCGCGGCGGCGCTGGTCGGGTTCCTCTGCCAGTGGGGTTGGAGTCGGCGCCCATGGGTGTTGCTTGCCATGCTGCTCGGCAACGTCGTGCTGTACATTCCGGGCCTGATTCAATTGGGCCTGTTCCTCCCTGCGGATGTTGCCACCGCGTGGGGCTGCGCCGACGTCTGGCAGTGCGGCCTGTTGCCGTTCATACCCGGTGATCTCGTCAAATTGGTTGCGGCGAGCCTTGTTGTGCCGGCGGGATGGGCGCTGCTGGACAGGTTTATCGTCCCTCCTCGCAACGGCTCTGGATTCCCGCTTTCGCGGGAATGACGAGGGTACGCGGGAATGACGGTAGTTTGCGGGAATGACGTTTGGTTGTGGGAACGACGTTTGGTTGTGGGAACGACGTTTGGTTGTGGGAACGACGTTTGGTTGCGGGAACGGCGGTGGTTTAACTGCCGAAATGTACAGCCTGGTATAATTTTGTGAACGAGCGCGATTTATGGACATTTACTGGCTGGGACATGCCGCGTTTCGCCTCCGCTCTATTACGACCGGGCTGTCCATCATCACCGACCCCTACACAGCCAGCTCAGGTTTAGGGATGCAGATTGACTCCCGCCAGATCGTGGACGTGGTCGGGGTCACCGTCAGCCACGACGATGCGATGCACAACAATCCCGCCGACCTCGGCGGGGACGCGCGGGTATTCAATACGCCCGGCGAGTACGAATTCCAGGGCATCACCATCAGGGCCGTGATGACCGGGCTGCCCGAGGGAGTCCCGCGCAGTCAGCGCAACGTGGCCTACACCATCTCGATAGACGGGATCAGCGTTTGTCACCTGGGCAGCATCGCCAGGCCGCTCACTGCCCAGCAGATTGACCTTATCGGCCCGGCCGACGTTGTGCTCGCGCCGGCGGGCGGGGAAGACCGCAACCTGCTCTCGTACCGCGCCATAAATCAGACCGCGCAACAGTTGGACGCCCGTTGGCTCGTACCCATGCACTTTCGCGCGCCGGGGGAATCTTCGGGGATACAGCCTGAGGATCCCAGAGCCTTTTTGCGTGAGCTGGGGGTGGCTGATGGGTCGTTGCAACCCCAGGGACGGATGCAGGTTACCCGGAACAACCTGCCGCCGTCCCTGCAAATCGGCTTGCTCACCCCGCAAATTCGATCCCGTTAGTCAATGGCGGAAATCACGATAGGCTCGATGCTGCCGGAGGACTGGCCGGCCGTCCGGCTCATTTACGCCGAGGGCATTGCCACCGGCCACGCTACTTTCGAAACCGAACCGCCGGATTGGGAAGCGTGGAATCGAAACCACCATGCCAAATGTCGTCTGGTCGCGAGGGCCGGCGACGAAGTAGTCGCGTGGGCCGCCATTTCCCCGGTGTCGGCCCGCGCCTGTTATGCCGGCATTGCCGAGCACAGCATCTACGTTGACGCGAGTCAGCGAGGCAAAGGCATCGGCAAGCGACTGTTGGGGGCGTTCGTGGAGGCGTCCGAGTCGGCTGGATTCTGGACTTTGCAGAGCAGTATCTTCCCCGAGAATCGTGCCAGTATCGCCATCCATCTGGCTTGCGGTTTCCGGATCCTGGGCCGCCGCAAGCGTGTGGCGATGCTCAACGGCGTCTGGCGGGACACGGTGATGGTGGAGCGGCGGAGCAGGGTGGTGGGCATGGAGCGAGGGTCAATTTGCGCGCCATCGCCCCCGTGATAAAATGGCCGAAACTCACGGCTCCAAGCCAACGACCAATGATCCAGGAGGCAGGCAATGACCGTCCCGGCGCGTATGAAATTCGGCGTATTCATGGCCCCTTTCCATCGGGTTGGCGAGAACCCGACCCTGGCCCTGGAGCGCGACCTCGAACTGCTCCAATGGCTGGATCACCTGGGTTACGACGAAGCCTGGATCGGCGAGCATCACAGCGCCGGCTGGGAGACCATAGCGTCCCCCGAGGTGTTCATGGCCACCGCCGCCGAACGCACTCGTAATTTGCGCCTGGGTACCGGCGTCGTCAGCCTTCCGTACCACCATCCCTACATGGTCGCCAACCGCATGGTACTGCTCGATCACCTCACCCGGGGTCGTGTGATGCTGGGTGTGGGGCCCGGAGCCCTGGCCTCCGACGCCTATATGTTCGGCATTGACCCGGCCCGCCAGCGGGAGATGATGGATGAGTCGCTCGGCGTTATCAAGCGCCTGATGGATAATCCTGAACCCTACACCTATACCTCGGACTGGTTCGAGCTGCACGACGCCCACTTGCAACTCCGCCCGTACCAGCAGCCGTTCCCGCTGGTTGTGGCCTCGGTGCAGTCGCCGGCCGGCGTAACCACCGCCGGCAAACACGGCGCCGGCGTCATCTCGCTGAGCGTTCCCCGCGACATGGTGCGCTCCACCAGTCTCAAAGACCAGTGGGCCATTGCCGAGGAGACTGCCGCCGAACATGGGCAGACCGTCAAGCGATCCGAGTGGCGTCTTTCCGTCGGCGTCCACCTTGCGGAGTCGAAAAAAGAAGCGCAGGAAGACATCCGCGAGGGTTCCGCCCGCGTGGTGACCGAGTACTTTGGCAACACCCTGGGCCACGAAGTGCCGGACGTTCCCCGCGACCAGATTGTCGATTTTATGACCGACAACAAGCAGTGGATCGTGGGCACTCCCGACGACTGCATCCAGCGCATCAACGAGTTGCAGGAACTGTCGGGCGGTTTCGGGGGTATGCTGGTTCGCGTGGAGGACTGGGCGCCCCGGGACAAGATTCACCGCTCTTACGAGCTGATGGCGCGCTACGTGATGCCCCAGTTCCAGGGCACACTGACCGGCATCCAAACCTCCCAGCAGTGGGCTTCCGACCTGCGCGATACCTTGCAGGTCAACCGCCGGGCCGGATTGGACCGGGCAACGCAGGCATACGAGGAGACTCGGCAGGGCCGCTAGCGAACGGATACAGGATCGCAACGGGGCGGGTTCAAAACCCGCCCTTTTGCTTATCCCGGCGTCGCTGTGATAGCGTGCGATAGCGGTTATAATGCGCTTGAAAGAAATATAACAAGATTTAAAGCAGGCTCGGACAAGGGGATTGGTCATGCGGAAAACCAAGATTATCGCCACCATCGGACCGGCCTCCCGGTCTCCGGAAACGCTGGACAGGCTGGTAGCAGCCGGCATGGACGTGGCCCGGCTCAACTTCTCTCACGGCACTCTGGAAGAGCATGCCGAGGTTATCGCCAACGTGCGCAAGGCTTCGGAAAAGCATAACCGCCCGGTTGCCGTCTTGCAGGATCTGGGCGGCAACAAGTTCCGCCTGGGCCAAATGTCGGAAGCCATCCAGCTCAACTTCGGAGATCGTATCTCCATCGTCAACGAAACCAGCTCCGATACCCCTGGCCGCCTGCCCTTCCCGGAGCCAGCTATCTTGGCCAGCCTCCGCCCGGGCCATCTGGTGTACCTCTCCGACGGCACGGTGTGCCTCGAAGTTCTGGACGTTGCCGACGACCTCGAGATCAAGACGCAGGTGCGCAACGGGGGCAACCTCTCATCCTACAAGGGCGTCAACCTGCCCGACGTTCCTATCGACATGCCTGTGATCACCGAAAGCGACAAGATTGCGTTGCAGTTCGGTGTTGAGCAGGAGGTTGACTGGGTCGCGCTGTCGTTCGTGCGCACCGGGGAAGACGTGCGCTATGCCCGGGCCCATCTGAACCAGCTCAACAGCCAGGCCCCCGTGATGGCGAAACTGGAGCGTCGGGAGTGCATCAGCAACCTGGATGAGATCCTCGAAGAAGTTGATGGCATCATGGTCGCCCGCGGCGACCTGGGCGTCGAGATGCCGATGGAGGAAGTGCCGGTCATTCAGAAGGATATGGTGACCCGCGCCAACATAGCCGGCCGCATTTCCTCGGTAGCGACCCAAATGCTGCGCTCCATGGTCAACTCGCCCACGCCAACCCGCGCGGAAGTGTCCGATATTGCCAACGCGGTGCTGGATGGCTGCGACTCGATCCTGCTGTCCGACGAAATCGCAGTGGGCGCGTACCCGGTGGAGGCGGTCCGCATTGCCGACGCGGCCATTGTTCAAGCCGAAACCATGTACAACTATTACACTGAGTTTCCTCAGCGTAATCAGACCCAAGCCGTCACTTGGGGCGCCACGCAACTCACCAAGTCGCTGAACGCCAAGCCCATAGTCATCACCAGCACCGGACGCGCCGCTTACGAGCTGGCGCGGTTCCGCCCCGAAAACGACATCATTGTCTTCTCGCACGACGCGGCGGTCCAGCGCCGCGTCTGCATGGCCTGGGGCCTCAACCCCAAGGGCGTAATACCCGCCGAGCCGGACGTCGCCAAGCTGGTGACCATGCTCGTTGACGCCGCAATGGCGACCGGAATGGTTTCGGAGCGGGACGTTGTTACTCTGGTGCACGGCTTCATGACCGGGGTTACCGGCACTACCAACACTATCCAGGTGCTGAACATCCAGGAATACCTGGGCCATATTGGACGCAGTGCGGTCGCACACGCCGCGCCGCAGCCGGTGTAACCGGTGGTGGCATTAAGGTACGCGGTTCGGCGATCGCGGGAGATGAGCAAGGCTTTTTCAAAGTTAAACCGTCATTCCCGCTTTAGCGGGAATGACTGATTGGGGTGGAAAGCCGCTATCCACGACTTTGAAAACGCCGTGGTGAGATGAGCAACCCGGTTGCGTGGGAGGCGCCGGGTTGCTAGAATAAACGTGACGCACCGGCGTGGTGTAGTGGTAGCGCATCGGTCTCCAAAACCGAAAGTGTGGGTTCGATTCCTGCCGCCGGTGCCAAAGCGCGCTATCCGGTTAAATGACCGTCCTCAAGTAGGGCGGTTTTCTTTTAGATTCCCAGCAGCGCCTCCAGGTTTTTCCATGAGACCCGCTCTTTCTCTTCCTGCGTGAGGGAGGTTAACCCTTCCAGCCATCCGCCGGGGGATGGATCCCAGCCGACGAAAGGCCAGTCGCTGCCTATGACCACGCGGTCGGCGCCCACCGTGTCGATGAGGAAGCGCAGGCCGGCCTCGCTGCTGGTCAGGAAATCGTAGTAGATCCGGTTCTGGTAGGCGCTGGGCGGTTTCAGGATGTTCGTGCGGGCTTCGGAACGAACCTGCCAGCCGTGATCCATACGGCCCATGGCGAAGCAGGCTCCGCCGCCGCCGTGGGCGATGCAGACGCGCAGGTTGGGGCACTCATCCAGGATGCCGCCGTAGATCAAGGTGGCGACCATCAAAGCGTCCTCCAGCACTACCCCTACGCTGTTGGGCAGGCCGTACCTCAGCGTCTTTTCCAGCGCGACGATGTTGTCCTGGGGCTGGGGATGGAAGAACAGCAGGGCATCCAGGGACTCGGCGGTTTTGAACAGCGGCAGGAATTGAGGTTCGTCCCAGTTGAGGCCGTTGACCACCATGTCCAATTCAGCGCCTTTGAGGCCCAGCACCTTGACGGCGCGCTCCAGTTCTTCGATGGCTGCGTCAACGTCCTGCACCGGAAGGGTGGCAAGGCCCGCGAATCGGTCGGGCCAACGCTGCGTCATGCCGGCGATTTCGTCGTTCACCTCACGGGATGCCTGGATTGCTGCTGCTGTCTCCCAATGGTAGGGGAACAGGGGCGTGTGGATGGACACCACCTGCACATCTGTCCCTTCGGCGTCCATGTCGGCCAGACGTTGTTCCGGCGTGTAACGGATTTTCGGGGAGTTGATCAGGATCCGCTTGCCGTTGCCGACGATGAACTCCTGTTCGCCTCGAGCTTCGTGGCTCATGCCGTGCCAGTCCTGCCCCTGCTCGAAGGCGTTCCATAGGACTTGCGGCGCGAGGTGGGCATGGACGTCTATAACTCTCATTGTCACCTTCCATTGCGGTCACTGGATTCCCGCGAAAGCGGGAATGGTTGTAGGGATGACGGTTTTTTCGGTACAGCCTAGATCCCCAGCAGGTTTTCCACGTTCTTCCACAGGATGGCGTCCTTCTCGTCCTGAGTTATGCTTTCCAGGCTCAGAATCCAGGACACGGGCCAGTCTTGCGCCATGTCGTAGGGCCAGTCGGTGCCGAACAGAACCCGGTCGATGCCCACCGAGTCAATCAGGAACCGCAGCGCCGGCTCGGTGTACACAATGCAATCGTAATAGAACTTGTCCAAGTATTTGCTGGGAGGCATGGACGCCAGGCGGTCCGCCGCGGGGATACGCTCCCAACCGCGATCCATGCGCCCGGCGCCGTAGCAGGCGAAACCGCCGCCGTGGGACAGGCAGATGCGCAAGTCGGGGCAGGCGTCCATCACGCCGCCCATCACCAGGGACGCAAAGGTCAGAGTGCGGTCCGCGAGGTTGCCGATGGAGTTGGGCAGGTGGTAGCGCTTGATGCGCCGGTCCACGATGGTTTCACCGCCCTGGTGGAACAGAATCACCGCGCCCAGTTGCTCGGCGGCCTTCCAGAAGGGCATAAATTCCGGCTCGTCCAGCAGCTTGCCGTTGATCTTGTCGTCAATCACGGCGCCTTTGAAGTTGAGGTTGACCATCACCCGCTCCAGTTCGGCGATGGCGGCGGGAACGTTCTGCATAGGCAGGGTGGCCAACCCGGAGAACCGATCGGGCCAGGACAGCATCATCTGGCTGATTTCGTCGTTGCATTCGCGGGAAGTGGCGGTGGCTGCACCGGCGTCCAGCTCGTAGTTGTAGAATCCGCTGAAGGGCGAAATAACGTGCACGTCCACGCCGAGGGAGTCCATATCGGCCAGGCGCTGTTCCGGGGTCCAGCTGGATTTGGGCGGCAGTTGGCCCAGACCAACGCCATTGCCCGAGATCAAAATCGGGCGTCCCATAGCGTTCCGCTCGCGCCTGATGCCATGCCAGTCGCCGCCGTCCTCGGTAGCGTGCCAAAAGCATTGGGGCGTCAGGTGAGCGTGGATGTCGATACTGCGCATACTCGTCTCCGGAGAGTCAAAGGTCAGAAACTCGCCTGCTACCGTTGCCGTGGATGCTTGGCCAGGAAGTCGTCGGCCATGTCTTCGAGCGTGACGAAACGCACGCCGTCGTGGGAGCGGATATACTCGGTGAGCCGTTCCAGCATCAGCAGAACCTGGGGCCGGCCGCTCACGTCGGGGTGAATGGTAATAGGGAAGACCGCTTCGTCATACTCCCGGTACACCCAGTCGAACTGGTCGCGCCACATCTGCTCGATATCCCTGGGATTCACAAACCCGTGGCTATTGGGGGACTTCTTGATGAACATCATCGGGGGCAGGTCGTCCAAGTACCAGTTGGCGGGAATCTCCACCAGGTCGGTCTCCGTGCCGCGCTCCAGCGCGTGCATCCAGTAGTCCGCGGGCATGGCGTAGTCGATTTTCGTCCAGCGGTCACCGACCCGGACGTAGTAGCACTCGAAGTCCTTGTGCATCAGGCTATGGTCATACTTGATGCCGTGCTTCAACAGCAACTCGTTGGTTACGTGGCTGAACTCCCACCAGGGCGCCACATAGCCCCGAGGCCGCTGTCCCGAAAGCTCGGTGATCAGGTCGATGCAGCGCAGCAACACCGCCTCCTCCTGCTCCGGCGACATGGAGATGGGGTTTTCGTGGGAGTAACCGTGCATCCCGATTTCGTGACCTTGCTCCACGATCATCCGACACTTGTCGGGAAAAGTTTCAATGGAGTGGCCGGGGATGAACCAGCTGGTCCTGATGTCCAGCCGTTCAAAAAGCTTCAGCAGACGGGGCGTCCCGACTTCGCCGGCGAATAACCCGCGTGAAATGTCGTCCGGGGAGTCCTCGCCGCCGTAGGATCCGAGCCAACCGCCTACGGCGTCCAGGTCAACGCCAAAACCGCACAGAATCTGTTTTTCGGCCATGTTCCCTCCTTCCATGCCGATGGCGACCCGGGCGAAACTGCCGTCGGATCGTTGTTCCAAGCCGGCCATATAGTACCTTATAGGTGGAGTTGATGACCGCGATATGGCAAGGATTTTCTGGATACCGGCTTTCGCCGGTATGACGGTTTCGCTTTCGGATGTCGCCTCAAGTCTGAACAAGCAAGCCTTGGGAAATCACGGCGCCCGCATCCCGTGCTAATATCCGGTTGCGCGACTGCGCTGAGGTGGGAACATGGCACTGAAAGGCGAAGACTGGCTGGCACTGACGACTGAAGAAACTTTGGAGCCGGACATTCCGATTTGCGATCCGCATCATCACTTCTGGATTTCCCGCCCCGAGCCGGCGGCGTACCAACGCTACCTGCTGCCGGAGCTGAGTGCTGACGTGAACAGCGGACATAACGTGCGCTCCACGGTGTTCATCGAGGTGCGGTGTGAGTACCGCCAGGGTGGGCCGGAGGAAATGCGGCCGGTTGGCGAGGTGGAATATATTGAAACCATCGCCGACGAAAGCGCCGCCGGCAGCCATGGGCCGACGCGCGCCGCCGCCGCTATCATCGGTCACGCCGACCTGAAAATTGGCGACTCCGTGCGGCCAGTGCTGGAAGCGATGCAAGCGGCCAGCCCGACCCGGTTCCGTGGCGTCCGCCATTCGACGGGCTGGGACGAGAGTCCGGAACTGGTGAATCGGGACATTCAGGGCACGCTGACTTCAGAGGGTTACCGGGCTGGAGCCAGGGTGATGTCCGATATGGGACTGGTGCTAGAGAACTCTCTGTATCACCCGCAACTGCCCGATCTGGCGGCGCTGGCAAGAGCCGACCCCGATCTCACCATCGTCCTCAATCATATCGGTGGCCTGGTGCGCGTTGGCCCCTACGCCAACCGGGACGACGAGGTGATCCCAGCTTGGCAACAGGGGCTTGCCGAGGTGGCGCAGTGTCCCAACGTGGTGCTCAAACTTGGCGGCGTCGGTCAGGTTCGCTACGGATACCAGTGGGATGCACGGGACACTCCTATCGGCTCCGAAGAGTTGGCGGGAACCCTGGGCCCGCTGATGAACTACTGCATCGAACAGTTCGGGCCGGACCGATGCATGTTCGAGAGCAATTTCCCGGTGGACAAGCCGTCCTACTCGTATAACGTCCTCTACAACGCCTTCAAACGGCTTTCTGCCGGCTATTCTGCCGATGAACGCGCTGCTCTGTTCCACGACACGGCGGCCCGGGTGTACAACATCGACGTTCCTGCCTCATAATGCGTTAAAATGCGCGCAGTAATCGTCAGAATCAGGATTTACGGGATTACAGGATTGTGGTTATGACTGCATCATCAACTCAATCCTGACAATTACTGAATCCGGTAAATCTTGATTCAGACCGCAGCCAATTGAAGGAGCTGGAAAATGGCAGAACTAGTTTTTGGTGTGGCATCGTCCCACAGCCCGCAGCTCAGCACCCCCTCCGATGGTTGGGCCGGCCGGGGCGAGCGCGACAAGGGACACATTGAACTCATCGGGACTGACGGCATCACCTCCAACTACGAGGACCTACTGGCGCGCACCGATACCGAGCGCATCGCCAAAGAGATTACGCCGGAGAAGTTCGAGCAGCGGCACCAGCGGAACCAGAAGGCGATTGCGCATTTGTCCAAGAAGCTCTACGACGCCAACCTGGACGTGCTCGTCATGGTTGGCGACGACCAGCACGAATACCTGCTGGACGACAACATGCCGGCTTTTTGCGTTTATTGGGGCGATGAGGTGAAGGTCACCGGCCACGAGGCCGGGCCTTCCACCGGTGGCCGGCGTTTGATCGGCTACAACACTGAGGATCAGCACGTGCCCACCGACTCCGCGCTGGGCCTGCACATCATCAACAGCCTGATGGACGCCGAGTTTGACGTGGGCAGTTCCAGGTTCCTTGATCCGACCCGAGGCCGGGGCGAGCAGGGCGGCATCGGCCACGCTTTCGGGTATGTCTATAACCGCCTGATGACTGACGGCATCATCCCCACGGTTCCGGTAATGCTCAACACTTATTACCCGCCCAACCAGCCGACGCCTAAGCGGTGCTACAACCTGGGACAGGCCCTGCACGCGGCCATCGAGTCCTGGGATAAGGACATCCGGGTGGGCATTCTGGCGTCCGGTGGGCTGAGCCACTTCGTCGTGGACGAGGAGCTTGACCAGCAGGCGCTAGCGGGAATGCAAGCCAAGAGTGTGGAGCAGATGATGGCGCTGCCGCGGGAGAAGATCAACTCCGGCAGCTCCGAAATCCGCAACTGGATCGTGGTTACCGGCGCCACCGAGCACCTGGACATGGACGTGGTGGACTACGTTCCGTGCTATCGCTCACCGGCCGGCACCGGCTGCGCCATGGGGTTTGCCACGTGGGGGTAGGCGATTAACGCACCGTTCGAGACGTGTAGGGGCAGGTTTCAAACCTGCCCCTACTGTTGACGGCAACAAGCTACTACCGCAGAGGCTCCGCAATCAGGGCCTTGATGCGGTCGGTGATGTCGGTTTGGTCGTAGTTGCGCAGGAGGTTGATGCGGTTGCGGTTGGGGTCGCCGCCGTGCCAGTATTCGTAGATTTCCTGGCGCATCCCGAAGGACGAGGCGGCGAGGTCGTGGGCGAGGCGGAACAGGCGTGACTTGTACTCCACGCCCACGCCGCGGCCCGGCATGTAACGGTCGAGGTAGGGCCTGAACTCCGGGTTGGCCAGGTCCGCCTCGCTGGGCTGCATGATCATGCCGGAGCCGGAAATCTCCCGCAGCAACTCAACCATTCGCTGCGACATCTGGGCGAAGTAGATGTTCATGCCCGAGGTTGACCCCAGGGACATCATCCCGTTATCGGCAAGATAGGCGTTGTGCTCCACGCCATCCATGGCGTGCCGCCACATCTCGGTGTGCATCGCCATTTCGCCCAGCTTGGCGGCTACCTCCCGGTATTCGATAACTCCGATGGCTTCGGCGATGAGCGTCGCCACGGCGGTCATGAGCTTCATGCGCTGGTGGATGCGGCAAAGGTTGCCCCAGCCCCGGAAGTTCGCCTCTGAACCCAGCCGTTGCAGTAGGGGGCCGGAGTCGTACAGCATGAAGATGCGATCCCAGGGCACCAGTACGTGGTCGAAGAACAGCATGGCGTCCTGCTCGTCGTAAACCGCACCCAGAGGATGTCCGTAGCTGCCGGGCCACTGGGATACAGGCTCACGGCAGAGGATCTTCAGACCCGGCGTGTCCGTCGCAATCGAGAAGGCCAGGATGAACCTGGGGTCGGAGCGGCGCATGAACGTGGCGGATAGCGACACATAGGTCTCGTTGCTGATGGGCGCGGCGGTGGCCAGCTGCTTGGCGCCGTGGACGATTACGCCGTCGGCGGTTTCCTCAACCACGTGCAGCGCGACCTCCGTTTCGCCATCGGACCGGGTTTCGTTTTGCGGTTGCTGGCTGCGGTCCACCTGCGGGTCGCCCAGCGCGTGGGTCAGGAACAGGTCGTTCTCCATGCAGTAGCGATGGTAGTTAATGATGTTCTCGCCGAAATCGCACCTGGGATGCTTCACTTGCCCTAGCGTGTCGTTGATGGCCACCAGGCTGATGATGTGCGGCGCGAGAATGTCAGGGCTGCGGCCCAACTGCCCCCACGATTCCTCGTTCCAGATTTCGCTGTTGCGCCGCTGCCGCTTCAGGTCTTCATGGCTGCGCGGCAGCAACCACGACGTGCTGCACCGGTTCCCGGTGTCCGGTGAGGCGAAGGTCATCTCGTCCTGATACTGCTTTGAATGTTGCAGGTCGTAGATGCGGGCCAGCTCGTGCACCATGCCGGTCAGCGCCGGATGGCTGGGCACGTCGTCAACCTTCGTTCCGTCCAGCCAGACTTCCCGACCGTCACGCAGGCTGGCGATGTAGCGGGCGCCGGTCATGGCGCCAGGAGTGGTTTCAACTTTCAGAGCCATTGTTGCCTCCCTACGCAGTCTCATTTCTACTAGAGAATGGTTACCTCTTTCGCTCGCTGGATTCCGGCTTTCGCCGGAATGACAGTGTGGGGCCGGAGTGACGGTGGGGGCCGTGAATGGCGGGATTTGTCAGCGGGAGGCTAATTCAGGAACCCCGATTCTTGCCGCCAACGCACGTAGTCGGTCAGTCCCTCAGCCAAGTCGTACTGCGGCGTCCAGCCCAGGTCGTGCCACAGGCGGTAGCCGGATAGCGGCCCGCGCGTCGGCCCCAGGGAGCTGGCCTCGGAGTCATCCCTGGTGGGTTCCACGATTCGCGTTTCAGGGAAGAGTTCGGCCAGAGTGCGCTGGATCTGGCCTTCCGTTACGGGCATTCCGTTGGTGACGTTGTACAGGTCGTGAGGCAAGCGGTCGGCGTCAACCACTGTCGCTACCGCAGATGCGGTGTCCAGCACGTAGGTGTAGTCCCGGCCGTGGTCGGAGTCGTTGGACTCGATGGGCTCGCCCCGGAGCAGCTGGCCCGTCCACTGGTACGGAGTGGACATATTGCCGCGGTGTCCGGTGACCCGTTCCATCGGCCCGTAGGGGGTGCTCAAACGCAGGCTCACCGTGCTGAACCCGTGCAGTTCGCCATAGCGTCGGGCGAGCAACTCGCTGGCGAACTTGGTGATTCCGTAGAGGTTGCCCGGCTGCGGAGCGTCGTCCTCGTTGTAGGTCTGGTCGGGGTCGCGGCACAGGCCGTAGGCTGCGCCGGAGCTGATGTACACGAAGCGTTGCACATCGCACAACCGGGCCATTTCCAGCAGGTTGCCGGTGCCGGTGAGGTTGATGTCCAGGATGTCCTTGCTGCGGGCGGTTTCCAGGTCGGTGCGGTTGACGGTGAACACGGCGGCGTGAACGATCTTCTCGAAGCTGTGGGATGAGCGCAGAGCGTCCAGGGCCGCCGCGTCGAGAATATCCCCGTGGACGAAGGTGACCCGTTCCGCCAATTCACCCATGAAGCCCAGTAACAGTTCGTCAACGGGCAGCACGTCCAGGCTCACCACGTCGTGCCCTCGGGCGGCCAGTTCTTTCACGATGTTGGCACCAACAAAGCCGGTTCCGCCAGTTACCAGAGTTGCCATTTTCCCGTCCTCCTTACCCTGCAATTACTCGCCGCTACCCGGCCGGCGCAGCGGAATGACCGCTATGATCGCCGCCGTAATCAGTGTGAGCGCGCCCGCGTAGTAGTACACGGCGCCGTAGCTGCCCGTGTACTCGATGATCGCCGAGGCCAGGAACGGCGAGCCGATGCCGATGACACCGTTGATCCCGAAGAGCAGCCCAATGCCCGTCGCCTCCGCTCCCTCTCCCATGTAGTCCAGAACGGAAGCCTGGATGATCTGGTGAAGGGCGAAGCTGAACAGGCCGAGTCCCGCCATGACCGGAATCAGCAGCAGGGTTCCGCCCACGCTCGCCACGGCGAAAGAAAGCAGGGCCGCGACCACGAACCCCGGCGCCATGACCGCTTTACGTCCCCATTTGTCGGACAGCCATCCCAATACGGGCGCGGAGACGATGCCCATACCGGTCATGAGAGCGTAGTACACGCCGGCCTGGAACGTGGTCATCTCGAGCGTTTCCCGCAGGTAGAACGGCGTCCAGTTAAAGAGGGCGTTCAACCCGATGCCGCGCAGCAGGGCGGCCAAGATCAGGGCCATTACCACCGGGTTTTTCAGCAGCCCAATGGCATAGGCGAATCGCCGGCCCAGATCTCCCGATACTCGCGCGTCTGCCTCGCGTCCCAGGCCGCGCAGGGACCACCAGACCATTGCCGCCATGAGGATCGCCAGCCCCGCGTAGATAAAGAACACGTGTCGCCACATCAGGAATCCGGTGCTTAACAGCAAGCCGGCCAACACCGGGCCGGTGACGTTGCCCAGGTTAGACCCGAACCCGCTCATTGATATTGCGAAACCCCGCCGGTCGGGGAACCGCTGCGAAATCGCCGCTGCCGAAGGCAGATGCCACAGGGATCCGGGCACCGATACAAACAACATGATCAGAGCGACGACCAGGAAATTCGGGGATCCGCCCATGGCGGCGTAGGTTACGGCGTGTCCCAGCATGCACGCCGTGAGGATCAACCCCCAGTATGACTTGAGAGCGTCGGTCAACGGCCCGCCGCCCAGGCTGGTCGCGCTGGATCCGGTCTGCCGCACGGCGAACAGCGTGGCCGTCATAAAAGTACTGAGCCCCATCGCTTTGGCGATTTCGGTGATCAGCAGAGGCAGACCCTGATCGAACATGTGGGACAGGCCGTGTCCCACCGAAAGGCTGCCGAGGACGAATACGCGGTTATTCTTGATACCGGATGCTTCGGGCGCGGCCGGTGTGGCGGCTTGCACAGGCAATATCCTCCGATGGGCGGGAAAAACAATGCGCTGATTGTAACGACGCGCCCCAGAGCGGGCAAGTTGCCGAAAACTGCCAAACCACAGCCGAGCGTCGTATCGTATAATATGGGCGAAGGTGGCGGGAGGCGATTCAGCGTCTCGTTACCTGGCGTCCGTACCGGAGTTATCACGATGACCGCTGCCCGCAAAGCGATCGGAATCGGTATTCACCTGCTGCTATTCCTGGCGGCCGTCCTTATCTTCTATTTCGGCCTTGGCGTCGGCCTGGCATTCAATCCCGCGCTGGGCACCTTCCTTTGGGTTGTTGCTGGCGCCGTTGCCATCCTCAACCTGGTCTGGATCATACGCAAACCCCTATGGAGATAAAGCCTCATGGTCACACGAGGGTTCTTTGGTCGGCGCCGTGAAACGCCGCCCCGTCCCATTCCGCCCGGCCAGTATCTGGAGCGCGGCTTTCCGGTGCTTACAGCCGGCCCGACTCAGCGCGTCCCGCTGGATCAATGGACATTTACCCTTGTTGGCGTTGATGGCGAACCGCTGGGTGAATGGAATTGGGAGCAATTCCGCAGCCTGCCCGAAACCGAAATCTTCACTGACATTCACTGCGTGACCAAGTGGAGCAAGCTGGACACCACCTGGAAGGGAGTTACCATTGACGACATGCTCGCCGCGGCCGGCGTCAGCGACGTTCCGCCCTACCTGATGGCCTTCTCCTACGGCGGCTACACCACCAACCTGCCTACATGGGACGTGATCGAAGGTCGCGGCATGGTCGCTTTTGAATTCGACGGCCAGCCCATCGCGCCCGAGCATGGCGGCCCGGCCCGCCTGGTCGTCCCTCATCTCTACTTCTGGAAGTCGGCCAAGTGGTTGCGGGGCATCCGCTTCATGCCTCAGGATCAGCCTGGATTCTGGGAGCAGTACGGCTACCACATGTACGGCGACCCGTGGAAGGAACAGCGTTACTGGGGCGACTAGATGCTGTCTGACGTTGATCCGGTAGGGGCAGGTTTCAAACCTGCCCCTACTCCTACGCACTGGCAATCCGCGGTCGTCGAGCGAGTTGTTGTCGAAACCTACCGGGCGCGGACTTTCACCCTGCGACTTGACGAGGCACGCCCCTTTCTTGCCGGCCAGCACTATGACGTGCGCCTGACCGCGCCTGACGGTTATCAAGCCCAGCGTTCCTATTCGATAGCGTCGCCTCCAAATTACCAAACAGGGACTATTGACCTTACCGTCGAGTTGATTCCTGACGGCGAGGTTTCACCTTACTTCCACGAGGTTGTGCAGCCGGGGGACGAGTTGGAAGTGCGTGGCCCCATTGGAGGACCGTTTACCTGGACACCGGATAGGGGCGGGCCGCTGCTCCTCGTAGCCGGTGGCTCGGGGATCGTCCCGCTGCGCTCAATGCTGGCGCACCGTGAGGTCGCAGCACGCGCATTACCGGCGTTGCTCCTGTACTCTGCTCGCACGTCGGACGACATAATCTACCGAGCATGGCTTGACGCGCTGCCCCAGGGCGATCCGGCAGTTCAGGTGAGTTATACGCTTACCCGTCGCCAACCATCCTGCTGGTCGGGATATGCCCGCCGCGTTGATCCCTCGATGCTCAGTGATTGTATTTCCCGGTTGTCTCAACTCGCCGAGCGTAACGGGGCTGCTGCCGCCGATCCGATATGTTACGTTTGCGGCCCCACCGGATTTGTTGAAACCGTGGCCGATGGTTTGCTGGAGGTTGGCATATCGGAGACGGTCATCAGAACCGAGCGCTTCGGGCCGACCTCCTGAATTGCCTAGAATCCCGTAGCTAATCCGGCGAGCCACTGGGTAGCCGGTAGTATTGTTGCCCAAAGTATCCCCGGCCTTAGCACAAAGTCGGCCGCTATCAGCGCCACAAGCAGTATGGGTGCGAATCGCTGAAACTTCTGGTGCGTCTCACCGGCCTCTTCCGGGAGGAACACCGCGAGGGTCCGGTAGCCGGCCAATGGCGAAAGGGGCAACAGTTGGAACACGGCGTGCAGCAGGTTGTAGATAATCAGCAGACCTACCACGTCGGATATGCCTAAACGCAGCCCGCCCGTCATTACCAGCGTCAGGCTGTCCGGCGACGGGATGGCCCACGACAGCCAGCCCGCTTTCACCGGGGCGGCGAGCACGAACGCTACGCTCAGGTTGCCCAGGGGTCCGGCCGCCGCTATCGCCACCGACGGCCAGCGGCCCTGCCGTCCCGGAGGGCCGGGAACCGGCCGACCCCAACCCAGTCCGGACACCGTCGCTACGGCGATGCCAACCGGGTCGAGGTGGCGCAACGGGTTGCCGTACAGCCGGCCCTGCGCCCTGGGGGCCGGGTCGCCGAAAACTGTTGCCGCCACTGCCTGGAACCAGCCGCTGACCCACATGGTCACCGCTGCAGAGACAGCGCAAAGCACCGCCAATCTGATGAAAGCGGCAACGTCGTCGGGCAGCAGATTGGCGGATGAAATCAGCATGGCGGCGGCATATTCTACGCCATCGGCGCCGCATACGCTTGCTGGATCAGGCAGTCATTCCGCCGAAAGCCGGACTCAACTGCGCCGTGCCGCAAAAACAGGTCCTGGATTCCCGCTTTCGCGGGAATGACGGCGATGTGGTTATTGGGATGACGGCGAGAGAATTATTGGGACGACGCCAATGGAATTACTGCAACACGGCCGCCAGGTCCGGATGCAACGCGCTTTCCTGCTTGTCGATGCCCGTGTACTGCAACCGCTTCACGTACTGACGCACGTAGTCCGAACGCAGCCGATCCACGGGGGCCTTGCCGTCTGACATGGCGCGTACCGACCCGCCGGCGATTATTGCCATCGCTTCCCACAGCACCGGGTCTTTCAGCTCGCCAGCCATATCCTTTTCGATGGAACCCAGGGTTCTGCGCAGTGAGACGCCGAAGTCCACTCCCTTCACGGCGATGGTCAGCTTCAACATACCCAGCCCATAGGCCATGTGGCGTGCTTTGTCCTGCAAGCACAGGCCGAATATCTTGCGGTCAACCGGGTTGCGCGCGAAGTGCGCTCCGAACCGATACAGCAACAGGGTCAAGGTTCCCCTGGCGATGTACAACGACACGGAGACTTCCGGCCAGCCGGCCCGGGTTTCTACCATCCGGCGGTTCATCATGCCGGGAGATTCGAGGCCCAACGCGCCGCCGTTGCACAATGCGCGATGTCGCATCGTTTCGAAGTGCCGCGCCGAGTCGAACTCCTGGGTTGCCAGGAACATTTTCGGTTCGATGTAGGCATAGTTCATGCGGTGGAGCCATTGGCCGATGGTGTCGATCTCGGCGGTGGCGTGCTGGCCCAGCTCCGTGCATAGCTGGCACCAGGCCAGTTCTAACTCCTCGGTCAACGTTGGCAGTTCGTCCCAGGAGATGTCCTGCATCGCGTTCCACCGGCGCTGTATCGCTTCTTCGTAGAGGGTTGCCGCGTTGTCCGACCACAGCTCATCCTTGCGGTTCACGGAGTAGTTGTCCAGTCGCGGCATCCCCGGCGTGGCGAACGAGCCGCGCGGCATCCGGGTCATCTCCCGACTTTCGTCGGGAATTTCACCATACACGCCGACCAGAATTGATTCGATAGTCAACCCGTGCTCAGTGAGGGGAGCTCGCACTCCCCATTGCCGCGTGTCTTTCATCCACGGGAAGCGTTCGATTGGCGACTGGACGGTTTCTTCCTCCGGCTGCGCGTCTGATTCGGCTTCGGCCGGTTCAGCGGAGCCGTCGCTCGCTGCGACGTTCTGCTGCACCCGCTCCGCGGCCGAGGAACGGTAGCGGCCGGTGGGGTCGCTGTCGTCACGTGGTTCGACAGGCTCACCATGAGCGGATTGGATTGTGGCTTCGCCGCTGCCCTTTTGCGAATCGTGATGAGTGGTCATGATGCCTCACCGTAGTAAAACGGCCCGCCGACTCGGAGGCGACGGGCCATTGGGATTACTGATGTTGACCGCAGGCCGGATTAAGCCGCTTTGTATGCATCCAGCAGCGCCGGGTTCACGCGACCGTTCTCGATGCGGTCGTCGAAGCCGCAGGACTTAAGCCGCTGGAAGTATTCCTTGACTTGGCGTTGCCGGATGGCAGCGAGGATCTTCTTGCCTTCGTCGGCTTTGTCGGCGCCGCCGCCAAGAAGGATGGCCAGTGAGTCGGCAGTCAGGTTCGCGCTGCGGGCCGCGGGGTTTTCGCCGCCGTTGCCGGTGGCCTGACGGTCTTCCGCTTCGTCGAGATAGGCGTGGATTTCTTCCCGCCGCTCCGGCGTGCACTCGTTCATGTAGCGGGCGTGGAGGACGCCGAAGGCCACGTGACGCGCCTCGTCCTGGGCAGCGCGGCGGTAGATGGCTTTCTCAGCGTCGTTGTACGCCATCAACTCGCCGAGGCGGAACAGAGTCAGGACGTTGCCCTCGCCCACGATGTGCAGCCGGCTGGACATCTCGGTGAATTCCCGCGCGTTGTCGGTGCTGCCGCCGGTTACATCACTCACCGAGTCGATCATCCGCATCAGGCCGCCGCCGTTGGCCAGCGCCCGCTTGCGGAACACTTCCATGTGGCGCGATTCGTCCATCACCTGAGTCAGCAGGAACATGCGGACTTCGTGGTAGTCGGGAGACATCTGCGCGATGAACCGGCCTGGAACGTCCGCCGCCACGAACTCCACTTGGGCGAAGAAGGTTGCCAACTGGCACTGCGCCGCTTCAACGTCGTCGGGCAGGGGACGGAGGGTGTCCCACGGGATGTCGGTCGCTGATGACCACTGGCGGGAGACGGCTTCCTGGTAGAGCTTGGTCAGGTTGTATCCCCAAACTTCCTTCTTGTCGCGGAAGGTGTAGGCGGAATACTGAGGAACTCCGGGGCGAGGCAAGGCGCCTCGGGTGCGCTGAGTCTGGTTAGGCGATTCGTTCAGCAACTCCGGCGTGTGCTCGGCCAGCGTCGGATCGTTCGCCAACTCTTCGGCGGCGCCGGGAATCTGCTGCTTCAACTGTTGCAGCCACGAAAGATCGAAACCGTTCTGGACCGCCTCTTCCATCTCGGCGGTGGGGCGATCCTGCAATATGGTCATGTTCGTTCCTCCCAATCCCGTTAACGCGCGATAGTACTTGCAATGTACCCGAATCCGTCTCCCAGCGTCAAGCGCGGGTGTGCGAGTGCAACAGTGCAAAGACAGTGCAAAGGTAGAATTACCAACTGCCGAGAGTTTGTAGTACAGTACGCTGAAATCGCTAATAAGGACTGCAAGATGAACACAAATGGAAAGCCCGTCGCCGTAGTGATCGGGGCGACCTCAAAATGGCAGGCAGACGGACGCAACACTCACCTGGTTCACGGCGGGGACATCGACGACAGCGACCTACCCGTTGGGGTTCGCTGGGGCGTGGGCGGCGCCATCTCGCAGAAATTTGCCCAGGAAGGGTTCTACACGGTGCTAACCACGCGCAACGCCGCCAACGCCGAGCCGCTGAACGCTGCGATTAGGGAACAGGGTGGCGATAGCGCAATCGTGGAGTTGGATCTGGCTCACCGTGATTCCATATCCAATGCGTTCGCCCGGATCAGAGAAGAGGCGGGCGACCCGGACGTGCTGGTTTATAACGCCGGGTACCTGGAGGGACGCGACCTGCCGCCCGAAATGGAATTGCTGGAACACATGCCTTTCGAGATGCTCGAAACGGCGCAGCACATTTCCGTCAGCGGTCCGTTTTTGGTGGCCCAGGAAGTTCTCCCAGCCATGCGTGAGCGAGGCGAGGGCAGCATCCTGTTTTCCAACAACGCAGCCGGATTGCGGGGCAGGAAGCGGTACACCGGGCAGTCGCTCTACTATCCCCGGGTGATGATGCGGACGCTGGCGCAGGCGCTGACGGAGGAATACTCTGAACATGGGATACACGTCGCCAACGTGGTGATCGACGGGACCATCGATTCGCCCGGTACTCGCGCGATGCCGCGCGCGCAGCAGCATCCCGAGCTGATCATCAACCCGGTGGCGATCGCCGACGCCTTCTACTACCTGCACACGCAGGACAAATCCTGCTGGACCCACGAACTGCAACTCACCCCCTACGCCAGCAAGCCAAGTTTCTGAGGTCCCAACTGTGAAGGGGGCTAAACCGGCAGGGACACAAAACAGTAATTCCTGCGAAAACAGGAATCCGGGAGCCTGCGCGATAACGACGTTCTGGATTCCCGCTTTCGCGGGAATGACGTAGATGGCGGGAATGACGTGAATGGCGGGAATGGGGGAATGACGTAGCCGGCTCGAAAAGGCCATGCGTATCGAAAGGAGTTTTTGCATGGATGTGGGAATGATGATGATCTTTTCCAGTTACGGCTGGGAAGGTGGGTCGGACGGTCAGATGTGGGAAGAAGAACTGCGCCTCGCTGAAATGGCTGCGGACTCGGGGTTCGATTGCCTCTGGTCTGCCGAACACCACTTCAACGATTACTCCTTCGTGCCCGACAACCTGCAACTGATGACCCACATCGCGGCCAAGCATCCCGACATCGACGTGGGGACGGCGGCGGTGATACTGCCCTGGCACAATCCGTTGCGCGTGGCGGAAAACGCAGCGGTATTGGACCTGCTGAGCAACGGACGCCTGCGGCTTGGTTTTGGGCGTGGGTTGGCCCGACGCGAGTTCGAAGCCTTCGGCATCAGCATGGACGAGTCTCGGGACCGTTTCGACGAGGCGGCGCCCATGATCGTGGAAGCACTGAAGACCGGCTACATTGAGGGCGACGGCAAGTATTACCAACAGGATCGGACGGAGATCCGGCCGCGTCCGCAACATTCTTTTGATGGGCGCATTTACGCGGTGGCCGCCAGCGAGGAATCGGTGCTGTCGGCGGCCAAACTGGGGGCCCACATCATCATGTTCGCGGATCGTCCGTGGGAAATGCGGATGCCGGGCATCGAACGGGGCAGGGCCTTACACCGGGAATTTCACGGCACGGAACCGCCGGCATTGATGCTCAGCGAGTTTGTGGTCTGCGGCACCGACCTGGAGCAGTGCGAAGCAGAAGCGCGCCAGTACCAGGGGAAGTTTGTTGAGAGCAATTTTTACCACTACGAGTTTCTGGGGGACCATTTCAGGACCGTGCAGGGTTATGACGCCTACCAGCAGAAGGCGGAGATTGCGCGGTCGGCCGGGTTAGAAGGCGCGGTGGAAGGCTTTATGAAGGCCGCCAGTTGGGGCACGCCGGACAAGATTCTGCGCGGACTGGAGGAACGCAAGGAGATTTTGGGCGAGTTCGAGTTGAACGTGGCGTTCCGGTTCGGGGGCGTGCCGTTTGACGTGGCGGAGCGCGGCCTGAAGCTCTTTGCGGAGGAAGTCCTGCCCGTTCTCAAGTCCTGGTAGCACATACCCATGAGCGAATCAGAACACGTCAACTCAATCTCGTGGCGGGAATGGAACGAGTCCGCCTTTGCGGACGCCAGATCCGAGGAAAAGCCGGTTCTGCTGACGCTGGGGGCCACCTGGTGCCACTGGTGCCACGTGATGGACGAGAAGGCGTACTCGGATGAGCGTGTCATTGAGTTGGTGAAGTCCCGGTTTATTCCGGTGCGCGTGGACGTTGACCAGCGGCCCGATATATCGCTGCGCTACAACCAGGGCGGTTTCCCGTCGGTAGCGTTCTTGACCGGGACCGGCGAGTTCCTGGCTGGCCGGCCCTACACCCCACCGGATGAGATGGTGGCGCTGTTGGAGCAGGTTTCCAGCGGTGGAGTCGTACCGGATGGAGACGGCGCGGGTGGCTCTCCGGCATCGCCCAGAAGCAGGTCTCTCAATGGTTCAGTTGATGCGGTGTTCTCCCGGTTGACCGAACTCTACGATGAGGAATTTGGCGGGTTTGGGCTGGAACCGAAACAACCCCCGTGGGAAGCGCTGCGGTTCCTCGTCGCCCGCTATGGCATTACTGGTGATCGCGCCACCTTGAAGATGGTGGAGACCACGCTGGAAGGGATGTGGCAGGGTATCTACGACCGCAAGGATCAAGGCTTTTTCCGCTACTCGGTGAGCCGGGACTGGAAGGTTCCGCACTACGAGAAGATGCTGGTCAGCAACGCCAACCTGGCGATGGCTTACCTCGAGGCATTTCAGATCACGCGGAAAGCGGCCTACAAAGTCGCGGCGCAGGGAATACTGGATTACTTGCTCACCACGCTGTTCAGCTCCGATGAAGGGTTGTTTTTCGCCAGCCAGGACGCGGATGAACCTTTCTACCAAGGATCTTGGAAAGACCGGGACGCGGCCACTCCGCCACCTGTGGACCACACTTTCTACGCGGGCTGGAACGCGCTGGCCGCGCACGCCCTGATCGCGGCCGGCGACGTGTTGGGAGCACCGGCTTACTCGCAATTGGGATGCGACATCCTCGAAAAACTGTGGACGGGGAGTTGGACGCCGGAACGCGGGTTGGCCCACCGTGTAAGCGAACCAGGAAACGGAACGCTTATCCTGTCCGATCAGGTGAATTTCCTGCGGGCATGGCTGGTCCGGTACCAGTCCACGGGCCGCGCGGAATACCTGGCGCGGGCGGTAGAAGTCTCCGAGACCGTCCAGCGGCGATTCGGCGCAGCCGGCGGCGGTTGCTACGACACTACAGTTCCCCGATCTTTTGAGGCCGCGCTGCTCCCTCGGGAACAGCCGGCCCTAGACAATGGCTATTGGGCTGAAAGTTTGCTGATTCTGGGTGCGATAACGGGTGACGGAGAATACACGCAACGAGCAGCCGCCACGCTGGACGTTTTCGACTCCGCGGTACCCGGCAGGAGTTACCTGGGATCTCATGCCTCCCGTCGGATGGAGGAGGATGAGGAGGCGTTGTTCCTGCCGGCCGGCGCAGCCTGGGGCCGGGCGAAGGACATGCTTATCCAGGGGCCGGTAAGCATGGTATTGGTGGGCGATTCTTCCAGCACGGCCTACCGGCGACTGCACCAAGCGGCCTTGAGAATCTATGCGCCGCACCGAGTTGTGCGGCCCCTGGATTCAGTGCGGGACGCGGAGCAGGTGGGCAGCCTAGGCTTTCCAACAGATAGGGAACCTGCCCTTTACGTCTGCATGGGCGACCGCTGCCTGGCGCCGATTACGTCGCCTGCGAGTGTCAGGGCAATGGCCAGGTCGCGCCCCTGGGCCACTGTTTGATTGCAAGCCCCGCCCAATCGCCTATCCCAGCTCAGCGATCGCTTCGATCTCCACGTCCAGCCCGTCCTCGGCGAGAGCGGTGATCTCAACCAACGTATTGGCCGGGTATTCGCCCTGGAAACATTCGGTGAACTGGGCCTCCTGGTCCTCCCTGATCTCGCGCCAGGCGGGGATGCTGGTGACGAAGGTTGTGATCTTTACGATGTCCGATGGGGCGCCGCCTTCTGCCCGGACAATTCCGGCGATGCGGTCCAGGGTGACCCGGAGTTGCTCCGACATGGACCCGCCTTGCGCGTCCGTACCTCTCGCGGTGCAACCGGCGATGAACAGAAGGTTGCCCACCCTCACGCCTCTGCTGAACGTTGAGCCCGCCGGCGCGATGTCCGGGTAATTGTTTCTTATTTTCTCCATAGCTCTATGCCTCCTGTGTCTCTGCTGATTCCATTCGTTGCCAACACCTGCGCGACTGGGATCATACAGCAGATCAGGCTATCCGCATAAAAACCCGTTACAATGGCGCACAGTCAGGATTGTCCCGTCGGGGGCAACAGGGAGGTGACAGCATGGCGGATCTGGTATTGAACGTAGCGGTGGGCAATTATGGGCATACCGCGCCGTTGAAAGACGGGAGCGTGGAGTCAGCGATGTTTCAAATGGAACACACGGAAGTGTCTCCAGTGACCAGCATCTTCCGCCGGATGGTGCGGGGATTGGAGTTTGACGTTGCGGAGATGGCGCTGTCCACGTATCTGTGTGCTCGCGCCCACGGTAAATCCTTCACGGGGATTCCGGTTTTTCTCACGCGGGCGTTCTACCACGGCGGCATCGCGGTGAATGAACGTTCCGGCATCAGCGAACCGCGAGATCTGGAAGGCCGCCGGGTGGGCGTCCGCAGCTACACACTGACCCCTGGGGTGTGGACTCGCGGCATATTGGCGTCCGAGTACGGAGTTGACCTGGACGCGGTGACGTGGGTGCTGTCCGGGGACGAGCACGTGGCGGAATTCGTCGCACCTTCCAACGTGGTGTCTTCCTCAAACAGTGATCTGGTTGAGATGCTTAAATCGGGCGAGATTGACGCCGCTATCGGGGTCCGGCCCGGCACTGCGCCGGAAATCAAGGCCCTGTTCCCGGAACCCGGCGCGGCCGATGAAAACTGGCACCGCAAAACGGGGATTTATCCCATAAGCCACATGGTGGTGGTCAAAAGCGCCCGGCTCGACGCCGACCCGGAACTTGCGTCCGAACTATGCCGCGTGTTTGAACAGGCGAAAACACCTTACGTTGAGCGGTTGCAGGGAGGCGAAGCAACCACAGCTATGGACACCGAACTGCTGGGAATGGGCCAGATAGTGCAGGGCGACCCGATACCTTACGGGTTAGAGTCCTCGCGCCGGACACTGAATGCCTTTATAGACTTCAACGTCAGCCAGGGAGTGATCCCCGAGCGGATTGAACCGGAAGAGATTTTCCCCGCCTCTACGCTTGCCTGAGTTTCGGAGCCACCAGGGCGAGGGCCAGCACCAGCACGATTCCCGCGGCACCGACGAGTTGAGCGGCGGCCGGCGCTCCCCACAGTCCCGCGACGGCGCCGGCTCCTACGCTGCCGAAGCTGTACGCCAGGATAGCGAATGATCTCAGGCTCATCACGCGGCCCCGGAATTCCCGTTGGGTGGTGCGCAATAGCAACGTGAGTATCAGAACCTGGGTTGACGCGAACGCCATGCCGACCAGCACGAAAAGGCCCATGGACAGGTAGAACGACTTCGACAGCGAAAAGGCCAGGATCATGGCGTGCCAGGCAAACACGGCGGCGATCAGCGATTTCCCCACGTGCCGAAGATTCGGGACCATCGACAGCCCCAGCGAGCCGCTCAATGCTCCGATGCCAAAGGCAAACAGCAACAGGCCCAATCCCGCCGAGTCAGTTCCCAGCACGTCCCGGGCGAAAATCGGCGCGAGGCCGGTATGCACCGTCCAGCCGGCCAGGTTGATAATGACCGCAACCAGCAGCACCGCCCAGATCACCTGGTTGCCTACCGCGTAGCGCAGACCCTCCAGCACTGTCCGGAGGACCGGCTCACCGCTGCGATTCGACTCCACGCGCTCAATCCGGATGCCCAGGGCCACGACACCGCTGGCAAGGTACAGGCCGGCAATGGCCAGATACGCCCCCTGGGGTCCGAACGCTTTGAACAGAAAGCCGCCGATCACCGGGCCGCACAGCATCGCGATGTTCATGGCGACGGTGTTGAACGCCGCCCCGTGCCCCAAGCGTTCCGGGGGCAATGTATCCGCCACCAAGGATTGGGCCACCGGCATCTGACACAGTCGAACCAGGCCCATCGCCAGCGTAATGCCGAAAATGTGCCAGACTTCCAGGAACCCGGTGAGGATCAGTATGAGCATCAAGATGCCCAGGGTTCCCATGATGAATTCGACGGAACACAGCAGCAGGTTCCTGGGGAGGCGGTCGGCCAGCGCGCCGGCAAACAGCGCCATGAAATTCAGAGCCATGCGGGCGGCGGCGATGGACCCTACCAGGAAAGGAGAATCGGTCAGGGTGAGGACGAACCAGCCCAGCACCGCCGACTCCATCTGCGTGCCCACGCCCACCAAGGCCGTGGAACCCCACACGAAAGCGAAGTTGCGGTGCCGGAAAATCCCCAGCGGCAGGGCGGCCTGGGTGAATGTGTTGGTCAGTCTCAATATGTGAGGCCCACAGGACCCGGGCTTACACCGATGTCTGCGTAATCACCCTGGGCGCCACTTTGCGGGGGAGCCAGCGCCCGTCGCCGGGGCTGCCCAGCAGTTGGCCGTCGCGGACGATCACCTTGCCGCGGAGCATCGTCATGACGGGATAGCCTTCGCAATGGAAACCGTCCCAGATGGAGTAATCCGAGTCGGCGTGCAGCTCGTCAACCGTAATTGTCTTCTTCAGGTTGGGGTCAAAGAGAACGATGTCGGCGTCGCTACCCACGGCGATGGCGCCCTTCTGCGGGTACATGCCGAGGATTTTCGCGGCATTGGTGGAAGTGATGGCAGCGAAACGCTGCAAGTCAATCCGCCCGTTGGCGGCCAGCTTGGTGTAGGTCACCGGCATTCGGGTTTCGATTCCGTTGTGGCCGCCGCAAAGAGTGCGGATAGTGTCGCCGGCCAGTTTGATGTTCTTGTAGGTGGTCCACTCGTCGGTGGCCGTGGTGCAGATCGGACCGTCAACCAATCCCTGCTGCAAAGCGTCCCGGTCGTCCGAGAATTTGATGGCGGGATAGGTGTGGATCGCCAGGCCGTCGGGTTTCAGGTAATCGTCGCAGGTGAACTCAAGGTAGTTGTGCAGGGCCTCGCCGTACACCGGCAACTGAGCGGCGCGGGCTTCGGCAATGGCGGCGACGCCCTCCTTGGCGGTAGTGTGAACGAAATAGATGCCGGTCTCCGTCTTCTGCGCCAGCCGCACCACCTTGCGGAAGGATATGTCCTCGGAGATGTTGTTGTGCGCCAGGTGCAGGTTGGAGGCGTGGTCGCGGCCCTCTCGCTCCAGCTTCTCCTCCATGTAGGTTACGATGTCGTCCTCTTCGGCGTGAACCGCCATGATGCCGCCGTGCTTGCCCACCTGCTGGAAAATCTCCCACAGGTGGCCCATGGGCACACGGGCGTGGAAAGTGGTGAAAATCTTGAAACTGGCAACGCCCGACTGGATGGCCTCGCCGATTTCGCCCAGGGTGCTGGGCGGGATTGCGCCGGCCAGGATGTAGTGAAAGGTGTGGTCGATGTAGGAATGGCCGCGGAAGATGTCCCGGCGTGACTCGATCTGCGCCATGATTGGATCCGCCGGAGGCACCGCGCCCGGAGTCAGCGGCAGGGCGCCGGCAAAATCGACATAGGTTGTGACGCCGCCGAACGCGGCGGCGCGGCTGGCGCCTTCCGGCGGTTGAGTGAATACCCCGTCGTCGCCACCGGCCCAGTAGTCCGGCACCGGCACGTTGATGTGCGCGTGGGGTTCGATGCCGCCGGGCAAGACAATCATCCCGGTGGCGTCGATGGTTTCCCTGGCTCCCACGTCGTCCAGGACACCGGGGCCGGCCACCGCCGCGATCTGCTCACCTTGAATCCCCACGTCCATAGCGCCTACGCCGTCCGGAGTTACCACGGTTCCGTTTTTGATGATCGTGTCCAGCATGATTGCCTCCAAAAATGACGGATTCAACGAGTTTGACACAAACCTGTTACGGATTAGAAATTTTTTGCCAGCATGACTGCGGGTTAGGACAGGACTATGATAATATGCGTTGCTGTTGGCGTCTGCATCCAGTTTATAAACGCCCCCCCGATTGCAGGGCCAAGAAATAACTCTTCACAACTATACATTACGGATCAGCATGGCATCTCATAGAAGATTCACGGATTCCACGCCAAACGTCCAGTTCGGTGAAGATGAAGCCGCATTGGCGGAGCGATTATTTCGACTAAGCGATGCCAGCATCCGCGTGACTGGCACTCTTGAAATCGGCAACGTACTCCAGGAAGTAGTGGACAGCGCCTGTGCGCTGGCCGAAGCGCGTTACGGCGTACTGGCGCTTTTGACCAATCGGGAGGATTCCAGGAAACGGTTACGTTCGGGTTTGACTCCCAGCAGTTGAGCCGCATGATGAATCAGCCGGTGGGTAAGGGTTTGCTGGGATACCTGAATGAGCTGGAAGGGACGTTACGCGTAGCCGATATTTCCAAGCATTTCCGCTCGGTGGGTTTTCCGGAAAACCACCCACTGATGAGAACGTTCCTCGGGGCGCAAGTTCGCCACGACGGTGTTCACCTGGGCAACATCTACCTAGGCGAGAAGGTTGATGAGGGAGAGTTCACCGAACTCGACGAGGAGATAATCACCCGATTCGCGGCGCAGGCCGGGACAGCGATCATCAACTCTCGAAGATTTGAAAGGGAGCGAAGGATCAAGACGGATCTCAGAGCGTTGGTCAAAATCGCTCCGGTGGGCCTGCTGGTGTTCGATGCCAAGACGGGGGCCGTCCTCACTTCCAACCAGGAATGTCAACGCATCGGTGGCGATGTGGGTTCGCAGGCGATGTCCTGGCAAGAGACCTTTGAGAGCATCACCTTGTTCAGACCGGACGGGCGCCAGCTTCCGGTTGGAGATCGCCCGTCAACCCAGGTTTTGCAAGGCGGCGAAGTGGTACGCGCCGAGGAAATAACCCTGCGTTTTCCCGACGGGCGGAAAATCAACACGCTGATCAGCGCGGCGCCGATCTACTCTGATCACGGCGATATTGTCTCGGTAGTGGTGGCGTTGCAAGACCTGACTCAGCTGGAAGATGCGGAACGCATGAGGGCGGAGTATCTGGGGATAGTCAGCCACGAGTTGCGAACTCCGCTGGCTACCATCAAAGGTTCGGTAGTCGCCTTGAGCGAGTTGGCGCAGTCGTTGAACGAGACGGAGCCATTGCAACTATTGCAGATTATCGACCACCAAGCCGAGGTGATGAGGAACCAGATAAACAACTTGATCGAGCTCAGTCACATCGAGGCCGGCACTTTGTCGCTGTCGCTGGAACCTACCGACCCGACAACGCTGATTAACGATAGTGTTCGGGAATTCAAACGCAATCATGCCGGGTTTACCGTGAGTCAGAGGATCCCGGTGGATTCGCCTCGAGTCATGGTTGACAAGGACCTAGTGTCTCAGGCTTTGCGGGACATGTTCGCCCACGCGGTCAAATACGCATCGGCGGAGTCCACCATATCCGTCAATGTCGAGCCGGAAGATTTCCGCGTGAAAATCTCGGTGTCGATCGCCAATGATCGCTCCAATGCCCCTGAACGGCCTGAATTGTTGGAGTGGATCAGGTTCGAAGCCGAGGACGAAGCGAAACAGCCCTTTGAGGGGGACGGTCTGGCCCTAACTATCTGCAAGGGAATCGTTGAAGCGCACGGTGGACGGTTCCAGGCCGAACGCGGGGACTGCGGTCGGGGAATTACTTTTACTTTCACCGTTCCGCTCGCCGAGGACTTGTACTTGAACGAGGGCCGGCGCGACGATGGTCAATCGAACGGATACGCCTTCAGATCGGTAGCGATCGACTTCGATTCCCACGCGGTGGCGGTGGATGGCCAGCCGACACACCTGACCGCGACTGAATACAAGCTGCTTTGCGAACTGTCCAAAAATGCGGGCCGTGTGGTCACGCAGGATGAGCTTCTTCAGGAAGTGTGGGGGAGTGAATACCGGGGCGAATCGCAACTACTGCGCGCATACGTGAAGGCTCTCCGACAGAAATTGGGAGATAACGCGCGCGCCCCGACCTACATATTTACTGAGCGCGGGGTAGGGTACCGGATGGCGAAAGGCTAGCCGGCAAACGCCCTGTCGCGCCCGGTTCGAGAATTTCCATGCCCGAAAGCGCGCGGACTACCATCCTGCGGCGTCTGACTCTGGAGTCGGGGGAGCAGGATGACATTGCACATAGCACCGTAGCGGGAAGCGTAATTGAGACGCTCACTCCAGCCTTGGAACGGGCGCTGGCCGGCGAGAGGATGGTTCCAGTACCGCCGACGGATTACTGGTTCACCGCCACCGAAATATCAGACAACCCGCCAAACTACGCGCTGCGAGCAGAATTCGGAACCGCGTCTTTAGGATCACATCCGATAGTCGAAATGACGCTGCTTCCTCCGGACTCGGACGGCGCGCCGGCTATCCTGATGACCAGCATCGGCGGATGGCTTCAGGCGGTCTCAAACGGCTCCCTGGGAAACCGCCCCGCAGCCGACCGGGTAGCATACGAGATCGCGGACTTGGAAAAGTGCCTGGCGTGGACGTGGTTGGAGTTGCGCGGGCACGCCACCCGTTTGCAGAACCTGGGCAGTCCGCTGGAGGTGCTGTTCTCTGCCGGCGGCGGGATGTTGACCGCCATCGTGGAGGAGCCGGGGCAACCTTCCGAGGTGTGCTTCCTGGTTCAAAACGAGCCAGGGGCGGTGCGCCGACTGCCGGAAATTCCGAGCATCGCGGTACATACCAGGCTGTTCAAGATCGGCGGCGTACATTTAGCGCCGCTGGTAGCTCGAATCGGCGATACGTGGTATGAATCCTGGATCAACGCCTGCGCCGACGAGGGGCGAGGGATGGAAGAACTGGAAATACTGTCTGGCCAAAGCCGGCTGGTATTCCTGATCTACGATGGAACGTCGCTGGATCCCGAGCGTACCGTCCAACTCGCCAACCCGCTCGCCGACACTATAGGTCAGATTAGACGGGTCATGGATGGCGTACCACCCTGGAGCATGGAAGAATTCGCTGACGCCAGGGAGGAACTCTACGCGGCGTACCCGACCCCGCAGGACCTTATCTTCGGAGCCGACATCACTACGAGATAGGCTTCACAAACAATCACTCTTGTGCATTGCCGGGAACGTGGGCAACGTAATCCGCGTCGTAATCCACCGTCCACCCCAGCTCGACCTGTCGTTCCAGCGGCACCGCGGATGGCGTCCGCGCGCCGGCTAAACGTTGCCCTACTGCGTCGGCAGCCTCCAAGTCAGCAATCTCCCGTTCGGTTAGGCCCAAAACGTGGGAAAGCACGTACTGGTTATCCTCGCCGAGCATCGGGGCCGGCTTTCGGATGCGCACGTCGTTTCCGGACATTCGCCAGCCGCGGCTTACGTACTCTTGGCGTCCCAGTTCCGTTGCGGAGGGGTGTTCCACGGCCTCGAAATATCCCCGATCTCGAAAATGGGGATCGCGCAATAGGTCTCTGCCGTCCAGCACCGGGCCGGCCGGCACCCCGGCGACCTGCAACAGATTCATTACCTCATACTTGGAGCGGGTGGAAGTCCAATCGGATATGACGGCGTCCAGATCATCCTGATGGCGGTGGCGTTCCACAGGGTCGGCGAATCTTGGGTCGGCGGCGAGTTCCGGCTTTTCCAGAGCCGTGCACAGCGCTTGCCAGTCCGCATCGTCCCGAACGGCGATAACCACCCATTGGTCATTGCCTTGGCAGGGGTAGCAGCCATGGGGTGAAAGAGTTTCGTGCCGATTGCCCAGCCGGCGTGTGCGGCGACCGTTGAAAGCGAAGTCGAGCAGGCCCTCCCCCATGAACGACGTTCCAACCTGATACATGGCAAGATCGATCCACATTCCCTGCCCCGTTCGCTTCCGGTGAATCAGGCTGGCCAGCACCGCCAACTGCGCCGTCCAGCTAGCCAGGAAGTCGGTGTACGAGTTGGCGATCTTGTTGGGCACCGTCCCCGGCGAAGTGCGACCATCGGCGTCGACGTCCAGGTATCCCGTGAACGCCCCGGTACCGTGGGTGGGTTCCAGCGCGGTCGCCATCGCGCCGAAGTCCGTCCACGGACCGGAATGGCCGTAGCCCGTGTTGGATACCATGATCAGGTCGGGTTTGACGGCTTTGAGGTTCGGGTAATCTAGTCCGAAGCGGCGCATCACCCTGGGAGTGAAGTTTTCCAGCACCACGTCCGACACCGACACCAGTTGTCGCAGCACGTCCAACGATTCCGCCGAGCGGAGGTCGAGTGTCACGCTTAGCTTGCCGTGATTCAGCGTATGGAAGGTGCCGGCGCGCTCCCAGTACAGTTCACCCGGTTCGTTGTCGGGGTATGGGCCGTTGAGGGTGCGGGTGGTATCGACAAACTGGTTGTGGTGCGTTTCAACCTTGATGACTTCGGCGCCCAGGTCAGCCAGGTAGGCCCCGCAGTAGGGCATGGCAAACACCCGGCTGAGGTCAGCGACGCGGATTCCCTCCAGCGGCAGCGTCATATTGCCCCCAATGTCCGCAGTTGCACCAAGTCGGCAGTTGAACGTCCAAGCTCTTCTCGGTAGATCTCATGGTTATGCTGCCCCAGCAGCGGGGCCGGGCGGTTCACCTCATAGTTGATTGGTAAAGAGTCCGGGCCCGACAACTTGGGACCCATTCCGGGATAATCAGCCTCGCCGGCCACCGGATGTTTCACCGTTCGGAAGAAATCCCGCTCGCGCAGGTGTGGGCAGTCGTGCAAATCTCCGGCGTCCTGCGCCATGCCGAACACCAGCCGGCGTTCCCCGGACGCCTGGTGCAGCGCTTTGCGATCCCACCGGGCCAGGCCCTGAACCAACAATTCGTAAATCTCCTCGCCGTATTCGATGCGCCCGGAACCCGAGGCGAACCGTTCGTCGTGCAATTCCGGTACGCCGATCAAGTCAGCGACCGTGGCCCACGGCTGCGAGCCCTGGACCGACGGGATGACGTAACCGTCGCGGGCTGGCATCAATTCTTCAAACCCCGACCCGCGCACCGGCCGGCGTCCCTTGATGGCTCCCATGTAGCTGTAATAGGGAACCGCCTGCACCAGGTGGGACGCCAAACATTCCACCGTCGAAACGTCAATGCTCTGCCCCCGGCCGGTCGTCATCCGTTGGAACAATGCCGCTGTGGTCGCCACGGCGGCGTTGTTCCCGGCGACGTAGAATGACTGGTTTAAAACGTTGCGCAACGGCTCCCGGTCCGAATCGCCGGAGTGGTACATCAGCCCGCTCATCGCTACGGCGACTATGTCGGTAGCCGCGTAGTTCCGGTATGGGCCAGTCTGACCGAAGGGGGTAATGGACGCGACAACCAGGTTGGGGTACGTCCGGGTCAGCGACTCGATTTCCAATGCCGCGGACGGCTTTTCATCTGGGGGATAGTTCTCGACCAGGACGTCGGCCTCGTCAAGCAACTCCGCCAGCAGCCCGTCCCCGGCGGTTGTGCTCGGGTCGAGAGTTATACCGCGCTTGTTGGTGTTCAGGTACAGGAAGGGGATGCTTTTGTCGGGGTGCGGGTCATCGTCCACGAACGGGCCCATCCGCCGCGCCTCATCGCCGGATCCCGGCGCTTCCACCTTGATGACGTCGGCCCCGTAATCCGCCAGCAGCTTTGCGCAAAACGGGGCGGATACGTGTCCGCCAAACTCCAGCACGCGAATCCCGTTCAGTATGCCGGGTATCACCAGGGTTCCTCCTCCCAGGTTACCGGCAGCGACTGTCCGCGCCTGGGCAGGATCACGGTGGCGGTGCCCGACGCGGTCTGGTTGCCGCGGTCGTTTTGGAGCGAGACCGCGCAATCCACGTATCCGAAACCGTCGGCCTCCCGGGTTCCCGTGACGATGCCCGACGCCGTGAGGGTGTCGCCGGGGAAATCCATTCCCCGGTGTTCAACGTAAAACCGCTTGAACCAACCTTCTTCACCGGCGTAATCCAAAAGCAGTTGACCGAGGTATTGGTTCTTGAGGGAACCGTTGACCACCACGTTAGGCAAACCCTGATGCAGTTGCGCAAAGGGCAAATCCCAGTGGATTCGGGCGTAATTCCCGTTCGCCGCGGCCCATCGGATCAGGTGGGTGGTAGTCATTGGCCCTTTCACCACGGGCGGCAGGCTGTCGCCCACCGCAACGTCCTCGAAGTACCGCTGCTGGCTGGCTTCCGGTTCAGGCTTCGCCAAAATCACTTCCGGGTTAGGGGGCGCCACTGCCACGGTGGTGAGGTCAGAGGCTACCTGGGCTACGTCAGTGGGTTCCTCGCCGGCCGGCAGAGCCCGGTGGATGCTGACCCGGCGGGCGCGGCTGAGCTGTTCGCCGTTCTGGTCGGTTTGCGTTTCCTCGCGCACTATGAACACCAGCGGCCCGGACCGTCCCTGCTTCTCGAAGATGTCCAGGATCCTGAACCGGCGGGTTACCCAACTTCCGACCCGCGCCGGCGCCAGAAACTGCCAGTCGCTGCCGCCGTTGAGACCGTAGCTGTTGAAAGGAAGGGGAACCTCGAAATGCCATTCCTGACCAGCGCCGAAATACCCGATGGGCGGCGCGATGTCTTTCCAGGCCGCCAGCGGAGGACAGAGCAAGCCCCCGAACCGACTGTTCGTAGCGTAGTCGGAATCGACGTAAAGCGGGTTGTAGTCCTCGATGGCGTCGGCCACGTCATAGGCCATTTCCGCGCTGATGGGGAATCGATTGCGCTCGGGCTCCGATTCCAACCCAATCAGGGCTCGTATTTCGTCGGTGATGAGGCTGCCGGACATCAGCCACGCTCCTTTTCCTGCTTGGCGTTTCCCAATGATCGCGGAGATTCTAACCAAACGGCCCAGTTTCCACAAATCAGGTGGTTCAATTGACATACCTCGGTCAGGCGGTTCAATTGACACACCCCGGCTAATCATTTACTCTGCTTACCCCACGCAGTTAGGCAAGGTTAGTGTTGAACAGGATCCTCGCGCCCTTACGCGCGCTTTCCAGTTGGTACGTTCTTGCGCCGTCCGCGATCATTATCGGACTGGTGATTGGTGGCGTCGTGCTCGTCAATACCGTCCCGACGAAGCACAACATCGGCGTAATCGACATCCCGTTTACGGTCATCACTGACGATTCGGCGTACATTATCACCGAGTACCTCCGCTACGCGCGGGAAGACCCGTCCATCAAGGCTGTGGTGATTCGCCTGTCCTCCCCGGGAGGGGGTGCTGCCTCGAGTGAGCGGCTGTACCTCGAGACCCGGAAACTCCGGGAGGAAAAACCCGTGGTGATTCTCATGGGCGGCATGGTGGCCAGCGGAGGATACATGATGGCCATGGGGGCCAATCACACTTTCGCCCAAACGTCCTCGCTGGTCGGCAACGTTGGCGTGATCGCGTTTGCCGGCTCGATTATCCCCCGACCATTGCCGGAGAATATCGTGGTCACCGGCCCATATAAACTTAGCGGCTCCCCGCGGAGAGACTGGATTGGCCTGGTTGAGGGGCTGAAGGATTCTTTCGCCCACATGGTGATTCGTGAACGGGGCGATAAGCTATGCATCACCGAGGAACAACTGACGGAAGGACGACTGTACGCCGGTATTGACGCCGTGAGGCTTGGCCTGGTGGATGAACTGGGCGGTGACAGCGACGCCATGTCAAAGGCTGCCGACCTTGCGGGAATTTCCAATTACGGCACGGTGGATGTCAATGCCGAGGTTCTGCGGGAGTTGATCCTCCGAACGCGCCGCATATTCCGTTCCGAAAGCGAGGTAGCCTTGCCAGACGCCAATGGGAAGTTACCGTCAATGATATTCGACAACATCAACCGCGAGAACCCGCTGCCCGAGTTCCCATTGGACATTCACGAGCCCAACATTTACTACCTGTATGCCGGCAATGACTACTAAATTACTGGGAGTCCTGGGACTGCTCATCGTCTTCGCCGGACTGGCTTTTGGCGGCGGTTACCTGATTTTCCACCAGACGAGTTACGATCCGCCGGCCAAGGCGGAAGTCGCGTTTCCCGATACGACGGTGCGCGATCTGCCCGCGAATCCCGCCCGGGAACACCTTGCAGCCGTTTCGCCAGGTACCCTGATGGTAGTGGATGCCACTCACAGGAATTCGTACCGGCAAAGCGAGATTTCAGCCCTGCTGTCCCGAGTCTCCAGCCGGGGCGCGGTGGTGGAATATATTGGAGACTTCCGGACCACGGAAGCGGCGAAACGGGTGTCGTTGCTGGAGGAAAGTCTGCGCAGGGCAGATGCCTTATTGGTTATCTTACCCCGCGATGCTTACACCGCTGCCGAAGCCGACCTGGTAGAGAGGTTCGTCCGGAAGGGCGGCAAACTGCTGTTGATCTCGGATCCTACTCGGATCCATCAAATGAACAGCCTAGCGGAGCGGTTTGGAGTTAATTTCCAGCCGGACTATCTTTTCAATCAGCACGAGTACGACCTCAATTTCCAGCACATCTTCGTGCGGCAATTCCAACCGGACGAGATCACTTCCGGGGTAAGCTCCATCGCTCTGTATTCCGCCGGGTCAATCCAGACGTCCGGGTCCGGAATCGCATTTACCGACGGATTGACCGAGTCCTCCGTATCGCCGTCGGGGGTTGGGTTGTCTCCGATTGCCTGGGGCGACTCCCGCAACGTTCTGGCGGTCGGTGACTTCACGTTCTTGATCCCGCCCCATAACGCTGCGCTGGATAACGATCAACTCCTGTCCAACATCGCCGATTTCGTAACTGCCAGTTCGCGGGAATTTGTCCTGAGCGATTTCCCGAGCTTTTTCCGGGGCGGTTCAAATCAGGGCGTTGAGGTAGTGGTCGGGCAGGCTTCCCTTTTCAGCAGTGGCACCGCCGTCAAGAATCGGTTGTCCGAAAGTGGAATCGTGTCCGAACTAACAACGGTTGAGGATTTCAGTCGCGATACGGTCTTCCTGGGACTCCATGAAGACGCGCAGCGAGTTGGCGGCTACTTGCAAACGGCGGGAATCCGGGTGGACGATTCCCTTTCGGGACCCTTCGGTGCAGATCTCGGGCTGGAGAGCGCAGCAGTAGCCGTTCTGGATCAGAGCAGCGACCGGCACATCCTGATTTTGCTGGC
>VXOG01000115.1 GCA_009840165.1 Chloroflexota bacterium
TAATTTCCATACGGGCATGATAACAGCTCCGCATGGTTAGTGTGAACACGCCCTAATGCACTCGGAGTAGGACTCGGAGTGTGCCGGGAATCCGGTTTGGAGCTTCCGCTCTCTGTTGAAGCGGCAGGAGCCGTCGGCTTGATCAATCCCACGGACGTGGGATTTCTGGTGGATGTTACGGGAGGGTCCGTGCTGCGTACGCTCTGGGGCGTGGGCACGTCGCCGGTTCCCTTCCCCGAGGGTTCATCCGTGCTGCAGGCGGTTGCAACCGTCACCAAAAGGACCAGAGCTATCGATAGGATGCTTCGCGTCCTCAGGCGGCGTACATTCAGGGCAATGGTCCGGTGCGTGATCGCCATGTTCCTGCTTCCTTTCGAACCGGCTTCGGCCGCCCGCGTCTGCGGCCATGGAAAGAAACCATGCCGGCCGGCGGTGGGCGGTTGAGATCGGTTGGGACGGAGATTCCAAACCTGATCGGTTTGTGATCAGGGAGAATGTAGTATCAAACTACCAATCTCGTCAAGGTCTCACATCGTATCAGTTAACGATGGATGTCACCGAACACAGCAGAGTACCAAATGGTTGCGGCTTATTATGCCCAACGATAAGGCCGTCAGCATAAACTCAGCGTTGGTAGCAAACTCTCATATACGAGCCCGAAATTGGATAGTAGTTTTTGTTCAGTCCGGCATCGGTGTGGTGTTGAGGGGACAGGAGTGCCCGCAATAGCGAGATTTCGGCGGCTGCCGGCAATATTCGGCGAGGTAATTCGCGTTGACTCCCGATGGATTGTTCGGGTGGCTGACTTCGGCTCCCTGTGGAGCGTTCGCAGTTTCGCTTGATCAGACGATCGTGTTCTGGAATGGCGGAGCCAGAGCTATACTCGGGTATTCCGCCGGTCGGGTGGTAGGCCTGAAGTGCTATGAGGTGATGGCCGGGGCGGACGACAGCGGTCTGACCCCGGATTGCGCCGGAGGTTGCGCATGCCTACGGTACGCCCGAGTGGGAATGGTGCCGGCGCCCACCGACATGATGATGAGATGCGCGTCGGGTGCACGGAAATTGGTGAAGGTACAGCCGATGGTCGTGTCGGGAGTGGGGGATTCGGGTCCATTGGTCGTCTATTTGTTCGGCGACGCGCCTGGTGAATCCCGATCTGGAGCGGTTCACTGGGAGCTGGGCCAGAGAAGCTCCGAAGGTCCGCTGACGGCACGGGAGATTGAGGTTCTGCGCTATTTGGCCCTTGGTTGGGACGTCGCGCACATCGCGACGGAGTTGGGCCTCAGCCCGCACACAGTGCGGAACCATTCCACCAATTTGCGCCGGAAACTGGACGTCAGCTCCAGCCTGGAAGCTGTGATGGCCGCAGTGCGCTTGGGAATCTTGACCTTGGAAGCCGGCAGTTCCGGCGACGGTTCCTGATGAACCATGTGGGTTGGCTGTGTGTCCGTCGGGACGGCGGGAGCGCGTTTGAGCGTCGGCCGCTTGGACGTAGGTTCTGGCCCCTGTGCCCTTCACTCTCCCCGACTTGTAGCCACCTAACCGACGGCAGCCGGCAGCGATCAGTGTTTAGCAGGGTGTCGGAAATCGTGGGGTGATTGCCGGGTGTTGGGATGGGCCATCCGAGTCAGGAAAGGGCGCTAAGCGAGGCAAAGCGGGAAGACAGGTCACTGTGAATTTTCATCGTCATTGACCGAGATTTTCACGGTCATTGACCACCTTGGGAGCGGAGCGATTAGACAATTATCAGGTTGTCGTTTGCCGGTCAATCACCTCCTTGGTTGCTGAGCAGGGCGCGGTGTGGGGACAGTCGTTCCCAGTAGCTGGCGCCTTCGATGACGATCTGGTAGCTGGCGTTGGCCAAGCGATTCAAAGCGCTGTTCCCGAGGATGGGATCATCGAAGAGGCTGAGCCATTCTTCGACGGCCCGGTTGCTGGTGATGACGAAGCTGGAGGCCCGATGGCGGTTGAGGATGAGCTCATACAAGTCCGCCGACTGCTGTGGCGTGAGCCGATGCAGCCCGAGGTCATCGAGGATAAGCAGGTCGGGCGTCAGGAAGGACCGGAAGGCCCGATCCAGCGAGTTGTCGACCCTGGCTTGGGCCATGGCCTTGAAGAAGCCATCGGCGTGTATGAAGCGGACGGTGTGTCCGGCGCGGACGGCGGAGCAGCCCAGGGCCTGGGCGAGGAAACTCTTCCCCACGCCCGCAGGTCCCACCAGGAGGACGTGCTCGTGCTTGTCCAGAAACTCCAGCGAGAAAACGGCGTCCAGCAGCCGGCGGTCCAGGGTGATCGACGCCGACCAGTCGAAGTCCTCCAGCCGGCAGGTCTCCTCGAAACCGGCGCCATTTAGCCGGAGTTCGATGCGGCGTTGAGCGCGACGGTTCACCTCATCACTGAGGATGATCTCCAGGAAAGAGGCGTAATCCAGCTGCTCCCTTCTGGCCAGGGCAATGCGTTCGGGCAGCGTGGCGGCCATGGGTCCCAGCTGCAGACGCTTGAGCAGTGGTGTGAGTTCAGTGATGCGGGTCATGATCGACCTCCGGCGGCATGAGCGAAGACGGAGCCGGGCCGGGCGAAACGGCCGGCAGGAATGGGCAATGGAAGCCGCGTCATGGCCTCCTGTTCCAGGGCCTGCACCAGGATGCGTTCCACCCGGCTCACGTCGATGAGATCGACGTCGAGAGCGCGGCGACAGGCGGCATCGAGACGCTGGGGCGTGTAGCGATCGCCCAGCCGGATGAGCTTGTGCCCCTGCCTGATCTTCGACCAGGGATGCCGGTCGTCGAAGAGCCGGTCGTCGAATTCGCCTACTGCCGGCCCGTGCAGAGCGGCACTGCGTTTGATGCGCTCCGGAGCCTTCATGGTATAGGCGGAAAGCTCGGTGGGATAGTCGTCAGGGTTGGTGGACCGGCCACCGCGAGGCTGACGCTGGTGGATCTTGACCAGCTTGCCCCGGTGGTAGATGCGCACCAGCCTGCTGTCCAGCCTGATTTCCACCCTCTGGCCCGGCGGGCAGGACGATGATGGCACCGAGTACAGCGCGTACTGACAGGCCACATGGTGATCGGGATGGACCTTGGCGGTGCGCCATTGGGTGATCTCGTAGGGCTCGCCGTCCCAGGGCAGCAGGGCACGACGCTCCTCATCCTGGAAGACCACCAGGGGCTGACGGCGGGTGGTGCCGTGAATGCGCTGCCCCGCTACCTCCGAACACCAGCACTGGGCTTCATTGCGCAGGTGGGCCAGACCATGGAAATCGCCGCCCTTGAAGAGCCGTTCCCGGACGTAGGAAACGCTGCGTTCCACCTTGGGCCTGTCTTTGGGATGACGGACCCGGGCCGGATCGGCGACGAAGCCACGATGCTGGGAGTACCCAGAAAGCCCCGGGTCAGTCTGGGATGCAACGTATCCGGCCCAGCCACCGCGGCGGGGAAATTGTCGATGACCAGATACTTGGGCACCCCGCCGAAAAACGCCCACGCCGCTTCCAGACCGGCGATCACCTCCTCCAGCTTCTGAGTGTGCGTCGGCCACACGAAACAATGCCGCGAGTACGACAGCACGATGATCAGCGCCCACACCACCCTGCGCTTGCCAGTAGCCGGATCGGTGATCATCCCCAATCTGCCGAAGTCCACCTCCGCCACCTCGCCGGGACCCGTGTCGGCCATCCGCATGGTGCGGGCGCTCCGCCGTCCCCAGTTTCGCTTCCTGATGAACCGGCGCAACGACGTGTACGACACCGTACACCCTCGCGCCGCCAACAACTCCTGGATGCGCGTCACCTTCAACCGGTCCCCGGTCAGCCACTGGTAAATCTGATCGGCCCACGGAGCCAGGCTGTCCTCAACCGGCGTCTCCACCTGCCGCGGCCCAGCCCGGCTGATCCCAGCCAACCGGCTCAACTGCTCTTCGCTGGCAGCCGGACCGTCCGGGGCAATCCCCTCTTGTACCGCCGCCGACAGATACTTGCGCACCGTCGCCCGCGACAGTCCCGTCCCCTCCGCTATCTGACGCTGGCTTGCTCCCGCCTGCCAGCGGCGAACTACTTCCTGTATTTCCACTCGGAGCACCTCCTTGTACGCCATCGCTGCACCTCAAAATCGAAGTGCGGCAATGGTCGCCGTGGTGGCGCCCTCCGGTGGTCATAGACCCTGGCGAACTGGCCTATAGTTCCTGGCGATTTCGCAGATCACTGGTACATAGTTCTTGGCGTTTTACAAATAGCCCCTCTCGCGCCATTTTCTCCTTCCGGTGTGCGAAACCTTCGGTTTTCGTTTAAAGTGCCCCCATAGCCCGAATTTGTACCCTGTATGGCCGACCTGTGAGCGTTGGGGGTGCCGCAAAAGCGGCGCTATCCCGTTGTCTGGAGAGCATTGGCGCATCCGACGGTTCTCAGGCGCCCTGAGAACCGCGATGGGGGAATGCTATGGACGACGTGTGCGCCCTCTCCGTGGCTCTGCGGCGTCAGAATCGTGAACTTACCGTGATGGCGTTCTGGCCGACGTCGTTCGCCCCAGACAGGTCGCCAAGACTTTGCCAATCGTCGGAGCGAGCGAACCGGAACTCAGTTAGAGAAGTGGTCCACTCACTCTAAGGAGGTGAGAGTTCGATGCGGAGCCGTGAAGCCAAACGCAGCAGGTCATCATCCGAGCGGTCGGCCCCGAGAAATTCAACCAACTCCTCTTGTCGGGGTTGACCGAACGCAAGACGATATGCAGCAAGTGACTTGCGCAACCTCAGCAGAGTCGCAGCATCTTGGCTGAAAGGCAAAACCGGTACGTGGCGTTCGATTCTCGCCGGCCCAGTGTGGAACACCCAGTAGGGCACCATCTCGCCGTCGGCCTCCAACCTAGTAGGCACCGCCATGGCGAATAGCTGACTCCAGGGATCGTCACCGGAAGCCAGCCCGCCCTTGATCAAGGCCGGTGCCAAAGTTGCGGCTACGTTGCGACGGACCGCGTGGCCCTTATACCTGTGAACGCGCCCTTCGCGTTGCTCCAGGTCGACAGGATTCGTGGGAAGGTTCCAGTGGACGACGGCGTGGCACCAAAGGTGGAAGTCCAGTCCCTCTTGTCCGATAGAAGTAGAGGCGAGGACGAAGGGCCAAAACGGAGAATTGAACGCTCTGCAAACAGATTCAATCCGGGCCTCGCCGCCTTCGTCGAGCGTTTGATTGCCAAAGGCGACGGCAAAGCGTGTCCGCATCCTATGGTCGCCCAGTTCCAAGTAGCGGCCGTTCTGCCCACGACTGGGGATATCCACACGCAGCGATGAGGTGCGGAGATCCAGGGCGTCCGCGACGTTTTGGGCGATGTCTTGGGCTGCCTGCGCTCGGCGGTTGTCATCTCCCAAACGGAGATATCCGAGCCAGTCACGTACCACATGGGTGTGTTCGTCGAGTACGGCTTGCAGATTGCCGCTGATCGAGTGCCGAAGGACATCTCGCCAATAGCGGCCGCCACCTTCCCCAACATCCGACTCCTCTGAACGGCCACCGGCAATCAGAGCCGTGACTTCCGGGGCATTGAAGAATCTTCTGAACGCGATGGCAATCCGTGCAGCGTTCAACACTGTCGATTGGTCAGCTATTGGCAACTCGGCGACAGAACTGATTGCCCGTAGCGCGCATTGCGCGGGTCCGCCAATTGCCAACTCAGCTAAAACCTCGCTGAGGTCATCAGGAGGAGGTCCAAGGGCCTCGACTCCATACGCAAGCAAGGCGTTCGCCTCAGCAACATGGGCGCCGAGTCCGCGATCGGATCCGTCGCCTTCCCAATGAGATAGGCCGCCGTCAACGAGTAGGAGATGCGTTACTGAAAGGTAGGTTTCCCTGTCAAGGAGCAGAGGTGCGGCCCAGTACCACCTCTGATCCACGTTGCCGTGGGTCGGCGCACCTCGAACAAGCGGTGCGATCGCGTCCGAGATCCTCCCCGCAACGTCCGTGAGTACTTCAGACACTGGACGGTGTCCGCCGTGATCCAGCGGTCGTGGGTTTCCCAGCTCCGCGAGGCTCGGACTCGGCCAAATCAACAGGAATGTGGTCATACTCGCTGCTCGGCGTAGCCCGGCATGTTCTCCGCGTCGGGCTTGACCTGCGGTACGCTCACCGGTACGGAAGGCGAGACGTTGCCCACCACGTCGCCTATAGTCTGCCGTGTAGGTGTGACTGCGACCAGCGAAAGCGCGGCGCTCAGCCTCGAAACTCACGAGCGAGGACACGACCTTCGGGACGACCCTCCATCCGGAGAAGATCAACCGCTTCGTAAAGGCGGCTGCTTCCGGAGACTCATACACTGACCCAGTGTCGTAGTACCGCATCGAAGGAGGTATCCAGAGCAGTTCGAATGCACGGTGGCGCTCCAAATCACCTAGCAGCCAGCGAAGTCGACCATTTTGGGGATCGACGCGCCTGTATGCCACGACATCAGCCCAGTTCAGGAGTCCAGGGCCAGGTTCAAGTCCCCCGCCGTCGGCGAAGCTGCCGTCTGCCGCGGAGTGTACGACGGCGTCCTTCAGCCTGTACCTTTCCATGAAGTTGACGAGATATGGCGCGGACTTCCAAAATTCGATGGGTTCGGGGTGCCCCACCACTTCGGCTAGATTCCCGAGACGATGATAAGCACGCAGGTCAAGAGGCTTGACCTCCACCAGAGTGTCCGGTTCGTGGAGCATTCCGTCCCGGTCTGGCGTAGCCGCCAGCCGCTCAGTCCGCGCCATCACGCTGCTCAGTTCGGTCCCGATGGCGTGGCAAATCCCTTCAGCGCCTGCCAACGACTCGGTGGAGGTGAGTGCCAGACGGAGGTCACGAAATCGATCCCTCAGCCGATCAACTCTCTCAGGATCATCAAAGAGGAAGGAGCAAGTATCAAAGAAGTCCTCGTAGTGGTTGTAACCTAACCCATCGCCTGTCGCGTACATACGATACGGCGTAGCTGAGAGAAGCAGCGTTCGGGTAGCGCGTCCGGTACGCGGATCTGTGTGGTTCAACAAGTGCTGCGCCAACTCGATCGCGAAATTGCTGGGATCCTGTTGCAGCAGGTCCTTGTACCGCTGGAACTCGTCGAGGATCACCAGGTCAGGTTGGAGCGCGGCGATACCAACTCTCGCCATGATGTGGCGAACCTCACCAATCAACTCTCGATGGGCTCCGTGCAAGGCGTCTGGGAAAGTGCGCTTCCACGCTAATCCTTCGGCCAACTCATCGAACAGTTGCCGAAGGGCTGGCCGTCCGTCGGCGCGGCGCGACTGTTCGACTTCCATGAGCAACGTATCAAACGTTTTGAGTGACTCCTGTGCGCGTGACCGGTACCGTTGCTCCACCCTGCGCAACCGTTGGTCAGGGCCGTTGGCTGTGACGCCGTGCCAGAAAATCCGACGAGCCGGCGCGTTCATGACGTTTGCACCCCAACTCGCCCGCAGGAACGCGTACGCCAGGCAGCGTTCGCGGAACTGACCCGTGCTGCGTCCGAACTGTAGCGACGTCCCCGGCGTAATCGCGAGCAGGTTGACACCCGCCTGTTGGTCGTCACCACGATTCAGACTTGCGAGCGGCAGCATGGTGAGCCGTTCGACGCCCTCGAGTGGCTCGATTCCTTCCGGCACAAGTTTCCGAAGATTCTGTCGGGCGATGGCCGCATTGGAGCAGACGTAGACGATGTCGTATCGCTTATCGCCGGTCCGCCGGAGGTGGTCGATGACCTGGGCGACTACACCTCTGGCGACATGCGTCTTGCCGAGCCAGACCTCGTCAGCCACCAGGAATCGGATCGCAGGATCTCGCTCAGCAAACATCCGCTGGAACGTCCAACGGGCAGTTCGACGTTGAAAATCCTTCAGGTCGGCCAGGACTGATAGACGACAATAAGGAATGCCGCTCGTGTTGACTATTCTTGCCGGTCTGGA
>VXOG01000066.1 GCA_009840165.1 Chloroflexota bacterium
TCCGGCCATCCACCGTCGCCCCTGCCCTCCACCGTCATACCCACCTTCCACCGTCGCCCCTGCCCTCCACCGTCATACCTACCTTCCACCGTCATACCGGCGAAAGCCGGTATCCAGAGAATCTTTGCCTTGTTAAACCCTGCCTGTACCCAGACTTTCTGGATTCCTGGCTGAGATTCACATCAAATCCGAACACTTGCGATAAATCAGTTTGCGAACACGCTGAGGGCAATGGTGGCCGCAATAATCAGGCTCGCCCCCGCCCACTGCGTGATGCGCGGACGTTCGCGGTTGATGCCGACCGCCAACGCGATGGTGACCAGCGGATGGGCCGCCGCAATGGGCGCAACCAGGGACACCGGAGCCGCAGCGACGCCCAGGTTGTAGCCCACGTACCCGGCCGCGTCCACGACGCCGATCGCCGCCAGCAGTGCCCAACCGTTGCAATCCTGCGGCCGACGAATCGGCATCCGCCTGGCCAGGGCCAAAGCGCACGATGGTATCGCGGAGATGGCTCGCACCACCAGGACCGCCAGCATGGGGCCGGCCGCCGCAGTAGCATGATCGAACAGCGCCATGGCCATGCCGATGCCCAGCATGGTTGCCAGGCCCCAGGGCAATCCCGAGCTCACTTCGGAGCCGGTCAACGGGCCGGCGGACAGCAGCAGGATGCCCAGCAGAACCCCGGCCATCAGCGCCATCTGCCCGGCTCCGACGGATTCGCCAAACAGCGCCACGGCGATGAGAACCGTGACGGCCAGCCACGCCGACGCTGCGCTGCTGACGACGGTTACCGCGCCGCGAGCCAGGCCGGTGTAATAGACCAGGTATCCGAAACCCAGAGCCGCGCCGGTCAACGGCGCCCACAGCATCAACCCGGGAATATCGACGCTCAGCCGGCCGGTGGCGGCCTCGGCCACGACGAAAGCCAGGGGCAATGCCAACCCGATCAACTGGGTAAGCAGGGTCGTGCTGACGCTGCCGATGCGGCGCGAGGCTCCACGCGCCAGATAGTCGGCGATTCCCCAGGCCAGCAACCCGGAGAACCCCCAATAGAATCCACCAATGAACGACTGGGAATCTACCATTCCCAACGTCTAACCGTCATTCCCAACACCTGACCGTCATTCCCGCGAAAGGACGTCACCCCGTACCCGATACGGGGCGGGAATCCACAGCCTCAAACAATGGCGACGTCATGGGTTCCCGCCTACGCGGGAACGACGGTGCTTTTTCACTAAATAGGCAGTTTGGGTTCGTCACCGTCGGGCACGTCGATGTCGAAGGCGTTGGCGTTGAACGCGAGCAGCGAGTAGTAGCCCATCAACGTGGAGATCTCCGTGACCGTCAGCGCGCCGTAGCGGTCGATGGCAGCCCGGAAGGTGGCTTCGTCAACCCGGTGGTTGTCAAATAACTGCGTCACGTAATTGACCACGATTTGCAGGTCGTCTGACAACTGGGGCAGCGGCTTGCCGTCGCGCAGGTTATCGACGAACTCGTCGCTGATACCCTGCTCGCGGGCGCGGGCAGAGTGGGCGTGCCAGATGTACTGGCAGTCCATGTTGCGGGCGGTCAGGATCATCACCAGTTCCTGGATCTGCTTGGGCAGGGATGATTCATCGCGCAGGTAGTTGACCAGATAGTTGGAGCGCCGGCGCATCTCGGGGCTGTTGATCATGGCGGAGCCGGGTCCGGCGTCCACCACGCCGCCCGAGTTGGCGGTTTCGTGGTCAAAGGCATCCCGGAGATTTTCGGGAACCTGGTCGCGGGTGAGGATCGGGGTTCGCATGGTGTGCCTCCCTGGGTTTTGGCCGATGATAGACGGCAGGCGGGCCGACGGCAAGCGGCAGGCATCCCGCTGAACGTCCAAATGACCTAACCAACTCTGAACAGTTACTCAATCGCGCATCCAGCGCCGCGAATAACGCCCAATCCTGAAAATCCCAAGATCCGGCAAATCCTGATTCTGACAAAGTGACACCCGCCTGTTGACCATGCCGGCACACCCGTTCTATCATAGCCTTATCACGTGAATGACCGGCTGGTCCTGCAACCCTATCCCATTCCACGCCTGCCAGAGGTGAACCCAACCATTCGGTCGTAACGGCCAGTCAGTAAAAATCGCAAATGCTCGGCAAGACCCGCGTCCGGCCAATGCTTACCCGGCGGGGTCCCAACGGCACAGCGCCTGGCGCAGCGCTGGCATCCGACATCGCCGCAAGGCCGTGTCGGGCGCGAACGGCAGCGTCAAAAACCATGCGTAAAACCCCCGGCCGTGGGCTGACAACGACCGACCATCGGAAACCCTCACTTCTGGCAGGCAAAGGAGAACCTCAAACCCATACTCACCCGCTCATCCTGAGCCTGTCGAAGGATCAAACCCAAAGCAGAACGCCAGGCAAACAACACCACAATCCCGTAAATCCTTTAATCAAGGGAATCCTGATTCTGACAATTCTCCTTCAAGGACGATCGCCATGCGAGCATTGATCCAGCGGGTAACCGAAGCCTCGGTCTCAATCCAAGACCCGGCCGCCGGCAATATCGAAGCCGGCAATATCGACGCCGGCAGCATCAACGCCGGCCTGGTTGTCCTGCTCGGCGTCGCCGAAGGGGATGACGACGCCGACGCCCGGTACCTGGTGGACAAGATTGCGAATATGCGGATATTCGCCGACGAGCGGGGCCGGTTCAACCTCTCGGCGCTGGACGTTGGCGGGGAGTTGCTGGTGGTATCCCAGTTCACGCTCTACGCCGACACCCGTCGGGGCCGCCGTCCCGATTTCACCCGCGCCGCCGGCCCCGATGAAGCCAATCGGCTGTACGAACTCACCGTGGAAATGTTTCGCGAAAAGGGCCTGAAAGTGGCCACCGGCCGTTTCCAGGCCTACATGAAAGTCCGCCTCGTGAACGACGGCCCGGTGACGATAATGGTGGACAGCGCCGACCGGGGCCGCCCCAGAAATGCATAGGGGCTTTCGAGTATCTGCCCAAACTGGAGAAACCGTCATTCCGGCGAAAGCCGGAATCCAGAAAACATTGCTTTTGAGGAACGTTAGCTACAACGAGAGGTTTCTGGATTCCGGATCAAGTCCGGAATGACGGGAATAATCGAAAGACCTCGCCCCTACCCGTGGCCGATTGCAAATCGAAAGATGCGCTCTACCTGTGCCACCCCATCCCCTTGTACATCCCCCTCAGGTAGGCAATCTGGCCGCCGTGGGACACGCAGTCCCAAGTCATCTGTCCCAGCGCCGCCGCCACGGTGCGCGGCTCCGACACCGGCGGGATGATTTTGGCCTGCTGCATCTGCGCTTCGGTCAGGCCGGGCAGGTATTCCCGCAACGCGGTGCGCACTTCCTCGAAGTACTCCATCTGCCGAGTGCGGGACGGCGGCTGCCAGTCGCATACCATCTGGTGGTTCCAGCCCAGGCCACGGTTCTCGCCGTCCGCCGGCATGGTGAAGTGCTGCTCCCAGTTGCCGGTGTCCCAGATCTGGGGCAGGTCCCGCAGCCGGGTATGGATGAACGAATCAATCACCCGGGACAGGTGCCACAGAATCCAGGCCACGGAATTGCAGTCATCCGCCGGGATGCGGTGGAATTCCTCATCCGTAAGGTCCTGAAGGGCCAGGTCAATCGTGGTGAAGTTGTTCTCCAGAGCGGAGATCAGACCGTCGGTTGTGGCAGGCATGGGATCCTCCTTTGACAATTCCCGTCATTCCGGCGAAAGCCGGAATCCAGAAATGTTAGTACAAAGAAACCGTAAGGATTGCTTACGATTTCGACCACTGGATTCCCGCCCGTATCGAGTACGGGGTGACCCCGTGTCGAGCACGGGACAGGCTGTTCTTTCGCGGGAATGACGAATAAAAATCGAAATGTCAACACTGCCTAGGTAATCTCCGGCTGGACGCCGTCCGGCAGGTCCACTTCAAACGCGGACAGGATCTGTCCCACCAGCATGTAGTGTCCAATCAGGCCCGTGATTTCCACGGTCTTTTGCGTGCCGAAGTGATCGCGAACCGCGTTGAACGTCTCGTCGCTGATCTTGTGGTTCTGCGCCAGTTCCTGCACGTACTTGACCAGCGACGCCTCGATTCCAGACATGCCCTCGGGCGCCTTGCCGGTTGCGATGGCGTTGACCACGTCCTCGGACACGCCGGCCTGCCGGGCGAGACGGGCGTGGGCCGAAAACTCATACTGCTGGCGAATCTCCCGTGCCGTGGCGCAGATGATGATCTCGCGCTGGGCTTCGGTGATGTCCAGCTCAAAACGGACGTAGGTGCCGGTGTGGGCCACCCGCGCCGCCAGGTCGGGGCTGTGCAGCAGCACGCCGTAGGGTCCGCGCACGCTGCCCCGGCTGCTGGCGATGGAGTCGAAAAATTCCTGGTGATCGGGGGCAAGCTGATCGCGGGTGATGTCGTTGAGACGGGCCATGAGTTTGGGCTCCTTGCCGATTGGCGAGTATGGTGCTGGCAATATACCGCCGGCAGGGTTCGGTATTCAAGCCGGGGAACTGCGCTATATGTCGGGTAGTACGCGGCTACGGATGTTGCGCTCATCAACTACCGAAAAGTGTCCTGGCCAGTCTGTGCGAGCAGTAAGGGCGTTAGCGATAACAGCCGGCCGTTCTGCCGCCGGTACGCGAGCAATGCGAAACAAAACTATTCCGCAGGATGCGGGCCTCCCAACGAGATATACCAAGTCGCCAAAATCGGTGTCGAAGGTTATCAGAACCCGATCTTCCCGCATTGCCCGGGCAAGAAGATCAGCGTCTTCAGCACGCGGCGATTCTTCGGCCGCATAGGTCACGCTGTGTCCTGCGGCCCGCAACATTGCTACTGCTCCGCCGGGTATGTTGACGTCGGCAAGAAACCGCACGGAGGTCTGCTATGGAATTCAGAGTGGCGTCACTTTCTCCCACGGCAAACTCTTGCCGGGGAGGTGGATGCCATTATCGTCAATCTGTATCTGACCGCAGGGCTCGGTACCGTGCTTTTCAGCGTAGCGTTGGCAGGCTGCGATGTCTTCGGATGACAGGAAAGGGTAGCTGTCCAGAATGTCGGCAACGCTGGAGCCTGCGTCCAAAAGTTCGCAGATCAATGCTACCGATATTCTCGTTCCCTTCACCGCCGGCTTGCCACTCAGCACTTCGGGGTCAGCGACGATGCGTTTCTCCCAATCCATATGACTTCCTCAGTGGGCCTGGCGCGCTCTGCCGTTTTTCAGGCTCACATTCTAGCATCAGGAGTGATTTATGGAATCCGTTACTGCGGAAACTCCAGGTCCAGCGATATGTCCAACGCATCCGTGGAGTGGGTTAGGCCGCCGATGCTGATGAGGTCCACGCCGGTTTCGGCCACCGCGCGCACGGTGCTCATGTTGATTCCGCCGGATGCTTCAATCGAAGCGCGCCCGTCGATGATGGCGACCGCCTCCCGCATGGTGTCCACGTCCATGTTGTCCAGCATGATGATGTGCGCCCCGGCGTCCACCGCTTCCCGAACCTGATCCAGCGATTCAACCTCCACTTCGACCCGAATGGTGTGAGATGCCTGAGCGATGGCGTGGCGCACCACGTCGGCCAGCGGCTCTTCCAGGGAGGCGCGCGCCTCCAGGTGGTTGTCCTTGATGAGGATTCCATCGGCCAGGTTCAGGCGGTGGTTGTGGCCGCCGCCCATGCGTACGCTGTACTTGTCCAGGAAGCGGTGACCGGGCGCGGTTTTGCGGGTATCGACAATGCGGGCGCGGGTGCCCGCCACGGCGCGCACGTATTGGTTCGTGGCGGTGGCGATGCCGCTCATCCGCTGCATGAAGTTCAGGGCGGTGCGTTCGGCCCGCAGGATGGATGCCGCCGCACCGCGCACGCTGGCGATGTCCGCGCCCGGGGCCAGGTCGGCGCCGTCGTTCAATAAGAGATTCACCTCAAGAGCCGGGTCGATGCGGTGAAACACCTCCTGAGCGACTGCTCCGCCGGCCAGGACGCCGGTGGCCTTGGCGCGCAGGATACCGTCCCCGACGATGCTATCGGGTATCAGCGCCTGGGTGGTGGGATCGTTGAACGCCTGGTCCTCGGTGAGGGCGGCGTTGATGAGGTTGATCACTTCCGGTGGGAGCATCTGGGTCATGTTGGCCTCGCGTGTTGTCCAGAGCAGGTTTTATGAAAGTTTGCCACGCCCCGGCCTCGCCGGCAATCGCATTACACGATGGGCTATACTGACCGCGCAAAACCGCCGAAAATACGCAGACACCGACCAATGCCATACTCCCCCTGTTGATACTACAATGCCCCCGCGCAACACCAATACTATGCGCGTTTCCGGCGGCGATGCGCGCGGGATCAGGCTGAAAGGCCCGTCAGTGGCTGGGGTTCGGCCCACTACCGAGCGTGTTCGCGCCGCCATATTTAACATTTTAGATGATAGACAGGTGACGGATCGCATTGTGCTGGACCTCTTCGCCGGTACCGGCAGCCTCGGTATCGAGGCCCTGAGCCGGGGAGCAGCCTGGGCCGACTTCGTGGAACGAAACCGGAGGCAAAGCCTCGACTTGCAGGAAAACCTGACCCGCGCCGGCTACGCGCGCGCCGGCAAGGTGTACTGCGCGGAGGTTTCCCGCTGGCTGGAGCAGCCGCCATCCGACATGCCTTCGACAAAGGCATACGGTCTGGCGCTGCTGGACCCGCCGTACCGCATGGGAGACCCTGCCCCCACTCTGTGGGCCGTGTGGGATTCGGGGATGCTGGATGCGGAAGCCACGGTAGTGGTGGGGCACAGCAGCCGAATTACGTTGCCCGAACAGGTGGCGGGCCTGGGCCAATACGATAGCCGCCGCTATGGAGACAATGCAGTAGCATTCTACAGTTGCCGGCCCTGATGAGCCGCAACGGGCTGACGCTTTATTCCGGCGCAGACCGGATAAGGCAGGTTTGGGAGAATCGCCGAATGGTAACCGCTTTATACCCGGGCACTTTCGACCCGGTGACCATGGGACATCTGAACGTGGCGACACGCGCCGCCCGGCTTTTCGAGCGGCTCATCGTAGCCGTGTACGATACGCCGTCCAAGAGCCTGTTGTTCAATACTGAGGAACGAGTCTCGCTGCTGCGAGAGGCGGTGGCCGACATCGGCAACATTGAAGTCCGACCGTTCAACGGTCTGGTGGTGCAGACCGCGCGGGAGGCCGGCGCCGTGACCATCATACGCGGTCTGCGCAGCGGCCCGGATTTCGAGTACGAGTGCCAGATGTTCTTTATGAACCGCCGGCTCGAGCCCGATGTTGACATGGTTTCGCTGATGAGCGATCAGGAACACACCTTCATCAGCTCCAGCCTGCTCAAAGAAGTCGCGCAGTTGGGTGGCGACATCTCCGACATGGTTCCGCCCAACGTGGCAAACGCTTTAGCCGAAAAATTCCCCGCCACAGTCGGGCCGCAGCGGTAGCCGACACCGGCAATCCTACCGCCGGCTCAAGGAGGACATCATAGACATCCACAATATCATCGACCGCATCGAGCTGTTGGTCGAATCCAGCAAGTCAATGCCCCTCAGCAGCAACGTGATGGTGGACAAGGCCAGGCTCAACGAACTGGTCGCCCAGTTGCGCATGGAAATTCCCCAGGAAATACGCCGGGCCGAAGAGATGCTGTCCCGTAAGGACGACATAATCTCCTCAGCGGTTTCGGAAGCCAACCATTCGCGCCAGAACCTGGAGCAGGAATTCCGCAGCCGGCTGAATGACCATGAACTCAGTCGCAAGGCCGAAGATATGCTGCGCGACGCCGAGGCAAGGTCGCGGCGGATCATTGAGCAGGCCGAACAGGAAGCCGAAAACCGACGCAACCAGGCGGATGCCTACGCTCTCCGCACTTTGCGGGAATTGGAACGCGAACTGAGCGCCGCCACCGGTTCCGTACGCAAGGGTATCGACGTGCTTGCCGGCTCTGCGCTGGCTGCTTCCGCGCAGTCCGCTTCCGCGCAGCCCAAACCCGACATACCGTCGCCGGAGGACTTCGCTCCCGAAGATATTGAGGAACGCATCCGTATGCGCTGACCGTTGCCGGAAGGCAGAGTCTTTCGATTACTCCCGTCATGCCCAGCCCCATCCCGTCATACCGGACTTGATCCGGCATCCAGGAACGTCTTGCTGTCGCCAACGTTTCTCAATGCTGGCATTTTCTGGATTCCGGCTTTCGCCGGCATGACGGTAGCGCTGGTATGGACCGATGATCGGAAGCCCCGGCCGGCAGTACATCCGCTTGACACTCTGGTAGCCGTGGGGTATAGAATCTACTTGGCCGGCCGGCGGAACGCCGGCCTTTGGGCCAACTTACGCCGGACGCAGTCGTTGGAGCAATGCAGCAGATGCGTGAATTGGTAATTGACAGCATCCGGATCAGCCAGATGAACTACCAGAGAGTGGTGGTTCTCAAAGAGTTGGCAACCAACCTGTTCCTCCTGATCTGGATCGGCCCCACCGAAGCCGAAGCCATCGCGGTGAAGATGCAGGGTATGAGCGTCCCGCGGCCGTTGACCCATGACTTGCTGGTAGATCTGGTTAAGTCTGTGGGTGGATCCGTTGAGCATATCCTCGTCAGCGACTTGCAGAATGAGACCTTCTACGCCCGCATCGTCATCAAGGTTGGCGACCAGTTGCACGAAATCGACTCTCGACCCAGCGACGCCATGGCCGTGGCCGTCCGTGCCGAGGTGCCCATATACGTCTCCGACCAGGTGATGGATAAAGCGGCCATATCCATGGACGAAGAGACGGGGCAGCCGGAGCCGGCAACTTCATCGGGCGGCCGGGAATCGGCTCCGGCCGAAGTGACCGAGGAAGAGCTCCAGGGATTGTCCGCCTTTACCGATCTCATCAACGAACTGGACATGGAAGACTTTGAACGCAAGTAGGGTATCTGCATCACCCACCGTCATTCCAACCGCGAAGACTTTCTGGATTCCCGCGAAGGCGGGAATGACGAAGTAACTTTGAAAAACCCCGAACCCCAAGCGGCGGGGCTTTTTCGTAACCGTCGTTACGCTTTCTGCAAAATTACCGATTGACACTCCAGAAAACCGATGCTACCATGCCTGCCGTTTGGAATCGGAAATGCCGCAATGGTTGATCATTGCCCTGCGGCTCACCGGTCTGGGATGGTACGTAGCCGCGTGCATCGTAGCGGGCATAATCGGAGGAGTATGGCTGGGCAAACTGACCGGCCAGATAGCATTGCTGGTGTTGATAGGAACCGTGCTCGGCAGCGTAGTGGCCTTCTACGGGGTGTACCGCATGGTGCTCCCCGCTATCTATGGCTCGCGTCGGGGGCCGCAACCGCCGTCCTCGCCGCCACGCCGGGATACTGACCACGGAGGCAACGAGAAGTCGTGACGACTAAACGTGTACTGCTGCTGATCGGCATCGCTTCGGCGGTTCTGCTGATAGTTGGCTTCGTGGTTGGCGCGGTGGGATCCCAGATGTTTGGTCTGGGCAGCCCGTTCTTGTCCAAGCCGGGAATCCACCTGGCTCCCGACCCGGTATTCCCGAATTCAGTGCTCCAGGAGGCGGTGGCCTACCGCGTGGCCGACAAGAAGACCGACGATCACGGTGGGGCCGAGAGCAAAGACAAAAGCAAAGAAGAGCATCACGGCTTGGGCCTGATGCAGTTCGCCGTTACCAACACCATGCTGTCGGCGTGGCTGACCAGCATCGTCATGCTGGTGTTCTTCATCGGCGGCGCGCGCAACCCTAAGGTTATTCCGAGCCGGCTACAGGCATTGGTCGAAATGCTGTTTGAGTTGGTCCTGAACTTCGCGTCCAGCATTCTCGGGCCGGAGATGGGGCGCCGGACTTTCCCTGTGATTGCCACCATATTCTTCTTCGTATTGTTCAACGCTTGGATTGCGATTTTCCTGGTTCCCATTTACCAGGCCGTCGGCTACGGCGCGAACGTGGGCGGCGAGTTCAAGCTGGCGACCCACCTGATTCGTCCGGCTGGAACCGACCTGAATATGCCTCTGGCTCTGGCGTTGGTCTCCTTCGTATTCGTGGAATACTGGGGGTTCCGTGCCCATGGGTTTGGCTATCTCAAGAAATTCTTCGCCTTCGGGGATCTGCTCCGCGGCCGCCCGTCCGGTCTCATCAACGTTTTCGTGGGCATCCTGGAGTTGCTGTCTGAACTGGTGCGGGTCGTTTCCTTCACCTTCCGCCTCTTCGGCAATATGACCGCCGGCGAGATTCTGGTGATCATGATCACCTTCCTGGTGCCTTTCGTGGCGACGCAGTTCGTCTTCGGGCTGGAGTTGCTGGTGGGGTTGATCCAGTCGGTAATCTTCGCCGGTCTCACCCTGGTGTTCCTGTCAGTTGCAGTGAGCCACGAGGAACACTAATCACAGCATTTATAATCGGCGCTATTACCCTGACGCATTACCGCGTGGGGGACGCAAAAACAAGGCCACCTTTGAATCGGAGGATTTTCAACAATGGCACTTGACCTCTCAATGATTACGACACTGCTCTCGGTCGCGGCTCAAAGCGGCCTGGGCGACGTGGGCGCCAAGTACCTGGCGGCCGGCTTGGCCATCGCCATCGGCGTCATCGGCCCCGGCGTGGGCATCGGCATCCTCGGCGCCGGAGCCATGGGCGCAATCGGGCGCAACCCCGAAGCCGCCGGATCCATCACAACCAACATGATCCTGGCTATCGCGTTCGCCGAGGCGTTGGGCATTTACTCGCTCATCGTCGCCGTCATCCTGCTCTTCGTGGTGTAACAACATGGTAGAACTGGGCTTGAATGTGCCCTCTCTGATCAGCTACCTGATCAACTACATCATCCTGTTGGTTCTGCTGGGGGCCCTGGCCTACCGTCCGCTGCTGAACGCGCTGGACAACCGGGTGGAAAGCATCCGGGAAAGCCTGGCCGCCGCCGACCGGGCCCGGGAAGAGGCCGCCACGTCCCGTTCCGCCATTGAGGAAGAGCTCAACGAAGCGCGGCGCGAGGGCCAGCGTCTCCTGGACCAGGCCCGCGAAGCCGCCGAGCGATTCCGCGAGGAAGAAATGGACCGTGCGCGCCAGTCCGCGGAGGAATTCTCGGAACGGGCGCGGGCCGACATCGCCCGTGAACGCGACGCCGCCATCAACGAGGTACGCGCTGCATTCGGCGATCTGGCCATCACCGCCGCCGAGCGGATCATCCGCCGCACGGTTGACCGGCAGGCCCATCAGGAACTAATTGACCAGGTGCTGACAGAAGGGGAGCAGGCGCTCCGCCGCAACTAACCCGTCCGTCGCATCGAAACCCGGAGTGACGATTACAAACCGTCACTACCGCCTTCACATCGTCATTCCCGCGAAAGCGGGAATCCAGTCGGGAGGACAACTGCCGGAATGTCGGCAGTTTCCTCGCCGGCAGTAGAAAACAGGGAGGCTGCAAGCCGTGGCAAGTCGTTTGTCGGGGCAGCGCTACGCCCAGGCCATCTTTGAGTTGGCCTTGGAAAATCAACAGCTCGAGCAGTGGGACCAGGACCTGCGCCTGGCCGCCGACGTGCTTGGGGACGAGGAATTTGCCCTGTTCCTGGGACACGCCGACGTGCCTCAGGAACGGAAAATCGCCGCCATCGAAGCGGTCCTTTCCGAGGCCCACCCGCTGGTTCGCAACCTGGTGTCCCTGCTGGTAGGTCGGGGCGGCGTCTCCGCTATGCGGGACGTGCAGGAAGGTTACTCCCAGCTGCTGGACGACCATCTGGGCAGGCAACGGGCCGAGGTTACTACGGCTGTGCCGCTGGAGCCGGCGGAGCTGGAACGTATTACCGACTTCGTCAGGCAATTGGTGGGTCGCGAGGTCGTTCTGAGCGCCCGGGTTGACGAAAACATCCTCGGTGGCCTCATCGTCCAGATTGGCGACCAATTGCTCGATGGCAGCACTTCCTCGGGCTTGGAGCGGATGCGCCAGGCGGTGCGGGCGCAAGTGGCCTGACCTGTGCGATTTGGAATGACGAACAACACCCACCGCCGGCGCCGGCATCGCAACTGAAGAAACAAGGAGACTCGCCGATGGCAGTCAGGGGACAAGAGATAGTATCTCTCATCAAGCGGCAGATCGAGGAGTTCGGCGGAGACCTGACCCTCGTTGACGTGGGTACCGTGGTGCAGGTTGGCGACGGTATCGCCAGTATCCAGGGTTTGCAGAGCGTGCGGTCCAACGAGTTGCTGGATTTTGGCAACGACGTACTGGGTCTCGCCCTGAACCTGGAGTCGGACATCGTGGGCGCCGCTATTCTTGGCGACCCCAACGCCGTCAAGGAAGGCGACCGGGTTCGCGCCACCGGCCAGATTATTGAGATCCCCGTCGGGGAATCTCTGATTGGCCGCGTGGTCGATCCCTTGGGCCGCCCGTTGGATGGCAAGGGCCCCGTCGTTACCGAACAGACCATGCCCGTCGAGCGCACCGCTCCCAACGTGGTGGTTCGCAAGTCGGTTGACACCCCGGTGCAGACCGGCATCAAGGCCATCGACGCCATGATTCCCATCGGTCGAGGCCAGCGTGAGCTGATCATCGGCGACCGTTCCACGGGCAAGACCGCCATCGCTATCGACACCATCATCAACCAGAAGGACACCGACCTGATCTGCATCTACGTCGCCATCGGGCAGAAGCAGGGCAAAGTCGCCCAGGTCGTTGGCATCCTTGAAGAATACGGCGCTATGGATCACACCATCGTGGTCAACGCCGGTTCCGCCGACTCCGCGCCGTTGCAGTTCATCGCGCCCTATGCCGGCTGCGCCATGGGCGAAGCGTTCATGGAAGAGGGCAAGGACGTCCTGATCGTCTATGACGACCTCACCAAGCACGCCTGGGCGTACCGCCAGATGTCGCTGTTGCTGCGTCGTCCCGCCGGACGCGAAGCCTACCCCGGCGACGTTTTCTACCTGCACAGCCGCCTGCTGGAACGGGCTGCCCGTTTGGATGACGAAAACGGCGGCGGTTCGCTGACCGCCCTGCCTATCATTGAGACGCAGGCCGGCGACGTGTCGGCGTACATTCCCACCAACGTCATCTCCATCACCGACGGCCAGATCTACCTGGAGCCGGAATTGTTCAACGTCGGTATCCGTCCGGCGGTGAACGTGGGCCTGTCGGTGTCCCGCGTGGGCGGCGCCGCCCAGACCCGGGCCGTGCGGCAGGTAGCCGGACGCCTGCGGCTGGACCTGGCCCAATACCGCGAGCTGGCGACCTTTGCCCAGTTCGGCACCGCCGACCTGGACGCGGCCACCCGCGCCCAGTTGGCCCGGGGTCAGTTGGCCACCGAAGCCCTGAAGCAAGGCCAGTACCAGCCCCTCAACCTGGGTGACGAGGTACTGGTCCTTTACGCAGTGAACGAAGGGTTGATGGAGGACGTTCCGTTGGAACGGCTGGGCGCGTTCGAGGAGCAGATGCTGCGCCACCTGAACGCCACCCATCCCGAACTGGGTCAGGCCATCCGGGAATCCGGCAACCTCCCGGACGAACTGAGCGAGCAGATCACCGCAGCCGTCAACGAATTCAAACCGACCTTCAGTTAGTCCGTCTCCGTCATCCCTAACCTCTCTCCGTCATCCCTAACCTCTCTCCGTCATTCCGGCGAAAGCCGGAATCCATGAATCCCACTAAACAACACGGTACGGACAAGGCGTTATGCCCAGCGTAAGAGACATACGGCGGCGCATTCGCAGCGTCGAAAACACCGGCAAGGTAACCAACGCGATGTCCCTCATCGCGGCGTCCAAGATGCGGCGCGCGCAACTGGCGGTCACCGACGGACGGCCTTACGCGGAGAAAATCCACGACGTTATTGCGCTCCTGGCGGCTCAACCCGCCGGCGACGACGATACCGCGCATCCGCTGCTCCAGGTACGTCCGGTCAACAATGTCGGCATGGTGGTGATTACTCCTGACCGCGGCCTGGCCGGCGGAATGCACGCCACCATCAACCGCCGGGTGGCGCAATTCATCCTGGACAGCGACGCCGTCGTCCGCAGCATCGTGGTGGGCCGCAAGGGGCGCGACTTCATGGTGCGCTACACCGACACCGTGCAGGCGGTATTCACCGACATCAGTGATCGAGTGGCATTGGCAGACACCACCGCCATCTCGCGGCTGGTTATCGACGGGTACGTCGAGGGCCAGTTTGACGAGGTGTACCTTGGCTACATGAGGTTCGTATCCACGGTGCAGCAGGAGCCGGTGATCGAGCGCATCCTGCCGGTGGAGCCGGCGGAGTTGGAATCGGCGCAGCGGGTTGGCTTCATCTACGAGCCGGACCCGGCCGCAGTGCTGGGCGCGCTGCTGCCCCAATTCGTGGAAATGCAGGTTTACCACGCCATCCTGGAAAGCATCGCCAGCGAACAGTCGGCCCGCATGGTCGCCATGCGCAACGCCACTGACAACGCCAACCAGTTGGCCTCGGACCTCACTCTGGTAATGAACAAGCTCCGCCAGGACAGCATCACCAACGAGCTGCTGGACCTGGTGGGCGGACAGATAGCGCTGGAGGGATAGCCTGGGGTGATAGACTTCCCTCCAATGTTCGCGTACCGCGTAACCGCTGCTCTGTATCGCTGGTTCTTGGTTACGTACGGCACGTCCGCTATCGGGCGAATGGGAGTAGAAGCGTACAAGCAGATAGTCATTCATAAAACTGCTTGGTATGATGTTCCCACGGCAGCATTTGCCGTTTTGGAGCGAGGTTTCATCCCGCATGTGCTGCTTTCACTCGCCGTTGCGGAGGTGATTAACATGGTTTTGGGAGAGATTTTCAAGGAACGCGTTCGACAGGAGAGAGATAAGGATTGGCGGGAATGGTTATGGCGCAAAGCTGCGGCTGAAAGGAATGGCGAACCATTCGATGAACCAAGCCCAGATGAACAACCTGAAGAATCGCGCCGGAGCTTCCCATTCTGGCGACGCTAGTCATGCCATGATTTACCACTCTGCAACTACTGCTCTGCTGTAAGCATACCCGGAGGACGAAATAATATGCCCGGTCAAATTGCCCAAGTTATCGGTACGGTGGTGGACGTGGAATTCCCCGCCGACCAGCTTCCCAACCTCTTCGACGCCCTGGAGGTGGACAACTCGGGCGAGCGTCTGGTGTTGGAAGTGCAGCAGCACATCGGCAACCACTGGGCGCGTTGTCTCGCCCTGGGTTCCACCGATGGCCTGGCCCGCGGCGTCGAAGTCACCGACACCGGCGACAAGGTTGCCGTTCCCGTCGGCGACGAAACCCTGGGCCGTCTATTCGACGTAACCGGCACCCCCCTCGACAACCTCGGGCCGGTGGAGGCCGCTGAGTCCTGGCCTATTCACCGCGACCCACCGGCTTTCGACGACCAGAACCCCAACGTTGAGATTCTCGAAACCGGCATCAAGGTGTTCGACCTGATCACCCCCTTCCCCAAGGGCGGCAAGGTCGGAGCCTACGGCGGCGCCGGCGTCGGCAAGACCGTCATCATTCAGGAGCTGATCCGCAACATCGGCGCGGTGCACAGCGGCGTGTCGGTATTCGCCGGCGTGGGCGAGCGGTCCCGCGAGGGCAACGACCTGTGGCACGAAATGGAGGACTCCGGCGTTCTGGGCAGCACCGTGCTCGTGTTCGGCCAGATGAACGAAACTCCCGGCGTGCGCGCTCGCATCGGTCTCACCGGCCTGACCATGGCCGAATACTTCCGCGAAGAGCGGAACCAGGACGTGCTGTTGTTCATCGACAACATTTACCGCTACATCCTGGCCGGCATGGAAGTGTCCGCGCTGTTGGGCCGGATGCCCTCTGCGGTGGGCTACCAGCCGACCCTGAGCACCGAGATGGGCGCCTTGCAGGAGCGCATCACTTCCACCAAGAGCGGCAGCATCACGTCCTTCCAGGCCATTTACGTGCCGGCCGACGACTACACCGACCCCGGCATCGTCACCACCTTCGGACACCTGGACGCGGTGGTATCGCTGGAGCGCTCTCTGGCGTCCCAGGGCCTGTATCCCGCCGTGGACCCGCTGGCGTCCTTCGCCCGTATCCTGGAACCCCGCATCGTGGGCGACGAGCACTACCGCGTAGCGCGTGGCGTCCAGCAGGTGTTGCAGCGATACCGGGACTTGCAGGACATTATCGCCATCCTGGGCATCGAAGAACTGTCCGACGAAGACCGGCAGATCGTGTTCCGCGCCCGCCGGATTCAACGGTTCCTTACCCAGCCTTTCTTCGTAGCCGAGACGTTCACCAACCAGCCGGGCAAATACGTCGCTGTGCGCGACACCGTGCGCGGGTTCGCCGAGATCCTGGACGGACAGCACGACGATCTGCCGGAGCAGGCTTTCTATATGGTCGGCACCATCGAAGAGGCCGTTGAAAAGGCGGAGCAGATGAGGGCCACCGCCTAGCCCTATCCCTCCTACCTACCACCCCGTCAGTCCGACCATTCACTTGGCTCGTCATTCCCGCTCATCCTGAGCTTGTCGAAGGATAGCGGGAATCCACTCAGGAGCGCCGCCCATGCCCATGCAACTACAGATCATCACCGCCGAACGCGAGGTCTTTTCGGGTGAGGTGGATGCGCTGGTGGCTCCGGGAACGGAGGGGCAACTGGGTATCCTGCCCCGGCATGCGCCCCTGATTACCGTCCTGCAACCGGGCGAGCTGATGGTCCGTTCGGGTGGTGAGGAGTCGTTCCTTGCCCTCTCCGGCGGTTACATGGAAGTGCTGGGCAACCAGGTGATTATCCTGGCCGACGCCGCCGAGGATGTTGACGAGATTGACGAGACGCGGGCGCAGGCCGCCATGGAACAGGCGCAGCAGCGCATCGCCAACCGTGAATCGGACGTGGAACTGGAGCAGGCGGTGGCCTCGCTGCGCCGGGCGCAGGTGAGGGTGACCGTGGCGCGGCGGCGTCGCAACGCGCCTCACCGCTCGATGGCAAGTCGCCAGCCCGGTATGGGAGGCTAATCGGCGCCCTGGTGGCCGTTGGCGGTATGCCCCTGATCCGCTAGATAGTACGTCATCGATTGTAGGGCCAGCACTGGGTCGATGCTGCGCACTCGCACGCCGGGCGGGACCTGCGCGTTGATGGGCGTGTAGTTCAGAATCGCCCGCACGCCGCAGGCCACCAGTTGATCCACCACCGATTGGGTGTGAGCGCTGGGAACTGCGACGATGGCGATGGTGATGTCGCGAGACGTTACGGTATCGGCCAGTGCGTTCATGGGCTGAATCGCAATTCCGCCCACTTCCTTGCCGACGTTATCCGGATTGTTGTCAAACGCCGCCACCAGGTGAAAGCCGTCCGGATTGAACCCCGGGTAGTTGAGGATGGCGTTGCCCAGCCGCCCCACGCCGATTACGGCGACGTTCCACTCGGCATCCAGCCCTAGGATCTGTTTCAGCTCGGTGAGCAGGTGGCGCACGCGGTACCCGCGACCCTGCTTGCCGAACCTCCCGAAATAGGACAGGTCCTTGCGGATCTGGGCCGGCGTTACCTGCAATTGAGCGCCGAGCTGTTGGGAGTTGGTGACCTCGATGCCCTCTTCGAGCAGTTGCGTCAGAGTCCGCACATACTGGGGCAAACGGTCAATCACGACCTCCGGAACCTCCAGCGCGGATACCGAGGTTCCCGGAGCGACATTAAAATCTCGGGGAATAGTTGCCATGGCGACAGAACGGTTGTATGAACGAGCTTATCAAATTACATCGTTAGCGTTGCATTTCGTTGACTCCAACACATGCGTCAACGAAATATAATCTATCGGGCGAATTTATTGCCGTCAATAGCCGCCCGAGCCGGAAAGGGGTTGATATGCACGTTGGAATCGTGCGCATCGCGCTCCGCGCGCCCAATAGCCACAGTCTCAAGGACCGGAGGCAGGTGTCCCGCAGCCTGATCCAGCGGATACGGGGCCGGTTCAACGTGTCGGTAGCACAGGAAGTTGAGGCCGACGGCGATGCCTGGCAGAGCGTAACGCTGCTGGCATCCTGCGTCAGCAGCGACGCCAATCATGCCGATGTGGTGCTCAACGATTTGGTCGAGTTTATTGAGAAGAGCCGCCCCGACGTGGAACTGATCGATTACGGAACCGAGGTGATCAGCGGCGTTTGAAGATCGAGCGATCAGCCCAAGTCCTCCAACCAGCCGCACAGGGCATCCCAGAACTCAGGCTGATCACCGATGTCCAGGTGGTCGGCGCCGGGGATTTCGGCAAACCGCTTGGGTTCCGCCGCCGCATCGAAAAGCTTGCGGCCCTGGAAAGGCGGCACCAGGGTATCTTCCGCGCCGTGCAAGATGAGCAGCGGGCAGCCGATCCGGCTCACGTAGGACATTGAATGGAACTTTGGCCCCACCAGCCGCCCGCCCAGGGTCAGCACGGGATGGACCAAACGGGCCATGTCGGTAAGGGATGCGAAGGGCGCAACCAACGCCGCGCCTTTGGGAGATGACGTTTCGGCGGCCAAGCGGATGGCGACCGCTGCGCCCAATGAAACCCCAAGATAGAGGATACGCTCAGGGTCGATATTATAACGATGCTGCAAATGGACCAGTGCAGAGCGGGCGTCGATGGCGGTGCTGCGTACTGAGGCTTTGCCCTGGCTATGTCCGAATCCGCCGTAGTCGAAGCCAAAGATGTTGGCCCCGGTGTATTTCCGGACGGCTCCGAACTCCCCCACCCGCAGGCTGAGGTTGCCGCCGACGCCTCCGAACCACAACCACGTCAGGTCGGTGCGGCCGTCTCCGGGGAGGAACCAGCAGTGGAGGCGACGACCGTCGGGGGTATCGGCCCAGGACTCATCGTAGTCCATTCCGAGATCGGTAGGCAGCGCGTCGCATATCGGTCGGGGCTGAAAGAGCAGCCTGCGCTCCAGAATTTCGATCAGCATGAAAGCGCTTGCTCACGGGCGCCGATTGGTTATTCTTCGTCCTGGTAGGGTTCGGGTTCGTTGCAGGTTTCGCCGCGTTCTTCGGCTTCCATGCGTCGGCGGTTCCATGCACGCCAGACGCGGTTGGCTTCAGCGATGCCTTCGGCGTAGCCCTGGGCATGGCCTTCGGCAAAGCCCTCGGCATACTCTTCGGCGCGACGTCGTTCCCTCTCAGCTTTACGCTGTTCTTGAAGGGGCGTCACATATTTTGCCCGTAGCCAGTCGGCGAGTACCATAGTACCTCCCGTTGTTTCGGACACCGTCAATGCTAGGCCAAAGGTGGCGGCGCGGGCAACGGAGGCAGCGTCCCCCGGTTAGCTAACCACCATCGCCGTAAGGTTCCGGTTCGTTGAAAGGTTCCCCCCGTTCCTCGGCTTCCATACGGCGGCGGTTCCATTCGCGCCAGACGCGATTGACCTCGGCGCGTCCCTCGGCGCGTCGCCGTTCCCGTTCAGCTTCACGCTGCTCTTTGAGTGGCGTTACGTATTTTGCTCGCAACCAATCAGCGATTACCATAGCTCCTCCCGTGATTTCCGCTGTTGTCAATGCCAAGCCGAAAGCCGCGGCGTGGGCGATGGCGAAGCCCAACATTACCGACATGGCGGTCGCTGCCGCACCTACTTCACCGTCGTAATTGACCAACGGAGCTCCTCCGTCGGCTGCATGATGCCATATTACCACCCCGTATCCTACCAGACTGAACAGGATAAACGTGGTAAGGTACGCGCGCCGGCGCGCCGGCGTAACGTTGAACAGCGATTCGGTTTGCTCCGGACCCTCGCTAGCCATAAGCTGCCTTGCGGCTTGGGCGAATCAGTCGTCGGCGAGGCTGTCGGCCAGGATTTCCAGAACGTCGCGGGCTTCTTTTGCGTCGGCCTGACCCTTGGACTGGATGCCCTCGTTCATCATCTGGAGGCAGAACGGGCAGGATACGCCCACGGTGTCGGCGCCGGTTTCGAGAAAGTGGTCGGTGCGGGCGTGGTTGATGCGCTCGCCCTGGCTCTCCTCAATCCACATATGGCCGCCGCCGGCGCCGCAGCAGAAGCCGCGCTCCCGGCAGCGGGGAGACATCTCCACGAGCTGCAATCCGGGGATGGCCCGCGCCACGTTGCGGGGTTCGTCGTACACGCCGTTGTGCCGTCCCAGGAAGCATGAATCATGGTAGGCGACGGATACGTCCATCACCTTGACGGGCTTGACTCGGCCCTGCTTGATCAGGCCGTCCACGAACTGACTGTAGTGCAGCACCTCGTAATCGCCGCCGAACTGGGGATACTCGTTCTTGATGGTGTTGAAGCAGTGGGGGCAGATGGTAACGACGGTCTTGATGTTGTAGGCGTTCATCACCTCGATGTTCTGCTGGGCCAGCATCTGGTACAGGTACTCGTTGCCCATACGCCGGGCCGGGTCGCCGGTGCAGGATTCCTCCTCGCCCAGAATGGCGAAATCTACGCCGGCGGACTTGAGAACCTTGACCATCGAGCGGGCGATGCCCTGGCTGCGCTGCTCCAACGCCGCGGTGCAGCCGACCCAGAACAGCACCTCGGCATCGGGCTTTTCGGCGATGGTAGGCACATCCAATCCCTCGGCCCAGTCGGTGCGGGCGAAGGTGGTGCCGCGCCACGGATGGCCGCGCTGCTCCATGCTGAGCAGCGCGTTCATGCCGGTTTCGGGGATGCGGGACTCTTCCAGCACTAGGCTGCGCCGCATGTCCATGATGGTGGGAACATGCTCTACGACGACGGGGCATTCTTCCATGCAGGCGCCGCAGGATACGCAGTCCCAGATGGCTTGTTCCGGGATGGCGCCGTCGATCAGCGGCATCGGTTCCACGTGAGTAGCGTCGCGCGGCCCCTGGTGGCCGATGGCGATCATATGCTCTTTCAGGTTCTCGACGATGTGCATGGGGGAGAGAACCTTGCCCGTCGTGTTGGCCGGGCAGGCGTCGGTGCAGCGGCCGCACACCGCGCAGGCGTAGCCGTCCAGCAGCTGACGCCAGGTGAAGTCCTGCACGCGGGACGCGCCGAATCGTACGTCCTCGTCCATGCTGTCCAGATCGATCAGCGGAATCTGCAAACCGCCCCGCGGTTCCAGGTTGCGGAAGAAGGCGTTGACGGGCGCCGCTACCATGTGGATATGCTTGGAGAAGGGGATGTACAGGGCAAAGCCCAGGATGATGAGCAGGTGGACCCACCAGAATATCGCTTGCAAGACTCCGGCCGTGCCGGCAGTCATTCCGGCGGCGGCGAGCCCGCCGCCGATAGCGCTGCCGATGGGCACCTCGGCCTCCGGGCCATGTCCTCCGCTGGCTACGTAGAAGGAATGTACCAACAACGTGGCGACCATGAGGCCGGCGGTGAGGCCGACGATGACCACCGACTCGCCCTTGCGGGTCAGGTCGAAGCTCAGGCGATGGGGCTGGGCGATCCAGCGCCGGAACAAAGCCCAAACCAGCGCGGCCAGCACCACGACGGCGAGGATATCCAGGTAGATGCTGTACACCAGCACGCCGGTGGGGGTGAGGATGGTCTCACCCAGCGGATGCCAGATTGACCCACCGAAAATGAAAATCAGGTACGACAGGCTGAAGGACAGGAACCCCCAGAAGATGGCGGCGTGGCCGATGCCGGCCAGGTCGATGCGCCGGGAGCGGGGATCGGTGCGTCCGACGCGCTGTAGCACCTTGCGCTGGCCCAGCACGATGGCCGCGGCGCCAATCAGACGGGTCAGCGGACGGTCAAAACGGGAGGTGGGCGCGCCCTGCAACACCAACCGGAACACCCTGTAGTACACGGCGTAGCCGGCAACGGCGAAGGTGATGGCGGTAAGGATGTAAACGCCAACCCATACGGGCAGGACGCCAAAGAGAGCATCGGGGGGAACCATAAATAGACCTGTAGCGGCATCGCCGGAGTTGTTCCGGCAGGCCAGTATGAAAATTGGCGGTTAGTGTAACACGGTGGTGCGCCGCCGATTGCACGCCAGAGTCGCCCGGGGTTGAGGGTGATGCCCGCACTGGAGACAGATCCAGTCGGAGTTGCGGCGATTCTCATAGTTGATGTAGAGGTCGCCGCCGCATCGTCGGCAGCCGCGAAATACGTACTTGGTCAATGGTAGCTCCTGTAACCGTAGTCGGGATTTATCGCCCTCCTATCAGTTTCGGAGCAGCAGAACCATTATAGAATATATGTTTGCTTTTGGTGAAGGCAACGGCGTCACCACGTTGACAGTTTGGCCGACCAATGACACGATTAGCGCACAAAGAATCGCCACGACAGGACGATAACGGACATGCCGCCAGCAACCTACACGGAAACGCCTACCCTGAGGGAGGGGCGCATCATAAAACATTTGGCCGAATCTCGAGAGTATTGGCTGAAAGCCCCCGATTACCTGGTGGAAGGCGATCTTTGCCAGGCCGGTGAGAAAGCTTGGGGCGCGGCCGCCCAGATGATCAAAGCGGTAGCCAGTCACCGGGGCTGGCGGCACTTCCGGCATAATGACGTTCTGGTGGCAGGTCGTGAAATTGCCGACGAATCCGAGGACCCTGGGACGCTCAGGGACGCCATAGAGATTGTTCGCTCGATGCACGTAAATTTTTATGAAGTGGACTTGGACCGCGTCGCCGTAGAGCGTGGACTTGTGCGAGCCGAAATGCTGCTGCAAACCTTATGGCCACTGCTGCCGGAGCGGTACACGGGCGGGCTTACGTTCGGCGAGTGGCTGGCGGCGGAGAACTGATGGGACGTTTCAGGCGGCGCGCTGGCGCCGGCGTCCGACGAAGTCGGTGGCCCACATGGCGCAGACGGAGGCGAAAGTGAAGGCCGCCGATAGTATGAAAGCCTGGACGTAGTTGCCCTGAATGTCAAACATGATGCCGCCGATGACGGGGCCGAGCAAAATGGCGGAGCCGCGTCCCATCTCCACGAACCCCATTACGGTTCCCAGGGATTCCGTCGGAAACAGGTCCGCGGCCTTGGCTCCCACGATTAGCCCGCTGATGCCATCGGTGAGGCCGGCTAACATCACGTACACCGCCAGGGGCCAGAAGCTCGTCCCGTCTCCGAGATAGACGACGAATATTACCGAACCGGCGGCGATGCTCATGCCCACGGTGTACACCGATTCGCGGCCATAACGATCGGTGGCAATGCCGACCATCGGGCGGGCAAAGAGGCTGACCAGGCCCACGGCGCCTATGGTGTTGGCCGCCAACTGCGTGCTGTACCCCGCCAACACGAAGAAAGTGACCAGGTGGACCCGCAGCAGTTGCACGCCGGCGGAGCCGGTGATGCGGGTGAGCACCAGCAGCCACATGGCCGGATCCCGGACCGCGCTGCTCAGGGCCGGCGCCCCCTGGCGCCGAGGACGGCGTTCCGGCGGATCCGGATCTGAAACTGAGGCCGCCGAGCGCGCCGGGGCTGCCGGCGGCTGTTGTTCCGGCGATTGAGGAGGCCGGCGCTGGAGCAGGCCGTTGGGCAGCGCGATCATGACGGCGAATATCAATCCGAAAATGCGATATGCCCAACGCCAGCCCAGGGCGGCGCTCAGGTAACCCGCCAAGGGCGCGAAGATGGCCTGGCCGATGGGGTTGCCGCTGTCGGCCAGGCCGAGCATGCGCCCTCGGGTTCGGGGGAACCACGGCGCGAGCGTCGCGGTCATCGAGAACGACGAGATAGTGGTGTGGCCGATGCCGGCGAAAATGCCGTAGAAAATGAACATCTGCCAGAGGTCGGTGGCGTAGCTGGAGGCCCACCAGGCGAACAGGATGACGAGACCGGCCAGGGGGAAAATAACGCGCGCCCCCCAGCGGTCGAGCAGGATGCCCAGCACCGGGGCGGAAAGGGCGCCCACGAGGCCGGCGGTGCCGAACACGGCCGAGGTGTAGGTTGCGCTGCGTCCGAAGGCGTCCTTGAGGACGTGGAAATATACGGACTCGCTGTTCTTGGTGCCCCCCTCGACGGTGAGGTTGCCGAGGGAGAGCACGAAGATGACCCAGCCGTAGTGCAGGCGGGAACGGGCGGCGGCAATCATCCGCCGATTATACACGGCGGGAACGGCGGGGTTCGGTTCGGGGCCGACCGGTTTGCGACGGTCTGGGACGTGCAGTCGATTTCCGACTTAGGCACTGGCCGGCAAGGTTGCGGGGACAACCATACGCGATGTACAGTGATGACAATCGCGCGGTTATGCCGGAATAACCCTTCGACCTCGTAGAGAGATAAGATTGTGACCAGGTCCGCAGTCTTGGCGCCTGTTTCGCTGTTGATGGCCTTTGCAATGGTGTGGGGCGGCGTGGCTCACGCTGCACATGCCCTGGGTGCTGACGCGGATGTCACAAGGTTTCAGCAGTCCGGCGACGAACCGGCCGACGTTGCGGGCGTGGACGCCATTGGGGCCGCCAATGCGAGCGATGCCCGAAGCCGCAGCATAATCGCCTCAGTTGCGCCGCAGGGTTCCAACGTCGATCCCCCGCTCTTTGATGCGGACGCCGATTACACGCTGCTCACCAGGTATGGCAGCAACACCGAGGTGGCGCTGGCCGATTATCTCGCCGATGGAATCTCGGGAATAACGTTCACTCTTGCCTCCTGCGACGAGTCTCATGCCGACTACTACCCGGTCGTCAGGATTTCGGGTGGCAGCCTGCTCCTGGAATCCAACACCCTGGGTCACGTGCATGGGTCGAACACGCAGACGGAGACCGTTTGCACCGTGACCGCTACCGGAGATGACGGCAGTCAGGACCAGGAATTCCGGTTTTACACGGTCTCGGACCGTTTGCCGCCCGCGCTGCCCCAGGTGGCGCTCACCATCGCGGAAACGCGGTCCAGCTCAGCCGACGTGCGCATTGACCTGCCCGGTGGCTCGTCCGGATATGTTCGGCTGGGTTGGAGAAAAACCGGCGAACCGCCCAGCTTCGCCGTCGCCTACGGGGTCTCCTACGGCAGCGCGCTGACCATCGAGGGGCTGGAGTCACAGACTGATTATGAGGTCCGCGCTTACCTGATGACCGCGCAGGCGTTCGATCTCTACCGTATGTCCAACACCGGGCCCCGGAGCGCTCTCATATCCGAGGGCAGTCCCGAAGCCAAGTGGATTGCGAACCTGTCCGGGGGCGGACTGGGCAAGAGCCAGAGCGGTTCCTTCTCGACCCCCGTAGCGCCCGCGCCGGACCCTGGCCCGCAGCCAACGCCGACTCCCGGGGCGACGCTCACTCCCACCCCCCGCCCAACGCCGGATGGCTATGAGGACGAGGACGACGTCGATACGCCAACCCCCACGGACGATGATGGCACCGACAGCGACGGCATCGACACGCCGACCTCCACCGACAACGACAACATTGACACTCCCTACACCGATGACGACGGCGTGGACACCACCGACAACGATAACATCGACACTCCCTACACCGATAACGACGGCGTCGAAACTCCCGCGACGACCGACAACGACGGCACGGACAGCGATGGCATCGACACGCCGACGACGGACGATGACGGCATCGAAACTCCCTACACCGATGGCGACGGAGTGGATACCACCGACAACGACGGCGTCAATACTCCCACTCCCACCGACAACGATGGGATTGACACCACTGACAACGATGGCCTGGATACCCCCTACACCGATGGCGACGGCGTAGATACTACCGACAACGACAACATCGACACTCCCTACACTGACAACGACGGCGTCGAAACTCCCGCGACGACCGACAACGACGGCACGGACAGCGATGGCATCGACACGCCGGCGACGGACGATGACGGCATTGAAACTCCCTATACCGACAACGACGGCATTGACACCACTGACAACGACGGCATCAATACTCCCTACACTGACAACGACGGCGTGGATACCACCGATAATGACGGCATCGACACTCCGTACACCGATAACGACGGCGTGGACACCACCGACAACGACAACTTAGATACTACGGATGACGACTGGATCGCCACGCCTCAGTCCACCGACAACGATGGGACGGACAGTGACGGCATCGACACCCCGACCACCGACAACGATGGAGTAGAAACCCCGTACACCGATAACGATGGTGTCGATACCACCGACAACGACGGGGTTGATACGGCCGAGGCTCAAGCGACTCAGACGCAGGCCCAGACGACCGCTCCCACTCCTACACCGTCTGCGGCAACAGCGCCCACGCCGACGCCACCCACGCCGTCAGCGCCCACGCCGTCAACTCCAAGCACACCTGACACTCCGGAATCCGGCAGCGTAAGTTCGTAGGGCGTGATGGCAGCTTCAGCCTCAATCGAATCGAGGGAGGCGCTACCCAGCGCGCCCGCGACACCGGTATCAGGCAACCCGGCTGACCTGCTTGATACCGACTGGGCTTGGCAGGTGTACTGTCGAGAGTTCGGCGAACAGCAGCCTGAACAGCCAACGGTCCAAGTGCTCGAGCACACCAGCGTCCCTGGGAGGCGCGCCAAAGCGACTTATGAGGCCGAGTGGCCGGAGGACGTTTACCTGCCCAACGAACGGTTCACGTTGCAGCAGGACGCCGGCGAGCCGGTCCAGGTTTTTCGTTACCCAGATGACCCGGAGTTGCCTGGCCTCGCTCGTGCCTCCGACCCCGAAACCGCAATGGCACTCGTCAAGAGGTACGTGATGTCCGTTCCGCCCAGGCGTATCCGGGTCGAGACGATCCGGTACCGTCCCGGCGGCCACGCAGTGTTGCGGCACCGCTTGGGACGCGCGAGGTTCTACGTTCGCGCCATGAAGCCGGACGCCATGACGTCCCTCTGGGAAGCCACCGAATTGATAATCCGTTCCAGTTTCGCCGTGCCCAGAGTCGCGGGATACTGGCCTGAAGGAGCCGTCGTCTGGACATCCGAAATACCCGGCGATAACCTGCGACAGTACATCAGGGCCGGTGGTCAACCGGATCCGGAAGTCCTGCTCAGCAGACTGGAAAGCCTTTGGGCCGTTCCGCGCGAACTGAGCAGACACCGCCCTTTCAACCTCTCTGGGCGGTACCGGGGCGCTCGACGGGAGATCAAGCACGCAGTGCGCGACCACGATGACGCCCGAAGGTCGTTCAATCGAGCCGTCAAGGTCCTTGACCCATTCAACGAGTCCTGGACACCAGTGGTGACCGCCCACAACGACTTCTACGACGACCAGTTGCTCATCCTGCCCGACGGTCGGGTAGTGCTGGTGGATTTTGAAGAGGCCGGCGCCGGAGACCCAATGCTGGACGTCGGCAACTTCCTCTCGCACCTTCGCTGGAGCGCCGCCATGGGCACTTCAAAGAGGTTTGACGCCAAGACCGAGTATCACCGTATCTTCAGGGAAGCCGCGCTCAGCCGCTTTGGCTGGGATCCCCACGAACTTGCCCTGCGTGAGGCCATTTGCCTGTTCCGCACCTGCGTGTTCCCCGCTATTCGGCCAAAAGACGACTCGCTGCAAAAACTGGCGACCGGTCTGTCTCTAGTCAACGAGACCCTGAGCTGACATTAAGATCAGCAGGCGGCAATCATCGCCAACCCACAGGCCGTCGTCGACTTTCCTCAGGAAGTGGTGGATTTCACCAAACACCCGTCACCATTAGGAACGCAAACAGGTGTTGATGAACCCTATCAACACCATTTGTTATGCACCAACACGATCCATCATCTCCAGGCGCACTGGCGAGACGAATTGGAATCCGGTCTCTCGCTGGTGAACGAAACACTGGGGTGACGGAAAACGGGACGGTACGTCGGGAAACGCAGCGCGCGTCCCGTCGTATAATGCGGCTATTCGATTCCCGGAGTCATCACACCCATGGCCATTTTGAAACCCTTTCGCGGCTGCCGCTTCGACCCCGCCGTTGTCGGCAGCCTTTCCGACGTGATCTGCCCGCCCTACGACATGATTGGGCCGGAACTGAAGGCAGATCTGCAAACGCGCAGCGCGTACAACGCCGTACACCTTGAGGGCGGCGAGCAGCCCGACCCGGTGGACCCGCAGGCCGGATACCAGCAGGCCGCCCAGCTATTCCGGCAGTGGCTGTCGGACGGCGCGCTCCAACAGGACGATGGGCCGTGCTTCTACCTGATGCGCCATGCTTACAACTTCGGCGGCCGACGCCGTCAGCACATCGGCCTGTTTGCCGACGTGCTGGTGGAAGACTATGACGCCGGCGCGGTGCTGCCCCACGAGTTCACGCGGGAGCCGGCGGTGCTGGACCGGGTAGCCCTGCTGGACGCCTGCCAGGCCCAGTTCAGCCCGATCATGTCGCTGTACCGCGACGCTGAAGGCAACCTGCAACGCATCTTCGACGGCGTTACCGCCAACGATCCCGACGTATCGGCAGCCACGCCGGCCGGGGGCGACGCGCAACTGTGGCGCATCGACGACACGGAGACGCAGAGGGCCATCACGGAAACGTTCGCCAACCGTCCGGTCTTCCTGGCCGACGGACACCACCGCTACGAGGCGGCGCTGCGCTACAGCCGGGGCAAGGCAGGTGAGAGGGGTTCGGATGAGGCGGCGGCGAGCAACTACGTGATGATGACGCTGGTGGAGTTTGACGACCCGGGGCTGCTGCTGCTGCCGTACCACCGGGTGGCCGGCGGGATGACCTATGAGCAACTGGGCGACGTGCGGGCGCTGATGAACGGGTTGTTTGATTCGCGGCCGCTGAATCCCGACGTGACACCAGCAGAGGCGGTGAACGAGGTGGCGCGAGTGGGCGAGAGCGCGCATTGTTTCGCAGTGTTCTGGAGCGACGGCCCGCCCACCCTGCATACGCTGCGCTCCGGCGTGGACTGGGCAGACTGGGGGCAGTTGGCCGTTTCGGAGGCGTGGGTGTTGCAGGAGCGGGTGCTGGCGCCGGCGCTGGAGGACGCGCTGGCCGGCTGCATTGACTACAGCCCCGACCACGACGCTATTGTGCAGCAGGTGAACCTGGGGGAGCAGCAGATGGCCATTCTGCTCAAGCCGTTCCCGCTGGAACCCTTCCGGCAGATTGTTAGTGCGGGCAATCGGCTGCCGCCCAAATCTACGTTCTTCTACCCCAAGCTGCCCACCGGCCTGGTCATCAACCGGCTGGACGGCAGCATCTAACCTGGGAGGCATCCCAATGGCCACTGCCACGGCGATTCCAACACCGACGTTATCCGAAGCCGAGCAGAAAACTGAGCCACATCGGCGGCTATTCACTGTGGACGAACTGTTTGCCATGGTTGAAGCCGGCATCGTCGCAGAGGATGAGCGCATCGAACTGCTGGATGGAGAGATTCTTGTAATGCCGCCTATTGGAGATCCCCACGCAGACGGAACGGATCGGCTTGATGAATCCTTCAAGGAACAGCTACGCAGGCGCGCCCGTGTGCGCGTTCAGGGTCCGGTCCGCATCAATGACAGCAGTCTGTTGCAACCCGACATCGCCGTTCTGCGATTGCGCGACGACTATCACCGTCGAACTCCCACTCCGGCGGACGTATTCCTGCTTATCGAAGTCGCCGACAGTTCTTTACAGGTGGACCGGGAGGTGAAGCTGGCTCGCTACGCCGCCGCCGGCATCCCCGAGGTATGGATCGTCAACGTGCGGGCGCGGCAGGTGGAAGCATACGCTGACCCGGTTGACGGGACGTACCGCAGCCGGCGGATGGTTACGGCGGACGGGAGCATCAGTCCCCTGGCCTTTCCCGACGTGTCACTGGCGGTGGCCGACTTTCTGCTCGCCTGACGCGTCGAGGTGGTTGCTTGTTTGGCCGGGCAACCTTTGTTACAATTCCGACGCACGAAAGGCACGGACGGTGGAAGGCGACTTTTCGCCGGCCTCTCGCCGCACCAGCGTCCTTTGCGTAACCAATGGAGGAGGAGATACTATGCCGTCGTTCTGGGAAAACATCAGAATGCCAGACCCCACGGAAGATCGCGAGTCCGGCGCCAACATCGCCGAGGCCGGAGACATGGCCGCTTACGTGAGCTTCCCAGCGCCCAGCGCGGGCACGAGCCTGCCCGCAATCATCGTTGTCCAGGAAGCGTTTGGCGTTAACCAGCACATCCAGCGCGTCGCCGACCGGTTTGCCGCCGAAGGCTACGTGGCCGTCGCTCCCGCCATGTTCCACAGGAACGAGCGCAACCCCAACCCTATGCTGGGTTATACGCCCGACGATTTTGACGCTGCCATCAACACCTATATGCCCGAACTGAGCGGCGCTGGCATCATCGCCGACATCAATGCCACCATCGACTACCTGCAGCGCACGTATCCCCGCACCCGCGGGCAGAAGATCGGCATCGTCGGCTACTGCATGGGTGGCCGCGTGGTCTATCTCGCCGCCAGCGCGTGCGACGGCCTGTCCGCCGGTGTGTGCTACTACGGCGGGGCCATCATGGGCGCCTACAGCGACGGGGTCACTCCCATCGACGGCACCGCCAACATCAGCATCCCCCTGATGGGCAACTTCGGCGATACCGACGCCAACCCGACGCCGGCCGACGTGGCGCAGATTGCGGAGGCGCTGACTGCCGCCGGCAAGGCCCACGACTTCAAGTCGTATCCCGACGCCGGCCACGGCTTCAACTGCGACGACCGGGACAGCTACAACGAGGCCGCCGCTAGCGACGCGCAGGCCCGCACCGTCGCCTTCTTCAACGAGCACCTGAAGTAAGCGCTCAACACGAAGATTGCAACAGCCCCTTCCGGTGATTATCGGAGGGGGCTTTCTGTTGTCACATTAAGTTCACGGAACCTTTACCGATCCTTAATTTTGCGGCAACAGGGGCGCAACACCCGGCGTTTACGTTGGTAGGGCGAAACGCATAGACGTGGCATCTCCGGCCACAGGGAGCGCACCCCATGAACAAGATCGAAGTACTCAAGGCCGAAAAAGACGGCCTGGACATCCTGAACAACATTCCCGCTTTCAGTAAAGAGGGTTGGGAGTCGATTCCCGCGGACGACCGCGACCGTCTCAAGTGGGCGGGCATCTTCTTCCGGCGCCAGACCCCGGGCCGGTTCATGATGCGGATTCGCATTTCCAACGGCATCAGCAACTCCGGCCAGTTTCGCGCCATCGCCGGCATCAGCGACGACTACGGCAAAGGGTTCGCCGACCTCACCACGCGCCAGCAGATTCAGCTCCGCGAGTTCAGCATCGAGCAGGTGCCGGACATCTGGCAGAGACTGGACGCAGTGGGCCTGATCTCGCTGCAAACCGGCATGGACAACATTCGCACCGTGGTGGGCTGCCCGGCGGCCGGCCTGACGCCTCACGAGCTGATGGACGCGTCGCCGATTGCGCGGCAGTTCACCGATATGTTCGTGGGCAACCGGGAGTACACCAACCTGCCCCGCAAGTTCAACGTGACTATCACAGGGTGCCTGGAAAACTGCACCCACGTAGCAACGCAGGACATCGCCATGACGCCGGCCGTGAAGACGGTGAACGGTCGGGAAGTCGCCGGGTTCAACGTGGCCGCGGGCGGCAAGATGGGTTCGGGTGGCTACACGCCGAACACGCCGCTGGACCTGTTCGTCACGCCCGACGAAGCTGCCGAAATCTGCAACCACATCGTTTTGATTTTCCGCGACCACGGTTCCAGGGAAGCCCGCAACAAGGTGCGGCTGGCTTTCCTGATTGCCGAATGGGGAGCCGAGCGGTTCCGCGCTGAAATCGAAACGCAGGCGGGAAGGCCGCTGCTTCGCGCCGGCCGGAGCGCAACCACCGATGTCCAAACGAGTCACATCGGTATATTCCCGCAGATACAGCCCGGTCTCAACTATGTTGGCCTGTGCGTCCCCGTGGGCCGTATCACCACGGCCCAACTGCGCGACGTGGCAGACTTGGCCGACGACTACGGCGATGGCGAAATTCGCATCACGCCGGAGCAGAACCTGATCATCCCCAACGTGCCGGACGAATACCTGGACGCGCTGACCGCCGAACCCCTTTTGCAAGCGCTGTCCTATCGGCCTTCGGACATCACGCGGGGGACGGTGAGCTGCACCGGCATCGACTACTGTCACTTCTCGTTGATCGAGACCAAGGAGCGGGCCATGGAAACGGCGCGTGCGCTGGAAAAGCGTCTGCCCAACATCGGGCCGGTTTCCCTGTACTGGTCGGGCTGCGCCAACGGGTGCGCGAACCACGCGCTGGCCGACATCGGGCTGGTGGGTAAACGCATCCGGGTAGATGGCGAGATCCTGGAAGCAGTGGACATTTACCGTGGCGGCGAGGCTTTGCCCAATGGCGACGGGAAACCGCCGGCTCCGGTAATGAGCAACGTGGCCTGCTCCGAACTGCCCAGGGTACTGGAAGAAATGCTGGCGCGTGACAATCCCAGCAGCTGTTGAAAAATCCACGCATCACAATCGGTAGGGGCGGGTTTCAAACCCGCCCCTACGCTACGCACTATCGCCAACCGTCCGGTGGCTCAGGACACCGGCGGGCGGTGCTGGCTCCAGGGTTGGGCGTCCTCAAAGGCGGCCATGGCGCGCAGTACGCGACCCTCGGCTCCCGCCGGGCCAACCAGGTGCAGGCCGATGGGCAGGCCGGCCGCCGAGAACCCACAGGGAACGCTGGCCGCAGTCTGGCCGCTCATGTTGATGGGGAAGGTGAAGGGCAGGTAGCCCCACCAGGGATCAACGGAGCGCCCGGCGATGCTGGTGGGATGCTCCCCGATGGGGAAGGCGGTTACGGCCATGGCCGGCGTCAGCAGCAGGTCGTAGGTGTCGAAGAAATCGGCGAACCGGCGCTTGTGGCGGTCAACGTAGGCCAGGGCGCGGGAAAGATCGGCGGCGGAATACTCGGATGCCGCATCATAGGTGGCGCGGACGTAGTGGGTGAGTTCGTCGCGGCGGTCGGGATAGAGGTCAATGTTGGAGGTGTAGGACGCGGTTCCGAAGACGGTTGAGAACGCGGGGAATGGATCGCTTTCCATCTCCGGCGCGGCTTCCTCGACGATTGCGCCCATTTCCTGGAACACCTGGGCGGCGGCGCGTGTGACTTGCACCACCTCGGGATCAACGGCGGCGTAGCCCCAATCGTCGCTCCAGGCGACCCGCCAGCCCTGAATGCCGCCTTCCAGCGCGGCGGTGTAGTCCGGCGGGGTATCGGTCATTGTGTTGGGATCGCGGGAGTCGGGGCCGGCCAGAACCTGGAGCAGCAAGGCGGTATCAGCAACGGTTCGGCTCATGGGACCGGACTGGGAGAAGTGGTTGACGGCGGGGCCGCCGTATCCGCCGTAGCGGGGCACGCGCCCATGGGATGGCTTGATGCCGGTGACGCCGCTGAAACTGGACGGGATGCGGATGCTGCCGCCGCCGTCGCTGCCGGTGGCCAGGGTGCAGAGGCCGGCGGCCAGCGCCGCCGCCGCTCCGCCGCTGCTGCCGCCGGGGGTGTAGTCGGTATTCCACGGGTTGCGGCAGGGTTCGCTGACGAGGTTCTCGGTGGTGCCGGACTGCCCAAACTCAGGGGTGTTGGTCTTACCCAGGATGATCGCGCCGGCGGCCTTGACGCGCTCGACGACGATGGAGTCGATTTCGGGAACGCGATCGCGGAATATGGCGGAACCCAGGGTGGTGGTTACGCCCTTGGTCAGCTCCAGGTCCTTGATGGAGATGGGAATGCCGTGCAGCGGGCCCAGAGCGTCGCCGCGCCGGACGGCCTCATCGGCGGCGCGGGCGTCGGCCAGCGCCTGGTCGGGACATAGAGCGAGGTAGGCGCTGAGCCGGGGGTTCAACTCGTCAATGCGCCGGTAGAACAACTCAGTGAGTTCCACGGAGGAAATTTCGCCGGCGGCAATCATGCGCCGGATTTCGGTGGCGGAGGTGAAGGCGAGTTCGGAATTCATAAGATGACTCCTCAGAATACAGGTGGGAAAGCTTCCTGAGTGTTTTCCTTATGGACGCTTGACAGTCATGGATGCTTTTGCTAACGTCGTGTTAAACCTCCCCGCCGTCCGGGCCTCGGCTCGCACTGGCGGGCGTTTTTATGGGGGGGCCTGATGGCTGAACGGGTCGCGCTTTTCGTTGACTACCAGAACGCCTATATGCGCGCCCGGGATGCGTTCCACAACCCACGGGAGGATCCACATTGGATGGGGCAGATAGACCCTGTTGCGTTGGGGAATTATATCATTGACAGTAAAAGCGCTGGAGATCGCGTGCTTCACCAAGTGCGTATGCATCGTGGTATGCCCAATCCCCAGTACGATGCGAGAGGTTATCGAGCTGCCCGACGCCAAGTCGCGGCGTGGGAACGCAGCCCGCTGGTAACAGTAAAGACCAGGCCGTTTCGTTATCCTCGGAATTACCCAGAATCCCGTCCCCAGGAGAAAGGCATTGACGTACAAATCGCTCTCGATTTCGTGATGATGGCAGTTCGGGACGAGTGTGACGTTGGGGTTCTTATGTCCAATGACACCGATCTTCGTCCAGCTCTGGAGGAAGCCATCTCTCTGGGTGCCGTAGTGGTTGAAGTTGCCACCTGGCAACCACGAGAAGGCAGGCCGCGTCAGCACCTTCGCTTGCCACAAAGACGGGCGGCCATCCAGCCGTATTGTCACTGGATTGGGTTGGACGCATATACGAGAATCAGCGACGACACCGATTACGCATCATAAGGCTGAGGCTGTGAGACATACCGTTGGAATCATTGCTAACCCCGCTGCCAGCAAGGACATTCGCCGGCTGGTGGCGCAGGGTCGGGTGGTGCCAGATTGGGAGAAGGTGAACATCGTCCGGCGCGCGCTGATTGGGCTGCAATCCACCGAGGTGGACAAGGTGGTGGCGATGCCCGACAGTGGCAACCTGTGCCGGCGGGCGGCGGACGATTCCAGCATCAGCATCCCCCTGGAGATGCTGCCGATGTCGCCGTTGTACACCGAGGGCGACACCACGCGGGCGGCGGCGATGATGGCCGAAATGGGCGTGGGCTGTCTCATAACCCTGGGCGGAGACGGCACCAACCGGGCCGTGGCGGTGGGAACGAATCAGGTCCCGTTGGTGGCGATCTCCACGGGAACCAACAACATCTTCCCCGTAATGGTGGAGGGAACCCTGGCCGGCATTGCCGCCGGCCTGATCGCATCGGAGCGGCTCAGCGCGGCGGATGTGGCGATAGTCAGCAAGACGCTACAGATCCACGTGAACGGCGAGCCTCGCGACCTGGCCCTGGTGGACGTGGCAGTCTCTCGCGAGCGTTACGTGGCGACGCGGGCAATCTGGGACCTGGACACAGTGTACGAGGTATTCCTGACCCGGGCCGAACCGGCCGGTATCGGCCTGTCATCCGTGGGCGGCCGGCTGCATCCGCTGTCGCTGGCGGACGTGGGTGGGCTGCGTTACCGGCTGGCGGGACGCGGCGCTACTGACGCCAATACCACCATCATCGCGCCGGTGGCGCCCGGCATGGTCGAGCCGGCGTCAATCGCAGAGTGGGGTCTGTTGCACGAGGGCGTGCCCGTGGCGCTGGAGCGGCGCTACTGCACGCTGGCCCTGGACGGCGAGCGGTCGTTGGTGTTGAGTCCCGATGACGCGGTTGAGATCGTGCTGGCGCGGGACGGGCCGCCGGTGGTGCAGGTACAGAGGGCATTGCTCAGGGCGGCGCAACTGGGCCTGTTCGGTTATGCCTGATACTGGCCGGGCCTGATGCTCACCGGCTGGGAGTTGGTGATCGGTCTGGCGGCGTTGCTGCTGGGCTCGTTCGTGTTCAGCGCGGTGGGTTTCGGCATGGCGCTGGCCATGGCCCCGATCCTGCTGCTGATACTGGAGCCGCGGCAGGTTGTGGTGCTGGCCAACACGATGATAGTGCTGGCGACCGTGATGATCCTGTTGCAAACCTGGCGGCATTACAGTTGGAGCCAGTCGTGGCTGTTCGTGGTGGCCGGACTGCCGCCGGTGGCGTTGGGAGTTTTCCTGCTGAACGTTGCCGCGCCCACTGTGTTGCGCACGGCCATCGCTGCATTGATACTGGTGATTGCGGTGGCGAACCTGTGCAATGTCCGGATTCCGCAGGCTCGGACGCGGTGGGCCGCCGTGGGGTTTGGATTCACCACAACGCTGCTGACCACGACCTTGAGCATTGGAGGGTTTCTGGCCGGCATCTACGCCATCGAGCAGGACTGGTCGAGGGAACAGATGCGGGCGACGCTGGCGGTGTATTTCCTTTTGGCCGGCGTACTGGGACTGGCGCTGTACGCGGCGACGGGGCTGATCCCCCGGGAGATGGCGTACGACATCGGCGTGGGAGCGCCTGCGGTGGTCGTCGGGGCGCTGGCCGGCGGTTGGCTGTCCCGCCGGATGAGCCTGGAGGTATTCCGCTACGCCGTGCTGTTCGTGATTATCGGAGGATGCCTGGCGCTGCTGGCGCGGGAGGCGCTGCGATTGTTGTGATAAGGGGGCCGGTCAGGCTTGCGTTATGACGTGCGTTCCCGGCAGGTTGAACAGGGCGGCAATAAACACGTTGGCGTTTCCGGTCCGCCGCTCAATCTCCGATTGAGTCAGGTTGCTGTTGTAGAAATGACCGTGCAGATCACCAACGGCGGACATACCATCTTCCAAGTCGGGGGTGGTTTGATGTTGCGCGTCCAAGTACCTGATGATGGTGTTCCGGCGCAGCGGCCGGCTTGGCGGTATGATCCCGTGTCGCAGGTTGATCGCCAGAATGATTCGGTTGACCGCGCCCCACAGCAATTCGCCGGCGGCGGTGACGTGGCCTTGCTGGTTCAGATTGTGAGCCAATTCCCAGAACTGGCGCGCAACAATCAGGTGTTCTTGAGCAATCAAGAGGTTTTGGGAGGAACGGGGTAGGATGTCAGAGCCGATATGAAATCGTGAACTCGGGGAATGGATATCTCCATTTCCTCCGGCTCGATGAAGCGGTACTTGGCGTTGTTGCCGAACAGTGAAGCGGTGGTGTGCCCGCCGGTGTAATATCGTGTGCTGGTCTGATTGTCCAGCCATTCGGAAAAGAACAATAGGTCGTCGCCATCGGTGTCGTGCGGGCGTCCGCACCGCTTGGCCAGATTTACCAGGGCGCACTCGGCTGATTCCCACAAAAGGGCTGAGCCGAGGTAGTGGTCGCCGGCGGCAAAGGCAGCGTCAGCGTCGGCCAGCAGGCGGTGCGGGTCGGTCGGTTCCGTTGGATGGCTATGTTTTGCCATGGTATAACTCCGCGCGCACCCTCACCCCGGCCCTCTCCCGCCATAGTCGGGTGTGCCACCCATCAAGGGAGAGGGAGAGTTGCCTCAGGAGGACAGGTCGTGGAAGGCGGCCAGGGCGGCGGTGATGCCGTCGCCGACGGCTGCGCCCAGCTGGCGGGTGGATTCGGCGCGGGCGTCACCGCACACGTACACCCGGGGGATGTTGGTGCGCATGTGGATGTCGGCGTGGATGTGGCCCAGCTCGTCCATGTCCAACTGGTCTTTGAAGGCTTCGGTGTTAGGGTGGAAACCGACGTACACAAAGGCGGCGGCGGTGGGGTAGTCGTAAATCTCGCCGGTTTTGAGGTCCTTGACGCGGGCGGCTTCGAGAATGTCGTTGCCGACGAACTCCTCGACGACGTGGCTCCACAGCCACTTGTACTTGGGGTTGGCGAAGGCGCGATCTTGGAGCATCTTGGTGGCACGCAGCTCGTCCCTGCGATGGATAATGGTAACGGAGTTGCAGATGCCGGTGAGGTAGAAACTCTCGTCCATGGCGGAGTCGCCGCCGCCGATGACCACCACGTCCTGGCCGCGGAAGAAGTTGCCGTCGCAGACGGCGCAGTAGGAAACGCCCCGCCCGCTGAACTCGTCCTCGCCGGGGACGCCGAGTTTGTTGTGTGCGCCGCCGGTGGCGATGATGAGGGCTCTGGCGGTGAAGTCGCCCTCGGAGGTGCGGACCAGCTTGCGCTCGTCGTACAGGTTTTCCACCGACTCGACTTCGGCGAATTCCATTTCGGCGCCGAACCGGTCGGCCTGATTGTACATTTCGTCGGCCAACTCCTGACCCTTGACGCCCTCCCGGAAGCCCGGGTAGTTTTCGATCTCGTCAGTGATCAGCAGTTGTCCGCCGGGGCCGATGCTCTCGATCATCAGGGTGCTGAGCATGGCGCGGGTGGAATAGAGACCGGCGGACAGGCCGGCGGCCCCGGCGCCCAGAATCACAACGTCGTAATCCTTTGCCATCGAAATGATCCCTCCTGTCGGGTGGTAGTGGTTCGACCCTGTACTGGATTCCCGCCCCGTATCTAGTACGGGGTAACGTTCTTTCGCGGGAATGACGGTGGAGTTGTGGGAATGACGGTGAAATATCAGCGATTGGCGCCGAATCGCGCGCGAGCGGACCGACGCACCGAGGCTTCTCGAACGTAGTCAACGGAGTGGCCCAGGCCCTCCTCCAGGGGAATTTTGGGCTCCCAGCCCAGTTCCTGGGTGGCGCGGCTGTGGTCAAGGGCGATCTTGAGCACTTCGCCGGCGCGCCTGGGGCGGTACACGGGTTCCTGTCGGAACTCGGTGCACTCCTGAAGCAGCGAGTAAATCCGGTTTATGGTCACCGGTTCGCCGGCGCTTATGTTGTAGATGCGTCCATCGCCCCGATGCATCGCCGCCAGGTTTGCCTCGACTATGTCGGACACGTACACGAAGTCCCGTTCCTGCAATCCATCGCCGTAGATATTGGGACTGCGGCCCCTGAGCATCAAACCGGCGAAAATGGCGATGACGCCGGCCTCGCCGTTGGGGTCCTGGCCGGGGCCGTACACGTTGGCGTAGCGTAGGATAGTGTATTGCAACCCATAAGTCCGGTAGAAAAGCTCCAGGTACAACTCGCTAACGTACTTGGACAGGGCATAAGGGGTCAAGGGATTAACCGGTGTGTCTTCGTCGCAGGGGATCGTATCGGGGTTGCCGTAGATGGCGCCGCCGGTGGAGGAAAAAACGATTTTCTCCACGCCTTCCGAGGCGGCAGCGTCGAGCAGCCTGATGGTGCCCAAAACGTTGGAGTCAGCGTCGGTTACCGGATCCAGGGTTGACTGCCTCACGCTGCTCTGGGCGGCGAGGTGGAAAATTATCTCGGGCCCTTCGCGCTGGATGATTTGTTTGACCTTTTGATCATTGATGGGCGCGTGATAGAAGGTCGCCCGATGGTCGAGGTTGCGCAGTTGGCCGGAACTGAGATCGTCCACTACGGCTACGGAGTAGCCGTTATCCAGCAGGCCGGTCACCAGGTGCGACCCGATGAAGCCGGCCCCGCCGGTGACCAGGACTTTGGTGGATTCTGTCATAGAATGGGGGTTTTTGAGCGCGCGTTGCCGCCGCGCTTGCTACGTACATCGTAATTGAAACCGGCAGGCGCGGCAAGCCGAGATAGTTGGCCGCGCATTACCTGCTCTCACGGAGCCGGCGCAACTCGGCCTCCAACTCCTGCACTCGGGCTGCTTCCCGGAGACGGGCGGCGTGTTCCGCATCGGCGCGGGCCGTTTCCGACGTGAGGGTTGGGATGTGATCCTCGGTGCGGGGATCATGCCAGCCCAGGTACGCATCCGCCGCCCGCAGGTTCAGGTTCAGCGCCGGGCTGTACCCCTGAAACACGCCGGGGCTGATTTCGGCCACGGGTATGGGTTCGTAGCGGTCTCCTGCCAAACGATACCCTCGCAGCGTAAACTCGTAGAACTGCCCTTCGCCGTCGAACAGCCAGTATTCACCTACACCGATCCGCTCGCAGTAGTCCTTCTTGCCCTCCAGGTCGTCGCTGGCGGTGCGTCTGGACGCCACTTCAAGCACAAAGTCCGGCGGCTTGCCTTGTTCGCTGACAATATAGCCGTTGCTGGCATTGTAGGCGGCGGGGTCAACGTCAAAGGCCACCAGCAGGTCGGGATAGCGGCTTTCGCCGGCGACGTAGGCCGGGCCCGGCACGATGTAGCGTTCGCCGGTGACCAGGGTAGTGTCCCGGTTGCCCAGATATTGAGATAGGTGGTGGGTCTGGCCGGGTTCATGCAGGTATTTTACGGAGGTCATGTCGTCGGGATGCTTCTGGGGGATATCGGGAAGATAGAAGGATTCAGCCGGTACATCCGGCAATTCGGCGGGTCGTGTGGTGGTCATGCTGAACCTCAAAGGGCGAAGCTGCGATGCGGCGGTGACCCGAATCATACCATCCAAAGGATAGGGGCGGGTTTCAAACCCGCCCCGGCATCGTTGAGGGTTGGCGCGGATTACTCCGCCACCAATTCAAACTGCCCGGCATCGTTGATCCGTGTCAGGAACACCTCGTCGGAGCCCTGGTTGTCGCCAGGCCCGTACTGGAGCTGGAGGCCGGCAATGTCGATGGGGGGAGTGTCTTCACTGAAGACGTTGAGGAAGCACTCGCGGGTGACGTTCGTGCCACAGGCTTTCAAGCGTTCAATGGCTAGGCGGCCGGCAAGGTAGCCCTCCAGGGAGACAAACCCGGGCTCCGCGTCGGGGTCGACCGCAGATAGGGCGTCGCGATACTTGGTGACGCTTTCGTCGCTGGGCAGCGGCACCACCTGGGTCACGTACACGTCCGACGTGGTCTCCTCGAGCCTCACAAGCTCATCACGCAGCGCGTTGCTGCCCACGAAGGACACGGCCATGAAGGTGGGATCATCCATCATTCGCATGCGCAACTGCTCGATGAATTTGGCCGTCGGAGCGTATCCGCCGATGATGATTACCGCGTCCGGCTTGGCCTTGTTGATGCGGAACGCCGCCGCCTTTACCGCAGTGGTGTTCCGTCCATAGTACCACGACTGCACCAGCGTCATATCCTCTCGACCGGGCTGTTTCAGCGCATTTTCTACGCCCTTAAGCCCGTCCTGGCCGTAGGAGTCGTTCTGATACAACACGGCCACTTTGGTCTTGCCCATGCTCTTCAGGTAGGCCACCATCTGCTCGGTTTCATCGTGATACGAGGCCCGCACGTTGAGGATGAAGTCCTGGTCGTCCTCCCGCAGCAACTGCGCCCCGGTGAAGGCCCCGACGAAAGGAACTTTTCCGGCCTTTGCCAGCGGCAGCGCGGCCCGGGAGGTGGGCGTGCCCACCGCGCCAATCAGCCCGAACACTCCATCCTGGCCAATCAACTGCCGGGTCTTGGCAAAGGCCTGGTCGGATTCGTACATGTCGTCTCGCGTCGTGAGTTCCAGACGGCGCTCATGTACACCACCGTTGGCGTTGGCTTCTGCGAATGCCGCTCGGATGCCAAGTCGCATACCTTCACCCAGCGCTTTTGAAGGCCCGGTCAATGCCGCGGACTGCCCGAACGTGATCATATCGTCGGTAAGGCCGGGCATTCCGGTGGGCGGCGTAATCATGGGGCCTTCCGGATGCGTCATCCCCTGGGCCTCGGCCACCAACGCGCCAAGCTCGGCCCGCAACTGCGCCAGGGCGGCGGCGTTACGCGCGATCAGCCCGCGTTCGTCTGCCATCAGTTTAAGGCGCTTTTCCAGCCGGGTGAAGTTACCGCTCCCGGCATTGACCAATGCTTGGGCGCCAGCGACAGCGATCCTTTCATCCATCGTCCTTGGCCCGCCGCTATCCCGCAGGTATTCAATGTCGCGCTGGATGAGCTCGGCCACCGACTCGTAGGCTTCCTGGTTTCGCGCCACCACCGCCGGGTCCTGCAAGCGCGCGGCCACCAGCAGCAGGGTACGCCCTTGCCTCACGTTTGCCAACAAGCTCTGCAAATGCGAGTAACGAAGCCGGGCAGCTTCCGAGACAGTGCCATCATCCATCAGAACGTCAAACTGGTCGTCCACGCTTACGGTACTGGCCGCGAACAGATCTGCGGTGGTGGAAGCGCGTTGGCCGGCTTGCTCTTCTTCCAGCGCGTCCAGCAAAGCGGGCCGTCCGGCTTGTATCTGTTCTGCGTTGGAAATCAGCCGTTGGGTCAGGGTTTCGATACGGGCGACCCGCGCAACGTCGCCCCGGCCCCGCAGCAGTGGCAGTTGGGCGTTCAGGCTGGTTTTGAGCCCGGTTATCACGTCCGCGGAAGGGGGGTTGCCGATCATGCCGGCGTGCGTCGGCCCCGACGCGGCAACCAAAGCGCTGGCGTTCTGGGAAATAGACAACGCGGCCGCGAGAACGTCATCAATATCTTGCAGAACCCATCGTTCCCAGCCCGACCAATCGGACTCTGTGTCAGGGCCGCTTCTGCTTCGCACGGCAAATGCATACTCGGCTCCCGACCTGGCACGATTGACCGTCAAAGTGTATGAGGCCGTCTCACCACCATCGATGTCGGCGGATTGAATGTATTGCTCCCAGTCCCCGCCGGCATCATATACCACCAGGGCCGCGTCCACGTTCACCCACTGGACGCTGTAACCCGTAGCGCCGTCCACGGCGTCCCAGGACACCACCACCTCGCCCGTATTCTAGCCGTCGGCCACCTGCACGTTGGCGGGAGCGGACAGAGCTGTCTGGGCGTGAGCTTCGTTTTCCAATGCCAGCCATCCGCCAACGGCGGCCAATGCGGCCGCGGCAAGAACCGCGATTACCGGAAGTGCAATGCGTTTCATCTTCATATTTCTTATCTCCACCGTCACCGACGGCAATGCAAAAGATGCGTAAGTTTAGCAGATTAAACCGGCAAACTGTGTTGCCTTGACATAGGGCTACCCCTGTAACAGAATATCGCCATCCCAATCCCGCACAGGAACGAGAGTATGACAACAGTTCAGAATGGTTCTCGCACAACCGTAAACGTCAACGGGACTGCCGTCGAAATGTACACTGGCGGCGACGGTCCGCCGCTGGTTTTCTTCCACGGCGCCGGTGGATCCAACGGATGGCAGCCCTATCACGAAGACCTGGCCGCCGATTACACGGTGTACGTGCCCAGCCAGCCCGGCTTCAACGGCACCGAGGCTCCCGATTGGATCAAGACCATCAACGACGTGGCCCACTTCAACCACATGTTCGTCGACGCGCTGGGCCTGGATGACATCGTGCTGATGGGCTCGTCCATGGGCGGCTGGGTGTCCGCCGAGATGGCCGCGATGGACGACCACAACATCGACGCGTTGATCCTGGTGGACGCCGCCGGCATCAAGCCGCGCGACGGCGAGATCGCCGAGATCTTCATGGTCTCCGCCGACACCCGCCTCAAGCAGCGCTTCCACGACCCCAGCCAGGTTGAGAACTACGAAAACTACTCCCGCGAGCTGACGCCGGAAGAGCAGTTGGTCGTCCATTCCAACGCCATTACGGCCTCGCAGCTCTGCTGGAAGCCCTACCTGCACAACCCCAGCCTGCCGCACACGCTCTCCCGCGTCGATACCCCCACGCTCATCGTGTGGGGCAACGAAGACGCCATTATTCCGGTGGAGTGCGGCCACCTGTTCCAGCAGGCGATCCAGGGCAGCCAGCTGCGGATCATTGACAACTGCGGACACTCTCCAGCGGTGGAAAAGAGAGGCGAATTCGTAGCCGCCGTGAAGGGGTTCCTGAATAGCCCGCAGATTTCCGCTTTCTAATCGTTGCGAACGCCCAAACAAGGAGCAAAATCATGGCGCACGAACTCGAAGTATTCTGGTTCTCGGAACAGCCCTACGGCCACGTGACCGAGGATGACCTGGCGCCCTACGAATCGGGGCGAATGCACTTCCCCAACACCTATTTCGACCCCGAAAAGGCCCACGTCCTGTACTCCAACTACCACGACCAGTACGAACTGGCCGACCAGGTCGGCTTCGACGGCATCATGTCCAACGAGCACCACAGCTCGTACTGGTGCATGAAGCCCTCGGTGAACGTTGACGCCGCCGTGATCACCCAGCGCACCAAGAACGCCAAGATCGCCATGCTGGGCAACGTGATCGCGGTCAACGACCCGGTGAAGATGGCCGAAGAGATCGCCATGCTGGACTGCATCAGCGGCGGCCGCATCATCTCCGGTTTCGTGCGCGGCACCGCCGTCGAGACGCTGCACGCCGGCTACCCGCCTACAGAGAACCGCCCCCGCTTCGAGGAGGCACACGACCTGATCGTGAAGTGCTGGACCGAGCCCGGCCCCTTCCGCTGGGAGGGCGAATACTGGCCGCACCGCATGGTCAACCCCTGGGTGGTGCCGATCCAGAAGCCGCACCCGCCGGTGTGGTTCCCCGGCACGGGCAGCCCCGAGTCCGTGATCTGGGCGGCGAAGCACCGCTACCCCTACATGAACCTGGGTTCCCTGCTGGACCTGACCAAGCAGCTCAAGGGCATCTACCACGAGACCGCCGCCGAGGAGGGCTACGAGGCTGGCCCCGAGCACTTCGGCTACCTGATCCGCTGCCTGGTCGCCGACACCGACGAGCGGGCGCAGGAAATCGGCCGCACGTTCCTGTGGACGGAGAACCACCGCAATCGCGGGCCGATGGAGTTCAACGACCCGCCGGGCTACCAGTCCCGCGAGGCGTTGCGCATCAAGATGTCGCGCCCGTTGATCGGCACCGGCACCATGGGTCGGCGCATGACCTACGAAGACCTGCAAGCGGCCTACAACATCATCGTCGGCAGCCCCGAGACGGTAACCGAGAAGCTGCGGCACATCCGCCAGGACCTTGAGCCCGGCTACATCCTCATCTACGGCAACGAAGGCCACATGCCCCACGAGGACGTGATGCGCTCCGTCGAACTCCTGGGCACGAAGGTGATACCGGCACTGAAAGAAGGGTAATTCCCGATACTCCTTTCGGGAGATTCGTAGGGGCGGGTTTCAAACCCGCCCCAAGTTTTTGATCACACTGAGTGATACACTGGTCATCACAAATCCGAACGGCGAGGAACCCCCATGGCGACTACGATTGTGCTTTCGCCCGAAACCGAGGAGAGGTTGGACTTCCTGGCATCCGAAACCGGCCGCTCGAAGGATTTTTTCCTTCAGGAGCTAGTAGAGCGAGTAATGGAAGACATCGAGGACTGTTACCTTTCTATTGAGGTACTCGAGCGTATACGCAGCGGCGAGGAAAAGGTCTATTCATCCGCTGAGGTGAGGCGGAACCTTGGCCTGGACGATTGAGTACTCCGACGCGGCTCAGGCTCAATTGCGCCGGCTTGACCGGCAGATTGCCCGGCGAGTGGTGGACTACATGAACGAGCGGGTCGCCTTGAGGGACGATCCGCGCAGCATCGGTCGAGCCTTAACCGTCCCCATGCGCGGGCTATGGCGTTACAGAGTGGGGAACTACCGCGTCGTCTGTGAAATTCAGGACGACGTTTTGCGTGTGCTGGTGGTTCGTGTCGGCCGGCGCGATAGGGTGTACTGCTAATCCCCGTCAAGTGTTCATAACTGAGTAGGGGCGAATAATCATTCGCCCCTACATTTTGCGACAACCTGCGAGATTGCCGTCCGCCTCAGGCGGACTCGCAATGACAGGGCATACCCTACTTCCCATCGCGCTCCTGCGACCCGTCGGGATAGAGGGCGTCCCATAGGGCGTCGCGCCAATCGACGCCGACGGGCAGGATGGCCTGGGCCGGGCGCAGCATGTAGTAGTTGTCGCCGGCGCCGGGCGGGACGCCGCCCTCGGCCACGGTGCGGGTGGCCTGCAATAGCTGTCGTCGGGCGTAGATGATGGCCATGTCGGTGCGGCTCAGGTTCTCGCGGGTGCGGTCCACGACGTAGCCCATGCTTTCCTGCACGGCCACGTCCTGGGCGTTCACGCCGTCGATGCCGCTGAAGGTCTCGGTCTTCTGCACGGCGCGGTCAATCATCCAGTTGTTATCGCGGTTGACCCTGGTGCGGAAACTGTCCAGCATGTGCTCGGGGCCGCGGCCGTAGCTGCGGTCCATGTCCGTGCGTTCCTCGGCTTCGATGGGGTCGTCGTAGGACAGGTCCCAGTTCCACACCATCACGCTGTGGTCGTCCATGGGCACCCACATGTGGCCGGACGCCAGGAAGCCCACCGGCCCCGGCCGGCCGCGATACCCGCGCTGGCTGGCGCGAATCTGGTGGAAGGGCATGATGAAGTGGTACGCCCGCACGTGGTTGCCCTCGTCGCCCAGGGAGCGGATGCCGGCGTAGCGGTAACCATAATCGGTGATGTCCACCTCCAGATCCGGCGGCCGGCCCTGCACGTGGGCGGAGTCGATGCGCAGGCCGGCGTGGGGCGTGTCGGGACGCAGCGTGCGGTGCAGGATGGTGGCGTGGGCCGAGTCGATGCCGCCCTCCAGCGCCTGGAGCCAGTTGCATTCCTGGATGTTCTTGGTGACGTGGCGGTGGGTATCCGGCACGGCGGCCCACTCGAATTTGGGCGGCGGCGGCGTATGTTCTTTCGGCCCCATGTAGGCCCAGATGACGCCGCCCATCTCAATGGTTGGGTAGGCGGTGGTGGTCATCTTGGACGGGAAATCGCTGTCGGCCGGCTCGTTCATCATGTCGGTGCACTGGCCGTTCACATCGAATTTCCAGCCGTGATACACGCAGCGCAGGCCGCACTCCTCGTTGCGTCCCAGCCACAGCGACGCCAGCCGGTGGGGACACAGTTCTTCCAGCAGGCCGATGCGTCCGTCGGTGTCGCGGAAGGCGACCAGCTGCTCGCCCAGCAGCTTGACGCGGACCGGCTCGCCGTCGGGTTCGGCCAGCTCCCACGAGAGCAGGGCGGGCATCCAGTAGCGGCGCATCAGCTCTCCCATGGGGGTCCCGGGGCCGACTTGAGTCAGCGCGATGTTATCAGCCTGCGAAATCATGGCGGCATTACCTCCTGCGGTGCGGTTGGGATGGCATCGGATCGGCATCCGGCGATTGTCGTTACAACACGAATGGCCGGCATTATACAAAAAACGGTCGAGGGTGGGGCCGGCCGCGGGGCGCTTGTCATAACTCCTCGTATAGTCGCTCGCCCTCCCGCGACTATCGAGTTACTGATGAGAGAGCCTAATGGAACAGCGGATTTAGTTGGACGACACGTTCATACGGTGCTCGCTTGTTCCTACGCTGATACTTTCCGGCCTGCTCAAGTCGTTTAAGCCAGTCGCCGGCCTGCCTTTTGCTGACGTCGAGATGTTCTGCAACATTGGAAGCTGTGATTGGCTTTTCGATTGATGCCAGAAGCTGTTCCACTACCCCCAAAAGAGCGTCGGCAGGAGTCGCAGTTTGCACGTTTTCCGTGCCAACGGCCGGAGCGGATTGAACGATTGGCTCTTCTTTGTTACCTTGAGAGGGTATAACCACTTCGCCACAATCCAATGAGAAAGCGGATTGTTTGATGGCTTTATCCCCTTGATGGGGCTGTTTACCATCGATAACGCCTCGGAAATCATCGGCGGTTGCGGGATTAGGCCAAGGGAGTGCTCCCCTTCTTTCCAGAGCCCTTAAGCCGTTGCTTATATCGCCCTTTGAGCGAACATAAATGGGCACAAGACTTAATTTATCCAGTTGCTCAACCGCACCTGCCCAAGTGCCACCTTTGTTGTAATCGGACTCAATAACCAGTCCTGCATCGGCGAGCGCATACACTAGCTTATTCCGTTGCATAGCGTTCCCCACATTGAAACCTGCCTTTGGGTCATAAGGGGAGATAAGGACCAATCGATTATCCATCAATACATCGCGGTTCCCGCGTTCCATTGCGGCTTTCTCAAGGCCATCTGCGAGTATACCTACGACTGTACCCCATTCCGTTAGCGCTCCATGCATAGCGGCATAGTCAATCCCGCGAGCACCGCCGGAAATAACCGTACATTGTGACTCGGCTGCTGAATGTCCGATGCTCTCGGCGTACTCCATCAGCTCATCGTCTGCGTTGCGGGAACCTACTACTGCCAACCCCCCGTTTTCCAGCAAAGTTGCGTCGCCGCAACCGTAAAGCACTGGCGGGGCAGATCCTCCCAGCCGCCGCTTGAAACGATCGGGATAATCGGGGTCGGCGCGACTGAGTACCCAGATTGCCCGGGTTTGCCAATGGTCAATTGCCTGGCTGAGCAGAAATCCCCGTTCCAGAAGTTGGTTTATACGCTCGTCATCGAGACCCGGTAGGGATTCGTGCAGTATTGCGCCAGATTTTGGGCCCAGCAGGTCGGCCGGTTGCCAGTTGCATTCGTGAAGCCGACGTGCCAGACGGTCGTATTCTGACACCGACAGAGGTTTGACCGAATTTGTCCTTTTGCCGCGCCCTAACAGCAACGGAGCCGTGAGCAGCAGAATGGCTTTAGTGTTGGATGACATTTCCATGTTCATCATCCTTGCCTGCTCCCGGTGTCCGCGAGCGCGAACGGAAATACTGCGCTGCATCCACGCTCTCGCAACAATGCTGCTGCAACCGTGAATGTCCAGCCGGAATCTACCATATCGTCTACCAACAGAGCGGGGCCGGGTAGTACCTGATTCTGTGAAAACCCGAGAGAACCCTCCACATTGTGGGCCTGCTGGGCACTGTTTTCCATATCCTTTTGTTCCGGGCGGTCGTCGGTTTTGACCAGCACGGAGCGAAAAGGCAGGCCGAGAGTATCTGCCAACCGCTCCGCAAAATCCGGCACTAAGTAAGGATGGCGTCTCGATGGGATACAGGTCACCCAATCAAGCGTTGGCTGTGGTTGCCACTCTCGCATCATCTCTGCTGCCGCCGCCACCAGTTCATCCGAGAAGCGGTTGTCGATATATTTGCCGGAATATACCAAATTGCCCCAGCCAGCATCGCGCCAATAACACAGCGCAAAGCCATCCTCCGCCTGTTGTTCCTTACGTATGTTGCCGCACATCCAGTCACCCGGCGAACCGCCGTTTGGCCATCTTTTGCGTGCCTGAATCGGCACTCGTGTGCGATGCAGAAATTCCACTGCCTGAAGCACGGTTTCTGGGCTCACGTTTGTGGAAAGAGGCGATATGTTCGGAGTTTGAGCGCTCTCCGAATTGCCATCCAAGGCGCGAATGAGAAACTCCATATGTCCAGAATCCAATGCCACATATTCCTGCATTTGTTGCTGCTCGGCCTGGCGTAGCGCAGTTAGCCTTTCCGCCCGTTCCCAGAAATCGTTGTTCAATTCTACTGGGATCAACTGCCAACGCGTGCCCTTCTTGGCAATTGGCGCCGGGGCTTCCAGAGACAGCAATTTGATGGCCCGGTCAAGTCGTCCTGAGTTGATGTTGACCGCTTGCAGCAATTGAGGTACGGACAAACCCGTCTGTTCGTCTGCCAATGCAGCAATCACTTGACGGACTTCTTCCCTGGTCGGAAAAGCGCTACGGATGAAAAAGTCAGTAATTTCCGTATCCTCAACGCCGCTTAACAGTACACCATGTGCGGCCTCCAACCCTCGCCCAGCGCGCCCAACCTGCTGGTAATAATGCACTACCGACGAAGGTGTCTGGTAATGGATGACGAAAGCCAAATCAGGCTTGTCGTAACCCATACCCAGGGCCACTGTAGATGCCAGTGCCTTGACGCGATTTTCCAGCAATGCATCTTCTAGCTGTTCTCGTCCGTCCCGTTCTTCCTGATTTCGGGAACCGCCCATATACGGTTGCACGTTCAAGCCTTGAGACTGGAGCCAATCAGATACCTGTCTAGCGTCTCGTCTGGTCAATGTGTAAATTATTCCGGAGCCTGGGAGTTCCGGCAACCGCTCCGCCAGCCACGCTAACCTTTCGGCCTGACTCCGCATCCGGATGGTTTGCAGCATCAGCGAGGGGCGGTTGAGGTCGCCTCGCATCGTCGTTATATCGGGGCCAAGGATTTCCTCAAGGTCGTCCATCACGCGCTTGTTCGCAGTTGCCGTTGTTCCGAGTAGTTGGATGTTTTCCGGCAGAGTGCGGGCAATGCGTTCGATTCTCCGGTAGTCAGGGCGAAAGTCGTGGCCCCAATCGGAAATGCAGTGCGCTTCGTCGATTACCAGCATCGAAACACGCCCGGAGATGTCGGGAAGGAAATCCTCTCGAAAACTGTCATTAGCCAGCCGCTCCGGGGAAATCAGCAATATATCCACCTCGTCCCGGCGCGCCTGCGCCATTACATCATCCCATTGGTTGGTATTATCAGAATTGATAGTGACTGCTCGAACACCCATGCGCTCCGCCGCCGCTATCTGGTTTCGCATCAGCGCCAGCAAGGGCGAAATCAGTAAGGCAGGACCAGCGCCACCCTCACGCAGCATTTTTGTAGCGATGAAATAAACAAAGCTCTTGCCCCAGCCGGTCTTCTGGACAACCAGCAACTTGCCGCGCCCTTCCACCACATGGCGGATAGCGTCTTCCTGTCCATCGCGGAACTGGGCATCGGGGATACTGGAGCCGATGCGGAGTAATTGCAATGCCCGTTGCGCATCGTAGTCCATTACTTTTCTATCCTCATAAACCGTCTGCGGAGATAATGCCGGCACGGAGGCCGGCGTGTCAATCGGCAGATGTCATCAATACCGTCCCTTGGAGCAAGATGCCAGCTAGCTAGCCTCTGCCCGGGCAAGCACTAAGCCCGGGCCCCCGCATCCCCAACAACCCATGGCGAGGCTACGCGAGGCCAGACGCCCG
>VXOG01000086.1 GCA_009840165.1 Chloroflexota bacterium
ATAACGGCACTTCAGTGACAGTTTCCGTCATTCATCATCGTTTAGGAATTGTCTCTTGCCCCATTGGAGCAATGCCGACGGTTCAAGGCAGAATTGACGTGGCTGGCTACTAGGTAGGGGCGGGTTTCAAACCCGCCCCTAAGGAACAGCGGAGGACAACCTTCCTGGTTCCCCTATATTGCGGCTACCGCCCGGCGCCCACCGGCTGGTGCGCCTTGAGGAACTCGATCACCTCGTTGATGGTCTGGGCCTTGATGTCCGGGTCTTCTTTCCAGGGATAGACGGTTGCCTGAGCGTTGGGGGCCAGTTCCGCCATCGCCATCGCGGCTTCCAGCGAGTGGGACGGCGTGTCGTCGGGCATGACCAGCAGGGGCGTCTGACACGAACGGGCAAAGTCCCGCGACACGCTGTACATGAAGTCCGGCTGGATTCGGTACAGGTTGTGCAGGTACTGCTCAATGGTCTCCATCGTTAATTCCGGTCTATTGGCCATCAGCGCGGGAGCCCAAACGTCCACTCCGGAGTCGTACATCGCATCCGGAGTCGCTTCTGCATGGCCCACCGGCTGGCACAGCACGGCGGCGGCGACGCGGCCGGGGGCCTTCTTGATCAGCGTCATGGCGAAGGGGCCGCCGATGCAGAAGCCGATGAAGCCAAACTCCTGTATTCCCAGGTGGTCCATGAGGCCGAGTTGGTCGTCGGCGAACGCGCCCCAAGGATCCTCAACCTGTACCGGGCCGGTGGACTGGCCGCCGTTGGCGTTGCGCTGGTCCATGGTGATGACGCGGAAGTGGTCTTTGAAGGCATCGACAGCGTTGAAGACCTGGTTGGGCCAGCCCGCCATGATGGAGTTCAACCCGCCGCCGGGCGTAGCCAGGATCGGGAAACCGGAACCGGTTTCTTCATAGTGAATGGTGACGTCGCCACGAGTGTAAAATGGCATTTCTATTCTCCTTGAACCTGCTCGAACACGGCATTTGAGGCGATTGTAACTTGGGCCGGGGCGATGTCAAGGCAAAACGTCGCCGCAGAGGCTCCGCTCGGCAGTTGCCCTATTCGACTGTCGTGCTTATTATATTTGCCGCTGCGACTGAGAAAACTAGACATGCAGTCGGCAGAGGATACGGAGATAAACATGGCAATTGGAAGCACGTATAAGGTAGTTGAGCTGGTGGGATCCTCCAGCGAGAGCATACAGCAGGCCGTTGACGGCGCCATCTCTCGGGCCGGGCAGACCATCCGCAACCTCGACTGGTTCGAGGTACGGGAAATCCGCGGCACCATTGATGGCGACAAGGCCAATTGGTACCAGGTGAAGGTGGGCATCGGCTTCCGCGTGGACTCCGGAGAGGACATAACCGAGGACTAGGTTGTGTAGGCATTTCCCGTCATTCCCGCGAAAGCGGGAATCCAGAGAGTGCAACACGTTCTAGGGCAACGCACGAGCGATGGAGGAAAATCGTCATGCCGTTTTACGAAAGAGGCTCCACCCGCATCTATTACGAAGAGGTCGGTTCGGGTTTCCCCCTGCTGATCATTCCCGGCGGTGGACTCAATTCCACCGTGGCCGGTCTGCAAACCCATCCGTTCAATCCCCTGGAGACCTATGGGGACGACTTCCGGTGCATCGCCGCCGACCTGCGTAACGCTCCCCCCGGGCAGTCCACCGGGCCGCTGGACATTGAGCGCACTTGGGACGCCTTCACCGATGACCACATCGGTTTGATGGATCACCTGGGAATCGACAAGTTCGGGGTGATCGGTTTCTGCATCGCCGGGCCGATGATCCTCAACCTGCTCAGCAGGGCCGGCGACCGTGTCGTCGCGGCGGCGCTAATGCAACCCAGCGGGTACCGGCCGGAGCTGCCGGACCTGTTCTACCAGAACAACATCGCGGGCTGGGGGCCGCCGCTTTGCGAGCAGCGCGCCGACATCACCATGGAAATGGTGCATGACTTCCTGATGAGTATGTACAACAACCGCGCGGACTTCGTTTTCACCGTTTCTCGCGAGTTCGTCAGCGGCTTGCAGACACCCATCCTGATCGCGCCCGACGACGTGCCGGCGCATCCCTACGAGCGGGCCATGGAAGTCGCCAATCTCGCCCCCAACTCCGAGGTGACCATCTACCCCTGGAAGGACACCCAGGAACACACCGACGAAGTGGTTGCCCACGCCAGGCGCTTCCTGAAGGCCCACGCCCCGGTGGCCGCCGCGGTCTAAAGACACCACACCGTCATACCGGCGAAAGAACGTCACCCCGTACTTGATACGGGGCCGGTATCCAGCGACCGGGAGAGTAACGGCTTGCCTGAAACCACGGACGTAGTCGTCATCGGCGCCGGCGTGGTCGGCTGCTCGGTGGCCTGGTACCTGGCCAGAGAAGGCGTCAACGTGACGCTCCTGGAGCGGGAAGCCATCGGCAGCGGCGCGTCGGCGCACGCCACCGGCTCCCTGAGCCTGCTGGGCGCGGAATTTTCACCAGGCGCGTCATTCGAGATCGCCCGCGCCTCCTATGATGAGTTCAAGAGCCTCGTGCCCGATCTGGAATCCGCCACCGGCATGGATCTGCTGTACCAGCGCCGTCCCTCCCTGCGCTTGGCGCTGGACGACGAGGAAGTCAATCTCATCAACAGCCTGATGGAATGGCAGCAACCCCACGTCAACATGCGCTGGATCGACGCTGCGGAAATCCAATCCATCGAGCCACGCCTCTCGCCGTCGATCATCGGAGCCGTCTATGAAGACGAGTCGGCGCAGCTGGATAGCTACCGATTCAACCTGGGCTTGGCCCGGGGCGCGGAACTGAAGGGAACCAGCATCCTTTCGCGGGAAGTTACCGGACTGGTCGCCAATGGCTCCCGGATCTCGGGTGTCAAGACCGCCTCCGGGGACATACGCTGCGACGCGGTTGTAGTGGCCGCCGGCCCCTGGAGCCGGGCCTTCACCCCCTGGCTGGACTTCCCCGTGCCGGTGCGCCCGATGAAGGGGGAGCGGCTGTTGCTCAACTACCCCGGCGACCCTTTGACCGTTCTTATCAGCTCTCCCAAGCGCGGCCACATGATCAGCCGGCTGGACGGCCTGACCAGCGTGGGCAGCACCGGCGGACGAGACTACGATCAGCGGGACCTTTTCGCAGGGGAAGAGTTCGACCGTCAGCCCACCGAAACCGCCCGATTGGAGCTGCTCCAGCGCGCCATCGACGTCTTCCCCGACCTTGAGCGCGCCGAACTCGTGCAGCAGCTTGCCGGTTCGCGTCCGTTAAGTCCAGACAGCAAACCCATCATCGGCCCGGTTCCCGGCTGGGATGGCGTGTACCTCGCCACCGGCCACACCACCAAAGGAATCCACCTCGGGCCGATCACCGGGCGCATTATCGCCGACTACGTCTGCCGGGGCGCAACTGAGGTAGTTGACGACATGAGCGATTTCCTGCCCGACCGCTTCGCTGACTTTGCCGACGCCGACTTCCTCGCTGCCGCTCGCGCCGTGGACGAATAACCCTACTGCGCCGGGTAGTTCTCCAGCCACCAGCGTGCGATGTCGATGCGGCGCGGCATCCAGACGCCGGGCTTGCTCTTCACGTACTCCAGGAACCGGCGCAACGCAGCGGCCCGTGCCGGCTTGCCGATGATCCGGCAATGGAGTCCCACCGACATCATCTTGGGATGGGTCGCGCCCTCCCGATACAGGGTGTCGAAGCAGTTGCGGGCCGACTCGAAAAAGTCCATCGGCGTTGACAGCTGACCGCGCCAGAACCCGTAGTCGTTGACCTCCAGCGAGTAGGGAACCACCAGCCACGGATTGCCGTGGACCTGAGTGTAGTAGGGCAGGTCGTCGTTGTAGGCGTTGCAGTCGTAGATGAATCCGCCTTCCTCCACCGCCAGTTCCCGCGTGTTGACGCTGGGCCCGTAGCGGGTGTACCAGCCCAGCGGACGCTCGCCGCAGGTTCGGGTGATGGATTCCACGGCCTGCCTGATGGCCTCCCGTTCGGTGTCCCGGTCCATCTTGTAATACTCTTCCCAGCGGTTGCCGTGCCCCATCACCTCATGGCCCCGCCGCACGACCTCCGGCCCCACTTCAAGGTTGCGTTCCAGGGCCAGGGCGCAGGCGAAGATCGTTCCCTTGACATCGTACTCGTCCAGCAAGTCCAGGATGCGCCAGACACCGACGCGGCTGCCGTACTCGAAGAACGACTCATTGGCCAGGTCTCGCTCCCCTAGCGCCACCGGCGACGGGGATTCGCCAACGGTCTCGCCGTAGGGGTCGCCGTCCAGGATGGAGCTCTCGGATCCTTCCTCGTAGTTCAGGACAAACGAGACGGCGATGCGCGCGCCGTTGGGCCATTCCACCGCCGGCGGGTTGAGTCCGTAGCCAATCAGGTCGCGTTCTTGCATGGGGTGGCTCCTCATCGTTTCGACAATTCGACGTCATTCCCGCAAAAGCGGGAATCCAGTGGTCGAAATCGTAAGCAATCCTTACTAGCCGCCCCGCCAGGGGCTGATGCCGGTGGTATTCATCCGCATCCGATAGACGGAGCTGCGGGCGGTGAAGTACATCGTGCGGTAGTCGGCGTCGCCCCAGGCGCAGTTGGCGGGAATCTCGGGCAGCCGGATGATGCCGAGCAAAGTACCGTCCGGCTCGTACACCCAGACCCCTTCCGCGCCGGTGCAATAGACCCTGCCGTCGGTATCAACCTTCATTCCGTCCGGCACGCCGTCTTCCGCAGAGTGCATTTCGGCGAACATTCGGCTGTTTCTCACCGAGCCGTCCGGCGCAACGTCGTAGGCGCGGATGTACTGGTGCGTGCAGACCTCGCCCCGTTCCTTTTCCGCCGCGCATTCGTCGCCCCGGCGCGTATTGTCGGCGTACAGGATGGTCTCGTCGGGCGAGAACGCCAGGCCGTTGGGCGATTCCAGGTCGGTTATCACTGCTGTAACCGTGCCGTCCGGCGCGATGCGATGGATACCGTGGAAGTCGATTTCCCGCTCTTCCGGCGGCAGCCGCAGGCCGGGATTGGTGAAGTAGATACTGCCGTCCGAGCGTACCACCACGTCGTTGGGTCGGTGCAGTCGTCTGCCCTCCCAGCGGTCGGCGATCACGGTGATGGAGCCGTCGGGTTCCCAGCGGGTGATCTGCCGGTCGTCGCCGTCGCACATGATGATCCGGTTCTCAAGGTCAAACGTCAGGCCGTTGGCGCCGCCGCTGTTCTCCCGAATCACTTCCGGTTCGCTGCCGGGAACCAGGCGGTAGATGACGTTGATGCGGTTGTTCACGAACAGCAGGTAGCCGTCCGGGTGCCACAGTGGGCCTTCGGTAAACTCGAACCCGGTAGCCAACCGTTCCGCTTCGTAAGATTCCACGATCTGATCCAGATTCTCTGCCATGGCTCCCTCCTGCCAATGGTTTCGCTTCCTGGTGATGGTGTTCCGTTTGCCGCTGACTATATCACGCCCTGCGGTTGCGAGTGTGCCCCACCGAACGAGGGGTGGCGTTTCAATTTAGGTGGCTAAACCTTCTCGTCATTCCGGCCTTGTTCTCGTCATTCCGGCCTTGCTCCCGTCATTCCGGCCTTGCTCTCGTCATTCCGGCGAAAGCCGGAATCCAGTAGCGTTTGTGGACTCTGCCTTTCGCCGGAGTGACGGTTCATCAACCAAACCACCTGAAACGGAACGTTACCTGAACGAGGACATCGGATGACATTGCCCCGGTCAGCGTCGGGGGTCAGAAATGTTAGTATCCATGACGAGGAACCATTGCAGCGCTTTGTCGCGCCGGCGCAGACGATTCCTCAATCGCGAACGCCATCTGCCGGAGGATGGACATGACCACCGTTATCGCCAATACAACCATCGTGACGGGAGACGCCGGCCGCACGGTACTACATGATGCGGGCATTGCGATCTCGGAAGACCGGATCGTGTCCGTGGGGCCTACTGACGAAATCCGGCAGGCACATCCCGACGCCGAGGTAGTGGACGGGCTACGCAAGGCGGTTTTCCCCGGCTTGATCAACTGCCACACGCACCTGCTCGCCACGGGAGACCGGGGAATCCTGGAGGACTTCGGTTTCCCGACTCGACTGACGTTTCCGGTTTCGGCCCGCTCCCTGCTGAGCGAGGAAGAGCGCCGGACGCTGGCCTTGCTCGGCGCGCTGGAATCGATCCGCAGCGGCGCCACCTGTCTGCTGGAAATCTCGTCCAACGTGGCCAGCTACGCCGCCGACCTGTCGGCAACCGGCCTCCGGCTCGCGCTGGCGGAAAACATCAACGATGTGGACGAAGCGCAGATCAGAGACGGGGTGTACCGTTTCGACGAAGCCCGCGCCGACGTGGGACTACAGCGCTGCGCCGACCTGGTGGAGTCCTGGCACGGTCGGCACCAGGGGCGGGTCAACTGCTTCCTCGCGCCCCACGCTCCCGAAACCTGCTCCCCTGACCTGCTGCGCCGCAGCCGGGATCTGGCCGAAGGCTACGGCGTCGGCTATACCATCCACCTTTCCCAGAGCCGCCAGGAGATTGAGGCGGTGATGCGCGTGCGCGGGGTATCCCCGACCCATTACCTCTTCGCTAACGATTTCCTGGGGCCGGACCTGCTGGTCGCCCACTGCCGCTACGTCAGTGCCGGCGAGATTGCGCTGTTGGGCCAATGCGGAGTGAAAGTAGCTAACAACGCCGCCATCGCCGCCCGCCGGGGAGCCGCCGCGCCGGTGCGCGAATTGCTGGACGCCGGCTGCGTCATCGGCATGGGCTCGGACAACATGGCGGAGGACATGGTGGAGGTGATGCGCGCGGGTCTATTCCTGGAGCGGGTGCGCCGCAACGATGAGGTGTACCCACAGCCCGAGGACGTGCTGGAATGGGCGACGACAGGAGGAGCCAAAGCGCTGGGCATGGCGGACATAACCGGCAGCCTGGAAGTTGGCAAGAAGGCGGACCTGTTCGTGGTGGACCTGCTGCGTCCCCACCTGGTGCCTAGCCTGCGCGTCGTATCCGCCTTTGTACACAACGGACAGCCAGGCGACATAACGTCTGTGATGGTGGATGGCCAGTGGGTCATGCGGGACGGCAAGGTGTTGACCATCGACGAAGATGACGTGGTGCGCCGCGCGGAGGCGGTGGGACACGCGGTTTGGCGGCGGTTGCTGGAACGCTACCCTAACGTGCCCTTCCCAATTTCCATCCCGCCGGGCATAGCCTGAGAACCTCCTCTCCCCTGGTGGGAGAGGGCTGTGGTGAGGGGGTAGCCCAAATAACCCCCTCTTCCCTGGTGGGAGAGGGCTGGAGCCTCCCCCGCACATGATGCGTGGCGCCACCATCCCCCCGTCACCGTCATTCCCGCC
>VXOG01000096.1 GCA_009840165.1 Chloroflexota bacterium
AACTTCAATCGGAAGCACATGGTAAAGGTTCTTGATTTTGTCCAGCTTGGTGGGCGATGGTGGACTCGAACCACCGACCTCTTGCGTGTCGAGCAAGTACTCTAACCAACTGAGCTAATCGCCCACGTTCCGTATCCGAATGTTACCACACAGCCCGCCGGTCGCTCAACAACCCTTGCCCGATCCCAGGGTCTTTCGATTATTCACGTCATGCCCAGCCTCACCACGTCATGCCGGACTTGATCCGGCATCCAAGAACGCCTTGCTGCCACCAACTTACCCTAATGCCATCATCTCCTGGATTCCGGCGAAAGCCGGAATGACGGTTTGAGGCGGAAGGCCGCTATCCACGACTTTGAAAAAGCCATGGTGAAGAGGGGGTGGAGGTTGGCGCAAGGCAGCAAAATGGGGCGAGTTTGTCACTCGCCCCATAACGCGCTGGCGATGGGCCGGCGTTCTCATGGACATTCGGAACAGGTAACCTGGCCCGTGCCCTGGCTGTTGGTGACGGTGCCCTGGTTGTTTCCTACCAGGTTTCCGACTTCGGTTCTGCCGGTTACACTGCCGGATGCGGTGCTGCTGAGTATGGAGCCAAAGTTGCCCCCCGCCAGTCCGCCGACGCTGGTGTAGTCGGCGGCATCTACGTCTCCGGTGGCGATGCTGTCACTGATGGTGCCTCGACCAAGGATGCCCGTTAACCCTCCAGCGAAACCGTTTGAGGTTCCCAGTCCGGTTACGGAGACGTCGGCTGAGCTGCGTCGGACGTCTGCCCATCCAGTAGAGTTTGCGTTTGCCCCCACCAACCCGCCGATGTTGCCACCGAAGCCGGCGACTTCACCGCTGGCACTGCTGTTGTAGATGTTGAATAAGTTTTCTCCGGCCAGCGCGCCAACGTTGTGGCGACCAGTAACGTTGACGCCTTCCAAGACGACGTTTTGTATATCGGCTGAGATGACACTGAACAGCCCAACGTTGTCCGTGGTGCTGCGGCTGATGTAGAGGTTGGAGATGGCATGGCCGTTGCCGTCAAAGCCTATTGTTACGGGACCTCTGGTTTGGTAGTTGATAGGTTCCCAGCCGTCGCCATTGTTCCAGTAGGCGTCGCCGGCGTCGGCCTCGCCGTTGCCGTTGGTGTCAAAGTCCAGCGGGGCCATCAGTTCGTAACCCTTGCACCCGGTGGTGGACGAGCAGCCCATGCCCTCAACTGCGCCGGGGAAGGCCGCGGCATAGGCGTCCGCGGACGCGTCGTCGGGCACGCCGTCGCCGTCCGAGTCGTAACGGATGGCGTCCAGTTGGGCCAGGTTGATGATTTCAATCAGTCCGTCGTCGTCCGCGTCGTAGTCGCCGGCGTCCGGCGCCGGGACCGGCTCCCCCGTGGGGCAGATGGCCGCGGGAGGCGCGGTGAGGCTCAGGCTGGTCCAGCCGGTGCATACCGGGGCGTCGCTGTTCAGGTTGCCGCAGGTGATGAACCAGTAGTCTATCCCCGGCGTCAGCCTATTCACCGTCCACTCTCGAACGTCGCCGACGTTGGAGTAGGCGAAGTACTTTATCCAGACGTTGTTCTCGAGATTAGCCACGTAATCCTCGTTGGCCAACCAGCCCACGGTGTACTCAGAGACTTCCGGTAGCGCGTCCCAGGAGAGGTTCACCGTGCCGATGCTATCGGCGTTGGCTGCGGTCACCACTGCCGGGGCTTGTTGAGCCTGGGCGAATCTTTGCCCCTCCCCTCGTTCCCCCGATATTGCCATGGCGAAAACCGCCACGATGAGGCTTGCGATGATGAAGAAAGTGAATCGCATGGTTTGTTACCTCCTGATTCTTGCGGTTCCATCCGGCCGGATAGCGTTAGGCGATCCGTCGAGTCGCCAGTCCTGTGCCACAAGGTACTCAACAAAGCCGGCCAATGCAAACCGGGGCAGGCCCTTTTCAAAGTCAATCCGTCATTCCCGCGAAGGCGGGAATCCAGGAAATCCCCTCTCCATTGAATTGATGGGAGAGGGTGACCGGTGACACTTCCCCCTTGCCCCAACCCTTCACCCGTCCTTACCATTAACTAACATCCCAAATCCAACCGCCACCCAGGCCGCGAGCCTTACCATCCTATGCCTACCTCCAAACATCGCACCCCCAAATCCTCCCGCCGGCCTGCCAGAACCAATATATCCTCCCCAGAAACCACTCTCCCGGTGCCCATTCAGCCCCACGACCCGCCGCCCGCCCTGCCGGAATTATCGGAAATGAGCGGAAATGACCGGGAAATCGACCTTTCGGCCCTTTCCCCGCGCCAGCAGGCCGCCCTTCCCATCGTCGCCTGCATCCCTACCATCGCCCAGGCTGCCCGCGCCGCCAACGTCGGCGAATCCACCCTCCGCCGCTGGCTCACCAATCCCGCCTTCAGCGCCTGCCTCGCCGAACTCCGTCGCCAATCCGCCAACATCGCCCGTCAGAAACTCCTCGCCCTAACCCCTCTCTGCGCCTCCGTCCTCGCCGACGCCATGCACGACCCCGACCCGGCCATCCGACTCCGCGCCGTTCACTACACTCTCTCCTTCAACCTCCGCGCCACCGAACTCGAAAACCTCCGCTCCGACCTCCACAACCTCGAATCCGCCGTCAGCCTCCTCCAACAACCCGCCTGACTCCATCCCGGCCCCAACCCTAAATCCTGTCCATCCTGTATATCGATGTAAAAACTCCCTCCCGAGGCAATCCCATGACCATCTCCCAAATCCGCACCCGCGTCAACGCTCTCAAACGCAAATTCGCACGCGAACTCGCCATCATCAAACTCCGCCGCATCGCCGAATCCGTCGCCGACGACTGGGACCCTGACAATCCACCCGAACCCGCCGACGTCATCCAGCGCGTCGCCCAGGCCGGCTTCCGCCTCACCACCTTCATCCACCTCCGCCGCTATCTCGACGACATGCGCCGCCAGGGCGATGTCCCCCTGCCCGCCTCCATCGTCTGTAGCCTGCTGCCCTGGGCCGAGGAAGACCGCTACCGCAACTTCTTCCGGTGGGAACTCCCTTCCCCAACCCCGTAACCTTTACCACTTCCCAAAGTGACCGCGCATGAACATCTCCCCATACCAACACTGCCCTGCTCCTTGTCCCGCCCGACGTTCTTTGCTACGCTTGCTGGGCATTCCTCAGCAACAGTTGGATCCGCAATGAGTACGCCAGACCGATTCCAGGACTACGACCTTGACCAGCGCATTTATGACGAGATGTTCCTTACGGATGGCGAACCTCGCGCGCACTGTCAGCGGTTGTGGGACGCTCTGGATAATTTTTCCGACGAGCAACTGAGCAGCATCCAGGAACGGGTGACCCGGTCTTTCTCCAGCGAAGGAATCACCTTCACCGTGTACGGAGATGATGAGGCCGAGGAGCGCATCATCCCCGTCGATTGCATCCCCCGCCTGTTGCCCAAAGCGGAGTGGGACTCACTGCACGCCGGCCTCACCCAACGCCTCCAAACCCTGAACCTGTTCTTGCAGGACGTTTACGGCGACGCCAGGATCGTTGCCGACGGCGTGATTCCCGCCGAGGTAGTGTACGACTGCCCTCAATACCGGCCGGAGATGCGCGGCTTCACCCCGCCACAGGGCACTTGGGTCGCCGTCTGCGGCACCGATGTGGTACGAACCAACGACGGCTTTTGCGTCCTGGAAGACAACCTGCGCGTTCCCTCTGGCGTCTCGTACATGATCGCCAACCGCAAGGCCACCAAAACCAGCCTGCGGAGACTTTACCGAGATTCCCGAGTGCAGGAGGTGGAACACTACGGCCACTTGCTTAGGGAAACCCTGCTGGAACTGGCCCCCGACGGTCGCCAAGCCCCCAGAATCGCCCTGCTCACCCCCGGCGTGTACAACTCGGCGTTCTATGAGCACATGTTCCTCTCCCGCGAGATCGGTGCGGAGTTGGTGGAGGGACAAGACCTGTTGGTGCGCGACGGGTTCCTGTATATGCGCACCACCACCGGATTGCAACGCATCGACGTCCTCTACCGGCGCGTGGACGACGACTTTCTGGACCCTTCGGTTTTCCGCTCCGATTCCGTGCTCGGCGTGCCCGGCCTGATGGATGCCTATCGCGCCGGCAACGTGGCTCTCGCCAACGCTCCCGGCACCGGCGTAGCCGACGACAAGAGCGTGTACGCCTACGTTCCCGACATGGTCCGGTACTATCGGAACGAAGAACCTCTGCTGCAGAACGTGGAAACCCACCTGTGCCGCAATCCCGAAAGCCTGGCGTACACGCTGGACAACCTGGACAAGCTGGTCGTCAAGCGGGTCGGCGAATCTGGCGGCTATGGGATGCTGGTGGGAGTTCACGCCACTCCGGAGGAGCGCGCCGATTACGCCCGGGAAATCAGGGCGAACCCCAACGACTTCATCTCCCAACCCACCCTCGACCTTTCCCGCTCTCCCTGTTTGATCGAGGGCAATATCGAGCCGCGCCACGTTGATCTGCGACCGTTCATCCTGCATGGCCGCACGACCCGCATCGTGCCCGGCGCCTTTTGCCGCGTCGCCCTCCGGCGTGGCAGCCTGGTCGTGAACAGCAGCCAGGGCGGCGGTGGCAAAGACGTCTGGGTGCTGGAGGACTGATCGTCATGTTGGCTCGCAGCGCGCAGGGACTCTACTGGATGGGCCGCTACCTCGAGCGCGCGGACCACCTCTGCCGCCTGCTCAGGTTACAGACTGAAGCTCTGGTTGACCGGCCCATCGCCGAAATCTATAACGGCTGGAACCGCATCTATTCGTGCCTGGACCGCCAGCCCCCCGGGAGCGGCCCGGATCTATTCCCCGGCAATGACGGCGATTCCAACGTCGGTATGCTCCAGGTAATGGGCATTCCGGGAAGCCGCGCCTGGCAAACTAGCGGCGGCGACGAATACACCCTGGCCGATTCCTTCACCCTGGCCGACGACCTCACCTTTGAACGCTCCAACCCCGGTTCCATGTACAACTGCTTCGCCATGGGCCGCGAGAACGCCCGGCAAATGCGCCACCGCATCAGCGCTGACATGTGGACCTGTCTGAACCTGGCCTACTTGCGCATTCAAGGGATCAACATCCTGGACATCTGGAACACTTCGCCCGAAACCTTTTACGCCGAAACCGCCGCCGAGATCGACACCTTCATGGGCGTTGCCGCGGCCACCATGTACCGCGATGAGGGCTGGCATTTCATGCAACTGGGCAGATTCATCGAGCGGGCCCAGCTTGCCGTAGCGCTTTTCACGTCCCAAATCGAAATGTTTCCCCTCGATCAATCCTCGGTTGGTGAAGGCTCGGAATCGGATTGGATTGCGCTGTTGCGAATGTATCACGCTGTCGAGGCTTACAACCGTACCTACAGCGTGGAAATCCTGCCCGAACAGGTTCTGGACCTGCTGGTGACCGACCCTCTGCTGCCGGATTCATTGTGTCGCTCCCTGGACGTGGCGGCCACCGAACTTGCGTCCATTCCTCTCGGGCCGAATGTCCAGTCAGATGCCGGGGCGCGACGGCTTTCCGGCCGGTTGGCCGCCATGGCTCGTTACGAATGGCCAGACACCACCGACCGGGCGCGCCTGCTGTTGTACCTCAGCAACCACTGTCTTGAGCTGCACGATCTGGTTTCAACCGCCTTCTTTTACTACGATCTACCAGGTGGGTTCGCCAACTGACCATCAGGAACGAGCACGAACTCAGGGTTGCCACAAACTCAGGGCCGAATGAGAGCTAACTACCAAGATTCCGGCGCGCGCCTTTCGAGTTTGCGGAATTTGGCATATCCTTATATCATTCCCGGGCTATTACGATTTCCATAGCCGTTACTGCATTGTTTCTTATCTGAACGTATTCTTATCCGAACGCACCGAGGAGGATCAAATTGGCCGATCAGCCCAGCGAAAAAGCCATCCAGCGGATGCGCCTGTTCGTCGACCGTTACTGCGAAAAATCCGGCACGTTTCTGCATCCGGAAGAAGGAATCGCAGAATCCGTAATCCTGGGCCTGGCCCAGAACGTCGATGAAATCGGCCGGCCGCTCTGCCCCTGCCGCTTCTACCCCAGCAAGGAAGAAGAGATCAAGCACCGCACCTGGATCTGCGCGTGCGATGACATGCAGATCTACAAATATTGCCATTGACTGCTCTTCGTCAATGAGCAGGGTCTGCCCATCACAGAACATCTACCCGAAGATCACGAAGGCCGCGCCATCTACGGCGAGGTGAAAGACCCGACCCCCGACAAGGGACGTCCGTTGCGCCACAAGGCCGAGGAACGCGAGGAAGAGCGCCGGAATCGCCCGTCGTAACCATCCTGGCGTTGGCCTGCCCCGCGCTGCCAACGATTGCCTGGGCCGCTCCCGATGAGCGGCCCTTGCTATTAGCGCCCGCCCATCCTGAGCCCGTCGTTAGGCCAGCCCATCCTGAGCCTGTCGAAGGACGAGCGACGTAGTCACCGCCCCGGCTGTCGCGCCCGCAGGCCGAACCATATCGCGCCCAAGGCCGCCGTGATTGCCCCGATGCGAAACACGTCCCGGTAAGCCAGCAGGAACGCTTCGCTGACCGGCAGCGTAGTTTCGTAGTGATCGCTCAGTCCGGCAAATATCGCGCCCACTATCGCCACGCACAACACCGTGCCCGACGCTTGCGCCAGCGACATCGCTCCCGACGCGGTTCCGAACCGCTCCGATGGCACGCTGCCCAGCATCAGCGCGTAGGCCGCCGACTGGAACCAGCCCACGCCCAGACCCACGATGGCAATCGCCCCGGCCGGATGCCAGATCGCCGAACCATCGTCCAGCGCCGACATCACCAGCAAACCCGTCGCCGTCAGACCCAGGCCAACCGCTCCAACAGGACGCACGCCCCAACGGTCGCACAGCCAGCCGCCCACCGGCGACGACATGATGTTGCACGTTGACATGATGGCGAACAGTATCCCCAACGTCACCGGGCTGCGATTCAATGAATCGGTGATGTAAAAGGGAAAGATGAACCAGATCACGAATTGCGAGAAATGCCCCAGGAACATCGCTCCCGTCGCCGTCTGAAATCCCCTCAATCGCGCTAACGCGCCCGGCAGTACGGGGGACGCCGCCCGCCGTTCCACCCACACCAGCGCCACCAGAACCACCGGCGCAGCCGCCAGCATCGTGAGCACCACCGGCGATGCCCAACCAACGGCTTGCCCCAGGCGCAGCCCGATCATCAGGCACCACAACAGCGCCAACACCAGCACTGCCCCCGCCACGTCGAACCGGGGACGAGCCGCCGCTACGCCTGGGATCGAACTCGGAATCGCCAACAGGCCAATCCCCAATGCCAACGCTGCCAACGGAATACGGCCCCAGAACACCGCCGGCCAGTCGAACAACTGCACCAGCGGTCCTGCCGCCAGCGTGGACATCACCATCCCCGACGCCAGGCTTGCCGACGTGAACCCCATGGACAGTCCCCGGCGATGCTCCGGTAAAACCGACGCCGCGATGGCCGGCGCCGTACTGTACAAGCATCCCGTTCCCAACGCCTGTAACACGCGGAAGCCCACCAGGGGTTCCAGAGTGGGGGACAGCGACATGCACACCATCGACACCAGGTAGGTCACCGTCCCGAACAGATACACCATCCGCAGCCCGAAGCGGTCGGCGAACGCTCCCGCTCCCAGCGCCAGCCCCGCCCGCGTGGCGATGAACACCACGATCACCCACTGCACGGCGGCCAGGTCGGTGCCGAAGGCGTCCCGCATCGCCGGCAATCCCACGTTGACCGCAAAGTCCAGCGACGCCAGCACCATCCCCAGCGCTGAAGCTGACGCCAGCGCCAGCGTTCGCCACGTTATGCGGACGCTGGCGTCGATGCTCGGTTCTGCGGCAGCAGGCATGGCGGTTGATTGTACGTCATTGCCACACTACTGGTGCGTCGCGGGACCTGATCAGAAGCGCGCTACGTGCGCTGCCTACGGGGTCTAGAGTGGCTCGTCACTTTCATCGCCAACCAGTGGCATAAAATCAGCCACGGCCAGGATTACGTCGGGAAATGCGCGGGGACTGATGCTCTCACCCACTCGGTAGGTACGGACGCTGGCGTACTCCGAACCCGACGGCTCTGCGTAGGCGGTAACCTCCCGCGCCCGCAGGTTGGCGACCCACACCTCGGGGATGCCGGCGGCGGCATAGCGCGCCAGCTTTGGACCTTGGTCGTATGCTAGTGTGCTATCCGAAACCTCGACAACCAAGTGTACGTCAGATGGGAAATATGGCCCCATCTCACTCAAAGGACGCTCTCGCAAGACGGCAATGTCGGGTTGCGGCGCGCTGCGGTCATTCAGCCGGATTGACCCCTGCACTCGCACAATCGCCCTGCCGATCAATGGTGGTACAAACAGTCGGTTCAGCCAATCAGTGCTGGATTCGTGAGGTTCGCCGAGAGGCGGCATGATGATTATCTCTCCATCTATAAGTTCGACGCGGTCATCCTCGTACAGGATGCCGGCAACTTCCATCGCCAAGTACTCTTTCACCGTGAAGCTACGGCGACCAGCCAGCACTTCAGCCTGCTCGTCCGCGTTTATGATGCTGGCCTGAGCTAAAGCGGCGCATTCCTCCGCATTGAAAGGCCGCGCCGGCGGCATCGCAGTCGTCGTCAACGTTGTCGTCATCTGCGGTTCCTCCGCGTGGTATCGCGCTTGGGGCAAAGGGATTGACAGTATGCGGATTTTATCATGCCGGTCATGCCCAACAGCGGTATGCTAATATCTCCCCATATCACATCGTCATTTCCTGCCCGGAGGTTCACTACTATGACTCAAAGCAACGGGACGCAAAATACCGGCGCTTTCGAGGCCCTGCTCCAGGAAGACCGCACCTATCCGCCGCCCGCCGAGTTCGTCGCCAACGCCAACATCGCCGACCCGGCTGTGTACGAGGAGGCGATGCAAGATCCCGAAGCATTCTGGGCTCGTTTCGCAGGCGAACTGGACTGGTTCAAGCCCTGGGACACCGTGCTGGACTGGTCTGACGCCCCCTTCGCCAAGTGGTTCGTCGGCGGCAAGCTCAACGCCGCCTACAACTGCATCGACCGTCACCTCGACGGCCCCCGCAAGAACAAGGCGGCCATCATCTGGGAGGGAGAACCCGGCGACTGGCAGGTCTATACCTACCGGGACCTCTACCGCGAGGTCTGCAAGTTCGCCAACGGCCTGAAGAGCCTGGGCGTGCAGAAGGGCGACCGGGTTACGCTGTACCTCCCCATGGTGCCGGAACTGGCCATCGCCATGCTGGCCTGCGCCCGCATTGGCGCCCCTCACAGTATAGTCTTCGGCGGCTTCAGCGCCGAGTCCCTCCGCGACCGCATCGAGGACTCCCAGTCCAAGGTCATGATTACCGCCGATGGCGGCTGGCGCCGCGGCGGCATCATCCAGCTCAAGCAGAACGCCGACGCATCCATCGAGGGCGACACCCCCGTCGAGAAGGTCGTCGTCGTGAAACGCACCGCCCACGACGTCCCTATGGTTGAAGGCCGCGATGTCTGGTGGCACGATCTGGTCGCCGACCAACCTCTCACCTGCGAGCCGGAGCAGATGGACAGCGAGGACATGCTGTTCATGCTCTACACCAGCGGCACCACCGGGAAGCCCAAGGGCATCGTCCATACCACCGGCGGTTACATGACCGGCACCTACGCCACCAGCAAGTGGATCTTCGACCTCAAGGAGGACGACGTTTACTGGTGCACCGCCGACATCGGTTGGGTCACCGGCCACAGCTACATCATCTATGGCCCGTTGGCCAACGGCGCGACCACGGTGATGTACGAAGGTTCGCCTGATTACCCCGACCGAGATCGCTTCTGGACCATCGTCGAGAAGTACGCCTGCACCATCTGCTACACCGCGCCCACTGCCATCCGCACGTTCATGCGCTGGGGCGAGGAATACCCTAACAAGCACGATATGTCCTCCCTGCGCCTGCTGGGCTCCGTCGGCGAACCCATCAACCCCGAGGCCTGGGTCTGGTACTGGCAGCACATCGGCGGCGGGCGTTGCCCGGTGGTCGATACCTGGTGGCAGACTGAGACCGGCGCCATCATGATTTCCGCCCTGCCCGGCATCACCACCCTCAAGCCCGGCTCGGCCACGCAGCCGTTCCCCGGCATAGATGCCGCCATCCTGGACGAGCAAGGCAACGAGATCGGCCCCGGTGGTGGCGGTTACCTGGTCGTCCGCAAGCCCTGGCCCAGCATGCTGCGCGGCATCTACGGCGACCCCGAGCGGTTCGTGCAGCAGTATTGGTCCAACTACGACGGCATCTACTTCACCAGCGACGGCGCCAAGCTGGATGAGGAATCCTACTTCTGGCTCCTCGGCCGCGTGGACGACGTGATCAACGTGTCGGCCCACCGCATCAGCACCATGGAGGTTGAGTCCGCCCTGGTGGACAACCTCAAGGTCGCCGAGGCCGCCTGCATCGGCCGCAGCCACGAAGTCAAGGGACAGGCTATCGTCGCCTTCGTTACCCTCAAGGACCAGGTGGCCAGCTCTGACGACGTCATTAATGAATTGAAGCAGCACGTCGCCGGCAAGATCGGCCCCATGGCCCGCCCCGACGACATCTATTTCGCCGCCGAACTCCCCAAGACCCGCAGCGGCAAAATCATGCGTCGCCTGCTCCGCGACGTAGCCGAAGGCCGCGCCCTCGGCGACACCACCACCCTGGCCGACCCCGCCGTCGTAGAAATGCTCAAATCCCAGTACGACGACGAGGAGTAAAGCCAATCGCGTCCGACGTCATATCCGAGGCAACACGGGGCAAGGCCAAATATCAGGTGCCTTGCCCCATCAAGAATCGCTAATCAATCTCCTTAACGGGACCACCCATGCAATACGAAACCGTCATCGGCCTCGAAGTCCACGTCCAGCTCGACACCCGCAGCAAGATGTTCTGCGCCTGTCCCGCTGACTACCAAGATGCCGAGCCCAACACCCGCACCTGCCCGGTCTGCCTCGGATTGCCCGGCGCGTTGCCCGTCATCAACCGCAGCGCCGTCGAGTACACCATGCTGACCGGCCTGGCCCTGCACTGCAGCATCCCCGAATTCACCAAGTTTGACCGCAAGAACTATCCCTACCCCGACCTGATGAAGGGCTACCAGATCTCCCAGTACGACCTGCCCCTCGCGCTCGACGGCTACCTGGAAATCGCCGGCGACTCCGACATCGGCCACGACCGGCGGCGCATCGGCGTCGAGCGTGTCCACCTTGAGGAAGACGTCGCCAAGATGCAGCACTTCCCCGACGGCGACGGCGGCGAGGGCTACTCCCTGGTGGACGTCAACCGCTCCGGCGTCCCCCTCATGGAAGTCGTCAGCAAGCCCGACCTGCGCTCCCCCGAGGAAGCCCGCCAGTACCTAACCTCATTGCATTCCCTGGTGCAGTACCTCGGCGTCTCCACCGCCAACATGCAGGACGGCAATTTCCGCTGCGACGCCAACGTCAGCATCCGACCCATGGGCAGCGACACCTTCGGTACCCGCACCGAAATCAAGAACATGAACAGCTTCCGCTCCGTGTTCGATGCCCTCCAGTTCGAGGTTGAACGCCAGCGCCGCGTCCTCGAGGACGGCGGCCAAGTCGCCCAGGAAACCCGCGGCTGGGTCGAGGAACGCGAGGTCACAGTCTCCCAGCGCAGCAAGGAATACGCCCACGACTACCGCTACTTCCCCGAACCCGACCTGCCGCCGCTGAATATCGGCCGCGATTGGGTCGCCCAACTCCAAACCGCGCTGCCGGAACTCGCCCCCCAGCGCAAAGCCCGTTTCATGTCCGACTACGGTCTGTCCGAATATGATGCTGACCTGCTCACCGGCTCCCGTGCCATGGCCGAATACTTCGAGGCAACACTGGCGCAGCACGACCCCGATAGCTCCTCCAACGCCGCCAAAGAAGTCGCCAACTGGATCCTGGGCGACCTTTCCCGCCTGCTCAACCAGGACCACCGGGACATCGCAGACTCGCCCGTCGCGCCGGCCGGCCTCTCCGACCTGCTGTCCCTCATCGCGGACGGAGCCCTGTCCACCTCCCTGGCGAAAACCGTGTTGGAGGAGATGTACGCCACCGGCGGTAACGCCGCCGACGTAGTAGAAGAAAAGGGTCTCGCCCAGATCAGCGACACCGGCGCCATCGAAGCCGCCGTCGCCGAGGCTATCGCCACCAACCCCAAAGCCGTCGCAGACTATCTCGACGGCAAGGAAAACGCCGCCCGTTTCCTCATGGGCCAGGTCATGCGCATCACCAAAGGCCAGGCCCAGCCCGATCTAGCCCTCCGCCTTGTCCAGGAAGGACTGGAAGCGCAGAAACCCTAACGTGATACAATCAACGGTCACGGAGACACACAATGGCCTTCCTCAACATCGCCCAGATCATCGCTTCCATCGTATTGGTGCTCATCATCCTGTCCCAGGTGCGCGAGGCCGGCAGCGGAATGTTCGGCAGTGCCCAGAACACTGTCCGCACGCGCCGCGGCCTGGAGCGCACCCTGTTCCAGCTCACCATCGTCCTCATCGTGATCTTCCTGGTCGTATCCACCGTCAGCGCGCGCTTCCCAAGCTAGCTCGTCGTTCGTGGCCGGCATGACCGCGCCGCCCATCGTACTGCTCACTGACTTCGGCCTGTCCGACGCCTACGTCGGCATGATGCGCGGCGTCATCCACGGCATCAACCCGGCCGCCCACGTCATCGACCTCACCCACGGCATCGGCCCCCAGGACGTGCGCCACGGGGCCGTCGTCCTCGCCGATTCCTGCCGCTATTTCCCCACTGGCAGCGTCTTCGTCGCCGTCGTCGATCCCGGCGTTGGCACCGACCGCGCCGCTATCCTGCTGGAAACCCCCGATGCCCGGTTCGTCGCCCCCGACAATGGCCTCCTCACCCTGGTCTGCCGCCAGTACGTCCCGTCCTTCGGCGACACCAAGCAACCCGGCCTCGCGGCCGTACCCGCCGTTGGTTCCGCAAGCAGTGTTGCTCGCCCGAATGCGCCCTTTCCCAACCATTGCCGCGCCTGGCGCCTCACCAACCCCGACTACTGGCAACACCGCGTCAGCGCCACCTTTCACGGCCGCGACGTGTTCGCCCCCGTGGCCGCCCACCTGTCCGCCGGCGCGTGCGCGGACGCTCTCGGCGAACCCGCGCCGACCATCACCGCCCTCTCTCTACCCATCCCTCAACCCAACGGAAACACGATACGCGGCCAGGTCATCTTCGCCGACGCCTTCGGCAACCTGGTCACCAACATCACCGCCGACCTGACGGATCAAATCGGCGCAACCGCCGGCAACCCCAACGCAACCGTCGCCATCGCCGGCCACACCATCACCGGCCTCTCCCGCACCTTCCACGACCCACCCGGTCACGGCCTCCGCGCGCTGATCGGCAGCCACGGACGCCTTGAAATCGCCCTAGTGGACGGCAGCGCGTCGGCAACGCTAGGCGTCGGCAGTGGCGCGCCAGTGGTTGCAACCGCGTGTTAATACCCGGGAGGTCACCCGTAGTATCCAAAAGTCGCGCCTCGACATGAAACGCGCCTTATGCCACAGCAGCGTCGTCAGTGTCCACACCTGCCCGTGCTATAATCGGGCATAGGATTGAGGAACCTGAAATGTTGGATGCCGCGACCCAACAAGCCTTCCTGCAAGCCTTGGAAGAACAGCCAGACTTCCGGGCTGCTGTCCGCCGGCATCTGCTCACGCAGGAGTTATTAGAGCTGCCCGAGCGTTTCGCTGAATACTCAGTTGCTACCGAGCGACGCCTGACCAACCTGGAAACCACGTTGGCCAGTTTCATGGAATCCACTGAGCTGCGTCTGCAAGCCTTGGAGCAAGGCCAGGACGAACTCAAATCCGGCATGTCTGAAGTCAAGGCCGAACTGGCCAAAGTGCATACCAGACTCGGCAGCATGGACGGGCGACTCGACAGCATGGACGCGCGATTCGACAGTATGGACGCGCGATTCGATAGCATGGATGGGCGACTCGACAGCATGGACGCGCGATTCGATAGCATGGATGGGCGACTCGACAGCATGGACGCGCGATTCGATAGCATGGACGCGCGACTCGACCGGATGGACGGGCGGATGGATAACGGTTTCGGAACCAACTACGAAATCAAAGTCGCCAACAACTTCGGCAGCATCGCGGGGCGCAACCTCCGGCTGAGACGAACCAGAGTGCTGAAGGCCGCCATGACCCGCGCTGACGGCAATCTGAACAACATGATTGCCGACGCGGAAGATCGGGGCGCGATAACCGAGGAGCAGGCCGTTGAATTGCTGGCCGTGGACCTGATTGCCAGTGGGCGCAGTCGGGACAACGGCCACGACGTGTATGTGGCCGCGGAGGTATCCATCACCGTGGCCGACCAGGACATCGCCAGAGCCGCAGAGCGAGCTGAATACTTGGCAAGAGCCACCGGCCAAGCCGCAGTGCCGGCCGTTGTCGGAGAAAACATCGCTCCGGAACAGGAAGAACTGGCTCGTCAGCGGAGCGTAACTGTAATGCTGCTGCCGGCGGGCTGATTAACCCTATCTGCGACATCTCCGCGTGCTACCATTGCCCCATCCTCAAACCGGCGCACTACCCGCCGGTTTTTCGTATAATTGCCCCACCTACCAACCAAACACAAGGAGCGTGCACCCATGGCGCCCGACCGCGACACCTTATTGAAACTCTACCGCACCATGACCACCATACGGCACTTCGAGGAGCGCGGAGTCCCCGAAACCGGACAGCGCGGCATGTCCTCCTCTGTGCACTCGTCCGTCGGCCAGGAAGCCGTGCCCACCGGCGTTTGTGCCCACCTCTCTGACGACGACTACATCGGCAGCACCCACCGCGGCCACGGCCACTGCATCGCCAAGGGCGTCGATCCCAAGCTGATGATGGCCGAACTTTTCGGACGCAGCCACGGCCCCAACAAGGGCAAGGGCGGCTCCATGCACATCGCCGACATGAGCAAGGGTATGCTGGGCACCAACGGCATCGTCGCCGGCAGCGTCCCCCTGGCCGTCGGCGCCGCCCTCACCTCCAAGATCCAGCGCCTGGGCCGTGTCGCAGTGGCCTTCTTCGGCGACGGCGGAGCCAACCAGGGTGTGCTCCACGAGTGCATGAACCTGGCCTCCGTGTGGAAACTTCCCGTCATCTTCTGCTGCGAAAACAACGGCTACGCCGAATCCACTCCCGTCGAATACGGTCTCTCCGTGGCCAACGTAGCCGATCGCGCCGCCGGCTATGACATGCCCGGGTTCCACGTGGACGGCATGGATGTGCTCGCCGTGTACGAAGCCGCCGGAGAAGCCGTCTCCCGCGCCCGCGCCGGCGATGGCCCCGCGCTGCTCGAAGCCCGCACCTACCGCTACTACGGCCACACCGTTTTCGACAATCCTCTGACCTATCGCACCAAGGAGGAGGAAGACCACTGGCGCGCCCGCGACCCGCTGCTCACCTTCCGCAACCACATGATCGCCCAGGGCAACGTCATCACCGCCGAAGAGCTGGATCAGATGGACGAGGAAGCCCGCGTCCTGATGGAAGAGGCCGTGGCCTTCGCCGACGCCAGCCCCCTGCCCGAACCTCACGAAATCTACGAGGACGTGTACGCCGACTACCCCGTCGATATGATGCGCCGCGGCGCCAACATGGCCGTGTAACGCGCTTGCCCCGGAACCATCACTCCCATTGGAGGCTGAAAATATGACCACCATGGTTGAAACCCCTATGATGCCGCCACCCGGCGAAACTCGCGAAATCCAGACCCGCGAAGCCATCAATGAAGCCCTCATCCAGGAAATGCGTCGCGACCCCACCGTCATCATCATGGGCGAGGAAATCGCCGGCGGCGCCGGCCGCGAGCATCTGGGCATCGTGGACGCCTGGGGCGGCGCGTTCCGCACCACCCGCGGCCTGATTCAAGAGTTCGGCAACGAGCGTGTGCTGGACACCCCGCTCTCCGAGGCCGCATTCGTGGGCACCGCCATCGGCGCCGCTTCTACCGGTATGCGCGCCGTCGCCGAGTTGATGTTCGTCGATTTCGTCGGCGTCTGCATGGACCAACTGCTCAACAATGCCGCCAAGATGCGCTACATGTTCGGCGGGCAGGTCAAGGTTCCATTCGTCATGCTCACCCGCATCGGCGCGGGGTTCGGCAGCGCCGCCCAGCACTCCGAGTCCTTCTACTCGCTGTTCAGCCACATCCCTGGACTCAAAGGCGTCTGCCCGTCTGATGCTTACACCGCCAAGGGCCTGCTGCTGTCCGCCATCCGCGACGACGACCCTGTAGTCTTCTTCGAGCACAAGGGCCTCTACGGCGATACCTGCCCCGTCCCTGAGGAACCCTACACCCTCCCGCTGGGCAAGGCTCGCACCGTCCGCCCCGGCGCCGACATTACCATGGTCGGCATCAGCAAGATGACCTGGGTCGCCGTGGAAGCCGCCGAGGAACTGGCAAAAGAAGGAATCAACGCCGAGGTCATCGACCTGCTCAGCGTGTCGCCCATAGACTACGACCATGTGCTCGACTCGGTGCGCCGCACCCATCGCCTGCTGGTGGTGGACGAGGATACGCCAGTGTGCAGCATCTCTTCCGACATCTGCGCCCGCGTCGCCGAAGAGGCTTTCGACTACCTGGACGCTCCCCCGTCCCGCGTCACGCCGCCGCATACCCCGGTGCCGTACAGCCGCGCCCTGGAAAACCTCTACGTCCCCAACGCCGAGCGAGTGGTAACCACCGCCCGCCGGCTGATGTCCTGAGGAGGCCAACATGACCACCGTCGGATCCGGCAAACACACTTACACCCTCACCTCCGACTGGGCCAAAATGCCCTACGCCCACCCTCTGGGCGCCGTCAGCGCTATCGCCAGCGACTCCGCCGGCGACATCTACGCCTTCCATCGCGCCGACCCGCCCATCGCCATCTTTGACCGCGCCACCGGCGATTTCAAGAGCGGTTGGGGCAACGGCGGCTACGTCTATGCCCACGGCTTCTACATCGAGGACGACGTCGTGTACCTCACCGACCGGGACACGTCCACTTGCATGATGTACACCCTGGACGGCAAGCTAATCCAGATGCTGGGGCGCTACATGGTTCACTCCGACACGGGAGCCGAAGTAGCCGGCCAGTTGGTCCCACGCGCCGCCGGGCCGTTCAACTACCCCGCCGAGCTGGTGCCTTCGCCCAGCGGAGACCTGTACGTGGCCGATGGCTATCGCAACGCCCGCGTCCACCGCTTCGACAACGACGGCAACCACAAGTATTCCTGGGGCAAGCCAGGCAAGGAACATCCCTACGAGTTCCACCTGCCCCACAGCCTGCTGGTGACCCGCGATGACCGTGTGTACGTCTGCGACCGGGAGAACAGCCGCGTCCAGGTGTTCAATACCTCCGGCGACTTCATCGCCATGTGGACCGACGCCCAGCGCCCCACCGACATCGCCGAAACCCCCGAGGGCGATTTCGTCGTCAGCGAGCTGGCGACTCTCGACGAGTCCCGTTCGCCGCGCGTCAGCATCTTCGACCGCGACGGCAACATCCTGGCCCGCTGGGACAGCCGCTCCGCCCACGGAATCTGGTGCGACGCCCGGGGCGACATATTCCTCGCCCTCACCGGCGATAAAGCCGTGGACAAGTACGGCCGCAGCTAGCCTCGCCGGAATCGCGCCGCCAAATTGCAGGGGGGCGGGCACCAAGTCTATCCCCTTGCAGCCTCTTGCAAGAGGTTGTCCGTTCTGCTAGCATCGCTACGGAGGGTGCCCCGAGCGGGATTCGAACCCGCAACCTCATCCGTGGGAAGGATTTGCTCTATCCATTGAGCTATCGGGGCTAGCCTTGAGGCAGGGAGCTGTATACTTCCTGCCTTGTTTTATAGCACAAGCGAGCATAGCGCTGTCAACCCTTAAAAGTGCAACAAGTAGTTACGGGCTTGAAAGTCATTGCTGACCTTACCGGGGGATACCAGGGAATCGGGGTTGTGGTGTATGCCTCCCCGCTACGGTCGGCGTCATAAACCGCTTGCCGTCTAGTATCTCCGCAACAGTCAATATCTGCATCCGGGGGTACTGGATGCCCAAAATGTCCAACTCGCCAGCCTCCGCCATAAACTGGGCAAAGTTCCGGGCCTGCCGTTCGGCCGGCGGATGCAACACTATTAGGCCTGCCATAAGCGCATCATCGTAATCTAGTACACCCCTCAGGGCTCGTAGCACACTGATATTGACGCTTTTGCCGCCTTTTACTTCTATGACCATAGACTGCAATTCCTCGGCATGCGGCACGGCAAAATATAGCCGTCCGTCAACCCCGCCGTCCGCCGACCTGCGGTTAGTAACGAATCCGTCCGATTGCTCAACCGCCCATTTTTGGAAATGGTATGGGTCTCGCTCCCACAAGTCTTGCGCTCCCTCGACAGTCCGGGGCACGCCCTCGACAATGTAATCCTGGCCTTCTACCAGCCCCAGCCGCTGCCCCAAACGCACGCTGGCAACTCGCTTGATGGCGTGTATGGCAATGTCTATGCCTACCCACCGCCGCCCCAGATTGTGCGCCGCCTCAATGGTAGATGCGCAACCACAAAACGGGTCAAGCACCACATCGCCGGGATTGCTGCTAGCTGCTATGATGCGCTCCATCAAGGCTAGGGGCTTTTGAGTAGCATACCCCATCCGCTCGGCGGCTTGTGAGTTGATAGGCGGAATGTCGCTCCATATTGATTGTGCTGGCCGGCCCGGTAGTTCGTCCAAGTATCTCTTTATGCGGATACCACCCCGGTTGGTGAAGTGCAACCGTCCTTCGCTGTCTAACCGCTCCATTGTAGACAAAGGGACACGCCACAAGTCCGTTTTACCCTTATAGGGGTACTCGTAGCCACCACCCGTCAACCCTTTGGCGGTCAAGTCGCCGTCCGTCCATAATCGACCGTCCGGGTCTTTGCGGCGGAATCGCGCCTTGTAATCATCGCCGTAGGGCTGGTATTGCGGGTTCCACTCCCACGATTCGCTCCGGCTGTAAAACAGGATGGTATCGTGTATCGCCCCATACCGATGAGCGTCATTGTGGGCGGATGTTCTTTGCCAGATAATTTCGTTCTGGAAGTTTTGATGCCCAAAAATGGCGTCCATCAAGGCCTTCACGTAGTGACTAGCTGTCGGATCGCAATGCAGGTACAGACTGCCCGTCGGTTTCAAAATTCGGTGCATTATCAACAGGCGCTGCGCCATATAGGACAGATAAGCCAGCAGCCGGGGTTGCGTACCGCGCAACGCGCTCATCCACAGCCGCCAGAACTCTACTACGGGGTCGTCAATCCCCGCTTCCCGCATTAATACCGGCATTGCTCGGATTGCTCGCTCCCGCTCAGCATCCAGCTCCCACATATCGCAAAACGCCTCAACTTGGTCCGGCAGAGGGCGTCCCGTTTCGTCCTTGTAGATGGCGTTGTACTGGCGGTTGCTGTTGAACGGCGGGTCCAGGTAAATCAGATCGACGCAATGCGACGGCCATTCCAGCATAATGGTCAGGCAATCGCCATAGTACAAGCGGTTGGGAGTATCCTGCGCGATCATGCGTCTACCTCCCCACGGATGTAAGCTTTGTCCGCTCCAACGATACCGGACAGCAGGGCGCCGTCGTCCACAATGGCCTCACGAATTCGCATCATCATGTACCACGCTGACTTTTGATTCAGGTCTAGGTCTCGGCTCAACTGGTGGCTAGACACGCTTTTCTTGGCGTTTAGGATAATGGCAATACCTAGGAACCACTTTTGCAGGGGTATTTTGGTCTTTTCAAAAATGGTGCCCGACAGCACGTTAAAGCTGGACTTACACTCGTGGCAATTCCAACGGCCAACCCTGTCGCCGTCGGCCTTGCGGCCAACGGTTACGCAACCGCACAACGGGCAAGCGGGTATCTCACCCCAGCGGACGGCTTCAAGGTGCTCAATGCAGGATTCGTGGTCAGGGAACCGCTGGAATACGGCAATCAGGTTCATAGCGGGTTGCGCTCTGTTCGTGTTGACGATACGATACGCTCACCAGCTAAGTTTATCAAGCCCCTAACTACTTATTTCGTCAGCCGATGCGGCCCAGGAAATCGCTGGCGCCCCGGGCTACCCAGGCATTCCACGACGTCATCAGGAACCGCGCCCCCTTGTCCACATAGGCCGCCACGTTGTCGTCGTTCACCAGCGTGCCGGCCGTGCGGCCTGCGTTGACGATGCGGGCGATGGCGTCGTCGATGGCAGCCTGGACTTCCGGATGCCCCACGTTTCCGATGTGCCCCATGGTCTGCGACAGGTCCGTGGGAGCGACAAAGAAAACGTCGATGTCATCCACCTTGAGGATGTCATCCAGGTTGTCCAGCGCCGTCACTTCCTCAATGAGGACGACCACCATGGTCTGGTCATTGGCTTGATGCACGTAATCGGGAACACCGAACGACTGCCGGCCGCCGAACATCCCGCGATAGCCCAATGGTGCGAACTTCGCGGCGCCGGCGGCGGCTTCCGCTTCTTCCCGCGTGTTCACGTGGGGGAGAACCACGCCCATGGAGCCGCGATCCAGCGTGCGCGTAATGAGTCCGGCGTCATTGGCGTTGCACCGGGTGATTGAGGCCATGCCCCACAGGTCGCAAGCCCGCGTCATGTCGCCCAGCGTTTCCCAGTCCACCGGCCCGTGCTCGCACTCCATCCAGACGGAATCGAACCCCACCGGGCCGAGAAAGTCGATGATTTCGCTGCTCATGAGGCCGGAGATGCAGGTCGCGGGTTCGCCTCGCTGCAACTTTTCTTTCACTGGGTTGGGACGTATGGTCGGCACAGTTGGGCCTCCTGTTCGCGGGAGTCTGTCTCAAATTTCGGCGCAGTATAACAGCAACGGTTTGTCGCTAGCCCTTGGCCTCGTATCCGCGTGGGGTGACCATCCGCCCATTGTGGACGTAGGTGTTCGAGTTGCCGATGACGACGGTGGTGAACATATCCACGCCCAGCCGTTCCCCGTCCAGGCCGCCCAGAACGGCCAGCGAAACGGCCTGCTCCGGTCGGAAAGCGTGTCGCACGATGCCTACCGGCGTATCGGAACTGCGATGCGCCAGGTAAATGTCTCGTGCCTCCTGCAACTGACTGACCCGCCGCCGGCTGCGCGGGTTGTACAGAACGGTAACGAAATCGCCAGCCGCGGCAGCCTCCAGCCGTCGCCGGATCTGTTCCCAGGGCGTGAGCAAGTTGCTCAGGCTGATGGCGCAGAAGTCCTGCATCAACGGTGATCCGAGTAACGCCGCCGCCGACTGCAAAGCCGAAACCCCCGGCACCGTTTCTACTGCCGGATTATGTCCATTCCATTGCCGGTCGGTCAGCACGCGAAACACCGGGCCAGCCATTCCGTAGATGCCGGCGTCGCCGGAGGATACCACCGCCACGGTCTTGCCGGAGTACGCGATGTCCACGGCCAGAGCAGCCCGCTCCAGTTCCTGACCCAGTTCCATGGCGTGGCTGACCTTGCCCGCTGCCTCGCCGGCGACCTGTTCAATGTAATAGTGGTAGCCGACCAGTTCGTCGCTGTCCGCGATGGCGGCAGCTGCGGCCGGCGTCAGATTACCGGCATCGCCGGGCCCCAGACCCACCAGATATAGTTTGCCTGTGTTCACGAGTTCTCCCAATGCTTCAACGATGGATTGGCGAAAGCGCTAAATGGCTGGTGAACCACCCGCCGCTTGCGGTTGCGATGCGATTTGCAGCAAGCGTCCAATGAAATCAATTCCGGTTCGTATGTATCTTGCGAGTTCAACAGCGTTCAGCTGCCCTGTGTAGAAATGGTTGTGCAGTCGTTTTTGAGTAATGTCTAACCCTCGAGATATGCTGGCGCGAGCCGTGTCATCGGTGACAGCGCTCATCAATAATCTTTCGACATCCCTGACGTGGCGTGGGTGTCTGGGTCTCCTATTAACACGATGCGCGATGACGGCGCTGGCGTGTATCACCGCACCCCATACCAGTTCACCCGCCGCCAAAGCAGTCCGGGGATCCTGGGCGAGGGACTCAGCCGTATCAATCAGCATTCTGACCGTTGCAATGTGTTCATCCTCCATCATCTCGCCGTGTCCACCTTTTGATAATGGTTCAGGGAATCTATGAAACGCCGCACAGAATCGAGATACAGGAGATACTCATCGGGGTCCCATTCAAACTCGGTGCCCTTGAATTCGTCTAATTCTTCGCAATGTTCCCGATATGTTTCGGCCACGGAGAATGCCATCAAGTTCCGGTAAGTGTAATGAAACTCACCAGGCGGCGGGGGCATCGCTATGTCATCCAGATGGTTAACCACCTTTACCGCTTCCTCGCGGTTGCGGCATGGCATACCGTATCCCTCAGCGACGGCGGCCAGTGTTTCCATGACGGCCCGCCACACTAACCCAGCTCCTTCTCGCAGGTTGCCCTTACCGATTTCACGTTCACCCATCGCCAGCAGGCGCTCACCGGGTAGCGTCGTTTCCCGATTGTGCTTGGCCATGACCGACATCTCCTTTCAACCTCGCCGATCCGGCGGAATACGAGCTATCGCTATGGTAGCACGGTCCGATTTCGTGCGCGGCGCCACCAGCCCGTTCGCTCCGGCCGCCAGCATCGCCGCCGGCTCCGACACGCCGAACACGCCGAGCAGATCCTGTGCCGCCGATGGGGTGGGGCGGTTCAACTCGCTGTCGGACTCAGAGGCTACGGGCCGGTTCACGACTGCGTTCAGCTCGGCGGCGGTGTAAATCTCAAGGGGAACGTCCAGCGATTCCGCCAACGCGATGATCCCCGGCTCGTTCGCTTTTATGTCAATCGTGGCGATTTTCGCTAGGCTGTGCCGGGCCAGCCCGTAGTCTTGCAGAGTGCTTTCCAGCAATTCGCGCAGATGCACAACATCAACACCTCTACGACACCCCACGCCGGCAACCAGCGTGGGCGGCCGATACGCGACAACAGGATGCGATACATCGACCGCCAATAACCGGTCCGACACTATCAGGGTTGCGGCGAAATCGTCAGCCACCGCTTCGGCAAGGCTGTCCACCTCAACTATGCAGTCAGACTTTGAAGAGTCTTCGGGCCACGCCACGCCGCAGTCCGGGTCCAGCCACAGCGCCACGGGCTTGCTGTTCACAACCGCCGCGGCCGCCCGCGTCAAGTCGGTAGGGGAAGCATCAATTCGCCAACCCTGCGCCTTGCCCACCAGGTCAATGGCAGTGACGTTCAGCGCGTCAGATGCTGACGTGATTATAGGTTGTGCGCCAATCGCCTCGGCAACCTGTCGGGCCAGTTCGTCGCCGCCGCCCACATGACCGGACAGAACGCTGATCGCGTAGCGGCCGGCGTCGTCCACACACACCACGGCGGCGTCGCGCTTTTTGCCGGCGAACACCGGAGCCAAAAGACGCACGGCAGCGCCAATGGGCAGAAACACGATCAGGGAGTCGCGGTTGACGAAAAGGTTCTGCAACACCGGACGCAGCGGCAGGTCGTAATACCGCGTGTCGTCATCCTCACCGGCGGCGAGTTTCCGCTCCAGGTGCAATTCCGCGTCAGGTATTGCTGATGCCAAACGCCGGGCCAGCGCTGCGCCGGGTTTGGACACCGCCACAATCGCCGTTGTCGTGCTATAAGCGGACGACACGACTGGTCGCGGCTAGTCGTCGCCGGTGGACGCGGAGGTGGCTGGCTCAGGATGTATCTCGTAGCCGCCGGCATCGTACAGGTCGGCGCGGTCGGCGTCGGCGTGGGAGCCTTGCCCGGCGCGGCGGTAGAGGTGGGTGTAATCGTCGGAGTACAAGTGGGAAACCGCGACCTGCTCATCGGAATCAGGATTGAGTAATTCGGGATCAACCGCCTTGCCCACAATGATCAGGGCTTGCAGGGTGATCTTGGCTTCACGCACTTTTTCGGCGATGTCAACCAGCGTGCCGCGTATGATTTTCTCGTCGGGCCAACCGACGCGATACGCCACCGCGACGGGTGTGTCGGCAGGATAACCGGCTTCCTGTAACTGGTTGGCGATGCGGAACATCCGGGTGACGCTCAGGAAAATCGCCAGGGTGCTCTGGTGCCGCGCCAAATCTACCAGCGCCTCGCCCTCGGGCATTGGCACACGACCCTCGGCGCGGGTCATGATTACAGTCTGCGAAACCTCCGGAACGGTGAGCTCGGCCTTCAGCACTGCGGCCGCGGCGAAAACCGCGCTGACGCCGGGGATGATTTCGTAGTCAATCTGCTCCCGTTCCAGGATCCGCATCTGCTCCAGCGTCGCGCCGTACAAGGATGGGTCGCCGCTCTGGATGCGGGCGACGGTCTTGCCTTCGCTCACCGCCCTCAGGGTGACCTCCATGATTTCCGGCAGGGCCATCTCCTTGCTGCCGTACACTTGCGCGCCCGGCTTGGCAAATCCGGCAATCTCGGCTGGCACCAGCGAGTCGGCGTAGATAATCACGTCGGCATCGTCAATGATGCGCTTGGCTTTCAGCGTCAGCAGTTCAGGATCGCCGGGGCCGGCCCCGATGATGTACACCTTGCCGTTGTTGTTCATGTGGTGTCCCTCCGGGGCACGCTCGCCGGCTACCGTCGTATGATAAGCAGCGAGAAGTAGTCGAGGTCTTCAGCGGACAGTTCCTGTATGTTGCGCACTACCCGCTCACGTTCGGTGGTGGCCCGCCGCACGTAGATGGTACGGCCGGCCAAGCCCAAACGTTCCAGGTTGGCCAGGGCGTCCAGCAACGTCCGATTGACCTTCATCAGCACGATGGTGTCGTAAAGCGCGATGGCCTCGCGCAGGTCGTCGATCCCGTACACCGCCGGCAGGATGGCGAGACGCTGGCCGTGATGCACCAGCGGAGCCGCCGCCGATGCCGCCGCTGCCATCACCGACGAAACGCCCGGAACTACCTCCACCGGCAGGTGGGGATATTCTTCCTGGATGGTCTCCAGCACGTAGGCAAAGGTGCTGTACAGCATCGGATCGCCTTCGGTGATGAAGGCCACGTCTTTGCCGGCTTCCAGATGCACCGCCAAGTCGCGGGCCGCGTTGCGCCAGACTTCGCCGGCGGCGTCTTCGTCGTTGGTGGGAAACTTGGCCCGCACCACTTCCTGCCGTCCCTCGTCGATCAGGTGCTTGACGATGCTATAAGCGTAGCTCTCGCGGCTCACGCCGGCCTGCGGCACCCAGATTACCGGCACCGATTGCAAGACCCTTTGTGCCTTGACGGTCAGCAACTCCGGGTCGCCAGGACCCACGCCGACGCCGTATAGTCGTCCAAGATTGGAGGCGGTCGTCATTTCTGCCCCCATACTACAAAAACTGGATTCATGGCTTCCAATCGTAAAGTTCCATCCGGTAGTTCACGTCCCCTTGACGCCGCAACCATCGTCAACTGCGGCGACATCGACGCTTGTTTCATCGCTTGATATGTCGCGTTGGCCCGCTCCATAGCCGCGAAATTTGCTACGACCCTGCCGCCGGGTCGCAGCCTGGCCATCACTGCGGCGATGATATGCGGCATGGCGGTTCCGCCGCCGCCGATGAACACTGAGTCAGGGTCGGGCAACTCCCGCAGAGCTTCCGGGGCCGCGCCAATAGTTATCTTGACTCGCCCATTCCCGTACTTAGCTACATTGCTCTCCAGCAATCCGGCGCTCTCCACGTCCTTGTCCACCGCGTAAACCTGCCCACGGTACGCGATCCTCGCCGACTCAACCGCGACCGAACCTGTGCCGGCGCCGATGTCCCACACGATGCTGTCGGGCCGCAGACCGAGCGCATATAGGCTCGCCGCGCGCACTTCGGACTTGGTAATCTGTCCCCGTACCGGCCGGCGCTGCTCAAATGCGTCGTCGGCGAGGCCCAAAGGACGCTCCCGGCCCTGGTCGCCATCCACAAGGACGGTCGAGGCAGCTCCCACCATCGAATCAGCCTTCAACATTGGCCGCCGCAGTCGCCGAGTCGCGCATGGGAATGCCGTCCGCCGAGGTGCTGGCCGAACCCAGCAGGTTGCCCTCGAAATCGAAACACAGGGCGTCCACTACAATAGCGTCGCCATCATCGCCCAGGTACTTTTGCGCTTGCTGACACACCAGTTGGCACATCACCGGAAACACCTCCATCACTCCATGCTCCTGCGCTAGTTCCTGGAAGTGCCGGCCGCTGGCGGCGTTCCGCATCTCTTCTTGCAGTTCCGGTGAAGCGCCGCATTGCCCGGCAAGCTCGGCCAGGAAACCGCAGTCCACCTGGTTGCCGGCCACGTGGGTCACGAAATAGCCCATGGCCATCTTGGAGAACTTGCCCACCATGCCGACGTGGGCCACTCGCTTGATGCCCTTGTTCACGCACCGCTTCATCGACGGGCCGGAGAATATGCCGGCTTCGACGTAGGCCATGTCCGGTAGATCCAGTAACTCCCGCGTGTACTGTTCGCTGCGGGTGCCAGTGGAAAGGACCAGGTGATCCAGCCCATTGGTTGCCGCAACGTCGATGGCCAAGTGTACGCTGGCTCGCCACGCGGCGGTGCTGAACGGCTGCACGATGCCGGTGCTGCCCAGGATGCTGATGCCGTTGAGTACGCCCAGCCGCGCGTTGGTGGTCTGTTTGGCGATCTCCTCGCCGTTGGGAACCGAAATACGCGCCCTCACTCCGGTGTCCGCCGGCCAGCCGCATTCCACCAGCCCCTCAGCGACGGCGTCGGCCATCATCCGACGGGGCACCCGCGTTACTGCCGGCTCTCCAACCTCAATACCCGTACCGGGTCGGGTCACAGTACCCACGCCGGGTCCACCCCTGATCTGCAACCCCTTGATGCCGTCGGGCAACCGCCATACGCCGACGACGATCTCCGCGCCGTGCGTAACGTCCGGGTCGTCGCCGCCGTCCTTGATGACCGAGCAACGGACGCCCTCCGAGGGTTCCATCGCCCAGCTGTTGTGGACTTTCAGCGTCGCGTATCCGCGTCCGCCCGGCAGCGGAACCGATACTTCTTCCGGCGCCCGGCCCGACAGCATCAGGATCACCGCCGCCTTGGCCGCCGCCGCAGCGGTGGTGCCGGTGGTGTACCCGGTGCGCATACCGCGCGGGTCCCGCTTGGTGGGACGGGAGTAGTCGCTTTCCGGGCGCGCCGATTCGCTAGTGTTGATTTCCGGTTCAGTAGCCATATCGTGGAATGCCGGGTTCCTAATTCTTCAGTAACGATTGTACCCCATTATTGCCAGAACAATGCTGACGAGCGTGTCAGCGCGTTCCCGTCAGGCAGCGGCCTGCGCTGCGCGCACCCGGTCGCTGGCAACCTGCACCAGCCGGTCATCCACTCCCAACGGAGGCGCTACCGACATGGGAATATCCGGATAGGTCTGTTGCAGCCGATTCATCGTGCCCAAAACATTCCGCTGTAAGATCAGGCCGGGGAAGAAAAGGTACGGCGCGCAGATGATGCTGCCCACTCCGCGCCCTTCAACCAGTTCGGCCGCGGCAAACTCCATGGTCGGATCTCCGTAGTGCGACTGCGCCACGGACACGGCATAGTTTTCGCCCAGGTCTCGCTCAACCCAGCTGCCCAGTTCCTTGAGCCACAGGCAGTCATCGTAGCGCGTCTGCGTCCCTGCTTTCACCAGCATGATACCCGTGGGCTTTCCATCTCCCGAACCCGTCGCGTATTCCGGCAGCGCGGAAATTCGCTCTCGCACCAGGTCGGCGATGCGTGTATCCGCTCCCAATCCCTGGGCTAATCTCAGTTCGACGCCCGGAGTTTCGGCCGCAATCTCTTCCAGTACCTCGTCCATTTCCAGCGTTGCGTGCTTGCCGTTGCCCAACAGGTACGGCGCGATGACCACGCGACTCACGCCGGATTCGGCGAGTATCGAGACGGCTTCGGGCGGATGCGGCGGCAGAAATTCCAGGCACGATACGATCACCTGCTCCGCGTCGGCGCCCAACGATTCGGCCAGCCGCTCGCCGGCCTGCCGCAGTCCCACCGGCGTATTGGGACACCCCAGGCACCATGCCGGGAACCGTGCGCCGTCGGCGGCCCAGGCGCAGGAACATTCGTCACGGCTGGCGCCCCGCTGACTGCCGTGGCACAACAGCACCACACCCCAGCCGTCGCTGCCTTCGTATTCTCGCGCATCGACAGCCATGGGTCAGTCCTCCAATAGGTCAAGGAGGGCGTTGACGGTGGCAGCGGCAGCCGAACTTCCGCCTCGCCTTCCCAAGATTGCAATGTGCGGCACATCGCGCGCCGCCAGTTCCGCCTTGGATTCGGGACAGGCGACGAATCCCACGGGCATCCCAATCACCATCGCCGGCGATACTCTACCCGAATCAATCAGATCCAAGAGAGCCAGCAGCGCGGTGGGCGCGTTGCCAATGGCAACTATCGCTCCATCCATCTGCGGCGCCAGTTCCCGAACGGCAGCGACGCTGCGGGTGGTTCCCTCTCGTCGGGCGCGCTCGGCTACCGAAGGCACGTCGATCAAACAGTCGGTTTCTACGCCCCGCCGCGACAACGCCGCCCGCGAAATGCCTACCTGCACCATCCGCACGTCCGTTACGACCCGCCGGGTGTCCCGCAACGATTTGAGCGCGGCACCGACGGCATTGTTGGCAAACCTGACGTCGGCGGAGATAGCGGGGTCGCCCTCCGCGCGCACGATGCGGTGCAGGACGTACCGCTCAGCCGGTGACAGCCGCGCCTCGAATTCATCGCCTTCAAGGCTCTCTGCAACCATCACCAGGCTCTGCCGGTCGATCTCATCCGGCAGCAGCGCGTATTTTTCAACGAGAGTCATACGGGAGTCCGTCAGCTAACGGTGCGTCGGAATGTCGATCAACACATGGTTGACCGGATCAACTCCCAAGCGCAACCCCTGGAGGGTATCGCTGCCCAAAAGTTTCGGACAGTCCTCCTCACCAAATACAAAGAGTCGAGTCAGGCTTTCTTCTCCGTAGCGGACGCGAACTTCTCCCACTTCAACTGTCGTCTGTGTGCCGTCCACCAAATCCGCTCGGAGACGTGGCAATGTGGGAATCCAGCCCAGATCCCGCAACGTCTTGCCCGGAAGCTGGCTGAATGACGCTCCAGTGTCAACTCGCATATTTATATTTTCTATCCGAGAACCATCGGCAGCCCAAATCCCCAGAGTGGCAACGACTTCGCCCATGACCGCCCTCCTTACCCCACCACCACGTTCACCAAGCGCCCAGGCACGTACACCACGTTGCGCACGGATTTCCCATTGACGTGTGCCTGTACCCGTTGGCTGTCCAGCGCCAACTGCCGCGCCTCATCCTCACCGATGCCGGCCGACACGGTGATGCGATCCCGCACCCGACCGTTCACCTGCACCACCAGCGTGATCTCTTCCTCTGCGGCCAGGTCGTCGTCCCAACTGGGAAATGCCTGCTGATGCACGCTGTAAGCGTGTCCGTTGCGCTCCCACAATTCTTCGGCCACGTGGGGCGCGATGGGGGCCAGCATCAGCAGGAATTTTTCGATGCAGTCCCGCCAAGTGTTCGCATCCACCGATCGGTCGTTCCACACCCGGCTCAGGTGATTCACCAACTCCATCAAAGCGGCGATGGAGGTATTGAACTTGAACTTGTCCAGGTCCTCGTAGCACTTGCGAATCGTCTGGTGCAGAATTCGCTGGGTGTCGCGGACGGCTGCCGGATCCGTCGGTTGCGTATCCAGCCCGCCGGCGTCGTATTCCACCAGGTTCCAGACCCGGTTGAGCCAGCGCACCACGCCGTTGATGCCCTCATCGCTCCATGGCCCGCCCTGATCCCACGGGCCGATGAACATCAGGAAACAGCGCACGGCGTCCGCTCCCACTTGGCCCACCACGTCGTCGGGATTGACCACGTTGCCCCGGCTCTTGCTCATCTTTTCGTGGTCGGAGCCCAGGATAACGCCCTGGTTGAACAACCGCAGGAACGGCTCGTCGATGTCCAGCATTCCCATGTCGCGCAGGGACTTGATGAAGAACCGGCTGTACAGCAGGTGCATCACCGCGTGCTCCGCGCCGCCAGTGTACTGTTGCACTGGCATCCAGTCGGCGGCGGTTTCCGCCTCAAAGGGGCCGCCGTCGAATTGGGGGGTGCAGTATCGCAGCATGTACCAGGACGAGTCCATGAAGGTGTCCATGGTGTCGGTTTCCCGGCGTCCTGGTCCACCGCACTTGGGGCATACCGTATTCACAAACGCCTCGTTGATGGCCAGAGGCGACTCTCCCGTGGGTCGGAACTCGGCGTCCTCGGGCAGCAACACCGGCAATTCCGATTCAGGTACGGGTTGAACTCCGCAGTGATCGCAATAGACCATGGGAATGGGCGTGCCCCAGTATCGTTGCCTGGAAATCAACCAGTCCCGCAGCCGGTAGGTGACCGTGCGGTGCCCCCAGCCGCGCCGCTCCACGTCGTTGGCAATGGCGATGGCGCCTTCCTCGTCGGTCATCCCATCGTAAGCGCCCGAGTTGGTCATAAATCCCGGGCCGATATGGGCTTCCTCGGGTTCCCTGCCATCCCACTCGATGGGAGCGATTACGGTGCGGATCGGCAGCCGGTACTTGCGGGCAAACTCAAAGTCCCTGGTATCGTGGGCCGGCACTCCCATCACAGCGCCGGTGCCGTAGGTGGTCAGAACGTAGTCGGCCACGTAGATGGGCACCTGCTCGTTGTTGAGACGATTGCGCGCGCTGGCTCCAATGAACACGCCGGTTTTTTCCCGCTCGGCGGAAAGGCGGTCGATTTCCGACGCGGCCCGGGCCTGCTCGACGTACGCCTCTACTTCCGCGCGCTTGCCCTCTGAGGTGAGCTTGGCAACCAGCGGATGCTCCGGCGCCAGCACGATGAACGTCACGCCGAATATGGTGTCAATGCGCGTGGTAAAGGTGCGGATTTCCCGCTCTTCCAGCCCGTAGTCGGAAATGTCGAACCCGATCTCCACCCCATCGCTCCGGCCGATCCAGTTGCGCTGCATCGTGAGAATCTTGTCGGGCCAGTCGTCCAGCGTGTCGAAGTCAAGCAGTTCGTCGGCATAGTCCGTGATGCGGAAAAACCACTGCTCAAAATCCCGCCGCGTGATCGGCGTGTCGCAGCGTTCGCAGACGCCGTTCAATACCTGCTCGTTGGCCAGCACGGTCTGGCACGACGGACACCACACTACCGGCGCCTTGGCCCGATAAGCCAACCCCTGCTCGTACAGCTTGATGAAAAACCACTGATTCCAGCGGTAGTATTGCGGCAGACAGCACACCACTTCCCGGTCCCAGTCGTAGATCGCCCCCAGAGACCGCAACTGCCGGCGCATATTCTCCACGTTGGACATGGTCCACTCGTAGGGGTGCACGCCCCGGGAAATGGCGGCGTTCTCGGCCGGCAGGCCGAATGCGTCGAAACCTATCGGATGCAAAACGTTGTAGCCCTGCATCCGCCTGAACCTGGCGTGGGCGTCCGACGGAGCCATGGCGTACCAGTGGCCAATGTGCAGATCCCCCGAAGGGTAAGGATACATGGTCATCTCAAACCATTTCGGGCGCGGGTCGTCGTCATCAACCCGATAAATCCGGTCTTGCTCCCACCGCTCTTGCCATTTGCGGTCGATGGCAACCGCGTCATAACGGGGTTCGACTTGACGCTGGGCTGTGGTCGTCATTGGAAAGGGTCCCTCATACTGCTACAGAATACAATTATCGCCCAATATAGCACAGGCGAGAGAGGAGCCGTGGCTACAAACAGTATAACAGCCAAGGCAATCACATCTTAATGGGATTTTTAGAAATGCGCTAACGTGCCATGATTCGCATGAATGTCGTGGAGGCAGGAGGTAACTTTGCTGTTTGCAGAGCTTCCTGGAACTGCCCCACGGCATTCCGTCCCAAGACACCTTTCGGTGTTGTCTCGCCCCGTTGGACCCAGTGCAGTTGCAGAATTGCTGCGTGTCCTGGACCTGGGCCATCGCAGAACTGTTGCCCGGCGAGGCAGTCGCTATCGACAGGAAGACGGGCCGGCGGTCTTTTGCTCGGGCCGGTAAGAAGGGAGCCATCCACATACGATCTTTGACCAATCGCGTGCCTGGGCCACCCAGCAGACCCTGACCTTGGGCCAAGTGCAGTCGGGAAGACCAGCGGCGAGTGCGCAAGGATCACGGGCCACAAAACATCAATACCCTGCGCCAGATCGGACACAACCTCTTGAAAAGCGAGAGAACGTTGAAAGTAGGCATCCAGGGCAACCGGCTCAACGCCGGATGGGACGAGAACTACCTGCTCAAAGTCATCCTCGGATAAGACGCGATTGCCCTCCGAATAACAGCAGAGCGATTGACATATTCGCAGTTGCGCCGATAATAGCGCTGGCCGACATAATGTAGCAGGCGTCCATCAATAGCAATCGCGCCTGCAAATCCCCGCTCATCCTGATGTCGCCGCAGGCCCGCCTGCGGATGATCGAAGGATGAGACCTTCCTTTTTCTGACATTCGCGTGGTGAACCAGCAAAACGAAGGCGCTACCGGGTCGGCAACTCCCGCCGTTCGCTGGCGCAGAGTGCCGCCGCTGCGGGTGCCCATCCGGAGACGAGTCCCGCCCCGCAGATTGACATCGGCGCCCGCGATTCTGCTGGGCCTTTTCCTTCTGCTGAACGTCTCGGGCGGCGTTTTGCTCTGTCTTCCTTTCGCCGCCGCCGACGGAGTACGGGCAAGCCCGCAAGTCGCGTTTTTCACGGCAATCTCCGCTTCCACTGTCACCGGCCTCACGCAGGTGGACACCCAGACTTTCTGGTCGCCCTTCGGACAGGCCGTCCTGTTTGTCCTCATGCTGGTGGGGGGGCTGGAGTTTATGACTGCGGCCACAGTCCTCGTTTTTTTCGGACGCCGCACCACCGTACTGGAAGAGGAGGTGTACCGGGATACCGTGGGTTCCGGCCACACGTCCAGCGTCGCCAAGGTCGCCCGCAACATTGTCCTCGCTTTCATGCTGGGTTATTTTATCGGCGCGGCGCTGATTTTCTACCAGATGCGTTCGTTGCCCGACATGTCCCTGGCCCAGGCCGCCTGGCAATCGCTGTTCCTGTCGGTATCGGCTTTCAACAACGCCGGTCTTTCTATTCTGCCCAATGCCGCCAGCGGCAACAACCTGGATACCTTGGGAGCATACCCTTACTTCGCCGGAGTCATCACGCCCATGATCATCCTCGGGGCGCTGGGCTGGCCGCTGATGGTGGATATGCGCAGAAACTGGAGGCCCGGATTGGGACGCGGACGGCTCTCCGGTCTCTATCTGTTCAACTTCTCCCGGTTCACCCTGGACACCAAGCTCGTCCTGATTCTCACCCTGGGGCTATACGCGCTCAGCGCCGCCGCTTTTCTATTCGCCGAATGGAACGGAGTCCTAGCCGGTCACTCGTTACTCGGGAAAGCGGGATCTTCCATATTCCACGGCGCCAGCGGCAGAACGGCGGGCTTTGCGGCGCTGGACTGGAGTGGCGTCCGAGACTTTACCCTGCTGGTGTACGGCGGCTTGATGTTCATTGGAGGCTCTACTGCCTCCGTCGCCGGCGGCATTAAGGTAAATACGGTGGCGGTGCTGCTGGCAGCAGCGCGTTCAGCGGCATTGCGACATCCCAGAACCGAGGTTTTTCGACGCGAGATAGGCGCAGCGCTGGTTGCCAGGGCCCTTATGATAGCTTTGATCGCCGTTGCCTATCTTGGCGTAGTGGTTCCGATATTAACCTACACAGACCCCCACTTGAATTTCGAGAAGTTGATGTTTGAGGCCGTTTCCGCTTTCGGCACCAATGGCATGTCCACGGGAGTATCCGCCGACCTGAGCCTGGCAGGGTCTATAATATTCATGGTCACCATGCTCGCCGGCCGCATCGGGCCGCTCACCCTGGTGATGCTGCTGGCGCCCCGGGAAGAGGCCTCCTATCGTTATCCCGAAGAACCAGTTAGAATTGGATAGCAGTCATGTCGAACACAGTATGCGTAATCGGGTTGGGTCGATTCGGCGCCAAACTGGCCACCACTCTGTTCCAGAGCGAGCACGAAGTATTGGCCATCGACCAGAACGACCTCAGAGTTCAGGCCATGTTGGGGCGGGTCACCTACGCTGTCGAGGCTGACGCTACCAGCGAAACCGCACTCCGCGACCTGGGCGTGGCCGATATGGACGTAGCCGTCGTCGCCCTGGGCAGCCAGGTGCAGTCCAGCATCATAACCACCATGCTGCTCAAAACCATGGGACTGCCCTTCGTAATCGCTCGCGCAACCGACACGCGACATGCCGAAATCCTACACCGGGTTGGGGCTGACAAGGTAATCTTTCCCGAAGAGGAAGCCGCCATACGCGCCGCCAGCCTGGACCTCACGCCCAACTCCATCGACTTTATCGGTATCACCGAAACCGATGGAATCCACAAACTTCGTCCCCCGGAACGCATGCGGGGACGCAGCCTGCGCGACGTTGGACTGGGCGGCGACTACAGCAACCGCCTGACTCCGATGGTGATACAACGCGGACACGAGTACATCATGAACCCCGACGACGATGAGATTATCGGAGATGGCGACATCCTCGTCGTTGTCGGCAGCCATGAGCAGATCGCCCGCACATTCGAACGATGAGCGCAAATCAACGCGCCGCCTGCGGTGAACACTGATGCCTGACCGAATCGGTTACCTGGGCCCGGCCGGAACCTATACCGAGCAGGCCGCCCTGCTTTACGCCCCCGACGCCGAACTTGAGCCCTATCCCACCATCAGCGCGGTGGGCGCCGCAGTGGCCGATGATGAGCTGGAATCGGGCGTGGTACCCATCGAAAACAGCCTGGAAGGCTCGGTCACCTTCACCCTCGACCTCCTTATCGCGCAGTCGGGTCTCTCGATCCGGAACGAAGTGGTGATCCCAATCGACCACTACCTCGTCGCCCCTCCGGGGGTATCGGTAGATTCCGTAGAGGTTATCTATTCCCATCCGCAGGCTCTCGCCCAATGTCGGGGCTACCTCGGCGAAAACTTCCCAACGGTTGCCCGCGAAGCGTCGCTGAGCACCGTGGCCGCGGTGCTCGATATGCAGTCCAGCAGGGCGCCGGCGGCGGCAATCTGTCCCCAGCGCGCCACCGAGATTTACGACGTCCAGATCCTCGCCCAAAGCATCCAGGACAACTCCACCAATCAGACCCGCTTCGTCGTCCTGGCCCACGATGACCACCCTCCCACGGGTCACGACCGGACTTCGATCAGCTTCGCTTTCGCAGTGGACCGTCCGGGCAACCTGTATCATGCCATCGGAGAATTCGCCGAGCGTAACATTAACCTGGTCAAAATCGAAAGCCGCCCCACCAAACAGGAGTTGGGCCGGTACATTTTCCTCATTGACTGCGATGGCCACCGGGAGGAGCCTGAGGTAGCCGCTGCTCTCCGGGGCCTCCGGGAATACGCCGACGTTTTCAAAATCCTGGGCTCCTATCCCCATTGGGAACCCCTCGGCCACTGAACGACCGTATGAGCTTATTCCGGTCTGCTGCTGCGCTCGTCGTGGGAGGGTCTGCTTTCCTCTTCCGATCCCACTTCCGCGTTCACGGCGACAGCATGAGCCCCGGTTTGCGCCACGGCGACCTGCTGCACGTCATACCGAGATTATGGACTCCCGGCAGGTTTGAACGCGGCGCGGTCGTAGTGGCGATGTCTCCGGTTGAGGACGGTTCTTTCTGGGTTAAACGGGTGATCGGACTGCCGGGCGAATTTGTGGCTTTTGACTACGACGGAGCCGTCCTCATAGATGACGCTCCACTGCCTGAGCCGTACCGCTCGGGAACGTCGTATGAGCCAGTAACCCCACGGGAGCAGCAGCGTTCAACTCCGTGGCTGTGCGACGACGGGTACTTCCTGATGGGCGACAACCGAGATGACAGCAACGATAGCCGCCGCTACGGGCCGGCGCCGTTTCATACCATCGTGGGCCGCGTGTGGTTCCGCTGGCCCTCCCGGCGCGCCGCTTTGCTACGGGAGCGGGCGCAATGATCCTGGACCGGGCTTCGGAAAAGGTCTCCGCCTGGGTTGGCGGCATTTCGTGGTTGTTGCACCTAAACCGGCAGATGGAGGCCGCGGCCGCCAGATGGCGACCAGTGCGGGTAGTCCTGGCCACCCTGGCCGCCGTAACCCGCAACGACGCGCAACAGTTGATTGCCGGCATCGCCTATTACGGTATGGTGGCTTTGATTCCTATCTCCGTTGCCCTCCTGCAATTTTTAGGTCTGGCGCTGGGGCCGGAACTGTCGTTGGACTGGTTCGAGTCATGGTCATCCCGCGTGCTGCCGCCCACCATCGACTTGGGGAGTATCCTCGCGCCGGGCGACGTCACCGCCCTGGGCGTCACCGGCATTTTCGCCCTGCTGGGTCTGGCCTGGGGATCCTACAAGTTGTTCGGAGCCGTGGGCCTGGTGGTCAATCGAATGTGGGGTATCGCGCCCAGTCAGGTGGGCATAATCGGCAGAACCAGGCAATACCTGCTGATGAGCGCTACTGCGGTCGTGCTGTTGTTGTCCAGCGTTTCCACGTACCTCATGTCCCAGGATGAAGATACCTTGGTGTTGCTGCAACCGGGTCGGACCGGTTGGAGCGACACGGTAATATCATCTGCTGCCCCGGGCTGGTGGCCCAACCTGATCGCTGGACTATTGGCCGGGGCTGCTTTCCTGATCGTGTACCGGTACGTCCCGGAACGCCCGGTGCGATGGCGATGGGCCGCCATCGGAGCCGGAGCAGCCGGCGTGGCTTTGCAGATGGTTAACATTGGCGTTGCGATCTTCATCACTTACCTTGCCCCGTCCCATCTGGTGTATGGCCCGCTGGCATCGGTGCTTCTCGTTCTGGTCTGGCTCTTCGCATCGTCGATAACGCTGGCATCGGGCGCAGCGGTGGCAGCCTACGGGCAGAGCGTGTACGACGGAGATGGCCCAGCTCCCGGGCCCGGCTGGTTCCTGAAATAAGGCGCGCCGGCAAACGCAAAAATGTAGGGGCGAATAGTTATTCGCCCCTATCAAGTTTCTGGCCGCAGTGCGCTACAGCTTCCAGAAAGTCCCAACCTGGCAAACAATGTCCACCCTGTTGATGGACTCCGCCGGCCAGCCCACCATGGTCAGCCAGTCCTCAAAATGCGACTGTTCCACGGCTTCGCATTCGGAAATCAACTTTCCGTTTTCCAGGTCCCCGTACACCTTGACGATGGTAGTCCTGCGGTCGGGACGCCATTTTTTCACGGCGTCGAGCTTGCTGCGAAAATCCTCTTCCGTGATGCCCGGTATGTTGTGGACGGCGATGAATCGTGCCATTGCTCCAATCTCCCATTAGTCGGCCGGGGGTACGAACGGATACGGAATCGGCGGCCCGTCCTTGAGCGGCAGCACTACTGTCGCCGTGCCGGGCATGCTCTCGATGCCGTCCTGGGTTTTCATCCCGATTTCCAGCTCGATGAACCCCATCCGGTTCTTTTCGTACTTGCTGGTCACTCGCCCCCACATGATCAACACGTCGCCGGGAACCAGCATCGCCCGATGCTCGAACCGCGCCTTCCACGGCCACCCGTTGGGCAGCGTCCAGTCCTTCAGATATTGCGGCACCACGCTTTGTTTCCATGAACCATGCACCAGGATGCTGGGGTTGCGGTCATGGTTCAGGCCAAAGTCCAGATCGTAGTGGATCCGGTGGAAGTTCTCGATGGCCGCGCTCCACCGGAACAGGTGAGTCGGCGTCGGCTTGTAAATGTACTTGGGCAGTTCGTCGCCCTCGTTGACGTCTTCGTAGTAGATCTGGGCCTTGTCGCGCAACCCGTCGGCGTCAGGCCGCTCGTTGCGCCGCCAGATCTCCTCCGGTTCCATGTTGAGGAGGTCGTCAAGTAGTGTGGTCATCGTCAAGACTCCTGGATTCCCGCTTTCGCGGGAATGACGGTTAAAGGCAGGGAATGACGGTTAAAGGTCTGCGAAATGACGGTTGAAGGTCTGCGATTGGCGTTCAGAGTGTTAGCGGCGTATGGTCGAGGCGCGCGTGATGCACAGCGTCACGTCGTCCTGGTTCCAGTAGCGCGTCTCCCGCGTGATAATCAGGAACGGAGTGCCATCGCGCCCCAAACGCTCCCGAATGTCCGAGTAGTGGTTCTGGAAAAAAATCGTGTCGCCGATGCTGGGATATGCGAACACCTCGAGTTCGTTGCCGGCGTTGAGCACCCGCACCAGGTTGGTCGGAACCGGCGGCAACTCGCCCGGCCGTTCCACCGACCCGATGCCGTCCGACTCGGGGTTTTCCTCAAACGCCGCCGTGATGGGGTCGTCCTGGTCGGGGCGGATCCGGCTGGCCAGGTAACTGACCATAATGGGCGGGGCGATCAGTTCGCCGTACCGGGTTGATTTGGCGAAGTCATCGTCCCAATAGCGAGGGTCCGGGTCCATCAGGGCCTGCGTGAACCGGCGCATGTACTCGCCGTCCATCACGCCCCAGGATTCTACGATGTCCCCGCTGACGCCAATCATCGCCTGAACTTCCGGCGTCAGCGCGGTGGGAGGGGCTTGTTGTGTCATACAAAACGCTCCGAAATTTGCGGATGCTGAACTGCCGAAAAGCCTAGCGCAGCCCGCCCGGTTCGTCAATGCGATGGCTGCCTGCCATACGCCCGTTGCAGCGCCGCCTCCAGTTCGTCCATCGTGTAGCGGTACTCCTGCGTGCCCCGTTGCTGAATCACAAAATGCGCGCACGCCGACCCAATCTGAGCGGCGCGTTCCAGTCCTTCCTTGTGGATGAGCCCAAGAATCAATCCGCCTCGGAAAGCGTCGCCGGCGCCCGTGGGGTCCACCACGTTCTCGGTGGGCACGCAGGGCACGATAACCTCGCCCTCCGCAGTAGTGATCCGCGTCCCCTGCTCGCCCAGCGTGGTGACCATAGCGCCCGTCAGTTTCATCAGCCCGCCCTTGTCGATCCCCGTGCGCTCGGAGATCAATGCCATCTCGTAGTCGTTGGCGATCAGCAGGTCGCTGTTGCGGATGCACTCCGTCAGTCCTTCAGCATCCCACACGGGCAGGGATTGGCCGGGGTCGAAAATGGTGTAGATGCCGGCCTTCTTAGCGTCCGCAGTGAAGTTGGCCATGTCGGTCAGGTTGCCAGGGCCCACTATGTTGATGGCTTCCGCAGGATCAAGTTGACTGAAGTCAAACCCCGCCGCGTGTTTCATCGCGCCCGGATTGAATCCCGTAATCTGGTTGTCCGCCAGGTCGGTCACGATGAACGCCGACGCCGTGGCCTCTTCCTCAACGATCTTGATGTCGTCCGTGGGGATGCCGTTCGCCTCCAACCGGGTGAAGTAGTCCCGGTAGTCGTTCCCGATGGCTGCGATGAGCCTCGGCGTCTGCCCCAGCATCGCCAGCGAATAGGCAATGTTGCCGGCCGTCCCACCGAAATAGGCATTGAACCCGTCCACGGTAAAGCTCAGGTTTATCTGGTGAACCCGTTCGGGCACGATGTGGTCGCCGAAACGACCGGGAAACGTCATGATGCGGTCAATGGCCAGGGAACCGGATACTAGTATGTCCATTTACGTTCTTTCCTCATTTGAATTTTCTGGATTCCGGCTTTCGCCGGAATGACGGGAAAAGGGGGAGAAATGACGGGAAAAGGGTTCAGCAGCCCCATTGCCCTGCGATTTGACCGTCGAACTCCACCGCGCCGCCGGGTTGGATGCTGTGCATTGCCGCTTGGCCTGCATTCAGTTCCAGGATAAAGCGCACCAGGCCGGACGAAGGATACAGTTCCAGCTGATCCCGCGGCGTGTCCAGCGGTGGGTTCGGTACGTCTGCCGTAACTCCCGCCACCGTGCAGTCCGCCCGGATCCACACCATGTCCAGCGGAAAGTGCATGTCTGGCATCCAGAAGGTCCGCGCCCCGTCCTCTTCATACACGAACAGCATACCGCGCTCCGCAGCCATGGATGGCCGGCCCGATAGCCCTTGCGTCCGCTCCGCTGGAGTCACCGCCAGGTCAACCACGTACACCGTGTCGCCGATGTGCACCAGAGGGCCAGCGGGCAACGGTGTGGGTGTGGGTTCTGGCGTATCGGTCGGCGCGATCGTTGGCGCAGCTGTGGGCGACGCTGTGGGTGGTGTCGTGGCGGTTGGGGCCACCGTGGGCGAGGTCAAGGTTGGCGTGGGGGGCGGGTTCGATATCGGCGTCGGGGTGCTCACAGATGTCGGAGCTTGTATCTCCGCTGCCGCTACGGTTGGTTCGGTCGGAGGCAACGTGCCCCCTCCCGCTGTTTGCGTGCAGGCTATAGCTGCGAACAGCGTAATCGTCAAAATCAGGATTCGCCAGATTAGAGGATTTGCAGGATTGAGTTGATGGCGTTGGGGTGACAACAATCCCGATAATCCGGCAATGCTGTGAATCCTGATTCTAACGAAGGACATGAGATTCCTTAGCCGATCTCGGACTGAATATCGGAGATTCGCTGCTGTAGCGAGCGGAGCAGCAGCGCCGTGGGCGGCGGCGCGACATGGGTGTACCCCACGTCCATTTCCTGTAACTCCCTGGCCGTCAGCGGAAAAGCCGGATGGTTCATTGGCATGGACAGTTTGGCCCCGCCGGCCGCTTTGACCTCCGCCGCCAGTTCCTCCAGCCGCGCTCGAATCACCGGGCTCTGCGGGTCCCGGATGCCCATGTACTCGGAGAAGTCGGTCGGCCCGATGGAAACCAGGTCGATGCCCGGCAACTGCGCGATCTGTCCGATTTCGCTGATGCCCTTCTCGTCCTCGGTCATCACGGACAGCACGATGTTGTCGTTGGACGTGCGGGTGTGCTCGTCCCAGCTCACCGTGCCGAACCGGGCCGCCCGCGTTCCGCCGGCGCCGCCGCGATGACCCAACGGCGCGTATCGCACGGCATCAACCGCGCGTTTGGCCCCTTCCAGGCCGTCGATGTGCGGAATGATGATGCCCTGCGCGCCGGCGTCCAGCAACCGCAGGATCAGGTTTTCGTCGTTGCCCGGTATGCGGATCATGGAAGTCACGCCCACCAGATCCGCGGCCATGATCATTTGCGTGACCAGGCCCAGGTCGAACGTGGTGTGCTCCATGTCGATAAACGCGGCGTCGAAACCGGCCAGCCCGATGATCTCCACCACCTGCGGATCGGCGAACGTTACGTATGTGCCCAGCGCCAACCGATTTTCGCGCAGCGCCTTTCTGACTTTGTTCTCCTGCATGGGAACAGTCTCCTTGACTGAAGTGGCAAACATCATAGCAGACGAATTGCCGGCTCAAACGGCACGTTGCATCCGTTCGCGCGCGCCAAGCGTATCCCCGGCAACCTTGCTATACTGTGGGCATACCGCCGGATCGCTACCTGACCAAGGGCCATCCGGGGGAGGGTTCTTATATGGTTTCATTTCTCAAGAAAATTGTTGGCGATACGCCCGAGCGGGCCGCCGAGAAACTGCGCGGCCAATTGGTTCCCCAGATCAACCGTCTGGAAGATTCCGTGCAAACTCTGGACGATAGCGGCCTGCGCGCCAAAACCGACGAGTTCCGCCGGCGCATTGACGACGGCGAATCGCTGGACAGCCTCCTGCCTGAAGCTTTCGCCGTAGTCCGCGAAGCCGCCCGCCGCACCCTGGGTCAGCGCCACTACGACGTCCAGCTCATCGGCGGCGCGGTGCTGCACCAGGGCAAGATCGCCGAGATGAAAACCGGCGAGGGTAAAACCCTGGTGGCCACGCTGCCCGCTTACCTCAACGCCCTTTCCGGCGATGGAGTCCACGTCGTCACTGTCAACGATTACCTGGCCCGCCGCGACCCCGTGTGGATGGGGCCTATCTACGACAAACTTGGCCTCACCGTAGGCTGTCTTCAGCACGACGCCGCCTACCTCTACGATCCGGAACTCACCGACGCCGGACGTGGAGGGTTCGATTATCTGACGCCGGTAAACCGCGAGGACGCCTACCGGGCCGACATTCTGTACGGCACCAACAACGAGTTCGGCTTCGACTACCTGCGCGACAACATGGCCATGGGCGTCGAGTACCAGGTGCAGGGCGGACGCCGCCACTTCGCCATCGTGGACGAGGTGGACAACATCCTCATTGACGAGGCCCGCACGCCGCTGATCATCAGCGGCCCGGCCCAGCAGCCCGTCGAACACTATTCCAACTGCGCCCGGCTGGCCCCTCGCTTGCGGGAGTACGAAGACTACACCATCGACGAGCGCACCCAATCCATCTCCCTCACCGAGGAGGGCATTGCCAAGGCCGAGCGCCACATGCGCGTCGATAACCTTTACGACCCCGAAAACTTTCACCTGGTGCAGTACGTCGAAAACGCCGTGGTGGCCCAGGTGCAAAAGATCAGGGACAAGGAATACGTGGTGCAGAACGGCGAGGTGATCATCGTTGACGAGTTCACCGGCCGCTTGCAGTACGGCCGGCGCTGGTCCGACGGACTGCACCAGGCAGTTGAGGCCAAGGAAGGCGTTCGCATACAGCGCGAAAGCGTCACCTACGCCACCATCACCCTGCAAAACTACTTCCGAATGTACCGCAAGCTGGCCGGCATGACCGGGACCGCGGTCACCGAGGCCGACGAGTTTTACAAGATATATGGCCTTGAGGTCGCCGCAGTTCCCACCAACATGCCGATGGTCAGGGATGACGGCGGAGACCTCATCTTCCCCACTGACGAGGGCAAATGGCGCGCCGTCATCAACAGCATCGTTGCGCGGTCTGAGGCCGGGCAGCCGGTGCTGGTGGGTACCACGTCGATTGAAACGTCGGAGTGGCTCAGCGACCGCCTCCGCAAGAGCGGCATCCAGCACCAGGTGCTCAACGCCCGCAACCATGAGCAGGAAGCCAACATCATCGCCCAGGCCGGCCGGGCCGGCGCCGTTACCGTGTCCACCAACATGGCGGGGCGCGGCACCGACATCGTCCTGGGCGGCGCCGACACCGACCGCGAGGACTGGAGGGCCGAGCATGACCGGGTTATCGACCTGGGCGGCCTGCACGTCATCGGCACCGAGCACCACGAGGCGCGCCGCGTGGACAACCAGCTGCGAGGCCGCGCCGGACGCCAGGGCGACCCGGGCAGCAGCCAGTTCTTCGTCGCCCTGGAAGATGAGCTGATGCAACGCTTCGGCGGCGACCGCGTCAAGAGCGTCATGAACTGGACCGGACTCAACGACGACGAGCCGCTGGAAAACAAGCTCATCACCAAGTCCATCACCAGCGCCCAGGTCAAGGTCGAGGGCCATCATTTCGACATCCGCAAGCACCTGCTCAACTTCGACGACGTGCTCAACCAGCAGCGTACCGTCATCTACCATCAGCGATCTCAAATCCTGGCCGGCCAGGGCCTGCGCGAGCGCGTGCTGGAAATGCTGCGCGCCGAGTTTAGCGGCCTGATGTCAGCCCACCTCAGCGCGCGTCACGCCGACGACTGGAACGTTGACCCCTTCCTCGACGGGTTGCGTCAAATCTGCCCGCCGCCGGCGGAAATCGACACCGCCGAAAAGGTGTTGCGGCTCCGACGCGAAGCCATCGCCGATATTCTGGATCAGCACGCCGACGCGCTGTACGAAGCCAAGGAACGCGCCCTCGGTTTGGATGACATGAACGTCCTGGTGCGCCTGTTGATGCTCCGGTCCATTGATACCCACTGGGTCAATCACCTGACCCACATGGAGAACCTGCGCACCGGCGTCGGCCTGCAAGCCGTCGGCCAGCGCGACCCTCTCACGGTGTACCGCACCGAAGGCCAGAAGGCGTTTGCCGAACTCACGCGCCAGATGCAGCGAGACGTTACGCACACCCTGTTTCACGTCACGCTGGCTCCCGAAGCGCCGACGCAGCGGGCCGCCGCCGAATCATCCGCGCCGGACGATGCCTCGGCGGGTAGAAGAGGACGCGCCGCCGACCGCGCCCCGGTGAGTCCCATGGCCGCGATGTCATCGGGCCGCACCGCTGTCGCGCCGCGCGCCGGCCGCAAGATTGGTCGCAACGCCAGGTGTCCCTGCGGCAGCGGCCGCAAGTACAAGCGCTGCTGCGGGGCCAACGGCTGACTGCGCTAATCACAACCATGTAGGGGCGAATAATCATTCGCCCTTACGTTTTCGGTAACGCCGTTCTCCACTACTGGCCGCGTCTGAACAAGCGCCGCACGAAGGTCACCGGTTGCGGCTGTGGTTCTTCCATCGCGATGGGCTTGTTGCGGCCTGAAGCCCAGCCTTCGGGGTCGCGCTCGAAGGCGATGCGGCAGCCGGGAGCGCAGAAGTAGTAGGTTTGCCCCTCAAACTCGCTGGTCCCGCCGTTAGGTTTCTCGGTATCCACCTGCATCAGGCAGATGGGATCGGTTGCGGTTGCCATTTTGATTCTCCTTCCGTGGACAAACCGTTGGTTGGCAGGATTATACTCCCCTCAAACGTGTACCCGGAGGGACGCCGTATGCCGACGGAATCAAACCCGCAGGATCAGGCTGACGATCTACGTGACGCGCTGGTAGCGGAACTCGTTCGGCAAGGCGCCATCCGCAACTCCGCAGTACGGGATACTTTTGCAACGGTGCCGCGTCACCTGTTCGTGCCCCAAGCGGACCTCGCCACCGCCTATGGGGACCAACCCGTGTTCATACGCTGGGACGCGGAAACGCCAATTAGCTCTTCAACGCAGCCCACCATGATGGCTATCATGATCGAGCAGCTGTGCCTCGAACCCGGGAATCGGGTGCTGGAAATAGGCGCCGGCTCCGGCTACAACGCCGCCATCATGGCCCACATTGTCGGCGATACCGGTAATGTCGTTACTGTGGACATTGACCAGGACATCGTGGATGAAGCCGCCGCCAACCTGTCCCAAACGGGATTCCACAATGTGACGTGCGTATGTGGCGACGGATTTGAAGGCGTCCCAACAAAGCAGCCCTACGACCGGATCATCGTCACCGTGGGCGCCTACGATGTCTCGCCCCACTGGGTGAATCAGTTGAAAGACGGCGGAATACTGGTCGTACCGTTGTGGTTCAGGGGTGCCAACCTGAGCGTTGCGTTGCGGAAGCAAGGCAGCGAAATCACCGGGCTGTCCGCGTCGCCCTGCACGTTCATCCCGATTCGCGGGATCTGGCAGCGGACCGAAGGATACTATCCGGTGGGCGATCCGCCCGACGAAGCCCTGCAAATGGCCATCGCGTTGGACTCCGACGATGCAGCTTACCGCCGGGAATTGGGTCAGGTGTTCAACCAAAGCGCCGAGTTGCGCGAAATCGGGCGTTCGCTGGATGGCCAGTACTACACTCAGAACATCTACTCCGGCCTGTTCATGTTCCTCACGGCCCACCCCGACGTTTACAACGTCTATTCATCATCCGAGAGTGGTCCTTTCCAGGGCGCCGGTTACGGCTTGATCGACCTCGACACCATGAGCGCGGCTGTACTGTCGGATCACTACCCTGACAAAGCACTGGTGTATGGAAACGATGTAGCCTACGAGCAGTTACTCGACTTACTGGAACAGTGGGATGAGTTGGGACACCCTGCGATTCATAACCTGTCCATCCGCGCCCTCTACGAGGCTCCCGGCGCTCTGTCGGAAGGGGAGTGGACCATCGCAAAACGCTCGATCTACACCTGGGTCATGTCTTGGCGCGCCGCAACCGCAACGAGTTGCTCACCACGCTCACTGAGCTGAACGCCATCGCCAGGGCCGCCAGGATCGGATTCAGGAACCCGGCGTCGCCGAAGAAGAAGGTCAGGCCGCCGGGCACTCCGCCCATCGCCGCGAACACCGGATACAGCGCGCCCGCCGCCACCGGAATCAGCAGCGAGTTGTAGAAGAACGCCCAGAACAGGTTCTGCCGTATCGTCCGCATCGTTTCGCGGGACAGTTTGAGCGCCGTGGCAATGCCCGACAGGTCGTCGCGCATCAGCGTGACGTCCGCCGTCTCCCGAGCGATGTCCGTGCCGCCGCCCATAGCGATGCCCACGTCGGCCCTTGCCAGCGCGGGCGCGTCGTTAATGCCGTCGCCGGCCATCGCCACCACGCTGCCGTCGGACTGCAACAGCGCCACCGCGCCGGCCTTGTCGGCCGGCAGCATCCCGGCGTGGTACTCGGTTATCCCGCACTGCGACGCCACCGATTCAGCGACTTCGGGTCGGTCGCCGGTCAGCATCACCACGCGCACCCCCACGGACTGCAACGCGGCAACCGCTCCCCGCGTCTCAGGCTTGACGCCGTCGGCCACCGCGATGACTCCCACCATCCTGCCGTCTTTTGCCACCAGCATCGGCGTCTTGCCTGCGGTGGCGAGTCTCCCTGCCATCTCTGACAAACCGGCATCCACCACGATTTTCTCGTCCACGATTAGGAACGCATTGCCCACCACAACGTCCTGCCCGTCCACCCTGGCCGTTACGCCAGCCCCTCGATGTGCTACGAAATCGGTTGGCGGAGTCAGCGTCAGGCCTTCGTCCCGCGCGCGTTCGACCACCGCGCGGCCTATCGGATGCTCCGATAGCTGCTCCGCCGACGCCGCGATAGCCAGTACCTCCGCCGAATCCGCGCCGTCGCCGGTAATCACGTCCGTAACCTGCGGCCGGCCAACAGTCAGTGTACCCGTCTTGTCCACCGCGACCACGCTCACCCGGTGCGCCGTTTCCAGCACGGCGGCGCTCCGAATCAAAATGCCCCGCTCGGCGGCTTTGCCCACGCCCACGATGATTGCCGTCGGCGTCGCCAAGCCCAACGCGCACGGGCAGGCGATGATGAACACCGCAACCAGGGTGAGCATGGCGTACTGCCACGCCGCTCCCGACAACGCCGGCACCGGCCCCACGAACAGCCATATCACCGCCGCAGACAGCGCGATCAGTCCCACCGCAGGGACGAACCACGCCGAGACACGGTCGGCCAGCCGTTGCACCGGGGCGGCGGAACCCTGCGCCTCCTCGACCAGCCGGATGACCCGGGCCAGCGTCGTATCCGCCCCCACCCGCGTCGCCCGCATGATGAAACCGCCGGTTCCGTTCAGCGCGCCGGTGAGGACCGCGTCGCCGGGTGATTTTTCGGCCGGCATACTTTCACCCGTCAACGCCGATTCGTCCACCTCGGTGCTGCCGCTGATGATTTCGCCGTCCACCGGAATCTGTTCACCTGGCCGCACGGCCAGCGTGTCGCCGACGGCAACGCGATCTACTGCAACGTCGTTGATGCTGCCATCGTCCGACATCAGGTGCGCCACCTGGGGCCGCAAGTCCATCAACCTGCCGATGGCGTCCGACGCCCGCGACAGCGCCCGCGCTTCCAGCCAACGGCCCAGCAGGATCAGGGCAACGATGATGGCCGCCATGTCGAAATGCAGCTGATGCCCACCCTCCACCGTCATCACTCTCCCCTCTGCTCCTGTCATTCCGGCCCACGCCCCCGTCATTCCGGCGAAAGCCGGAATCCACATCAACAGCACAATCACGGCACTGTACCCGTAGGCCACCGATGTGCCCAGCGCGATCAGGGTGTGCATGTTGGGCTGCATCCGTCGCAATCCTGCGAATCCGGCCACGTAGAACGGCCAACCCGCCCACAGTTGCACCGGAGTCGCCACCGCCCACAGCAACAGCGGATACCACCATCCGCCGGTAGCGAACAATCCATCAGTCCAGGGCAGCGCGGGAAATCCGCCCAACAGCAGCAGGATGCCGCCGGCCATGGCGACGAGCATCCGCCAGAGCAGATCGCGTTCCTCGTCGGAGCGGCCGGTATCCGCTTCGGAGTTGGTGGCGTCGGTATCCAGCCGGTAGCCGGCATCGGCGACCGCACGGGCCAGCGCATCCAGCGGGGGTTCCGCAACGGCTACGTCGTCCAGGCTCACCGTCGCCCGCGCCGTAGCCAGGTTGATGGACACGCCGGCAACGCCGGGCACGGTACGGATCGCCTCGCCCACGTGATGCACGCAGGCGGCGCAGGTCATCCCCGAAACAGGGATGATGAGCGTATCGGAATGTGATTGGGCCATAGGACCCAATTATAGCAACACCACTACCCGCTCATCCTTCGACAGGCTCAGGATGAGCGTTCCCACGAACGGGGAATCCCGTTACGCGGGACGGAACATCGGCAGGGAGATGTTGTCGTCAATGTCCTCGAAGACGACCTCCACCGCCATGCCACACTGCACCGAATCGGGCCGAATTTCGCCCTCAGCGAAGTCGATGCCAACCAGCCAGGTGGGGATGCGCGCGCCCTCTTCCAGCTCGACGACGGCGGTGATGTAGGGCACCTTGTCACGGAAGGCCGGCGTGGGTCCCCGGTGCACGATGGCGAAAGTGTGCAACGTGCCGCGCCCGCTGCTCTGAATCCACTCGGTTCCGGGGCGGAAGCAGTCGGGGAAGGGGCAAAAGTCTCGGGGGTAGAAGAAGGTGCGTTCGCCGCAGGCGCAGCGGCGCAGCCACAACTCGTGGGCCTTGCATTTCTCCCAGTAGAAATCGGATTCCGGTTGCGGCACTGGCAGGGGAATCTGGGGGGCGGCCTGGGTCATTTTGCGAATCTCCCGTCGTGGATGGTCAATGAATATCTAACCATGGTCGGCAGCAAGGATAGCGGCAGACTCCGGGCATCGCAAGGAG
>VXOG01000020.1 GCA_009840165.1 Chloroflexota bacterium
GGCCAGCATGGTGCGTAACATCAACCGTAAGCGCAACGTGGTGATGCCGGACCCGTTCTACTATCAGCGAAACGCTGAGGAAGCCGACGTTGAAGTCGCATTCCAATATCACCACACCGACGGGCACGACAATCTCGCCGCCGACGAACGCACCTTCGCCAACTGCATCCTGACGCCGGAGGGTGGCACCCACCTGACCGGATTCCGGTCGGGTTTGACGCGGGTCCTCAATGACTACGCCCGCAAGCAAAACTTTTTCAAGGACCCGAAAGAATCTTTCAGCGGGGAGGATACGCGCGGTGGCCTGGTTGCGGTGGTCAGCGTGAAGCTGGGCGATCCGCAATTTGAAGGCCAGACGAAAAACAAGCTGAGCAACCCGGAGATTCGCAGCGCGGTTGAATCGGTCACCTCTGAAGGGTTGACACGGTTCTTGGAAGAGAATCCGACCGCAGCCAAGGGTGTACTGGAGAAAGTGCAGACCAACCACGCGGCTCGGGAAGCCGCGCGCCGGGCTCGCGACTTGGTGCTGCGCAAGAACGCCTTGGACGGAACCTCGCTACCCGGCAAACTAGCCGACTGCTCTGAGCGCGACCCTGCTAAGTCGGAACTTTACATCGTGGAGGGCGAATCGGCTGGCGGATCCGCCAAAATGGGCCGCGACCGGCAGTTCCAGGCTATTCTTCCGCTCAAAGGCAAGATCCTCAACGTGGAGCGGTTCTTGGACAAGGTGGAACGTATCCTGAGCCACGAGGAAATCAGGGCGCTTATTTCAGCTGTGGGCACGGGCGAAGGCGAGGCCTTCGACATATCCAAACTGCGCTACCACCGCATCATCATCATGACCGATGCGGACGTGGACGGTTCGCACATCCGCACGCTGATTCTCACCTACTTCTATCGCCGTATGCGGCAACTCATCGAGGATGGCTACCTGTACATCGCCCAACCTCCCCTGTATCGGGTTCAGCGAGCGCGCAACATAGCCTACGCCTACTCTGAAGAAGAGAAAGACGCCCTGATCAAGAAGATGTCCACCGCCCGGTCAGAGCCATCCGTGCAACGGTACAAGGGTCTGGGCGAGATGAACGCCGACCAGTTGTGGGAAACGACGATGGACCCGGAGGCGCGGAAGATGCTGCGCGTTACCATAGACGACCTTGACGATGCAGACGGCATCGCCGACACCGACGGCGTGTTCGCGATGCTGATGGGTGAGCAGGTGGCGCCCCGCAAGAACTTCATCCAAAGCCACGCCACCGAAGTGCAAAACTTGGACGTGTAATGCCTCCCGACGGGTTGACCCTTCTAATCTCTGGGGAGGAACTGAGGTCAGGCGTCGCCGCCATCGCCCGGCAGATTGACCGGGACTACGCCAGCACTGGTTTGGTGCTGGTTTGCGTACTTAAGGGAGCCGCTATATTCACGTCGGACTTGCTGCGCCAGTTGCAAGCGAGCGTACACCGAGTGGAATTCCTGCGCGCCAGCAGCTACGGGAGCGGCACGGAATCTTCGGGGTCGGTGCGCGTGGAAAGTTCCCTTGCCGACGGCGTTATCTCCGGGCGGCACGTTCTTATCGTGGACGACATCGCCGATACCGGACACACCTGCGTTGCCGTGACGAAGTTCCTCAGTGGAATGGGGCCGGCATCACTGCGTTACTGCACGCTGCTGGATAAGCCTGACCGCAGACAGGTTGAGGTGCAATACGACTACGTCGGCTTCACGATCCCCAACTACTTTGTGGTCGGCTATGGGATGGACCTGGACGAGCGCTACCGGGGACTGCCGGCGATTTACTACTTTCCCGACGCGTAGGTGCTAGGCATGCCTAGCCCCTTCTGATGTCCTAGAACCCCACCGCCTGCCCATCGCCGCGGGGATCCGACGCGCCGGTGAGGACTCCGCGGCGACCGTCCCGCATAATCAACTGCACGGTTCCGTGATATGAACCCAACGGGTTCTGAACCACATTGTGCCCCATGCGCTTTAGGTCGCGGATGGTGTCGTCGGGCATTCCCATTTCCATGCGCAACTCGCCGGCCCGGTTGATCGTCGCGGGATCAGTGCCGGGGAAGCTGAACCAACGGGGTGATTCCACTGCATCCTGAGGTTGGAGCCCGCCATCGATTATCTTGGTGAGCATTTGAGCGCCCACCTGCGGTTGCAGGTCGCCGCCGGGCGTTCCGCCGACTATCGATACCTCGCCGTTCACGGTCGTGAGGTAGCAGTTGAGCGTGTGCATGGTGCGCTTGCCCGGGGCAATGACGTTGGGGTGACTGGGTTCCAGGCTGAAACCGCGCCCGCCCCGGTTGTTGAACAGGACGCCGGTTCCCGGAGCCACGACGCCGGAACCGAAGCCGTTGGACAGGCTATGAATCCAGCTGACGGCGTTGCCGGCGCCGTCAGCGACGCAGAAGTATGTAGTATCGCCCAGCCCGTTGGTGGGAACCAGTGGTCGAACCTCGGTACCGGCCTGGAAGGGATGAATCTGATCACGGCGCATATCGGCGTACTCCATGGAGAGCAGGCCGTCGAGAGGCCATTCGACAAAATTGGGATCGCCGGCCAGCCGGTTGCGGTCCGAGTACGCGATCTTCTTAGCCTCAACCAGCAGGTGGATGGCGTCCGCCGAGTTGGGTGTCATGGAACTGAGGTCGTGGCCGGCCACGATGTTCAACATCTCCAGTAGCAGGAACCCCTGGGAAGGCGGCCGGGTCTGGTACACGGTGTGTTGTCGGTAAGTTGTGCTGATTGGTTCGCAAAGGTCGGCGTATTGTCCGGCAAAGTCGGCTTCGGTAAACAGCCCGCCGTCCGCGGTGGCTTGATTCAGCCCTGCCACGAGCTGAGTCGTCAGGTCACTGCGGTAGTAAGCGTCGGCGCCCCCTTCGGCCACACGGCGCAGGGAATTAGCGAGGTCGGGATTGGCCAGGATTTCGCCCTCTCGCGGTGGCCGCCCGTTACGCAGGTAGATGTCGGCGGTTGCGGTGTGCCGGGCCAGAAGTTCCGCGCTGCCGGCAAATGACCGGGCGATGCCGGCAGGAACCGGAAACCCCTGCTCTGCGTAACGAATGGCCGGGGCCAGCAGATCCGGCATGGGGATGGTGCAGAAATTACGGTGCATAACTTCCCACGCCGCGGCCTCCCCCGGCACGGTAACGGAGTGAGCGCCTGTTATGGGCATCAGGGCCAACCCCTGGCTCCGGTAATAGTCGGCTTCCGCGCCGGAGCCGGCTACGCCGCTGCTGTTGATGTTGATAACCTTGCGGGATGTGGCATCGTAGGCCAGGATGAATGAGTCCCCGCCAAGACCGCACTTTGGGACCAGGGTAACGGCTTCCACTCCGGCGCAGGCCAGCGCTGCGTCAAAGGCTGTACCGCCATTCTGTAATACGCGCAAACCGGCGGCGGCCGCCAGCGGGGAATCGGAGCACACCATGCCATTCTGACCGTGCACGGCGCTGCGGGTAAGGTTGGTGATAGACATGGTGGGGATCCTCCGTGGAGTCGTTGTTAGCTCTACTTGTTGGTTGGTCAATAATCTTATACAGCAGGCCAACTGGCAAGTGTGCTTACGTGGAAAAAGGAGCGTCGCCCCACCGGACGATGCCTTCGTTGCCGTCCACCTTTGATAGCATCTGTAGCACCTGCTTGCCCAACCTCGGCACTACAGCATCCGGCGCGATCTCGGCCAAAGGAACCAGCGCGAAAGCACGCTCGGCCAGGCGGGCGTGGGGTATTTGCAAGTCGGGTTGCGTCGAGCTGACCACAGCATCGCCGTAGAGCAGGATGTCAACGTCAATCAGGCGTGGTCCCCAACGGTAGCTTTCGGTGCGTCCAACCTGCGATTCTACCTGCTTGCAGACGGCCAGCAGTTCCGACGGGGAAAGCGTCGTCTCGAATCCGGCTGCGAGGTTGAGAAAGGCAGGCTGATCCACCACGCCCCATGGCTCAGTTTCGTACACGGAAGAACAGGACAGTATCCGCATACCGGGTGTGGAGTCCAACAGCGCCAGCGCTTCCGTCAGCGCCGCCAGCCGATCGGCCAGGTTGCCCCCCAGTCCGAGGTAAGTGACTACCGATTCGGCCAACCGTCCGGCCTCCAGTCCCGCACGATGGCGTCGGTCATGCGGGCGACGCGTACCATCTCTTTGACATCGTGAACCCGCACGATGTCCGCGCCGCCGGCAATGCTCATGGCCACGGCGGCCGCGGTGCCCTCCAGCCGTTCCCCGGCCGGAAGGTTGAGAATACGCCCGATGGTGGACTTACGCGATACTCCCAGCAGCATCGGGTAACCTAGATCTCGGACCTCCGGGAGCCGGCGTATGAGTTCCAGGTTGTGGTCCGCCGTCTTGCCAAACCCAATGCCCGGGTCCAGGATGACGTTGTGATGAGCAATACCGGCAGCTTGGGCGATACCGGCGATACGATCCAATCCGGCAATGACATCCGCCACCAGGTCGTCATACTGCGTGCCGCTCTGGTTGTGCATCAAGATCGACGGGACTCCGGCGGCGGCGATTACCGGGGCCATTGCCCCGTCAGCGAGGCATCCCCAAACATCGTTGACCAAGGCTGCGCCGGCGTCGATGGCGCGCCGGGCCACGGGCGCCTTGTAGGTGTCAACACTGACCGGGACGCCGACCGATTCGCAGATGGCGGAGAGCGCTGGGAGCAGTCGGTCCGCCTCCGCCGCCGCCGAGATTGGTTGGCCGCCCGGTCGGGTGGATTCGGCTCCCACGTCGATGATGTCTGCGCCGTCCTCTTCCATGCGTTGCGCCAACTCCACCGCCGCCTGTGGATCTCCCGAGAGGCCGTCGCCGGAGAATGAGTCGGGCGTCAGGTTGATGATGCCCATGATGTAGGTGCGACGGCCCCAGATTAACGGTTCGCCGCCGGCGACGGTCAGAATCGGGTGGGATTCGGGGATTTTCGAGCTGGATGACAAGCGCTTAATTCTCCATTCCGCAAGCAACAGACGGCGAGTGCTATTATACCGGCTAACCGACTGCCGCTGGAGGCCGATTTGACCACGACCAACAAAACACCGATTGAATCGACAGGCGATGCGAAACTATCGCATCTGTTGGAACTCAGCGAACAGGCAGCGTTGGGAGGTGGCCAGCGCCGCATCGAACAGCAGCACCAGCGGGGCAAGAAAACCGCGCTGGAACGGCTGCAACTGCTGATGGATCCCGGCACGTTTCAGGAAATCGACCGGTTCGTCACGCATCGCACAACCGAATTCGGGCTGGCAGGCCGAACCTTTTTAGGGGACGCTGTAATTACGGGGTATGGCAACATTAACGGGCGGCAGGTGTTCGCCTACGCTCAGGATTTCACGGTGTTCGGCGGTTCGCTTTCGGAAGTAGTGGGCCAGAAAATCTGCAAGGTGATGGACCTGGCCGCCAAGACCGGGTGCCCGATGATCGGAATCTGCGACTCCGGCGGCGCGCGCATCCAGGAAGGTGCGTTGAGCCTGGCGGCCTACGGTGACATATTTCTCCGCAACACGCTGTACTCGGGTGTAGTGCCCCAAATCTCGGTGATAATGGGACCTTCCGCCGGCGGCGCAGTGTATTCGCCGGCCATTACGGATTTCATATTCATGGTGCGTGGCACGGGACAGATGTACATAACCGGGCCGGACGTGGTACGCGCCGTCACCGGCGAGGACGTTACCCACGAGCAGTTGGGCGGAGCGGACGCGCACGCGGCGCGCAGCGGGGTCGCCCATTTCGTGGCCGACACCGAAGAAGAATGCCTGGAGGAGCTGCGGAGGCTGATTTCCTTCCTGCCGCTGAACAACCTGGATGACCCGCCGGCCTACCGCACGGCTGACCCGGCGAATCGCTCCGATGAGGTTCTACGCAGCATTGTTCCTCCGGAGCCTAACCGACCCTACGACATCCGTGAGATCATTTACCACATCGTGGACGATGAAGACTTCATGGAAGTGCAGGCCGGTTACGCGCCAAACGTGGTGGTCGGCTTCGGGCGGATGGCGGGCCGCACCGTGGGCCTGGTGGGTAATCAGCCGGCGTTCCTGGCGGGGGTGCTGGACATCAACGCATCGGCCAAGGCGTCGCGGTTCGTGCGATTCTGCGACTGCTTCAACGTGCCACTGGTCACTTTGGTGGATGTGCCTGGTTTCATGCCAGGTACGGAGCAGGAGTACGGCGGCATCATCCGCCACGGAGCGAAGCTGATCTACGCCTACGCGGAGGCGACGGTGCCCAAGGTGGCGCTCATCACCCGCAAAGCCTACGGCGGCGCGTACATCGTTATGAGCAGCAAGCATCTCCGTTCCGACATCAACCTGGCCTGGCCCAGCGCGGAGATCGCCGTGATGGGCCCGGACGGAGCCGTGAACATAATCTACCGTGAGGAGATCGGAAACGCTGATGACCCCGACTTGCGGCGTGCCGAGTTGATCTCCGACTACCAGGAACGGTTTACCAACCCATACGTTGCAGCCAACCGCGGCTACCTGGACGACGTGATAGATCCGGCGGCGACGCGCCCCACCATCATCCGAGCGTTGGAGATGCTTCAGAACAAGCGGGACACGCTGCCAGCCAAAAAGCACGGCAACATACCGCTATAATGGTGGCATAGTGGCACGGCAGCAGGATGATCGCGCCGGGTGGATTGGAATACCCAGCGTACCGCCAGAGCGGGCCGCCCAAGCTTTTGCCGCGTTCTATTTGGCGCTGGCTACGGCCATAGCCGTCGACGTGTTGCTGATTATTTATAATCACGAACCGGGAAGGTGGCAGCTGACCGTAGAAATGGTCTTTGACGATGGAGGTCAGATCATGGCTTGGGCACTAGCGGCGACCTGGCCGATCATGGAGGCGATGAGAATGGTGCTGGCAGGGATTTTTGAGAAGCGCATATTCCGGCGAGGCCGGGAACAGGGCAGAGAGGAAAATCAACAGCTCTGGGAAGCTTGGAACCGTCGTCGCTTGGAAGCAGAAGAGCGGGGTGAAGCATTCAGAGAGCCACCGCCGGGAACCGAAGCCACCAACGGGAGACAGTCATAAATGGAATTCGGCGTTTTCTATCAAATCCCTTGCGGGGAAGGCCAGACACCCGCTGTTCGTTATGCCGACGTAATGGCGCAGGTCCAGTTGGCGGACCGACTCGGCTACGACATGGCGTGGCTGGCGGAACTACACTTTGCCCGGAGCTTTTCGGTGATGCCGGCGCCGCTGCTCATGGCCTCCGCTTTGTCGCAGACCACCGAGCGCATCATGCTGGGCACCGCTGTCAACCTGCTGCCGTTGCATCACCCATTGCGGATTGCCGAGGAAGTGGCGACGCTGGACGTGCTCTCGGGCGGGCGAGCGGTCTTTGGCATCGGACGCGGTTCCAACCCCAACCACTACCGGGGCTATGGCATCCCCATTGAGGAACGTAACGACCGATTTGTCGAAGGCTTGGACCTCGCGCTCCGGGCGTGGACGGAGGACTCTTTGGACTACCATGGCCGGTTCTATCAGGCCGAGGGCATCCGACTGGAGCCCAAGCCAATACAGCAGCCGTACCCGCCGGTGTACATTGCCTCCAATGGCGCCGACACCTTCCCTCTGGTGGGCAGCCTGGGGCACAGCATATTGGTGACGCCGCTGATCATTACGGTTCAGGGAGTGAGCGACGGTTTAGCGGCATACCGGGAAACCCTGGCCGAGCACGGGCATGATGAATCCAAAGTTAAAGTGGTGGTGAACGTTCCGGTGTACGTTGGAGAAACTGCCGAGGCGGCCAAGGCCGCGTTCGCCCCGACGGTGAACAACTACCTGGACACCCTGCGCAGTATGCAGAACAACTCACCAGGTTCCGGGCGTGCCTTCCAGATAGACTACGACGACTTGTACCACGAGCTGGCCGCGATCGGCACGCCCGAACAGGTCATCGAGCGACTGGAGGGGTACAAAGAGCTGTACCGTCCGCAGGAGATCATGTGCTGGTTCAACATTGGCGGAATGCTGACCAACGAGGAGGTGGGCCGTTCGATGAGCTTGTTTGCAGAAGAGGTTATTCCGCACTTTCGGAACGGCGGCTGAAGGTTGCCGGCGTGATAGTCCACCATGGCCGGACAAGACGATATCGGCTCGTTGTTTGAGCACGGGACGCGGCAGTACGCCAGCGACACCGCTCCGCTGGCCGAACGTATGCGGCCGGCGTCGTTCGACGAGTTCGTGGGACAAGAGCACATACTTGCTGAGGACAAGGTGCTGCGCCGGGTGATCGCGAACGACCGCATCCCGTCGATTCTGTTTTGGGGTCCGCCCGGTTCGGGTAAAACCACGCTCGCGCGCCTGATTGCCACGGTGACGCGGGCGCACTTTGAGCCGGTTTCTGCGGTTTCGGCTGGTGTAGCCGACCTGCGCAAGGCGGTGGCCGGCGCGCAAGAGCGGCGGTCTTTTTATCAGCAGCCGACGATCCTGTTCGTGGATGAGATTCACCGGTTCAACAAAGCGCAGCAGGACGTGATTTTGCCCCACGTAGAGGACGGTACTGTCATATTCATCGGGGCCACGACCGAAAACCCATCCTTTGAAGTAAACGCTCCCCTGCTGTCCCGCTGCCGGGTTTTTACGCTGAAAGCGCTTTCGTCCGCTAATGTTGGGACCATTGTGCGACGCGCGCTGGACGACGACCGGCGCGGTTTGGGGATGCTGAAATCGATCCTGGAACCGGACGCCGTGCATCACCTGGTCAACATTGCCAACGGCGACGCCCGCGTCGCTCTGAATGCTCTGGAAATGGCTGCCCTGGCCGCCGAGCCGGGGCCGGACGGCACGCGCCGTGTGACCGTTGACGCTATTTCCGACGCGCTGCAAAGGCGCGCGCCATTGTACGACAAAGCCGGCGACAGCCATTACGACACGATATCGGCGTTTATCAAGTCGGTGCGCGGTTCGTCCCCGGACGGTGCGCTCTATTGGCTGGCCAGGATGCTGGAGTCGGGCGAGGATCCGCTGTTCATCGCGCGCCGGCTGGTGATACTGGCTGCCGAGGACATCGGGCTCGCCAATCCAGGGGCCCTGCCGGTGGCGGTTGCGGCTCAGCAAGCAGTGCATTTCGTCGGGTTGCCGGAGGGGCGCATACCACTGGCCGAGGCGACGGTGTATCTGGCGACCTCGCCCAAGAGCAACGCGGCCTACATGGCGTTGGAACGCGCTATGGAGGATGTACGTAACACGCCCAATGAACCGGTGCCGCTGCACTTGCGCAATGCCGTTACGAGCCTGATGCGTGGCATGGGCTATGGTTCCGGATACAAGTACAGCCACGACTACGAGGGGCATTTCGAGGCGCAGGAATACTTGCCACCGGGTTTGTCCGACCGACGTTACTACCAGCCCTCGGACCAGGGATCAGAGGCGTCCATTGCGGAGCGGCTCCGGCGTTGGTGGGGAGATGGCCGTAATTCAAATGCTTGAGCCGTCGGTGCGCGGAGACGTGTAAACCTGCACTAACTGGGTCACGCTGAGGTTGGGGCGCAGCGTTCGGTCCATGATGGCCCTGATCTGCCATCCGACGAAAGTGTGCTGTCCCAGCACCGATGGCATCAGACGGTCCGGTACCGGCAAACGGAAGGCCCAGTCGGTGCGCTCTCCGGCGTCCTGAATCGCCGGACGTTGCAGCACCTGCCTGCTTTCTACGACCCGGGCCTGCTTGTGGCCGGAACGCTCCCACCGCACCAGTTCCACCCGCAACTCCCGCGCTTTGACCGCCGAGCGTGATTCAACCGTCAGCTCTCCTTCGATTGCGCCGCCGTTGGGAGCCATGCCGGAGTTAAGTGACAGATCCATATTCAGGCTGCGAAAAACCCGGGAGGCAGAGGGTCTTTCGGGCAGTCGTTCACCACCGATGTGTGTAGCATCTGGGTGGGCAAACACCACGAACTCTTGCCGGTTCTCGCCGACTCGGCCCATGGCCAGATTTGCCAAGATGCCCTCGCGTTGGGGCAGCCAATCGGATTTGGCAAGGATTGACGCCGCAAGTTCCCAGGTTATCTGAGCATACTTGCCCTTGACGGTAGGAGGCGCGGGTACGGGGAGACGAAACTGTACCGGGTATTTATGGACAGCGCCGCCCTCCAACTCCGCGTCTTCAAGGAATACGTGGTCTAAGTGGTCCGGAATCCCGAATCGGGACCGGCCACGGCGCCCGGGGTGCATCATTTGCGGCACTGCGTCCCGCGCCGAGTCGATGCGAAGTACCTCGGTCTGGGTCAGCCGAACGACACCCACCGACGCCGTGAAAGAAGCGCGCGGAGTTACGGCAATCTCGGCCTCCACCAGATCGCCGGGGTACAGAGGGCGAGAGCGGATTGACACCAATATGTCGGCGGCAGGGGATGCAGAGCGTCGCAACATCGGCAAGCATCCAGGTCATAGCCGTCCGTTCGTAGGTGCGGGAGAGTGGCTCCCGCGTTAGCCACCGCGAATGGCCGCTATCGCTTCGTCCGCGGTAACGATGTCTGCCTGGCGATTCAGGATGCGCGTGATGAGGAAGTCATGCACGTCCGGCTCACTATCGGCGCAACAGTCCTCCACGATGTACAGCCGGTAATCACGGTCGGCAGCAAAGCGGGTGGTGGACAGGACAACACCGCTGGTTGCGTATCCCAACAAGATGATGGTGTGGATGTTGTTGCCGGTAAGAGCGACGTCGAGACCGGTGCCGAACAGCGCATTGACTCTGTGTTTGCCAACCACCACCTCATCGTCTCGCGGGCGGACGTCGGGATGAATGACCGCCAACGGGTCGAACACCGCCGGCTGCCCGGATGCTTTGCGTGCGCTGAAGGTCTTGTTGCGCTCGCTGATTTCAGGATAGCCGGGACGGAACACGGTCGCGCAGTAGCACACCATCAGCCCGGCGTCGCGGGCTGTCGCCTGCAATTCCACTGTGCGGGCAACCACGCCTCTCTCCACCGCGTGGGGTAAATTGCCCATCGCATCGGCGTAAAAGTCGGCGATGAGCAAGGCTGTGGTGTCCCGGTCGATGGTGAAGTCTGACATGATGAACTCCCTAACCGGAGGCGGCCAGCTCCCTGACTGTCCCGTTCACCCGGGACAAGGCTTCGTCCACATCGGCGGAAGTGATGTGGCGGTGCGTTACCATGCGCAACGACTGATCACGGCTATGGCTGACCAGCACGCCGGCCTCACGGAGAGCGGCGATTACCTTGCGGGCTTCACCGACCTTTTCGCGGTCAACCTCAAAGATGACGATATTGGTGTGGATGCTATCAGGGTCCACCGTCAAGCCGTCGATGTTCGCCAGGCCGGCCGCCAGACGGCGCGCGTTGGCGTGGTCGTCGGCCAGCCGTTCCACCATGGTGTCCAGGGCCACTAGACCGGCGGCGGCGAGGACTCCGGCCTGACGCATTCCCCCGCCGACCATTTTTCGCCACTTGCGCGCGCGGGTGATGAACTCCTGGGAGCCGCACAGCACGGACCCTACCGGGCAGGACAGCGCCTTGGACAGGCAAAAACTCACGTCGTCAACATCCCTGGTTAGTTCGGCAGCCGGTACCTCTAGCGCGACGGCGGCGTTGAAGATGCGCGCGCCGTCCAGATGCACCGCAGCGCCGGCCGCGTGAGCGACATCGACCACCTCCCTGGTGTCCTGGGGAGTCATTACCCCGCCGCTGCACCGGTTGTGGGTGTTTTCGAGGCAGACGAGGGTGGTGGCCGGCACGTGAATGTTGGAGGCGTCGCGGATGGCGGCCTGCACGTTTTCGGCGGATATGCGCCCGTTGACGTCGTTCGACACGAGGCGGATTTGTGCGCCGGAGAGGGCAGACGGGCCACCGGACTCATTCCAGAACATGTGGGCTTCCTGGCCCATGATCATCTCGTCGCCGCGGCTGCACCATGCCAGGGCTGCGATCAAATTGCTCATGGTTCCGCTGGCGGTCAGCAGCCCGGCCTCCTGGCCCATCATGTCTGCGGCGCGTTCCTGCAAGGCGTTGATGGTGGGATCCTCGCCGAATACGTCGTCTCCGACTTCGGCCGCGGCCATCGCCCGACGCATCTCGTCGGTGGGGTGCGTAATGGTGTCGCTCCGCAGGTCAATAGCAGCCATATCGCCTCCTGGTGGGCAGGTATTAGTTTCATTACGGTCGGCGTCATTCTAGCATCAACCGTGCGCCGGCACTACCGGGCCGTTGATCCGCAAACCTGCTATTATTGTTGCTAGGGAATGATGGCACGAAGCACGTACCAGGGAGGGACATCATGCGGCAGAGCGCGGTCAGCTTCATCACCAAAGGTTTGACCCTGGAAGGCATAATAGCCCTTCCCGATGGCGAGGGCCCCTTTCCCGGCGTGGTGATGTGCCACCCCCATCCCTTGATGGGCGGCAACATGGACAACAACGTGGTGGTTGCCGTCACATTCGGGTTGGCCGATGCTGGGATCGCGTCGCTCCGGTTCAATTTCCGTGGGGTAGGCAACAGCCAGGGCGAGCACGCCAAAGGGGAAAAGGAACACCAGGAAACCCTGATGGCGATGGACTTCCTCGGCGCCCTTCCCGACGTGGACGACGACCGCATCGGCCTGGGCGGGTACTCATTCAGCACCCGTGTCATCTGCAATCACAAGCAGCTTTACAAGAAACCTAAGGCCATAGCCCTGGTGGCTCCGTCTATTGAGGCGATCACCGGCAGCCCGTTGCAGAAGGACAAAACCCCTCGCCTGATCATCACCGGCGACCGCGACCGTCTGGTTGCCGCCGAGGGAGTGGACGAGCAACTGGCGAAATTCGATCCCCCGGCCGAATATCACGTCATCGCAGGGGCGGACCACTTCTGGGTCGGCCAAGAGCGCCAAATGGCGGATACCGTGGTGCAGTTCTTTTTGAGCCATTTGGCCACCCCTTAGGCATGCTCCGACTTCTCAAAGGCCGCACACCGATCTACCGGGACTGGTTTCTACTCCAACTGGCGGCCCTGGTTCTCGCCCTGGACCAACTAACCAAGTTTGTCGTCAGGCAAACGCTGGAATGGCATTATTCATGGCCGGCCACGGGCTTTTTCCGGTTCACGCACGTGCATAATACCGGCAGCGCATTTGGCCTGTTCCAAGACCAGAATTTGCCGCTGCTCTTTGTATCGTTGGTCGGCGTCGTTGTGCTGGCCTACATCTACCAGACTCAGGAACGGCCCACCAATCTGCTCCGGGTAAGCATTGCCCTGATGCTGGGGGGCGCGCTGGGCAACCTGATTGACCGCATTCACCAGGGCCATGTCACGGATTTCATTGACGTCGGTCCCTGGCCGGTGTTCAACATCGCTGATTCCGCCATAGTCGTGGGACTGATCATGATGGGCTGGCTGTTGATGCGACGTGATCAGCCTGAAACGGTGGAGGCATCGCTGAGTGGCATCCACCACGATACAACCTGCCCCCTCTGCGATGGCCTGATGATCTCATTGCCCAACGGGGCAAGGTGCGCCGATTGCGGAGTACGCGAGCGCATCCTGCCGTCGCGGAAGGGAGGGCAGTGACGTCGCCGGAGACCACCAGCATACAGGAGGAGTACCACTTCATTGTTCACGACTCCTCAAGGCCGGCCCGTCTGGACGCATGGCTCGCCGGACAGCCTGCAATGGCGGCGGCAGGCTTGTCGCGCAGCCGGCTGCAGAGCCTGGCGCAGGAAGGCTACGTCACCCTCAACGGCGGCGAGGCGCGGCCGGCGCAGCGCGTCAAGCTAGGTGATGTTGTCAAGGTCCGGGTGCCGGAGTCCCGGTCGGTGGAAGACTTGATTCCCCAGGACATTCCACTGCCATTCGTCTATGAAGACGATCACATTGTCGTGGTGGACAAGCCGGCCGGACTGGCAGTGCATCCCGGGCCGGGCCATCCCGATGGTACGCTGGTCAATGCCCTGCTGGCCCGTTGTCCCGACATCCGCGGGATCGGGGGCGAGCTTCGGCCCGGCATCGTGCACCGGCTTGATTTGGATACCTCCGGTTTGCTGGTGGTGGCCAAAACCCAACTCGCGCACCAGAACCTCACCGAGCAGATGAAACGCCGCGAGATGCTCAAGGAGTACGCGGCGGTTGCTGTAGGGCTGGTCACCCCGGAGTCGGGCATCATCGACGCTCCCATCGGTCGCGACCCGCGCCACCGGCAGCGCATGGCGGTCACCGCAGGGGGCCGCGTCGCCCGCACGCACTACCGGACGGAGGAGGACCTGCCAGGGCATTCGCTGCTGGCAGTGCGGTTGGAGACGGGCCGGACGCACCAGATACGGGTGCATCTGGCCTATCTGGGGTATCCGGTTTTGGGGGATGACGTTTACGGCAAGCGGAGCGCGCTGCTTGACCGTCAGTTCCTCCATGCTACCGTGCTGGGATTCCGGCATCCGACTACGGATCGGTGGATGGAACATCGAGTCGGGTTACCGCTCGAGTTGGATCGCGCGCGCGCAACGCTCCGGGTCAGGGGTGCGCTATAATCGTTTGATGAAACCACGCTGATCTGTGAATCTATCGAGCCAGGCAAGAGATAATGAGCGACAGTCAAACCGCGCCCGCCGGGGACAATCCCACCGATTTCATCCGCAGTATCATCACCGAAGACCAGGCGTCCGGCGCTTACAACGGCCGGGTCGTTACTCGCTTTCCACCGGAGCCGAATGGCTACCTGCACATCGGGCATGCCAAGTCCATCTGCCTCAATTTCGGCGTGGGCGAGCAGTACCCCGGCGCTCGCTGCCACATGAGGTTTGACGACACCAACCCCACGCGCGAGGACATCGAATACGTCGAATCCATACTGGCCGACGTCAAGTGGTTGGGATTCGACTGGGATGAGCACCTGTACTACGCGTCGGACTACTTTGAGCAGTTGTACCAGTACGCTGAGCAACTCATCCTGGACGGCAACGCCTACGTTGACAGCTTGACCGCCGACGAAATGCGTGAGTATCGCGGCACTCTGACGGAACCCGGGCGCGAAAGTCCCGACCGGAATCGTTCCACGGAGGAGAACTTGGACCTGTTCCGCAGGATGCGGGCCGGCGAGTTCGCCGATGGCGAATACGTGCTGAGAGCCAAAATCGACATGACGTCGCCCAACGTCAACATGCGCGACCCGGTGCTTTACCGGATTCGCCACGCCGAACACCACCGCACTGGCGACGACTGGTGCATCTATCCGATGTACGACTACGCGCACTCATTGTCCGACTCTATCGAGGGCATCACGCACTCGCTGTGCACTCTGGAGTTTGAGGACCACCGCCCACTGTACGATTGGTGCCAGGAAGTCCTGGGAATCTACCGCAGCCGGCAGATCGAGTTCGCCCGCCTGAATTTGACCCACACGGTGATGAGCAAACGGATGCTGCGGCGGTTGGTAGAAGACAACCACGTGGCCGGTTGGGACGACCCCCGGATGCCCACCATCAGCGCCCTGCGCCGGCGAGGCTACACGCCGGAATCCATCCGCGACATGTGCGAGCGGGTCGGCGTCGCCCGGCGCAACACGGTTACGGAACTGGCCCTGCTGGAACACTGCCTGCGCGATGACCTGAACCGTCGGGCCGAGCGACGCATGGCCGTGCTGGATCCCCTGAAAGTGGTGATTACCAACTACCCGGAGGAGCAGAGCGAAGAGTTTCAGGCCGTCAACAATCCCGAAGACGACAGCATGGGCGCACGCAGCGTTCCGTTCAGCCAGCAGATCTACATCGAGCGGAATGATTTCATGGAGAACCCGCCGCGACGGTTCTACCGGCTGGCGCCGGGCCAGGAAGTACGCCTGCGCTACGCCTGCTTGATCACCTGCACCGACGTAGTGAAGGACGGGGATGGCAACATGGTGGAGATTCATTGTACCTACGACCCCGACAGCAGGGGTGGCAACGCTCCCGACGGGCGGCGGGTACGCGGCACGATCCATTGGGTTTCGGCGCCACACGCGACTCCGCTGGAAGTACGGCTGTATGACAACTTGTTCAGCGATCCTGACCCTGCTGGCGCCGCGGCCGGTTCCGGCGACGATTTCGTGGACTTGATCAACGCCGACTCGCTGGAAGTAGTGACAGCCATGGCGGAACCGGCGCTTGCCGACGCTCAACCGGGGGAACGTTACCAGTTCGAGCGGTTGGGGTACTTCTGCGCCGACCCGGATTCACAGCCGGGAAACCCGGTGTTCAACCGCACCACCACCCTGCGGGACAGTTGGGCCCGCATCAGCCGGCAGCAGGAATGACGAAGTAGATACAATCCTATGACGTCGATGACCCCACGATTTACGGTGCGCTGCTAATTGTCCGGAATCGTGGCTTGAGGAGGCCATCCACCATGCCCGACACCGTCCGCGTTCGCTATGCGCCCAGCCCTACCGGCAACCCGCATATCGGCAACATCCGCACCGCGATGTTCAACTGGCTGTTCGCCCGCCGCCACGGGGGACAGTTCGTCGTGCGTGTGGAGGACACCGACCAGGGCCGCATCACTGAGGGCGCGGTGGATCACATCCTCGATGGCCTGGAATGGCTGGGCATAGACTGGGACGAAGGCCCGCGAGTGGGCGGCCCCTACGGGCCATATTTTCAGTCCGAGCGGTTGGAACGCTACAACGCCGCCGCCGATAAGTTGCTGGCCTCCGGGAACGCCTACCGCTGCTACTGTTCGCCTGAGCGCGTAGCGGGGCTGCGCAAGGAACAGGCCCGCAACAAGCAGCGGCAGGGATACGACAGCCACTGCCGGCATCTTCCCGGTGAAGAACGCGAAGCCAACGAAACGGCCGGCCTGCCATCGGTGGTGCGGTTCGCCATGCCCCAATCCGGCGTTACGTCGGTGGAGGACGCCATTCGAGGACACGTGGAGTGGCAGAACGAATTGACAGACGACTTTGTGCTGGTCAAAACGGATGGCTTTCCCACGTACCACATGGCGGTGGTAGTGGATGATCACGCCATGGAGATCAGCCACGTGCTGAGGGCCGAGGAATGGCTGCCCAGTACGCCGCGCCATGTGCAGTTGTACCGGGCGCTGGAACTGCCGATGCCGCAGTTCGGCCATCTGCCTATGATCCTGGGCTCGGACCGGGCCAAGCTTTCCAAGCGGCATGGCGCGACTTCCTTGATGGAATACCGGGACGACGGGTTTCTGCCCGAGGCGCTGATCAACTTCATGGCGTTGCTTGGCTGGTCGCTGGATGGCGAAACGGAAGTTATGGACGCGGACACCATCAGGGACAATTTCACCTTGGAGCGAGTGGGCAAGCCGGCGGCAATTTTTGATCTGGACAAGCTGCAATGGATGAACGGCGTGTACATCCGCCAGGCGGATACGGACGACCTGGCCGACCGCGTGTTGCCATTCTTGGAGTGCGCCTATCCCGACCATCTGCTTCCAATCGACGTGGAGTACCTGCTCCGCATCGTGCCGCTGGTGCAGGAACGATTAAAGACGCTGGCCGACGCTCCCGATATGCTTTCGTACTTCTTCGAGGACACCCTTCAGTACGATGCCGAAAGCGTCGTGCAGCGAGGAATGGACGTTACCGGTACGTTGGCGGCACTGCGACGCGCTGAAACCGATCTATCCGAGGTTGCAGCGGCTGACTTCCACCATGAAAACCTGGAATCCCTGTTGCGGGCTACCGGCAAAGAGTTGGAATTGTCGGGCCGTCAATTTTTCGGCGCGCTGCGCACCGCCACCACCGGGCGTACCGCAACGCCGCCGCTGTTCGAGATGATGGAAGTGATGGGCCAGGGCCGGGTAATTAAACGACTCGCGGCGGCGGTGGAGAAACTTTCGGCCCTCTAACTGGCGGTGGGCCGCTCACTGTCCGGTTCCGATGGCATCGGTTGACCGCAGTGTGGGCATGGGTCGCCGTATGCCGGCGTGACTGGGTCTTCGCTGTCTGCTACTTCGGCGGCGCTGACTTCCAGCAACCCGGCGCTGATGATGCCGGCTGGCATGGCAAAAAGACCGATGCCGAGCACGGCGATGACGGCAGCCAAAACCCGGCCAATCGGGGTGATGGGAACGGTGTCGCCATAGCCGACCGTGGTCAGGGTTACAACGCTCCACCACATTGACGCCGGGATGCTGGAAAAGACCTCAGGCTGCGCCTCCGTTTCGGCGAAGTACATTAAGGTTGCCGCGATCACCAGCGCAACGAGCAAGGCGACTACGGTGGTAAGCAACTGCCCTCCCTTTTGACGCACTGCAATTACCAGCCGTCGGGCGGCGGGGAAATAGCGAGCCAGCTTGGCAGTGCGCGTCAACAGACGAACGGTAAGCAGAAAAGACAGGCTGGGACCGTCGCTGCCCAACAGCAGGAGAATCACACCGACGCCAGACGGAAGCAAGGCGGCGGCATCTACCAGGGCATGGGCGGTCACAAGATAACGCCAACGTCGGCGCCAACCGTCAGTTTCGGGGTTGGGCACGGATTCCGGCGCCGCCCAGAACCTGAGCGAGTACTCAATCAAAAATATGGAAACGGCGCAGTATTCGATGAGGTGAAACCATACGCCATAGGACAACGCCAGCTCGGGAACGGTCCACAGAACTAGAGCCACCGAATTGATGATTATGACCGAAACGAGCAGAGCCTCCACCAGAATGGCCGGATTCACTCCTCCCAGCCTTAGCGCTCGGCCCTGGGAGGCCGACGCCGAGGGCTCCAGCAAAAGGTATAGCCGGCGACGGAAACGCGTCTCGCGGGCGGGCTCAGGGGATTCGGCGGCGCTCATCTTTTCATTGCCGGGTTATTCCGGGATTGCGTGTCCGGCTGTTTCCGGGTTGAGGATTGCGGCCCTCAGATTGGGTTTGTGAATATTGGTGAAAATTTATGAATTTTCCGTAAAAACGACGATTTTGCTATTGACGCCCATTGAATAGAGGGCTGTACAGTATAGGCGGGCCGCATATGGATTGGCCAATTCACAACCTTGGCTTTGGGCGCTGCCCGGATAAAGGTTAGCGCCTTGGCGTTCCGATACTGGACGTTCTGATGATAAGAAGTAGAGGGCTGTGGTGAACCGGGGCTGGATAATCCGGCCTGGAGAATCATCAGGGGAGGAGACAGCATGCTATCAACCGGTGTGACCGTAATCAGCGACGGGGTGTTCAAAGTGGACTGTGGAGCGGTCTTTGGCCGCATACCCAAGATGATGTGGGAAAACCTGGTTACGACCGACCGAAAGAACCGGTTGACGATGGGTCTGAACTGCCTGTTGTTGCAATGCGAAGGGCGCAACATACTGGTGGATACCGGCGTTGGTCCGAAGGACAATCTTCGCGATAAAGAAATGTACGGCCTGGTTCCCAGCCGGTTGATGCGTAGTTTGAAAGCGCTGGGGCTTGGGCCCCGAGATATAGACGGCGTCGTGCTTTCCCACCTCCATTTCGGTCATGCCGGCGGAGCAACTCGCATGGACCGTGCCGGCGACATGGTACCATCGTTCCCCAAAGCGACGTACTACGTACAGCGCGCTGCGTGGGAAGATGCCCAGAAACCCTCCGTGCGTCAAGCCGACGTATTCCGCGTAGATGACTTTGCCCCCATTGCCGAACGAGGGCAATTGGAGTTGCTGGACGGCGATTGCGAGCTATTCTCCGGATTGAATGTGGTAGTTACCGACGGTCATTCTAAAGGGCACCAGATTGTCGTGTTCAGCCACGGTGGGGAACGGATCGTCTATCTCGGCGATCTCGTGCCGACTCCGCACCACCTGTGGCCGACGGTGTTGTCCTCCTTTGACTACGAGCCGGAAAGGACGATGGATCAGAAACACGACATCCTTTCGGACGCCGAGAAGCGTGGTTGGCTGATGGTGTTTGCCCACGGGAACGAAACCAGGGCCGGATACTTGCAGCGAGGCAAGGACAACGATATGGCATACCTTCGCCCGGTGGAGCTTTAGTCCGAGGTTGTTGCCAGCACGTATTTGCCTTCGAGCCTGATCAGCCGGGCGTCGGTAATCAGGTTATCCAGGTCGTTGGTTGTAATGGCGTTTACCCTTACGTAATTATCCGTAAGCCCACTCCAACGCATCGCGCCGTGCTCGGAATCGTAATGAGCGGTTTCCCACAGCACAGGGCGTGACTGGCCCAGGATACGGTTCCGGTATCTGCGAAACGCTTCCGAGGCCATTGAGTTCATTTGGGTTGTGCGACGGCGCTTTTCTTCGGGCTGCACCTGGTTTGCGAAGTGGTGCGCGCTGGTGCCGGGGCGGGGCGAGTATGGGAATACGTGGATGTCGGTGAAGCGCATTTCGGAAGCGAAGGTCAAACTCTCGGCATGGGCATGGGCGTCCTCACCCGGAAATCCCACGATTACATCGGTAGTGATGCTGACGTTGGGGACGTTTTCGCGGATCAACTCAACAGCGCGGCGAAAAGTCGCGATGTCGTAACGGCGGCGCATGGCTTTCAGAGTCGTGTTGCATCCGCTTTGCAAGGGAACGTGGAAATGCGGGCACAGCCGAGGATCTCGCCACAACTCCAACAGCTCGGGAGATATTTCGTGGGCCTGGAGGGAGGATACCCTGAGCCTGGGGAGCGCCGTGTTCTCCAGGATACCGGCAATCAGCCGGACCAAGTTAGTACCGTCCAGATCGAATCCGTAGGTGCCGAGCTGGGTCCCGGTCAATGCGACTTCTTTGAATCCGGCAGTCACGAGTTGGCGCACGTTTGACACCAGTTCATCCGGCGGAATGCTGCGCTCGCGGCCACGCACCTTGGGCACGATGCAGTAAGCGCAAACCTGATCGCAACCCTCCTGGATTTTTACCATCGCCCGGCTCCGGCGCAGGATGCCGGCGCTTACTCCTTCTACCTCGATGGGAGAGGGCACGGGTGAGGGTACGCTATCGCCGTTACGTAGCGTCAACTCGGCAATGGCCAATGCCGCTAGTTCCGGCTTTTCCGAATTGCCAACGACCAGGGTCACCTCCGGCATTCGGCGGAGTTCATCGGCAGCGCGCTGGGGATAACATCCGGCAGCGACCACGATTGCATCCGGGTTGGCTCGGCGAGCGGCACGAAGGGCCTGTCGGGCTTTGGAGTCCGCAGTGGAGGTAACGGTGCAGGTGTTAACTACGATGATGTCGGCTTCGACTTTGGATTCCACCAACCGGTATCCGGCCCGACCGAATTGACGAGCCAGGACAGCGCTATCGGCCTGGTTCAGCTTGCAGCCGTGTGTTTCAATGGCAACGGTTCCGGGCATAATGGCTTACCTGGCGAAATCGGCGACACTGTCGCCGGGGTTGACGGGAGGGATGGGCATGTCGCCGCCGGGAATGCGGGCTACCAGACGCTCCACGGCCTCGGTTACGTCATCCATAGCCAGGAAAAGGTAGTCCACGCGGCTGCGGCGTTCGCGGACCCGTTCCGTGGCGTCGGCTAGGGCGGAAAGATAGTCGAAAGCATCGCGGATGTAGCGATCTCGTTCCTGTTCACCGAGCCGACGTACAAAATCCCGCAGGACGTCGTCGGAATCAGACGGTTCGCCGTGCCACAGAGCTACGCCGCGAGCCGCGGCGACCAAGCTGCCCCAGAGCAGTTCCTCGGACTGGTTCCACTGGCCCCGGGTCATAGCGGTTTGGGCCGAATCCAACAGGCGCAAAGCCTGGCTGCGGTAACGGGCCAGGCGGGTTTCCAGAGAAGAGGTGGCAATGGAACGGCGAGAGGTCATAGCATTTTGATTTTAGCACGGCCGGCCAGATACACTGCGGTAAGAACAATTAATTCCCCTTTGAGACGGAGCTCTGATGTCTGAAATCACGGTGAACCCTTTCCGGCACGCAGCCTATGCGGTCCGCGTACATGCCGGTGACAACGCAATCTCCAACCTTCGGCGCGAGGTTGACCGCTTGGGGGCGCGTCGCCCGTTCGTGGTATGCGGGCAGTCGGTGGCCAAGCGTACTAACTTGCTGGAACGAGTGCATGAGGCTCTGGGTCGGGAGCCGGCTGGAGTGTTTGATAGCGTGCAAACCGGATCGCCGGAGACGGCGGTACTGGAGGGCGCACGGATGGCGAGAGAGGCTGACGCCGATTTAATCATCGCAGTGGGCGGGGGCAGCGCGGTGGTTACGGCGCGAGCGATTATTATCATGCTGGCTGAGGGCGGCGTTCCGCAAGACCATTCAACTAAGTACCCTCCGGGCCAGCCACCCATTAGCCCAAGGTTAATGAAGCCAAAGTTGCCCAACATCTTGGTTATTACCACCCCTACAACTGCGGCCACGCGAGCCGGAACGGCGATAATAGACGACGAAACCCGTCACCGGTTGGAGATGTTCGACCCGAAGACGCGGCCCGCCGCCGTGATTTGGGATACGGAGGCGTTGTTGACTGCTCCCGCTGACCTCTGTATCAGCGCATCCGGGTCGTTGTTCAGCGGGGTGATCAGCGCTCTGCAAGCGCCCACGCTGAACACGATGGCGACGGCGGACCTGCTGGCTGCGCTGGGGCTGCTGGTGGAAAACTTACCGGGCGTCCGGAAAAATCCGGCGGACGGGAATGCCAGGGTGAATCTGTGTGCGGCGTCGTTCGTGTACAACCGCGCCTGGGATACGGGAGCCGGTGGGTCGGCGTTGGGAATAGTGAGCGCGCTAGCGCACAGCCTGGACACGCGATACCCGGAATGCAGCCATGGCGCGGCGTACTCGATACTCACCGCGCCGGGAATGGAGTTCAACCGACCCTATAATCCAACAGGGCAAGCCCGCGTCGCCGACGCATTGGGAGTGAGAGAGCCCGGCGCCGACGATCCCGAAGCAGCAGAGGCAGCGGCCAATGCCGTGTTGGGATTCTTCGAGGCGGTAGGGTTGCCCAGCGCCCTGCGGGACGTGGGAGTAACGAAAGACAGTATTCCCCTGCTCGCAGAGGATGCAATGACCGATTTTGGCCTGCACCGGAACGTGCGACCAATCGCCGCAGTTGAGGAATTGGAAGAAGTGTTGCGGACGGCATGGTGAAGTCTGCCGGTTGCGGAGGCTATTCGGCAGGTCCAGCGTGAGTAGGCCAGGTCGCCTATGGCAGTTCGGCTTTGCCAACTATCTCCGACACGTCCGACACTTCCCATTCGTTGAGGAGCGCCTCCAACTCTGCAAGGATGCGGAAAGACGCGTTCAAATTGGTAAGATTGGCGCTGCCTACCTGGACCGCAGTAGCGCCGGCCATCAGGAACTCGGCGGCGTGGCGGCCTGTCATGACGCCGCCAACCCCAATAACTGGCACATCGACCGACTGAGCCGCCTTATGCACCAGGGCCATGGCGACCGGGCGCAAGGCTGGTCCGGATAGTCCGCCGTAGCCGGTGCCTAGCACGGCTCGGCCAGAGTCAACGTCGATGTGGAGAGCTGGGATCGTGTTGGATATGGTCAGGGCATTGGCCCCGGCTTCAACCGCAGCGTGCGCGATTTCGGTGATGTCGGGCACGTTAGGGGATAGCTTGGCCCACAGCGGCAATTTGGTTTGTCGCCGAACGCCGGCGACCGCTGCTTGCGTCAAACGGGGTTGATGGCTAAACATTGCGCCATCGTCAACGTTGGGGCAGCTGAGGTTGAGTTCGATTGCCGCGAAACCACTAACACCCCGTGTGAAGGACGCCATCTCCTCCCACTGCTCGGCGCTCTCTGCGGACATGCTCATGACGATGCTGGCGTCCATTGAATCCCATTGCGGAGCCAACTCTGACATGGCTGCTTCTATGCCTGGGTTGGTCAAACCGATGGAGTTCAAAAGAGTGGTTTCACCTGCGGCCAGACCTTCGCGGAAAGAGGACGGGAACCAACGAGGCTCTGGATTGCCCTCTCTGGGGTGTCGGGTAAAGGTTTTCGGCAACACGGCGCCCAACGACGCGAGAGGCGCATCGGGATCCAAACCACGACCGTAACCGTCATACCCGAAGGTGCCGGAAGCGATCATGACGGGATTTGACAAGAACAGGCCGCCGGGGTGTTCGGGGGCCAGGTTGATGGTCAAGTCCATCGGCGAGATCTCCATCGTGGGGTATTTAGACGTGGGGGCGAATCCACCTCAGGTAGATTCGCCCCTACAGGGTCTTGCCATGCGCTGTACATGGGATTACAACGCTGGAATGTCCTCGTCCTCGTCTTCGAACGGCGAGAAGATCCGCGAAGCGGTGACTTCCACCTCCTGATCGACTTCGGAATCGGACTCGGTGAGCGATTGGGCCCGTCTAACGAGTTCCTCCTCTTCTTCGGCGGTGCGGATCTGGTATCCGGCCTCGCCGAATCCGGGGCCTGAGCCGAAGGGCGATGCAGGTTGCCCGGAGATGAGCTCTTCGTCTATGACGTCCTGAGGCATGTCCAAGGCGGCCCGCTGCCTGGGGTCAAGTCCTTCAGGGAAGTCGCCATCACCGGAGAGCCAGCCCGGTGTGAACACATCGCCCTCGTAGTCCTCGAAGGACTCCATCAGCGCCAGGGTGCGCTCCGAAGCGAGCAGGGATTCGAGACGCGCCGGAATCAAACGCCCGATGATGACGTTTTCCTTGAGACCACGCAACCAGTCGCGATCGCTGGCGACGGCGGCCATGGTGAGGACCTTGGTGGTTTCTTGGAAGGAAGCTTTAGACAGGAAGCTGTCGGTGGTGAGAGCTGCTTTGGATACACCGAGCAGCAGGGTTTTGGCGGTAGCCGGCTCTCCACCTTCGGCGAGTACCCGGTTGTTCTGGTCCTGGAACCGGAACTTGTCCACCACGTCGCCGGGGATGAATTCCGTGTCGCCCGCGGTTTCAACCTGCACCCGGCGGAGCATCTGCCGCAGGATCACCTCAATATGCTTGTCGTGGATGCTGACGCCTTGAGAGCGGTAAACCTCTTGGACCTCATCCACGAGGTAGTGCTGCAAGCCTTCAAGTCCGCGGATGTCCAGCAATTCTCGAAGGTCCAGGGGACCATCGACCAGAGCGTCGCCAGCCCAGACCTGCTGACCATTGTTCACTTTCAAGGTCATCTGTGAACTGATGTCGTAAGACCGCGATTCTTCCTCGCGCCAGACAACGGTGACGCCTTCGGTAGATACCTCGGCTTCGCCCTGGTAATCGGACCGGATCTCCTGTACAACGCCGGTCCCGGCAAGCGCGCTGGCAGATCCGTCGCCATTGGTAGGAGTGTCGGGATGGACCACTACGGCCAACAAGTTGCCCTCGGCGATAGGCTCACCGGGTTGGACCAGACGGATCGCGCCTTCAGGCAACGCATACTCGTGTCGTTCCTCGTCGTCGTAGGTGACGCGGATGCGGCGGGAGCCATTGGCGTCCTCCTCGATGGAAGCGATTCCGTCAATGTGCGTCAGAACGCCCGCTCCCTTGGGAGGCCGCACCTCGAAAAGTTCCTGAACGCGAGGCAAGCCTGTGGTGATGTCGGAGCCGGCGATGCCGCCGGTGTGGAAAGTGCGCATGGTGAGCTGAGTGCCCGGCTCGCCGATGCTCTGGGCGGCGATGACACCCACTGCCTGGCCAATTTCCACCAACTCACCCGTGGCGGGCAGCCTCCCGTAGCACATTTGGCAGATGCCCCGCGGGGTTTGACAGGTCAACGGCGACCGGACCGGAACACGGTCAACGCCGGCTTCCTTGATCTGCTCGGCGATTGTCTCATCGATCATTTCGTTGCGGTCGATTATTATCTCTCCGCTCACGGGATCGGCAATGACATCGCCAGCCATGCGACCTACGATGCGCTCCAGCAGGGTGCTGAGATCGAAATCGTTGGGCCTCGGTTGCACATAGAAGGGTTCAGCGAATTCGCAGTCGTGATCGCGGACGATGACCTCCTGTGAAACGTCCACCAGGCGGCGAGTCAGATAGCCGCTGTCTGCGGTGCGCAGCGCGGTGTCGGTCAAACCCTTGCGCGCCCCGTGGGTGGAGATGAAGTATTCCAAGGCGGTCAGACCCTCACGGAAGCTGGACTTGACCGGGCGTTCGATGATGCGGCCTTCCGGGTCGCTCATCAGGCCACGCATACCAGCCATCTGCTTGATCTGTGAGATATTGCCCTTGGTGCCTGAGGCGGCCATAACACCGACGCCGCCAAAGTTGCCGAGCTCATCCTCAACAACTTTCTGCATTGCGTCGGAGGCTTCGGTCCAAGTATCAATGACGCTCTCGTACTTTTGCTCCTCCGTCATGAAGCCCATCATAAAGTGTTCTTCATGCTCCGCCACTTTCTGGCCAGCGTCCTCGAGGATGTCGCGCTTACGCTCGGAAACCTGGATGTCGTTGATAGCAATAGTGATGCCGGACTTGGTGGCGTAGTAGAAACCGATTTCCTTGATACGGTCAAGGACGCGGGCGGTTTCTTCATTGGACAGGGTCCGGTGAAGTTCGGATGTGAGGTCCTTGATGGCGCCACGATCCATGAGCACATTCTTGTACTCCAGCGATTCCGGGAGGGCTTCGTTGAAGATCAAGCGGCCCATGGTGGTTTCAACTTTGTCCTCGGCGTCGGAAACGCTCAGGACAGTGATTGGCGCGCGCAGATCAATCTGACCATCGGAGTATGCGATGCGGGCCTCGTGGATATCGTAGAACATCCCCCCGGCACCCCCGGCGTCGGGAGCCATCTCGGTAAGGTAGTAGCAACCCATCACCATGTCCAGGGTGGGCGCGACCAGCGGTTCGCCGGAGGCCGGAGACAGCATGTTGTTGATGCTGAGCATCACCGTTCCCGTCTCGTTGACCGCCATAGATGACAGGGGCACATGAACCGCCATCTGGTCCCCGTCGAAGTCGGCGTTGAACGCCGAGCAAACCAACGGGTGCAACTGGATAGCGCTGCCTTCGATCAGCACGGGCTTGAAGGCCTGGATACCCAGACGGTGCAGTGTGGGCGCGCGGTTCAGCATTACCGGGCGGTCTTTGATCACGTCTTCCAGAATGTGCCAGACCTCGGGAGAAGAACGCTCCACCATACGCTTGGCGGCCTTGATGTTGGGGGCCAGCGCGTTGATCACCAGGCGGTGCATTACAAACGGCTTGAAAAGTTCAAGGGCCATGCGCTTGGGAAGGCCGCACTCGTCCATCTTGAGTTCAGGCCCGACGACGATGACTGACCGGCCGGAGTAGTCCACCCGCTTGCCGAGCAAGTTCTGGCGGAAACGTCCCTGCTTGCCCTTGAGCAGGTCACTCAACGACTTCAGCGCATGATCGCGCTTGCCCTTGACGGCTTTGCCCTGACGCCCGTTGTCAATCAGCGAGTCCACGGCCTCTTGCAGCATCCGCTTTTCGTTGCGGATCATCAGACCCGGGGCGCGCATGCTGGCGAATCGCTTGAGCCGGTGGTTACGGGAGAGCACCCGGCGGTAGAGGTCGTTGAGGTCGCTGGTGGCGAAACGTCCGCCGTCCAACTGGACCATGGGCCGCAGTTCCGGTGGGAGGACCGGCAGGACAGTCATGATCATGTCCTGCATACGGTTTTCACTGCGCCGGAAAGTTTCGAGCAAACGCATCCGCTTGCCGGCCTTGGTGCGGATTTGGGCGGAGGTCGCCCGCATTTCAAGCTCGGTATAGTACCGTTCCTGGTCAAGGTCGGTGTCCATAAGCTTGAGGAAGTCCAGGACCGGTTCCGCGCCCATCTCGGCGTCGAAAGAATCGCCCCAGAAGGGCTTCAATCGGTCGTAACGGCTGGTGGAAAGGATAGTAAGGTGCAGCCCTGGGTATCCGCTGCGGGCGATGTAGAACTCGTCCGGAAGTTCTCCATCATCCCGAGCACCGGCCGGCAGTTTCAGGGCGTCCCAAAGCCAATCCCAGTCCTGATATTTTTCGTCGGCGTTATCACTGTTCTGTAAATCGGAAGGACGCAGGCGCTGACTAGGGTCCCAGCGGAGCCACCGCATGGCCTGAATGAGATCAATGGCTTCCTTGCGGCGCTCATCCAGGGAACGCCTGAGATAGCTCTCCAAGTAGCCTATTCTGTCGGCTTCCTCTTTTGCATCACTGTTGCCAATGAGGTATCGCAGTTTGGCCAGTTCTTCACGCCAAGCAGTGATCTCTTCATCCCTGCTATTTTGGTCGGTGACGCTGGAAATGGCATCAATGCGATCTTCCAGATTGGAAATCGCTTTAATGTCATCACTGTTCGACTGTAACCGCTCTAGCAATGCGGCAAAGGCGGGGACATTCCAGCCGCGGCCATTGGGGTTGTCTTCGCTAGGCCGGTAGTTCCAAGTACGAACCGCGGTTTCGATTTCGGAGAGGGCACGCCGGATCAAGTCCAAATCATTGGAAATGGTTTCTGAAGAGGCTGCATCCCTGTTTTGGACGGTCGGGCTGACGAAAATACCGTGCAGGTCTGTCAGCGTCGGGAGCAGCACAGCGTCGTTAACATCGATAATATCTGCGACCAGGCGGTCGGCGGCGTCTGCCACGTCGTCCTGACGTTCTTCCGTAGGATCGCTCTGCCAATCGGAGAAGGCGGAGATAACCTCGGTTGCGTTATTGCTCAGGCGCTGCAAGTTATGAGTGATCGGGGTGGAGCCGTGGTAAAACCGGGAAATCGCGGCGGCCACCGGGTCGCCGTCGACGGCTAGCTCCGACAGTCGTTCGGGAGACTTTAGGTCTTCCGCAGTGAGGACGTTAAGGCCGGCATTGATGATTGCCGCATGGGCGCCAGCACTGGTTTCGGCCAGGTCCCGCAGGGATTGTAGAGCATCGGAGTAATTCTCGTCGGCGGCTGGGTCGGCGAAGGTGAGGCGCGCCAACGATGAGCGGGCTAGGCTGACCGCGTCGCTCAGTCGCTCGGGCACTCCGTTCAGAGCCAAGGCGGCCTCAACTCGACGACTTTCAACGTCCCACTCAGCCATGTGGCTGAGGATGTTCTGCAAAGCTTTGTCGGCTCGGTTAATCGGGCCACTACAAATCTGTGCAACCTCCTCCGAGTGCCGCTCGAACTGCCCGCGCATCTGATCAACGTCAACCTGGTTGATGACGAAAGCGGAGTAGTACAACACCCGAGTGAGGTCGGAAAGTTTGAGATCCAGCGTCAGGCTCATTACGCTAGGCGAGTTCTTGACGAACCAGATGTTTGCCACCGGAGCCGCCAGGGCAATGTGGCCGAGGCGTTGGCGACGCACGTTGGAGCGGGTAACCTCAACGCCGCAGCGGTCACAAACTACGCCCTTGTATTTTTGACGCTTGTATTTCCCGCACTGACATTCCCAGTCCTTGGTGGGACCGAAGATCTTTTCACAGAACAGGCCGTCCTTTTCGGGCCGCTGCGTGCGATAGTTGATGGTCTCGCCTTTTTGGACCTCGCCGGAGGACCAGCCACGGATCTGCTCGGGGGAAGCGATGGAGATACGAATGGCGTTGAAGTCGGAGGAGGTAGTCGCTTCGCGACTGTCGAGCATCCTGACCATGTTTTAATTCACCTCCGAAGCAAAGAGATAGTCGTCTTCACCGGGCAGCCCGAGGCTGGCGTCATCCTGTTCCTCTTCTTCCTCCAGGCGCACGTTGAGGCCCAGGCTCTGGAGCTCTTTGAGCAGTACGTTGAAGGATTCAGGGATTCCGGGCTGACTGATTGGGTTGCCCTTGACGATGGATTCATAAGTATTGACCCGACCGGTAACGTCGTCGGATTTGATGGTGAGAACCTCCTGAAGGTTGTGGGCGGCGGAGTAGGCTTCGAGAGCCCAGACCTCCATTTCGCCGAATCGTTGGCCGCCGAACTGGGCTTTACCGCCCAGGGGCTGCTGGGTAATCATTGAATAGGGTCCGGTGGACCTGGCGTGAATCTTGTCTTCCACCAGGTGAATCAGCTTGAGCATGTAGATGCTGCCCACCGCGACCGGCTGGTCGAAAGGTTCTCCAGACCTGCCGTCGTGGAGTTGGAACTTGGCGAAGGTAGGCGGAGAGATGAGCCGCTGGCGATGGACGTCCAACGCCAACTGATGCATTTCGCTGACGGACAGACCTTCCGGATTTTCTCCCGCCACGTCACGGAGCCACAGATACAGGCATACTCTCCGGGCGATGCCGTGTTGTCCCTCGTCAAATATGGGTTCAGGATCGAAGCCTTGATCCCTTAGCCAGTCGTAAACCCTGGTCGCGTCCACCATGCTGTCGGTGTCTCCGTCGTTCAAGGTGGCCGCAGCCTGTTGGCCGAACCACCAGCGGGCCAAGGAGTCTTCGATGTGGTCGTCGTCGGCGCCCTCGAACACCGGCGTGAGAGCCTGGAAGTTCAGGCCGCGAGCTGCCCAGCCGAGGTGGCTCTCCAGAACCTGTCCGAGGTTCATGCGCGAAGGCACCCCGATGGGGTTTAGGATGATGTCAACGGGGGTGCCGTCCGGCAGGAAAGGCATATCCTCTTCGGGAAGAATGCGGGAGACAACGCCCTTGTTGCCGTGGCGGCCGGCCATCTTGTCGCCGACGGAAATCTTGCGGGTTTGGGCCACCCAGACACGGATGGCTTCGTTCACGTCCGGAGGAAGAGCGTCGCCGGGTTCGTCGTCGTTTTTCTTTTCGCGGCTCAGGGTTTTGACGCCGATGACCTTGCCCCTTTGACCGTGGGGCACGCGGAGCGAGGTATCGCGAACGTCCTTGGATTTTTCGCCGAAGATGGCGCGCAACAGGCGTTCCTCGGCGGTCATTTCGGTTTCGCCCTTGGGGGTTACTTTGCCCACCAGGATGTCGCCGGGACCGACGTCGGCACCGATGCGGATGATGCCGCGTTCGTCAAGGTCGCGGAGGTTGCCCTCGCCGACGTTGGGGATGTCGCGTGTAATTTCTTCGTCGCCCAACTTGGTGGAACGGCTCTCCACTTCGTATTTTTCGATGTGTACCGAGGTGAACTGGTCGTCTTTGACCAGGCGTTCGCTGATGATGATGGCGTCTTCGTAATTGTATCCTTCCCAGGACATGAAGGCGACCAGAACGTTTTGGCCCAGGGCCAGTTCGCCGCCGTCGGTGGAAGAGCTGTCGGCCAGAGCGTCGCCAACGCGGACATAATCGCCTTTCTGGGCCACCGGACGCTGGTTGAGACAAGTTCCCTGGTTGGTGCGGGCGAATTTGATCAAACGGTGGGAGTGTTCCTGACCGGAGTCGTCCACTACCACGATTTCGTTGCCGTTCACGGAACGAACCGATCCTTCGACACGGGATAGGAGGACCTGGCCGCTGTCGCGGGCAACCCGACTTTCGATTCCGGTGCCTACCAGCGGCGCCTGAGGCTGGAGCAGGGGAACGGCCTGTCGCTGCATGTTGCAGCCCATCAGGGCGCGGTTAGCGTCGTCGTGCTCCAGGAAGGGTATCAAAGCAGCCGACACGCTCATGATCTGCAACGGGGATACGTCGGCAAATTCGACGGCGTCCGGGGACGCAAGGCGGTAGTTATCGCCCTCGCGAACCTCCACGAGTTCGTCGGTAAACTGGTACAGTTCGTCGAAGTTGGAATTGGCCTGGGCGATGCGGAAACGCTCCTCCAGATCCGCGGTCAAATACTGAACGCTTTCCGGCCGGGTGTCCACGAAAGGCGCCACCTCGATGACGGTATCGGGAGACAATCTGCCCAACCGGCGCAGGTGGTCGGCGGTGATGGCCTCGCCCTGTTTGACGATCACTTCTCCTTTGCGCGTCGCCACGTCGTTCGTCACGACATGGCCCGTCAAGTCGAAGTAACCGGGGAAGCCGGGCGTTCTGCAATCTCCGACCCATAACTGCTTGATCACAGGCCAATATGGAGTCTCAATGAATCCCAACCGGTCGATGCGCGCGTAGGCCGCCAGGCTGCTGAGCAGGCCTATGTTCGCGCCTTCGGGCGTTTCTATGGGACAGATCCGACCGTAGTGGGAGGCGTGAACGTCTCGAACGTCGAACCCGGCCCGCTCGCGAGTGAGTCCGCCGCGCCCCAGGGCCGACAAGCGACGTTTGTGGGTCAGCTCTGCCAGCGGATTGGTCTGGTCCATGAATTGGGAGAGTTTGTCCCCGCCGAAGAACTCGCGAATTGCGCCCGTAACCGGTCTAACGTTGACCAACTTTGCAGGAACTGCGTCCTCGGGCTTCTCCAGCCGGCCGACACGGTCCTGGAACATCCGATGCATTCTGAGCAGACCGATCCGAACCTGGTCGCGCATCAGCTCGCCGGCAACGCGCACACGACGGTTGCCGAGGTGGTCTATGTTGTCGCGAGGGTCTTCGTTGCTGATGTGGTTTTCAATCAAGGCGAAGAGGGTATCGATGATGTCGTTGATATCCAGAACGCGGCGCTCGGGCAACGGCATACCGGGCAGATTCAACTGGACTTTGTGCATGTTGCCGTTTGGCCCGGCATTAATCTCCGTAACCACACCGACGATCCAGGAAGCCCGGGAGCGCACCGGTGTCAAGCGCCAGGACTGTGTGGGCCCCTGGCTGACTCGTTCGGCATAGATGAGCTGACCGACTTCGACGATACTTTCCTCGGCAAGGAAGCGGTTTTTCAGGATGAGGGTCTCGCCGGCGGAGATAGCTTCATTTGAAGTGGAGCCGGCGGCGATTTGTTGGGTGGAGATTGCAACCGGGTCGCCGAGGGTGTCCGTTACCAACCCGCGAACGCTCACCGGGACGGCGTCTTCCAGCGGCTCATCGACGGATGATAGAAGCGTACCGGCGCTGGCGGCGTCTGCGCAGGATACATTGACTAAGACCGTTTCATCCGATGCGTCAGCGAACGGATCAAGAGGCTCAATGCGTCGGTCAGCCCGTCGGATCAGGTATCCGTAAGTAATCAGCGCATCAACGTCTCTCTCGACCAGGATGCGTTGTTCCCGACTGGAAGCTGCAAAAACCTCGGTAACGGCAACTCCTGTCTCCGTTTCCTTTTTGTCCGCCGGTTCCTGCTCGCGTTTTTTGGACCGTTCAAGATGCTGCGTTCGAACAAATTCGAGAATGGCTTTCTGGGAGTCGGTGAGCACTTGAGAATTGGAGCGGCCCAAGCGCTGGTCAACCTTGATCCGACCGACTTCGCCGAGGTCGAAACGGCGGCCATCGAAGAAGTGGTTCATAACGAAGGTGCAGGCTGCGTCCACCTGTACCGCAGGTTCACCGGGACGGAGCCACTTGTAGAGATTGCGCTGCGCCAAGCCGATTCGGAAGGCCTGCTCCCGGTTGTATTCACGGTCCGGGTGCATACGATCCCAGAGAGAGCGGAGCTCCTCTTCCCGTGGGCTGTAGTCCCGGTCCGGCGCGGGCTCCACGCCGCCGACAAAGGGTCGGCAATCGTGGAAATCGATGTCAGAGAAGAGCGCGCGCATCTCTTCAGCGCTGACGATGCCCAACGCATGAAGGAACGTGGACACGCCCATCCTACGACGGCGGTCAACGCTGACGGTGATGGTCTCGGGCAGGTTGCGCCGCCGTGAGTAGTAGTGAGTCCAGGTCTGCATTTCGATGCGGGCGCCCCGGCTGGCCGAAATGCGGCCCTTGTAGTACCAGTTCTCCAGCTTGCCGCACTCAGGGCAGGCGGGGTCCTGAGAGGGTTCGCGTTCGTAATAGACACCCGGAGCGCGCTGGAGCTGGCTGACCAGAACCCGCTCGGCGCCGTTGATGATGAACGTGCCGGTCCTGGTCATCATGGGCACGTCGCCGAAAAAGATATCAGACTCGGTTATCTCCCCGGTTTCCTGGTCGCGAAGTTGCGCTTTGACGTACAGCGGCCGAGAGTACGTGATTTCCCTTTCCCGGCAGGTCTCGGGGCTGGGATGGACATTGCACTCCCCGGTAATTTTGCAGAGGTCGCAATCTTCCTCGGTGTCAAACCAGTGATCCATGAAGTACAGTTCGAAACGTTCGGCCCGGCGCGACCCATCTCCGCTGGCAAAGCGCCTGGTGATTCCTGCGACTATTGGCGAACAATCGCGGAAGGTTTCAGCCAAACCGTTAGTCTTGAACCAGTCAAAGGACTCGATCTGGCTCCGAATTAGGTTCGGAACGTCAAGGGCGTTGGCTATGCCGGAATCGGAATAGGTCTTGACGTCGCGGGCGGTCAACCCGCGGTTGTTGCGGCCTGAGCGTTTACGGGTAAGCACCATAAGATCGACACTCCTGGCGGGTACGGGGATTAACTGGACGCAGCCTGCTCCTTGCGGGACTGGAATAGACACAACGATTCGGCCCGCCGTCAATGGCAAGCCGAATCAAAGGCACTTCAGGTTAGAGGTAGCAGGTGAAAAATCGAGGCAGTGGCGACATCAATCATACGTGAACAGTAGCCCCATCGTACACGCACATGGGGTTTTTTGTCAACCGAGATCGGTCGCCTAATAGCAGATTTCGGTGGTCCAAGCTGCGATTTACCCCCCGCCGGCGCGCACTTCCAGGCTGGGCTTGGTCATCTCTTCAGGATTGAGAAGCTCGTTCAGTTCCGCCTCGGAGAGAGAGGTTTCGGCGCGAGCAACTTCCCGGATGGTAAGCCCGGAATCCGCGGCTTTCTTGGCAATGCGGGCCGCGGCATCGTAACCGATGGACGGCGCGAGAGCAGTGCCTAGCATCAGCCCTTTTTCGATCATCGCCGGGCCGGTGTCCGTGGCCGTGATGCCTACCACGCACTGCTGGGCGAAGTTGCGGGCAGAGGCCGCCAGCAGCGCTACCGACTGGAGGAGATTGTATGCCGCCAGCGGCATCATGGTATTGAGCTCGAAGTAACCACCGGCTCCGGCCAGCGCCACCGCGGCGTCGTTGCCTACAACGTGGGCGGACACCTGGATGACTGATTCGGAGATGACGGGATTCACTTTGCCCGGCATGATGCTGCTGCCCGGCTGAACCTCCGGCACGTTGATTTCGCCCAGCCCGGCCCGGGGCCCGCAGCCCAGGAACCGGATGTCGTTGGCAATTTTGTGGAGGCTGATCGCGATGGTCTTGAGCTGGCCGCTGGCTTCGACGATGCCGTCAAGGGCGGATTGCGCCTGGAAGTGATTTCCCGTTTCCCTGACGGTCACGCCGGTCATTTCCGAAAGCCGAGCGCAGGTACGGCCAGACGATTCTGGGTGAGTGTTAACGCCGGTGCCCACGGCTGTACCACCCAACGCCACTTCCGCCAGCGCTTCCTCCGCACGGCGCGCCCGGGCGATGCTGTACTCAGCCTGGCCGGCGTACCCGGAAAATTCCTGGCCGAGACGCACCGGGGTGGCGTCCTGGAGGTGAGTACGCCCGGTCTTGACGATAGGCCAGAACTCGTCCGACTTTCGCTGCAAGGCGGCGCGCAGTTCTTCCAGCGCCGGTATCAAATCCTCTTTGATACCCAACAAGGCAGCCACATGGATCGACGTGGGGATTACGTCGTTGGATGACTGCCCGAGGTTCACATGGTCGTTGGGATGGACCAATCGCGAGCCCAAATCGCCGCCGAGGATCTGAGAAGCCCGGTTGGCAATGACTTCGTTGGCGTTGGTGTTGGTGGAAGTGCCGGAGCCGGTCTGAAAGATGTCCAGAACGAAATGCTCATCGTGCTTGCCATCAACAACTTCCTGAGCCGCCTGGACGATGGCGTTGCCAATCGTGGGGTCGAGCGCCCCCAGGTCCATGTAGGTCTGCGCACAGGCCAATTTGATCAGACCCAGGGCGCGGATGAACTGTCGCGGGAAACGGAGGTCGCTGATAGGGAAGTTGAGCACGGCCCGCATAGTGGACGCGCCGTATAGAGCGTCAGCGGGTACCTCCATCTCGCCCATGGAGTCGCGTTCGATACGAGTGTTGGCGCTGGTCATTTTACTTACCTTCCTTGATGAAGTCGGCGACACGCTCGGCAATCATGATGGTGGTGGCGTTGGTGTTGGCGCGGATGACGTCAGGCATCACCGAGGCGTCCACGACTTTGAGATTCTGCATACCGTAAACGTTGCAATACTGGTCAACCACGGCATCCAGGTCGGAACCGGGTCCCATTTTGCAGGTGCCGGACGAGTGGTGCTGGGTGTACGCGTTGCGGAGCATCCACTGATCCAGGGCCGCGTCTGAGGCCAGGTCCTCATCCGTTGGCGAAAGCCGTTCGGCGACGAACTCTCGGAATGTGGGCTGCTGGGCAATCTGCAATCCGAGGCGCACTGCTGCTCGCATACGCTGGCGGTCCACCGGGTCGGAGAGGTAGTCGTAGAAAAGGTCGGGCTGCACGTGAGGGTCGGTAGAGGCAAGCCTCAGCTGGCCGGCGGTAGAGGCGTTTTGCAACGCGGCGCTGAAGCCGAAGTGGAAATCGTCGGTCTCGATGTTGACGCTCGCCGGGCGGTGTTCGCTGGTCATCAGGATGGGCGCCAGTTGGATATCCCCACGGGTGCCGGTCCCCTCGGGACTGTAGCGCAGACCGACCTGGATGCTGGGAGAGTCCAGGTCGGGCGGGTCTCCAATCCCGCGGAACAGGCTGAACACGGCCGGGTGATCGCGCAGATTCTCGCCTACGCCGGTTAGTTCGTGAACCAGGGGAATGCCCATTTCGTGAAGGTGGTCGGCGGGTCCGACGCCCGAAAGCAGCAGTATCTGAGGGGATGCGATGGCTCCTCCGCTCAGGATGATCTGGTTACCGTATATCTCGAAAATGTCGTCGCCACTTTCAGCCTCGATGCCAATAGCCGTTTTGCCCTCGAATATGATGCGCCGCACTACTACGCTACCGCGCACGGTCAAGTTCAGGCGGTGCCGGGCCATGGACAAGTAGGTGAGGGATGTGCTCATGCGCACGCCGTCTATGTTGTTCAGCGGGCGGGCGGCGATGCCGTTGGAATCCGGGTGATTTTGGTCTGGGTCTTCGGGAAAGCCCAGGGCGCGACAGGTGTCGTAGAACGCCTCAGCTACGGGCAGCCACTCTTCCCGCTTGTAACGTCGCACCGGGATGGGGCCGCTGTCTCCATGAAAGTCGTCGCCAGCAAAGTCCAGGTCATTCTCCAGCCGGCGAAAATAAGGCAGTACCTTGGTGAAAGACCATTCGTCATTGCCCCAGATGGCCCAGTTGTCATAATCCTCAGGGACGCCGCGGAAGAGAACCTGGCCGTTGATGCTGCTGGACCCGCCCATGGCCTTGCCGCGAGGGATGATGATGGACTCTTCCTGTTGAGGTGTTCCCTTGGCCAGGTAGCCCCAACTATGGTCTCCGTAGGCAGAACGCCAAACGTTGTTGCCTTGCTTCAAATCAACGGGCAGATGCTCAAAGTCGGGGTAATCCGGGCCAGCCTCCAAGAGCAGAACCGACACGTTCGGGTCTTCGGTAAGCCGGGAGGCGAGGGTACAACCGGCGGAACCGCCGCCCACTATGATGAAATCGTAGTTCATAAGAATCCTCTTTGGTCGGTCGTCACAACTCGCAGCAATCGAGCAGGCAGTTGAAGAAGTCCATGTCGTCGATGCCGCCGAGGTCTTCTCCGTGAACGTCGGTCAGGTGCTTCAGAATGCGGGGTGTATTCATTGGCACCAGCAGGGCGGTGGCGTTGATGCTGACAATGCCGATCATACGGTAGTCCTCGAAGCGGCCCCCTGCCTGGGCTTGGGGAGGGCACCGGAGACACCGCACGGTAATCTCGTCGTCCCGCGCGTCATACACCAAACGTATCACCGGCTCGCCGCGGTAACTTACGTCGTACATCTGGCCGTTCCCGAACCGATCCGGCCCGATGTGTTCCGCGTCAAGCCTGTTTTGCCAACCTTCGGGCGGAAAGACCACGCGGTTGCTGTCTTTGGGCATAGTCGCGCACCTCAGCGCCTCATGGCGCTGGTAATAAAAGGCTGCCTGATTTTAGCGCATTTGTCGCTGATCGTCCCACCGTCCGGTGAGTAAACGGGACACTTGCGCTGATGGTGGAACAAGAGTAGGGGCAGGTTGCAAACCCGCCCTTCCGTGTTTGTGCGGGGAAACTTTCGTCGGCTAGGCGTCGGCGGCGGAGCGGGGCAGGTGGCTGATGCCCGATGAAAGATAGTGATCTATGCCGCGGGCTACGTCGCGGCCCTCGGCAATGGCCCACACCACCAGGGACTGACCGCGTACCATGTCGCCGCCAGCGAACACGCCGGGAACCGACGTCATCTTGTTCTCGTCCACTTTGACGTTGCCCCTAGCGTCCAGCTCTACGCCCAGTTGTTCCAACATACCGCCGTGTTCGGGATGGAGGAAGCCCATGGCCAGCAACACCAGGTCGGCATCGACGGAAAATTCGCTCCCCGGCGCCTCCGACATCTGGAATCTTCCGTTTTCTCCCTTGGTCCAGTCCACCCGCACCGCGTGCAACTTGCTGACCTGGCCGTTTTCGCCCGTGAGAGACTTGGTGAGGATGTTGTAATCCCTAACGCCGCCCTCTTCATGTGCGCCAGAGGTCCGCAGGATCATGGGCCAAAGAGGCCAGGGGTTGTCGTCCGCACGGGTTTCGGGAGGTTCGGGGAGCAGCTCAAATTGATGCACGATCTCGGCGCCTTGGCGATGCGCGGTGCCCAGGCAGTCGGCGCCGGTGTCTCCGCCGCCGAGGATGATCACGCGCTTGCCTTCGGCGCTGATCTGGTCGTTGACGGTCTCGCCGGCCAGGGTGCGGTTCTGCTGAGGCAGGTATTCCATGGCGAAATGGACGCCGTCCAGTTCGCGCCCTGGCACGTCCAGATCCCTGGCGTGGGTGGAGCCGCCCGTGAGGCACACCGCGTCGTACTCCTCAAGCAGTTGCTCGGCAGGATAGTTGACCCCCACGTTGACGCCGGTACGGAACTCAATTCCTTCGGCCTCCATCAACTCAACGCGGCGACGAACGACGGATTTTTCGAGCTTGAAGTCCGGAATCCCCAGCATCAACAGGCCGCCGATGTAGTCGGCGCGTTCCAAAACGGTAACGGTGTGTCCGGCCCGGTTGAGTTGCTGGGCGGCGGCGAGGCCAGAAGGGCCACTGCCCACTACGGCGACGGTTTTGCCGGTGCGGGTTTCCGGGGGCATGGGTTTGATCCAGCCCTGCTCAAAGCCGCGGTCACTGATTTCCTTCTCGATGTATTCAATGGTCACCGGGTCGGCGTTGATGCTGAGGACGCACGACGCTTCGCAGGGGGCCGGGCAGATGCGTCCGGTGAACTCCGGGAAGTTATTGGTGGTCAGCAGCACTTCCAGCGCGCGCTCCCAGTTGTTCAAATACACTTGGTGGTTGAACTCGGGAATGACGTTGCCCAAAGGACAACCCATGTGGCAAAAGGGCACGGCGCAATCCATGCACCGGCCGCCCTGTTCGGTGGCTTGCTGATCAGTCCAGCGCTGGTAGTACTCCCGATAATCTCCGACACGCTCTGCCGGGGAGCGCCGGTCTGGGCCGTGGCGCCCAAACTCCATGAATCCGGTGACTTTGCCCATTATTAAACCGTTACCAACTCTTCTGCTTGCCGTTGCGCGCGCTCCTGAAGCACCCGACGATAGTCCCTTGGCATCACCTTCCGGAAGTTGCCGATGCTGACCCTCCAGTCGTTCAGAATACGCTGCGCCGGACCGCTGCCGGACCGCTCCAGGTGCTCGGTGAGGAGGCTATGCAGAAGGTCGATGTCCTCTTGTTCGGTGAGGTCTTCCAGGTCGGCCATCCCGTCGTTGAATCGGATGTGGAAGTCGCCGTCCGGGTCGTAAACGAAAGCAATGCCGCCGCTCATTCCGGCAGCGAAGTTGCGCCCGGCGCTCCCGATTACCGCGACAACGCCGCCGGTCATGTACTCGCAGCCGTGGTCACCGACACCCTCAACAACCGCGCGGGCTCCGCTGTTGCGGACGGCGAACCGCTCGCCGGCGCGTCCCCGTATGAACACATCGCCCCCGGTGGCACCGTACAGGGCCACGTTGCCGATGATGATGTTGTCCTCGGGCACGAATCCTGATCCGGCAGGTGGGACGATGACGATGCGGCCACCGCCGATGCCCTTGCCCATGTAGTCGTTGGTGTCCCCGGCCAATCGCACGGAAACCCCCGGAGCGAGGAAAGCGCCGAAGCTCTGGCCCGCCGAGCCTTCCAGATTGATGTTGATCGTGCTGTCGGGCAAACCGTCCTCGCCGTACCTACGCGCCACTCGTCCGCTGAGCATAGCGCCCACCGTGCGATTGGAGTTGCGGATGGGCAGGTTGATGTTCACCTGGGTTCCGTGGTCGATGGCCGGCTGGGCTTGGGCGATGAGCTGATGGTCAAGGGCTTTGTGCAGCCCGTGGTCTTGCTCGATGCAGCAATAAGTCTGGACCCGCTCGGCCCGGGCCGGGATGGTCAGCAGCTTCGACAAATCTATCCCCGACGCCTTCCAGTGGTCAACGGCTGCGCGGGTTTCCAGTTTGTCAACTCGCCCAACCATTTCAGCGACGGTGCGGAAACCTAGTTCGGCCATAATCTCCCGCAACTCTTCTGCGACGAAGTAGAAGTAGTTGACCAGATGGCCCGGCTGACCGGCGAAGCGCTTGCGTAGTTCCGGGTCCTGGGTTGCGATACCGACGGAACATGTATTCAGGTGGCACTTTCGGAGCATGATGCAGCCGTTCACGATGAGGGCCGCCGTGGCCATGCCGAACTCTTCCGCTCCGAGCAACGCTGCGATGGCAACGTCCCGGCCGGTCTTCAACTGCCCGTCAGTTTGCACCACGATGCGTCCGCGCAGGTCGTTGGCCACCAGCACCTGTTGCGTTTCCGCCACACCCAGTTCCCAGGGAAGGCCGGCGTGCTTGATGGAAGACTCTGGCGACGCGCCGGTTCCGCCGTCATGCCCGCTGATCAACACCACGTCGCCGTGGCCCTTGGATACGCCGGCGGCGATGGTGCCGACCCCGACTTCTGAGACCAGCTTCACGTGGATGCGGGCCTCGGGGTTGATGTTCTTCAGGTCGTGGATGAGTTGCGCCAGGTCCTCGATGGAGTAGATGTCATGATGCGGCGGCGGCGAAATCAACTCCACGCCCGGCGTGGTGTGCCTTACCCATCCTATGTACTCGTCCACCTTGTGGCCTGGAAGCTGTCCGCCCTCGCCGGGCTTGGAGCCCTGCGCCATCTTGATCTGAAGGTCGGTGGCGTTCACCAGGTAGTTGGGAGTAACGCCGAAACGGCCTGAGGCAACCTGCTTGATCGCGCTGGAGCGGTTGTCGCCGTTGTCATCCAGCGTGTAACGATGGAAATCCTCGCCGCCCTCGCCGGTGTTGCTGCGCGCTCCCAACTGGTTCATGGCGATAGCCATGGTCTCGTGCGCCTCGCGGCTGATGGAACCCAGCGAAATGGCGCCGGTGGCGAACCGCTTGACGATTTCGACAGCAGGCTCAACATCGTCAATAGAAATAGGCGCGCCGTCCTTGAATTCCAAGAGACCGCGCAGGGTCGCCATCTTACGGCTCTGGTCGTTCACTTCGTCGGCGAACTCGCGGTAGGCCCGCGGGTCGTTGGAGCGGGTGGCGTATTGCAACTTGGCGATGGCTTCCGGGTTCCACTGGTGGAATTCACCGTGCCGGCGCCATTGGTACTGGCCGCCCATGTCCAGTTCTTGCATTCCGGGAACAAACGGGTCGTCAAAGGCAGAGCGGTGGCGCTGGAGGGTTTCCTCTTCTACGATGTCCAGCCCGATTCCCTGGATGCGCGAGGGTGTGCGTGTGAAATAACGCTCTACCAGGTCGTCGTCCAGGCCAATGGCCTCAAAAATCTGGGCGCCCCGGTAGGATTGCACCGTGGAAATGCCCATCTTGGACATCACCTTGAGGATACCCTTTTCGTTGGCCTTGATGAAGTTATAGACGGCGTAATCCGGTTTGGTGCCGTTCAGTTCGCCGCGCTCGGCCAGATCGCGCACCGACTCAAGGGCCAGATATGGGTTGATGCCGCCGGCGCCGTACCCGATGAGCAGGCAGAAGTGCTGCACCTCGCGGGGTTCGCCGGACTCTACGACCAGACCGACACGGGTGCGAGTTCCGGCGCGGGTCAAGTGATGGTGAACGGCGCTGGTGGCGAGCAGGCTGGGGATGGGCGCATGGTTGGCGTCCACGCCGCGATCGGACAGAATGATGACGTTCTTCCCGTCCTCGATTGCCTGAGACGCCGCTGCGCAAAGGTTATCCAGCGCTGATTGCAGCGAGCCTGTGTTGGCGTCAAAGATGGTGGACAGCGTTGCCGACGACAGACCGGGTAAGTCCAGCGCGCGGATTCGGGCCAGTTCTTCATCGGTGAGCAACGGGGACTTGAGGCGAAGTTGCCGGCAGTGCAGCGGCGTTTCTTCAAACAGGTTCTGTTCGCTGCCGACGAAAGCCTCCAGGGATGTGACCAGTTCCTCCCGTATTGCGTCCAGCGGCGGGTTGGAAACCTGCGCGAAGAGTTGCTTGAAGTAGTCGAACAGGGAACGGTTTTGGTCGGAAAGGACGGCCAGCGAGGCGTCGTTGCCCATGGAGCCGATGGCTTCGTAGCCGGCAGCCGCCATGGGCGTAGTGAGCATCCGCAATTCTTCGATGGTGTAGCCGAACGCCCTCTGCTGCTGGCGCAAATTATCGCCACCTACAGGCGGCTCAGCCGGAGTCTCCGGCAAATCTTCGAGAGCGACCTTGTTTTCCTTGAGCCATTCGCCGTAGGGCCGCTGGTTAGAGAGGGTGTGCTTAAGCTCTTCGTCGCCTATGATGCGTCCCTCGTCAAAGCTGACCAGGAACATCCGGCCCGGCTGTAGCCGGCCCTTTTCCTTGATGCTCTCTGGCGGGAGTTCCAACACGCCGGTCTCCGACGCCATGACGAGCTTGTCGTCGTGGGTGACGGTATAACGGAAAGGACGCAGTCCGTTGCGGTCCAGGACGGCGCAGACATCCTTGCCGTCGGTCGCCAGCATCATTGCGGGGCCGTCCCACGGTTCCATCATGCAGGAATGGAACTCGTAGAAGTCCTTCTTTTCCTGCGACATCGTTTCGTGCTGATCCCACGCTTCGGGAATCATCATCAGCATGGAGTGGGCCAGTTCGCGCCCGGTCATCACCAGCAGTTCCAGCGCGTTGTCGAAACTGGCCGTGTCGCTGGCCATGGGGTCGCAGATGGGCGCCAACTTGTGGATGTCGTCGCCGTACAGCGGGGAACTGAACTGCTGCTCGCGGGCGTGCATCCAGTTGATGTTCCCGCGCAACGTGTTGATTTCGCCGTTGTGGGCCAGGTAGCGGTATGGGTGCGCCAACTTCCAGTGTCCCAGCGTATTGGTGCTGAAACGGGAATGCACGAGCGCAAAAGCCGATACCAGGGATTCGTCGTTCAGGTCCAGATAGAAGCCGGAAAGCTGATACGAGACCAGCAGTCCTTTATAGACCACGGTGTTGCAACTCAGGCTACACACGTAGAAAAAGTCTGCGTCGTCTTCGGAGATGCCGGTCTCGAGTATCGTATTGGAGATGACCTTGCGAACGACGTAGAGCTTGCGTTCAAAAGCCGCCCGGTCCGGCGTGTTGGCCGCGCCTTTCCCCACGAAGAACTGTCTGATGGTAGGGCAGACGGCGCGGGCGTCGCGCCCAATCTGGGAATGATCCAAAGGAACGTCGCGCCAACCCAGGAAGGTCAGGCCTTCGTTGGCTACCACGTTCTCGATATGCGAGGTGCACGTTGACACGGCGGCGTCATCCTGCGGCAGGAAAACCATTCCCACGCCGTACTCGCCCTCAGCGGGCAGAATTATTCCCTCTTCATTGGCTGCCTTGCGGAAAAAGGCATCGGGCATCTGCACCAGGATACCGGCTCCGTCGCCGGTGTCCGGATCCGAACCGGACGCCCCCCGATGGCCCAAGTTGTCGAGCACTTGCAGGGATTCGGTGATGATGGAGTGCGTCTTGTCGCCCTTGATATTCGCTACCATGCCGACGCCGCAGGCGTCATGCTCTTGCTCCGGTGAGTATAAGCCACCGGACTGGGCCAGTTCTTTGAGCGAATTCATGGCTGTACCCTGCACGAAATAAAAGAAAAATCACCGGCAGGATGTGGAGAACAGATCTCGACTCTGCTGGCGCAACGCGGCGTAGCGGCGCCGCCCAAAATAGACTTGTGTAATATATCACAAACTACGGGGATTGCAAGGAAAGTCATTCTCGCCTTATACTCAACCCGACGGGGCCTCGGGCCGTGTTACCGCTCATGCTAGGACCAGATCGACTGCAACCGTATGACTACCACTGACACTCTCAACCCTACCGAAGTTGCCCGTCTGGCCGTCGATGTGGCCGCCGAGAAGTTGGCCACCGATATCGTGATGATGGACCTGCGGCAGCTGGCCGTTTTTGCCGACTATTTTGTGGTAATGACTGCCGATTCCGTGCGCCAGATCGAGGCGCTGGAAGAGGACTTGACCAATGCTATGAAGGAAGCCGGGATCCCGCGGCATCACAGAGAGGGAACCCCGGCATCCGGTTGGGTGCTGTTGGACTTCGCTGACGTGTTGATCCACATTTTCGGGCCGGAAGAGCGGGATTTCTTCGGCCTCGAACGGCTGTGGAGCCGCGCCCCTCAGGTGGTCAGGATTCTATAATCCACTGGTCGGCGCTGCGAGTGTAGTTCAGCCCGCCGTCTTCGCCGAAGAACAGGCCAATCTCACGTTCGGCGGATTCCAGGCTGTCGGAGCCGTGAACGATGTTGCGCCCAATGTCAACCCCGAAGTCTCCCCGGATGGTGCCGGGCGACGCCTCGCCGGGGTTGGTCGCTCCCATGGTTTGCCGCGCCAGGGCAACCGCGTTGTTGGCCTCCCAGATCATCGCAACAATAGGGCCCGAAGTGATGAAGGACACCAGAGAGGCAAAAAATGGCCGGTCAACGTGTTCTGCGTAATGACGGCCGGCCAGTTCCTCATCCACCTGCATCAGGCGTATGGCGACCAGTTTGAGGCCCCGGCGTTCCAGCCGGGATATGACGTCCCCGATCAGGCCGCGCTGCACGCCGTCGGGTTTAATTGCAACGAAGGTTCGTTCCATTGGGTTGATGATCTCCTGTCAATTTTGCGATGAAGTTGCGGAAGGGCGTCCCTGACGCACCCGGTCGCGCCGTTTGGACACTCCGATGGTGGGCATCCGAAGATAATAGGGTTGCAGGGATACCAGGTCGTCGGTTTCCTTACGGTGCAATCGTTGTGCCGCTACGTATGCCAAAGCCCATAGACGGTCGGCTGGAGTCCAGGGCGCCGCCACGGTGGGACGCGAAGGGTCGCCGCGCTGATCGCCGAAATCCTTGATAGCGTCTCGGCGTGCGTGGGTGGCTTCGCCGCAGTAGATCAAGGCCCCGTCGGGTAACGCTGGTTCCTGTTCCAACGCGATTTCCGGCGCCACGATCGCATCCTCGCGGATGCGCTCTCCGTCCCCGCTGAACCAGCCGACCGCAACCTCATTGCGCCCGGCATCCAGCCAGGCCGCAGTGAAGCCGTCGGGAGTAAGGTGAGGCCGCGCTTCGAGGGCAAGCGTATCGACGCCGATGATTGGAAAGCCCGCAGCCATGGCCAGGCCCTTGGCGGCGCTGACGCCTACGCGCAGGGCGCTGAACGGCCCCGGCCCCAGGGCTACCGCGACTCCGTCCAGATCAGTAGCTCGTGTGTCCTGAGCCTTAAGGAGTTCGGCGACGGCCGGCATCAGCTGGGCGGTATGGTTTGCCGTAGAACGCCACAAGCGCGCCTCGATGACCGTGCCGTCTGCATCGCAGATAGCAATGCCGCCGTGGCGGGACGAAGTGTCAATGGACAGGAGCATCAGAGCGCAATCGCCTCGAGCTCTTGCAGCAGGCCGGCGAAACGCTCGGGCGCGCCTTCTATCGTGATGGTGTGACGAGCGGGAACGCCCCCGTCTTCGTCGGGAATGACCTCGCAGGGCGCGGTAACCTCGTCCAGCGCATAGTCGAGGTCGATCCACAACGCATCGTCGGGAAAGAGTTCGTCGGCGCGGTCGGCCCATTCCACGATGAGAACGTCCTGGCCCGCAGCAACAATGTCATCAAACCCCAAGTCCCAGGCCTCAGCCGGGTGATCGATGCGATAAAGGTCGGCATGGTGCAGGGTGAGACGGCCCTGGTATCGGGTCATCAGCACGAAGGTAGGGCTCCGCGCATATCCATCAACTTGCAATCCCCGAGCGATGCCCTGGGTGAGGCAGGTTTTCCCGGCTCCGAGAGGCCCGGTCAACAGATACACGTCGCCGGGAGATGCGGATTCACCGATGATCTGGCCGATGCGCCGGGTTTCCTCGGCGTTATCGGTATGGATGGTAACCGTGTTTGACATGTCGGCTCAGTCAGCGAAATGGTCCCAACCTGCGCCCGCGGGTGGTACGGAAGCGCCGGATTCATCCAGAATAGTGACAACTCCTTTGTCTCCGTCGGTGATTTCACCCACCACGGCTGCGCCTTCGGGAAGCGCAAGTAAGGCGAGTTCCATTATATCCCCCGGTGCGGTGAACAGCAGTACGTAATCTTCGCCCCCGTAAAGCGCCAAATCGAGCCAATTGCCGGGGAACGCTGATCTGAGAGCGGGGAGAGCCGGGACCCGGTGTGCGAAAATCGTGGCACCCACCCCGCTGGCTGAGCACAGTTTGCCCAGGTCGTCGGCCAACCCGTCGCTCACGTCCATTGCGGAGGAAACCCCGGCGGCTACCAGCGTCTTTCCGGCGGCTACGTGAGGGTATGGGCGACGGTGTTGCAGTACCAGCACGGAGTCGCTGGAGTTGGCGCATCCGTCAATCAACTGGCGCAATCCTCCAGCTGATCCTCCCACCGGGCCGGTGACGGCAACCAGATGGCCCGGTTCGGCGGCGGTTCGCACTATGGGAGTCCCCGTCGCGATCCCGGTCAATGCAACCGTAACGAAAGCGACCGGCGAGCGCACCATGTCTCCCCCAATAATCTGCGCGCCGAACTCGCCGCAAATGTCCATCATGCCGAGGTAAAGTTCCTGGATGTCGGACACGAGCGTTTCGGGTGGCAGGCCGAGGGTGATCAGGGCTACCGCCGGATCACCGCCCATGGCGGCCACGTCGCTGATGTTGGAGGCGATGGCTTTCCAGCCCAGATCGCGCCACGGAGTTGTGGCGGCGGTGAAGTGTACGCCGTCCACCATGGTGTCGGTGGTGTACAGCTCGGTAATCGGGCCATCCGGGAATGTGATAGCAGCGGCATCATCCCCATTTGGCACGGCAATTCGGAACTGAGCCTGAAGAGCGAGGCCGGTTTCCGGTTCGGCGCTTTGAGTCCACTGCCGGACCAATTCGATCAGTCCAAATTCACCGAGGTCGGAGATGCGCATTTTCAGAAGTTGCGACGCTGCCAAAATGAAACCGGGCCTCTGGTATCGGCCCGGTTGATCTCTACGCGCTTTAGCGGCTGATTAGTGAAAGGAAGCAAGAAAGTTTGCGATTGTTTCCGGCAAATTTGCCGGGGTCAGTGGATTTTCTCAGGAAACCTGCGCTCCGACTCCGGGAGTCCATGAGGACTTCGACCAGACGAGCCGAGGGACAGGAGCGTCCACTGATTGACCTGGGAGTGGACCGACTTGCGCTTGTGAAACGCTCGCCGATCATAGGTCTCCCTAAAAAGGAGGTGATCCAGCCGCACCTTCCGGTACAGCTACCTTGTTACGACTTCGTC
>VXOG01000025.1 GCA_009840165.1 Chloroflexota bacterium
ATCCACGAGTGCTCAGTTTCACGCAGTTCGCTAACGAGCGCTTGCCGAATCTGCAAAGCATGTGGGCAGGGGCGGGGCTGGTTTAGGACGCCTTCCGGGAACTCAGATAACTGGAGAGGCTGGCCTGAAACGGTCAAACTCTGCCGGAAGGAGCTGGAGCAGTTGTTCTGCTTTCATGCCGTAGACATCGTAGGTCATGGAGAGCTGGCTAAGCACATCAATAAAGCGTGGCAGGCTTCCAGGAGGGACAGAGGCTCTCTCCGTCCCCAATATGTTGTTGCGCAAACGACCTGTCGATTTGTCTGCATACAAGATATGTGCCAATTCGATTATCCCCTCCGAACGGAAAATCTCGATAGCGCTAGCTAATCGATGTGTGAAATGCCCCAAAGAACTGACTGGTTCATTGAGCATGAACCATGCCGTTTCTCCGTGATGAATCCATATCTCGTAGGCTAGTTTGAGACGATGGCGAGAGCTCAGTTGTCCTTGGCGGTTTGGGTCCAGCAGATAAGCATGTTCAGCATACTCGCTTAGCCTATTCGTTTTGTGTTGCACTGTTCCTTCCAGATAAAACACACCCAACCATGACCAAAGGTAGGCGTTGTCGGCCACCGACCTACCGCTGAGGGGTTCGAACCGGTCGGCCAAGTACTGCCCAACCTCGCGTCGGTTAGCGAACGAGCGCGACTCAACGTATACCTCTGGTTCTATTGGCAACGAATACGTGTGATCGTCCAACAAGCCGCTAGGCAGCGGCATCCAACCGTTCATCCGTATCGCGTTCAAGTAATTTCTTGCGACGCGCATTCCTTCAGGTGTGAATTCACAGACGGAATGTTCTTCTCCCATATCCCTTTACCTTCCCCTGAGTGCAGCTGCGTAGAGATCGCTGGCCCTAAAGTGCTTCTGCGTGAATGCGGCTACTGCAGCGTCTATCCACGTCATCCGAACAGAGTGCTCGTCATCGCCGGAGTTCGTGACCAATGGCGTGTCATGGAAGGAGCGCACGAAGGCCAGTAAGTCGTTCCAATCCCCTGCGTCCTCCATATCTTCATCATCAACAATCAACGCTCGCACGAGTACGGCGCGGAGTACTTCCGGCATCACTAGACCGCGGAATGCATTGTCACCTTGTACTGCGGACTCTATGCCGGGAATGTCCTTGTTGATTCTGAGGGTTGGGTTTCCTTCCCCGAAGTCCAGATTCCAAACCTCTTTGCCCAAGTCGTCCCTCGCCTCAAGCCAGATCAGCGAACCGTGATGCTCTTCACGCTTCGGCCTGATGCGGTTTGCCATTGCCAGGAGTGTCCCTGATCCATCCGGCGCGACGACCTTCACGCGGAAAGAAGGGTTATCTGGCATGTTGGCGAGCAGCCTATCGAGAGGAGGACGAGGCATTCCCACGGTTCCCCACCGAAAGCGGATTGCTGCCCTCCCACGATATGCCTCAATAGTTACCGGGGCGTCTGGCGGCAGTTCCATGCCATCGAAGTTCAATGTAGCAATGAACGATGAAGGACCAACACTCCGTGAGTCGAGAACCTCTATCTGAACGCGCTCTTCTTCAATGCGCTTACGCTCTGTGAAATTGAATCGGCGAATCATGAGGTGGCACCATCTTCTTGAATGGAGGTCTCGACTCTGTTCACGCGTACGACGACATCCCGATGAGTGTCAAAACCGCGAACGGCTACGAAGAAACTGGTGGGGTCGTCTATATCGAGCAGTAGTTCATTCCCATTCTCGCCTGGAATCACACTGCATCCCTCCGAGTGGATTTCGAGCGAGCCAGCTCCGTGTAGACGGAAGTCATGAGGGCTGTAGCTTTTCATGGGGTTGCCGCGTGGCACTTCGTACGCTACTCGCAAGCGCACCCGGTTAGGAGGGTTCATGGTATTTGTCGCGAACCTTACACGGAATCCCTTACCGGACTGATCTACACTGAAATCAGGGTGTCCCGGTGCTAGATCAAGTTGTCTGTGCTTGGGACTGATGGCGCCCGTCTTGTCTGCACTACGTCTTTTCTCCCCATGTCCACTGGACGGGAAGATGTCGGCAAGTGCATCCCTGTTCAATTCCACTGGCTTTGCTTCCCATATGCTGAGTAGGTTGTTCGCTGCCCGACGAACCTCTGTGATGCACCTGCGAGCCGATATCCAGCGCTTACCCACTCGCTCACTCTGCGGATACCACATCGTGTGTGCAGGAGGTTCAGAGTCTCGCAGCATGGCCGCCAGCGGCTCGCGCTCATCCACGACCAGTAGCGTTCGCGCCTTGTGTTGGAGTATCTCGTCCATCTCCGTTATGGATAATGCGCCGCGCACGTAGAAGTCATGCCCTTGAGTAAGCGAGCCGTCGTGCTGTACATACAGGCGGAAAGACGTGCGTTCTGGTGTCGTGGACTCACCCTTGCGCTCAACCATTGTGTTGATGCGGAAGGCAAGCATCTCGCCTCCTTCGTACCGGCTACGGAGGTCGGAGAGTTCTTGGTGATGCTCGTAAGCGGGCTTATTCTGCGGGGGAGAGTTCAAGTGGATGTGCGTGCGTTCTGGCCAGATCGCCCTCGTCCTACACATTTCGAAAAGCCGTTGGTAGCTGCCCACGCTCCGTTCGCCGCTGTCTTCCAAGGCGAGGTGGGCTAGCACGTCGTCTATCGTATCGGAGGTGACCTCCGTGCTCTCCGAATCTGCTCTCTCGTCGACGGTAACGACGAGCCGTCCCGAAATGATGGGATAGAAGTAGTTATGTATAACGGCGGCCAGTATCTGTGCGCGGTCTATTGGAAGCTCGCCGTCCGTTCGGGGGAACGGAATGATGACGGACAACCCCGCTTGATCACGAAACCGCAGGTCGAAATCGCTTATGCACTGCCGTATAAACGCCCGGTGCGAAGGTTCCGACATGCGGAGCGGCACTGCAAGGTCATCGTCCATCTCCGCGAAGTAGCCGTATGGCGCGTACCGCTGGCCGTCGACGTTGTGCTTGGTCAGCACGGTCTGTCCCATCAACAGCGTCTCTCCGTCCGAGCGTCGGCGGGTGACAGCGATGTAGGCGCTCGCGCGTGATGCATCGGGGAACACCCATTTGCCGAGACCCCACGAACCGCCCTCGTCGTCGGACTTTCCCGAGCGGGCAACGTTGCGAAAGAACCAGTAGAAGTGCTCGTTATCGGCAGGATCCTCGTCAGAGTCGTCGTATCGCTGCCAGTCTCCTTCCAGGCCCACCGTCCCTGCGTCTTCGATAACGAGGTACGGCATGTCCGCGCCATCGAGTCCTCGCGTCGCTACACGGCGGCGGAAGTCGTCGCTTGAGTCCAAGCCCACTTTCAAGTGCTCGCCAAGACCGTCTAGGTAGTCCGCCGCGCTGATGCCGTCGAGAGGCGCGTGGATGCCTCCGAGTGAAAAGCGTACGCGGACAGGTTCACCGGAAGCCCCGCTGAGTCGTGCAACACCCGCATCCAGCGAATTCTGGATTACCTCGCGGACCAACCGCTCGTTGATTGCCTCTGCGGTGAAAAATTCGCGCTCCATCGGGTTTTGGTTCAGTTCTCCGCGGCGCATTTCGCGGAAGTGCCAGCGCACGTCAACCATCAGGTGCAGAACTCCGGTGTGCAGTTGTCGTAGCGTGCAATTCTAACAAGGCGGCCCTGCATGCACAAAGCCCCCCCAAACCACGGTAGTGGCCTAGTTCAAACTGAGGCGCTCTCTGATGCGGGGTGAGGGTTTGCGCGGCTTGTACGTGTGAGGGCGGCGTGCTTTCCAGTATTCGTTCAGCATGTCCACGAGATCTACGACTCCCCAGCGCCTGTCTGCGAGGCCAGCCGCCTGCGCGGGCGTCATGCCGACCGATGAGTGCCACCGGCAGAAGTTGTAGAACATGAAGAACAGGGCTATGTGGTAGGCGTGATAGAGGATGCTCTTGCTGTGGGCGTTCGATGAACGGGTGAGTCGCTTCACCGACATCCGCAGGGTGAGGTTGAGCCGCTCGACGTGAGCGGTGGTTATCAGGGCTGGATCCGGATTCCCCATGATCACGTCCTTGCGATGCCCTGAGTACTGCGCACGGTTCGACAACCGCTCCGTAGCCGGGTCGCTGTTCTCGTCCATGTAGAGCTTCACCAACTGCGCAAAGTCGACGTTTCCCCCGAACGTAGCCTCTACTGCCGATATGTAGGGGCTGTACCCGTCAGAGGTCAGTTGCACCCGCGACGCCAATCGGCTATGGAGGTCCTTCAGGAAGAGATGGCCTGCCTCTTGTGTGCGGTTGCCTATCCACCATGCCGGCACCAACTTGGTCACGGGGTCGATGGCAATCCACGTCCATACGCTGCCAGCATCGGGCGGAGGATTCTTTGCGCGGCCCAGCCTAAGCGTCTTATCCTTCGAGAACACGAACCCCCATATCTCATCGACTTCGATGCGCTCGCAATACAGCCCGCGCATCACCTTGTCTTGGTACCACCCGCTGAGCTTGCCCAGGTCCACAATGTATTTGGCAATGGTTTCACGCGAGACATGACAGTTGCGCGACGTGTCGCGGATGCTGACCCCCGTGACAAGGCTCTGGACCAACTGGAGCTGCGTTTCCCGCGGCAGCGAGTTCATAGGTCGGAATCCAAGCGGCGCTCCTCGACCATGAGTGTCAATACAAGGCCGAATACAGACCTATTCAGCTCGTCAGGATAGATTCTTAGGTTCTTCGCGACATGGCTCATTGTTATGCCGTCGTCACGCAAGGAAGCGAAGACTTTCGCTAGAACCTGAGATGTCTCGCCTCTTATCGCTTCAGGTTCGCGGCTTCGATAACCATGCCTACTAATCTCACCAAACAGCGTCCGGTATTGCCAGTCCGTTAGCATACCGACCTTATGCATTCGGTAGGTTAGGTTGGCTACAGAGACGGCCCAGTACTGCTTTGCCTTAACAATGTCCTGTAGGCGTCCATGTCGCGGGGCATTGGCAAGCACGCTGCCGCGCGGCATCAAAAAGGATGCTCCAAATTGGTCAGCCTCTCTTTCGGCCTCGCGTCCGCTGGCACTGTGATGGTGCCGGTGCAAGACAAGGTGACCTAGCTCGTGGGCTGCATCCATTCGACTACGCTCTACCGACTTCATTGTGTTCAGAAATATGAAGGGAGTATCCTCGATCCAGCACGAGAAGGCGTCCATGGCAACCGTGTCTTCAGCCAATGAGAAGACTCGAACCCCGTAGGATTCAAGCCGGTGAATCATATTCTTGACTGGTCGCTCTCCTAGGCCCCACTCCGTGCGGACTGCCATGGCGGCTTCTTCAGGATCGACACCGGGATACTCTGGAATGGATGGCTCTTGAAGCGTGAATCGCTCATCAATCCATTGGGCGAGTGCTATCGCCAAGGCTCCCGCCGCTAATGTCTGTTCTCTGAGCCTTGCAGTTAGCCGACTGAGAGCTCGGAAGCTAGCGCCACTGACAGGTGGCTCTTCCAGTGTTGGACCGAAGAAGAATTCTGGTGGGAAATGAAGTACGTCCGCTAGCCGATTGAGGGTTTCCGGTTCGGGTGCACGCGTGCGGGCACTGTAAGTGAAAAGGCTGACCTGAGAGATACCAGCTGCCTCTGCCAGGGCAATCTTCGTTAGGCCACGGCGACGACGGGCTAAGTCCAACCTGGTTGGATTGAATGCTGTTGTCATGTCGGCGTTACGCCCTTTTCAATACTGGAACGTCAATCATATCGACATCGGGATCGAAGCTGCTGTCTGGAACGGAATGCGCTGAGGCAGAACCATCGCCGGCGCCTGCAAGGATGATTCTCCTCTCCCACTGTGTGACAAAATTGTCCGATGTCATTTCAATAGGGAGCGAGAGTTCTACTCGAATTTCGTCGGCATCGTTGTCCCGGTAGTGTAATAGGAACCAAGTCCGGTGTAGCGCCGCCGCGTCCAGCTTGGCAAAATCAGCGCTCAATGTCGCGAAACTCAGTTGGTTGATACTCACGACTTGTTGGGTCGCCGAACCTCTGTCATAACGGGTAGAGGGTGTTCTGTCGGGGATGCCAGTATGCTCGTCGCCCGACGCAACAACAATAGCCCACCTCCCACTGGGGTGGACTGTGAGGGGGAGGTTCCGTTTGTCTCTCGCATCCCACCCAGCGGGGATCAGTCGGTCGCGGAGATGACGGACGGTCTTTCCCCAAAGAAGGGTGCCCGCTAGGCTACTGGGGTCGTGGCGAGTACATTCCGCCGCGTAGGTGGAGCCAAAGTGGACGGCCTCTAAGAGGACTTCCCTCGTCAGGTCGAGTCCGTTGAGCTGCGCAGTCACGTCTGCTGGCCTCACATACGCCACGGTCGTTAAGCCAACTGCTTGAGATTCCATTGGCACGAACCCCCTTTTCAGCCGTTATCGTCTATGACGGTGTATAGGTTATGCTACCTCAAACGAGGACAAGAAAACTATACACCATCCTGTCCAGGCATACCATGACCCCGACCGCCGGGTGTGAGAGTGGGTTGTGCCGGGTTGGTTCTTCCCGAGTATGCACCCAGCGTGATAGGCTCCCGAATCAACCACTCCAGTCACTCCGACCCCGTCAGGAGGTACCCCTTGGCCCGTCGATCACTCGTTTACGCTGCCTTCACCCCTGCCATTTGGCGGAATCAGATGGTAGGTGTCCCTGCACCCGACGACGCGGCTCCCGGCCGCTTTGACCCTCAGGGCGTAACAGTTGCAGAGTTGGCCCCGCAGGATGTAGAGCGAGGAGAACTAAGGACGATCTTTATGGAGGCCGTAACGGTTCACGCCGCTTTCCGTTCGTACT
>VXOG01000076.1 GCA_009840165.1 Chloroflexota bacterium
TTTCCATACGGGCATGATAACAGCTCCGCATGGTTAGTGTGAACACGCCCTAGTCGCGTCTGCGGCGTGCCGATTACAACTAAATTTTGACACTGTGGGGTGAGGATGAGCCAGCAATACGACGGACCACCTGATTTGCCCGTGGATGGAGCATCCTTCGCCTTTTCGGAAAAAGAACGCGAGGCCGTTTACCGAGCAATCTATCAACGCCGGGACATCCGCAATTTTCGACCCGACCCCATATCGGACCGGACGCTGGCGCGCATCATCCATGCGGCGCATCGCGGGCCATCCGTAGGGTTCATGCAACCCTGGGACTTCATCCTGGTGCGGGATGCTGAACGCCGCCGCCAGGTGAAGGATCTATTCGACCGTGAACGCACCGCCGCCGCGTGCTTCTTCGACGAGCCCCGTCGCTCGGCCTACCTTTCGCTGAAGCTGGAAGGGATCGAGGAAGCGCCGGTCAATCTCTGCGTCACCTGCGACCCAACTCGCGCCGACGTGGTGTTGGGACGCAACTCCATGCCGGAAACCGATGTGTATTCCACCTGTTGCGCCGTGCAGAACCTTTGGCTGGCGGCGCGCAGCGAGGGCGTCGGAGTCGGGTGGGTCAGCATCCTGAAGCTGCCGCAACTGCGCGGCATACTGGGCATACCGCCGCACATCATTCCAGTGGCCTACCTGTGCCTGGGGTATCCGGTGGAATTTCCCGGTGAGCCCGGTCTGCAAACCGCCGGCTGGCGCAACCGTCTGCCGATAGACCAACTTGTTCACACGGACGACTGGCACAATCCGGTCGGTGATGGGCGACTGAGCAAGTACCTTGAAGCATTGGACGCGGAGGCTGGGCCGGCGCAGTAGCCTGGGCAAATCTCCAATCTGTTGACAAGCATAAGGGGCATGGCCAAAATTGCGGCAACCGGCTGGAGGCGCTGGTCGGTTTTCGCTTTTACTACCGGCGAGGTGAACGATGGCGGATTTGACCGACTCCGACGTGCAGGCTCTGGCCAAGGCATCGAGCATAACCATACCCGACGATCTGGTAACCGAGGTGCGTGAATCCCTCAACGGGCTGCTGGAGGCTTTGGAAGCTATCCAGGAACCGGACGTCGCCGACATTCAACCGCTGCCGATCATCGTGTCGGCAACGGCTAGGAAGCAGGAGGTCTAGTGATGGCTGACAACAATCTGTGCTACCTGTCGGCGACGGAGTTGGGCGAGAAAATCGCGGCCGGCGATATTTCGTCGGTAGAGGCGACCGAGGCATACCTGGATCGGATTGCTCAACTGGACGGGAACTACGCTTCGTACATCACGGTCACGGCGGATCGGGCGCGGGAGGACGCGCGGAGGGCGGACGCCGAAATTGCGGCCGGCAACCGGCGCGGGCCGCTGCACGGCGTTCCGGTGGCGGTGAAGGACCAGTTCGACACGGCGGGTATTCTGACCACCAACGGTTCCAGCATCCTGGGGGAGAACATTCCCGATTCCGACGCAACGATTATGACGAGGCTGAAGGAAGCGGGAACCGTGCTGCTGGGCAAGCTGAACATGAGCGAGTACGCCAGCGGCGACGCCTTTCGCCATCCTTACGGGAGGCCGCGCAACCCGTGGGACACCCGGCGCAATCCGGGCACGTCCAGCAGCGGTTCCGGCGCGGCAACGGCGGCGTTCCTCTGCGCCACGTCGCTGGGCGAGGACACTGGCGGCAGTATTCGCGGGCCGGCGGCGTTCTGCGGGCTGGTGGGGATACGGCCGACGTTGGGACTGGTAAGCCGGCACGGCGTGTTCGGAGCCAGTTGGTCCATGGACACCGCGGGGCCGATTTCGCGCACGGTCACAGACTGCGCGCATACGCTGGCAGCCATCGCCGGCCATGATCCCAAGGACCCGCAGACGTGGGACGTGCCGGTGCCAGACTACGCGGCGGCGTTGGACGGAGACATCAAAGGTCTGAAGATTGGCATTGTAACGGAGCGCGTGCATACGGACGCCAACGATCCAGAGGTTCGTGATGCCGTCATCGCGGCCACGGAAACGCTGGGCGGGCTGGGCGCCGAGGTGAGCGACGTTTCCCTGCCGTTGATCGTGAACTCGTCCGAGATTTCCTACGCTATCATCAGCAGCGATGCTGCGATGCTGAACTGGGACATCATTTCGACGGAACAGCTCCGCGAGTTGGACCACAACAACCAGGTCCGTCTGCTGATGGGCAGCATCGTACCTGCGAAGGCGTATCAGAAGGCCATGCGGCTGCGTGAGGCCCTGCGCCAACAGATCCTGGCCGCGCTGGAGGAAGTGCACGCGCTGATCATGCCGGCGTCGTCCGTGCCGAGCACGCTAATTCCCGAAACCACCGGGCTAGGAACGAAGGCCGATGTGATCGCGGGCTTCAAGGGGCGACGGGGGTTCACCGCGCCGTTCAACCTGGCCAACCTGCCGGCGCTGTCCATCAACTGCGGATTTACGGCGTCTGGACTGCCCATCGGCTTGCAGATTGCGGGCCGGGCATTTGACGAAACCACGCTGTTCCGGCTGGCCTACGCCTACGAGCAGGCCACGGACTGGGGAGAGCGGAGGCCGCCGGGGGTATAATTGAGACCCCCGTCCGCGGAAACACAGGAGGCTGCGCGATGACCGTCAGCGCAGAAACGATGGACAAGGTTGCCACCTTGACCAAGAAAGTATTGGAGGAACGATTCGGGGATGGCTTTGTGTTTGACCCGATTCTCGTGATGCCCAGAATCGACCAGTATGGGGACGAGTATCTGGAGATTAGAGTCGTGTACGACGGCGATATACAGGAACTGGATCTGGGCTGGACCGCAGGGCTGGGCTGGCGAATGTGGGACGAGGTGGAAGAAACAGGGGCGCCCGGGAAACCAACGTATGGGTTTGTAGAAAAATCCGACTGGGAAGCCGGGCCGCCCAAGTAAGCAGCATGAACCCATCCCATCTGATCGATCTCGCCCGGCATCTGTCCTCCGGCGGTGGAGGACGGGGAAGACCGAGGCAGACTGATTTGTGCCGCGCCGTTAGTACATCTTACTATGCCCAGTTCCATACGCTGGCCCGCTGCTGCGCTGATATGCTTGCCGGGGCAACACAGATGAGTCGGAACCAAACATCATGGGAGCAAACGTATCGCGCTTTGGAACACGGTCACGCCAGGAATCAATGCTTGAACCGCACTGCTATGTCCCAATTCGTAGTGGAAATCCAAGCATTTGGCGACCACTTTGCAGATATGCAGCGCTATCGTCACTTTGCCGACTATGCTCCGGTAACGGACTTTGAGCGCTCACGAGTCACTCGTATGGTTGAACAAACCGCCCAAGTCATAGCCGAATTCAACCGCGCTTCTAATGGAGACCGCCGCGCTTTTGCGCTTCATGTCCTTTTGAGAAATCGGCGCGATTGACTTTTGCACTCGTAGGCAAGAGGTACACCATCATGCCCAGCCCCACCGAACTCACCGTTGCCGAAGCGGCGCGCGCTATTGCCGAGCGTCGCCTGACTGCCGTAGAACTGGCGGAGGCGTGCCTGGCACGGATTCGCGCGCTGGACGGCCGGCTCAAGGCCTGGGTTTATGTTGACCGGGAGACCGTCCTTGCGGACGCGAAGGCGGCGGATGCCGCGTTATCAGCCAACCGGACCCTGGGGCCGCTGCACGGCGTTCCCATCGGAATGAAGGACATCTACTATACGGCCGGGATACCGACCCGCGCCGGCAGCGAAGTGTACAAGGACTTCGTCCCCGATTACGACGCCACCTCGCTGAAACTGCTGAAGCGGGCCGGCGCGATTATGTTAGGCAAGGCGGTTACCACGGAATTCGCCTGCCTGGACCCATCGCCGACGTTCAACCCGTGGAACGAGGCCCACACCCCCGGCGGCAGCAGCAGCGGGTCGGCGGTGGCGGTCGCCTCGCGCATGTGCCCGGCGGCGATGGGATCGCAGACGGTGGGATCGGTGCTGCGGCCGGCGGCGTACAACGGTGTGGTGGGATTCAAACCGACCTTTGGGCGAGTCAGCCGCTATGGAGTGGTACCCGTCAGCTGGAACCTGGACACGTTGGGCTGGCTGGTGCGCACGGTGGAAGACGCGGCGCTCCTGTTGCAAGTGATGGCCGGGCCGGACGGGTCGGATCCGGTGTCGTCCCGCGAGCCGGTGGGCGATTACCTGACGGCTATTCAGGACCCGCCGGCGCCGCGCATCGGGTTGCTGCGGCGGTATTTCTATGAGAAGGGCGACACGGAAACCCGGCGGCATTTTGACGGTGTCGCCGAGCTGTTGGCGCAGGCCGGCGCAGAGATCGAAGAACTGCCCATGCCGGACAGCATTGAGTCCGCGTTCGAGGATCAGATGTTGATCATGTCGGTTGAAGCCGCCGCGTTCCACGAGCCGATGTACCGAGAACAGGCGGAGGACTATCAGCCCAAACTGCGGGCGATGCTGGCGGCGGGGTTGCAGGTGGACGGCATCACTTATACTCGCGCATTGGAGAGTCGGCGGAAGTTCATCGACGATATGCAGCAGTTGTCGGAACGGTGCGACGTCCTGCTGACGCCGGCCACGCCGGAGCCACCCCAGGCAGACCGGACGAATACGGGCAACCCGGCGTTTCAGGGGCCGTGGACATCCTGCGGCCTGCCGGCGATTGCCTTACCGTCGGGGCTGGCGGAATCGGGGTTGCCGCTGGGGATTCAGATGGTGGCGTCGCCGTTCGCCGAGGCGAGGCTGCTAGCGGCGGCGAAGTGGTGCGAGGAGGCTATGGGTGTGGAGTTGAATCCGCCGCTGTAACGGTCAATCACGCCTACTTGTCCGGGCCGGCAACCGTGCTGGTAATCCTGGGCATATTCGGTGTAGGATAGCCTCGCAAACGCAAGCAAGGAGCAATCTCAATGACTACCACCCGACCCCGCCGGTTGGCCCGGCAGGTTTCCATCGTTGGCGCCGGGCTTTCCCAGTTTGGCGCGTATCCCGACAAGTCGAGCCGCGACCTGTTCGTCGAGGCGTTCCAGGACATGCAGGAAAACATCGACACCGGTATCTCGGCAACCGACATTGAAGCCGGCTACCTGGGGAACTATTCCGCCGACCTGTTCGAGCACCAGGGACACACCGCCCCCATCATGGCCGACTGGCTGGGCATGACGCCCACTCCGATCACCAGGGTGGAAAACGCTTGCGCCAGCAGCGGATCCGCATTGCGCGAGGGCGTGATGGCCATCGCCAGCGGGATGTACGACGTGGTGCTGGTGGGCGGTGTTGAGAAGATGACGTCCCTGCCCACGGAAGGCGTAACCGACGTGCTGGCGTCCGCCGCCGACGGGTTGTACGAAGTACCGGCCGGTCTGACCTTCCCCGGCATTTTCGGGGCCATCGCCAAGGCACACATGGACCGGTACGAAACCAACCTGGACCACCTGCTGAAAGTAGGGGTCAAGAACCACGAGAACGGTAAGCTGAACCCAAAGGCTCAGTTCCAGGTAACCATCAGGGACATGATGGACCGACGCAAGGCGCGGGCCGAGCAACGGGGCGAGAGCGTGCCGGAGTGGGCGGACGAGTTGGACTTCCTCAACGACGCCCGGGCCAACCCGTGGATCGCCTGGCCGCTGCGGCTGTACGATTGCGCTCCCATTACGGACGGCGCGTCCTGCGTGCTCCTGGTGGCCAGCGATATTGCTGAACAGTTCACCGAAAAGCCCGTGCGCATCGCCGGCATTGGGCAGGCTACGGGCCGGCCGCTGCACGACGCGGATGAGCTGACCTCGTTGTCCGCGGCCAAGGTGGCGTCGGCGCAGGCTTACGAAATGGCCGGGGTGGTGCCGGAGCAGATTGGACTGGCCGAAGTCCACGACTGCTTCACCATCGCTGAAATCGTGGCCAGCGAAGACCTGGGGTTTTTCGCGCCGGGCGAAGGCCCGCACGCGGTGGACGAAGGACGCACGGCGCGCACCGGGGATCGTCCAATCAACACCAGCGGTGGGTTGAAAGCCAAGGGGCATCCGGTGGGGGCAAGCGGCGTCGCCCAAGTAATCGAGGTGTACAAGCAACTGCGCGGCGAGGCCGGCGAGCGTCAGTTGGACAACCCCAACCTGGAATTTGGGTTGACGCATAACGTGGGCGGCACTGGTGGAACCTGCGTCGTCAACGTACTGCAACGCGGGTAGGGGGCATAACATGACCACCGAAACCGAATCGCGTCCTTTCAACGCCGCGTCGTTTTACGAGTTCTTGAAAGAGGGTAAGTTCATGGGCGTCCGCTGTCGGGAGAACGGCAACGTGTACGCTGAGGCGCGGCCCATCGATCCCGTCAGCCACAGCAACGACATGGAGTGGCACGAATTGAGCGGTCGCGCGACCCTGAGCACTTTCACCTGCATCTCCGTGGCGCCGGCTTCGCTGGAAGCAAAGGGATACGGGCGAAACAATCCGTACTGTACGGGCATCGTGACACTGGAAGAAGGCCCGCGTATATCTGCGAGAATCGCCGGCGTTGATGCCAGCAATCCGCAAAACATCCGGACGGGAATGGCGTTGCGGCTGGACCTCAGCGAGATTGATCCTGAAGAGCCCGGGCTGGTATTCAGACCAGCCTGACCGCGCCATCAAGCCGACCTGTAGCGAAGCCGTCATTCCAAATATAGCGGCAGAATACGGCGGTCGAAAGAACCACCGCCCGCGCAGAAAATAAAGAAAAAAAAAAAACAAGCAAAACAAAATAGGAAA
>VXOG01000013.1 GCA_009840165.1 Chloroflexota bacterium
TGATGCGGTCAATCATCTTGGGGATAACCCGCTCCGTGCGCAGCATATCGCCCGTGGTGCGACGGGTGTGCCTTTCCACGTGCAGACGCGGGTTCTGCGCGATCTCAGCAGCCGATTTGAACGCCGCCGGCAGCAGCACCGTGTCCCGGAACATATCCGCGATGTCCAGCGCGAACGCCTCGCCACTATGCTCATGGATGAAACCCAGCTGCGGAATTGCTCCCAGCGCCGTCACCGCAATCGCCGCCGCCGCAGTTACGGCCACCGATGCGTGGTTGATGGCTTGGTTCGGGATGTCCGCCGCCGTCGGATTAGCCCGGTCGTAGCGCCGGCCTCGCCACTGTATCCCGTACTGCCGCGACAGGTTCTGATAGGTGCGCTTCATCCGCGCCCCTTCCATCCCTCTCAACACTGTGATGTCCGCGTGAGGCAGCACCTCGCCCAGCCGCAGCGCGTACATCTTGCGGGCAATCAAGATGCGCTGGCCCATGGGATCGCCCCAGGCCCGCATCTGTCGCCGGGCGACGTCCGACGTGTCCGGCATCAAGGGCGGCGCGGTGTAACAGCGCACCCCGTCCTCTCCCACGGCGACCAGGCCCGTTCCGTGCCGCGCCATCAGACGCAGCGCGTCGTGGCTCACCGTGGAGCCTGGACCTAGCAGAATCATCGACAAGCTCTGAAAAGGTATGCCGTATTCTCCGGCATCCAGCGAGCTGTCCGCATCCGGCCCAGCCTGCCTCTCAAACCGCAGCGTGCCATCCCGGACCGTAAGCGCGCCACGCGACAGCCACAACAACCCGTGGCGGTCGGCGTACGGAATCCTCGCCGTCTCCAGTCCTAACCTTCCTCTCAGCATTTCGATACCTCTCGCTCCAGGGCCTGTCCGCACATCCCGTCATTCCCCCATTCCCGCTTTCGCGGGAATCTAGATAGTGCGAACTTAGGGCAGGCATTATTCGGTTGTTAAGGTGCTTCGGCCCACCGGTCAATGCGCCGGCCTCAGCAGCAGCATCCCGTACCCGTAGGCCCGATGACGGCCAACTCCTTGAGCCAGTAGATTGGCAAAGGCGTCGCCGTCGGTGATGACGAGGTTGCCCCGCATCAGCGCGTCCGGCCCCTCGCTGTAACGACTGTGTCGCCGGCGGATGGCGCGGGTGCGCTGGAAAGACACCAGCGTGGTTTCATCAACGCACAGCTCCGCCGCGCCGCATTTTTTCAGCCGCTTCGCTAGCCAATCCCTATAGACCTCTTCACGGCTATCCTGCATTTCGCCTTTCGGATGTTGGATCGCTTTCCACAAGAAAGCATCACACTCTTTGCCCGGCCGCAGGCCTCCTTCTTTGAAACTGCGCTGTATATGCGAGGGAATCCGCGACGTGTCCCTTTCCAGGCGAACCACAGGCCGCACACGCACATCAAAGCCCAGCTTCCTGCCGGATTGCCATTCGGTCGGCATGAACTTACTCTCGATACGGTCGGCGGGGATGATAGCGGCCTGCAACGGGTCAGCGCATATTCCTGCCTCCGCCCGCAGCGCGTCAGCGTCGGAGCGGGCATAGCCGTACAAACACCCATTCCTTCCGCCCCGGGGCGTCATAACGCGGAAGGGCTTGGGCGCCAGGTCTTTCCCGAAAGACTCTACCAGCAGGCAGTGCATGGCGTGGTCCGGATCCTGCAACCGCCGCATCCCCATCCAGCGTTGAAAGTCGCGCACGTCGATCTCGGCCCTGATCATCTGTAGTGATTCCGTCATGGCGTCGCTCCTTCGCAGACCCACCGACCCCCGCCGTGTAACCCGGACACCCAGTTCCGCTGGTCGGTCAGCATATACGTCCTGGAAGCGGTGATGCCGTCCACCGACTCGCGTTCCGGCCACATCAGCCGGCACGACCCGTCGCCATCATCGCCCGGAGCGACCTCCAGCAACGCTTCCAGCGCAGTATCCCCCTCAACGAACCCGCCGAACAGCGGCACCGACGGCAGACACGGCTTGCGCCCGATGAACAGCGGACGCATCGGCTCCTGCAACGCATCGCCCAGTTCGTCCAGCGTGGGAGCATCCTCAGCCGGCTCCAACCGCAGCGCCACCGTAACCCGCATATCGGCGTAGTAATCCCTGTAGCGCAGATGGGGCGCGTTATAGGTATTCGCGCCACCGGCCCGACCTTCCGGCTGTCCGCGCGTGGTCCAGCCCCGGTCGTTGGCCGCCAACTGCGCCGTCTGAAAGTCCGTCATCCGCACGCCGCCGGCCGGCTCCCGGTCAATCCGCGCCGCAAACACGATGCGGTCCTGCAAGCGCTGGTGAGCCTCACGGTCAACTCTCCGCCACCCCAGCGCGTTGGCAAAAAGCCCAGTGATCATCGACACGGCGGGAAAGGGGCGGATGACGCCCAGATTGTCAATCGTCTCCCCGCCGAACGACAGTAACGGAGCTTCCAGGTTCAGTATCAAATGCCGCATGGCTGCACCGCCTCGCCGTTGCGCACCGCGTCCGCCGCCCAGGTCGCCAGGTCATCCAGGCACAGCGGTTTCGCTTTGGGAATGTCGCAGTCGTCAACCGACATCACACGCCGAATTTCCTTGCCGCCATAAGCCTTGTCGATCTTGTCCAGGTATTTCGACATCGCATCGGTGGCAGCGTCCACCTGAGCGCGGGCCGGCTGGCGGTAGGCGTTGGCCAGGCTGCGCGGCTGCCGACTGCCCGCCTCAATCAGCACCAGATCCGCGCAGGCGTAGGGCGCAGTCGATCCCAGCTTCGCCCCCGGCGACACCGTGGCAATCAGATGCGTCAGATGCTCGACCACCTTGCCCGCCAGCTCCCGGTCCGCGTCCTCCCAATCGCCAGCGTCGCACCCCTCCAGGTTCGACACCAGCCCCGGCACGTCCACCACCACGTAGCCGTAGAACAATCCGGCCGTCAACTCCATGTCGCCAATGTGCGCCGCGCCGGCGTCCTCGTCCTCTCGTTGCAGGTCGTCCACCACCGAGAAGTAGTCGCTCTCGCTCTCCTCCCGATGCACCGTGAAAGCGTGGGCCACGTGGACCGCAGCCTCAATGTTCGCCCCCGGATCCGACGTGACCATCCGCCCGAACAGTGCGCCCTCCAATCCGCCGGGCAGACGCGCCGCGTCGCGGAAAGCGGCGAAGTTGTTGCCCTCGCCCCGCCGCGTGTTGAACAGCAGGGCCGCGGCATCGCCGGCGGCCTTGGCGTCGCCGGAGTGTTCCGCACAGATGGCGGCGGCTTTACCTTGCAGGTATTCCACTTCGGGCAATCCCAGCAACAACGGCTGGCGTCCGGTTTCGGTGGTTCCGCTGCTGCCGTACACGCCCACGTTGAAAGCGTTTTCCACCGCCGCCAACACTTCCTCATTCACGCCGTCCGTTCCCCGCAGGGAGTCAATCACCTTGCGCTCAACCACGTTCCGCGAGCGCACCGCCGCCTCTGCGCCGGGGATGCTGTGGATGGAAAATTGGTCCTGCGCTACCCGCCAATGTCGTTTGAGACACTGCGACGAGATGCGCGTCCGCGTCGCCCCGCCGAAAGGCATCCGCTTGGCCAGGCCGGAGTCATCCCGGTTCAGCAAGGCAGCCGGGTACGAGTGCAGCGTGTGAATCTGCAAAAATCTGGGAGTAGTCATCGTTTAGTCTCCTTGTCCTTCCGATTGTTGGGAACTGCGCCGCTCCGCACGGTAGTAATCACGGGCCAAGCGGCGGCGGCCCATTTCGGCCTGTTCGTCGTCATATCCTTCGTTCAGGATGTACTGCGCCATTTCGCGCCAGTTGAAAGACGCATCCTCGGCGGCGAGCATCCTGAACATTCGGGCCAGCAAGACGCGGAGCATATCGGCACGCGCTGTGAGCAGGCGATTAAAGCGGCTTTCGCTGTAACCGTTTTCGTAGAGCGCTCGGCCTACTGGAATACTCCCGTTGTGTGCAGAGCGGCCGGCTATTTCGTCCTCGCCGGTGGTGCGCGTCATTAGCGCAATGCCGTGCAGAACCAAGCCCCATTTGCGTTCTATGTCGGGGTTGCCCAGGAGCTCTTCTTCAGCCATCAGCCGCCAGAAGGCTGCCGTGTCCGGTTCGTCCGGATCCATGCGTCGCAGGCCGGCGAAGCCGCCCCGGTCGTACTCGGGCAGGGCTGCAACCCGTCCGGCCAGACGGAATGCGATGTCCCCCCATGATCGGCTACGGCGTTCTTCTGGCGGCGCCGTCGCGGTTTCGGCGCTTACTGTAGTGGTCATGCGTTACTCTCCCGGTTGTCGTCAAACAGAAACGGCAACCCTCCGCTTCCGCGTAATCGTCCTTCAAACAGCCCTTCCGCGTTTTCGCGGGATCGATAGCGGTGAACGGCTGGGCAAGGCAGAGAATCCACCGCCTCATCAAAGATGTTGCGAGCGTGGTCAACAACGCCGTCTTTGCCGTTCATCAGCCACTCGTTGCGGGCGCGCGCACGCGCGGCGCGGTCGTTGTGCTCAAACTCAACCTGCAAGGCATCAAAGAAATCGGCGTCAACGATTTCGTCCAAACGATTTGCCCACGGATTGGCCAATGCCCGCTGCTCCGGGCTGGTCTCTCTGGGTTCACCGCGCGCCAGGAACGTAGCGATGGCATGGCGCAAGATGCCTTGCACAATGCCAATTTCTTTAATCCGCTCTTGGGCCAAGTCACCCAAGTCTTCCGTGCTGTCGCTGCCTGGGCGCCGCATCATTCCGCGCAACGCTTTCTTGCTCCGAATGGGGATGACGCGCTCGTAGTAGCCCTCGGTCTTGCCTTGACCCCGCACCATGACGCGAGCCACCAACTGCATCATTTCATCAGGGTCATTCGAGCGTTGTTCGTCGGGCGTAGCCTTCAGCAGGTCGGGCTTTTGCCAGTCAAAAAGGTATTCCGTTACCCGTTTGTAGTTGAATCCGCCACGCGATAAAGTCAACGGTAGCCCATCCCGGTTCGGGTTATGCGGCGTCCACGGATCGCCGGTCCGGCCTTTCAGGTCTTTACCCTCAATACGCGCCGCTTTGCTGCTGGTTCGGACGGCGTACAACCGGCCGTCGGTATCGGAGCGCAGGCGGACGCGCCGGCAAACTTCGATGTAGTGCGGAGCTAGTTGATTCGGTAGCAGTCTTTCACTCGCGGTTCCGTCCCACGGCAGCAGCCACAACAGGCGATGACCGCCGTCGGCTGCCGGATAGTTGTCCAACAAGGCGCGAATGTCCCGCTTGACGTGTGCTCCAATCCCACCGGTTGGGGCCATGGAAAACGCCGGCCTACTGCCCAACCCGCCGTTCATGCGCGATATGCCGTAATTGCCGGCACCACCGAAACCCTCCATGGTCTGCAACGTCACCAGCGCAAAAATCCAGTCGTCCACACTGGCCTGCGACACCACTGACGCTTTCAAGTCGTGATTCTTTGAAGTGACCAGCATATCCAGCCCGTCGGCGGACTCCACCTGGCTCTTGTAGTCCTTCTCGCGTTCTTGGGACGATGTCGGCGGCTGCATGAAGACCGGCTTGGTGATGTCATCCACCACCAACTGCCACGGCTCATCATCAGGCCATTCCGGCGTCAGCCCGCGTATCAACCCTGCCCATTCCTCCGCGTCGGTCGGTGGCTCGCAGGCGCCGGCCCAGTGCATTGCCATCGCCCCCAACTGCACGAGGAAGGCGTGCCAGGCGTGGCGCTGGTGCGGGCGCAGCGCCGGAAACGCCTCCACATCGCCCGCCATCAGCCCGGCGTACAGCTCCGGCAGCGACACATAGCGCGAGTCGCTCGTTGTGTTAATCCGGATCAGCGGTTCGGCTATAATGTTGTACATGGTCAGCACTCCCCATCAACGGCGCAAATTGTGCGCACATAAGACCTAACTGTCATAGATCGTATGTACTGTCGAATTTAAGCAATGCTCGGTCACAGTAACGTCGGAGAAATAGTCGAAAACTCGCAGAGGCACGATTTGTTATGATGCCTCACGCAGCGAGGCGAGATGCCTAACGCATCCGCGATTCGTGTTTTAGGGATTCCATGGTCCAGTTGACGATGAAGTTCACGACGCTGAGCGTCGTTCAGCTTCTTGCGCCTGCCGCAGTTGGAATTCGAACCGGCTTGCGGAACCCATCGCAAATTTTCCGGGCGGTTGTCCGCGGTGTTGCCATTTTTATGCACCACGGCTTCACCATCCTGATTTCTCCAGAACGATCTCGCGATAAGCGGAGCTACGTCATGGTACCGGTGCGCTTGGCAATTGATACGCAGTCGATTTTCCCCAACCTCCTTACGATGCTCCCCGAGCATCGTCCCATCACGCCGGTAAATGTGGCCGTCGCTACCGGCCAGCAATCCTGGGTGTTCTGGGATCTCAACGTACTGCACGTCATGGTTCTGATGAGGGTGGTACGGCATTTTCATCCACCTTGATATAAATCGGATTTGGCTATGCCAGTCAAGAATTAGCTGATATGATACAGCCCGCGTAGCGACCAGTCAAGCCCTCATTTCCCCATATCCATGGGGATAGCCCATCTTGGCTTGCGTAGCCAAAACACACGGTTCCCCCGCACGCGCGGGGATAGCTGCGACAGAGCCCGTAGGTCTTGCCGTCGTCACTCCCTTACGGCTACAATCGTACCCGCGAGGCCATGCTGCGCTACGAATGGGACGAAGCCAAACGCGCCGAGACGTTGTTAGAGCGCGAGATTG
>VXOG01000040.1 GCA_009840165.1 Chloroflexota bacterium
CGGCCGCCCCCGCCTCCACCACGATCCCCGTCCCCCGGTCCCGCCCCACCGGGTGGTTCACCATGCGGTTCTCCGCCGCCAGTTCCGCGGTCTTGGATACCCGCGCCGCTCTCGTCTCAGCCTTGCGCGCCGACTTGATCCACCAGAGGATATTCTTCCTCGACGACGGCGGGAAGTTGTCGAAGCAGGCGCGGGCGGTGTCGTTGTCCGCCAACGCTGCGGCCAGGTCGGGCGGGATCACCAGGTCCTCGACGTCGTCGTACACCGTCCACGCGCCGTTGGACTGCGCCGCTGCGATTACGCTGGCGCCCGCTTCGGCCATCCGGCCCTCCCGCATCAGGCGCGTGGCCTTGTCCTTGTTGACGCGCGACCACGGACTCTTCGGACTCCGGCGGGTGAAGAGCCGCATGTACCGTTCGTCGTCCAGCGTGTTGACCCTGGAATCGATCCACCCGAAGCAGAGCGCCTCATCCACCGTCTCGCCGTAGGGCACGAAAGGCTTGCCGGTGGCCTGCTTCCACGACACCAGCCAGATGCCGGGGGAGTTCACGTGGAACTGCTCCAGCCAGCCGCGCCATTCTTCCCGCGTCTCCACCAGCAGCATGGGCCGGCCGTCGCTGGGGTGAGCGCCGATTTCTTCAATCATCAACGTGCTCCGGCGTCGTTACGCCCGAGGCATCATAGCCGCCAGCTCTGCGAGATCGGACACCACCAGGTCGGGCGTCGCGTCGGTGTGGCGGGTGCCGCCGCCCCGGTCGGGTCGGTTGACCCACACGCTGGCGATGCCCATGCGGTTGGCCGGTCCGATGTCGTGGTACAGGCTCTCGCCGACGTGCAGCCACCGCTCCCTGTCGCATCCCATGCGCTCCAGGGCGGTGTTGAACCCGCGCAGGTCGGGCTTGTACGCGCCCACCTGCTGCGACGTGATCACGGCGTCGAATTCAACCCCCAACGCCCGGGCCGAGCCGGCGAACAGGTCGTCGTCCACGTTGGAGATGATCGCCAGCCGGTAGCGCGATTGCAGGGTGGTCAAGGCATCGGCGGCGTCCGGGAAAATCGGCCAGTTGGGCAGGCTGTCGGCCAGACAACCCAGCTCCGACTCGCTGAACCCGATGCCCAGCTCGGCGCCAATCAACGCCATCACGTCGCGCAGGACGGGACGGTATTCCCGGTAGCCCTGCGCCGTCTGCGCCCGCGGCTCCGCGTCGGCGAACAAGGCCAGGATCTCCGCCGGAGTCCTGGATACGCCGTGCGGCGCCAGCGTCGCCGCAACCGCCGTGGAGATGCCGGTCTCCCAGTCCACCAGCGTCCCGTAGCAGTCGAAGCTCAGCCATTCGTAGCGGTCAAAATCAAGCATATCTTTTACTCACACGCGCCCACTTTTGGAAGTATATTTTACATGGATATACAGGATGGACAGGATAGAATAGTCGGAATCGAGATTTTCAAGATTCAAGGATTATCAGGATTGTTGCCATCTTGACTGCGGTTGACCCAATCCTGTGAATCCTCAAATCCCGCGAATCCTGATTCAGACGATTACCTCGGTCAACAGTTGAGGAGGCAGCGAAATGACGATTACCGTCGGGATGGGCGACTACGTGTATGAATACCAACCGGAATGGCCGCGGCTGCCGGTGGGCCAGGGATTCCGTGGCATCAGCGGCGTTGCCGTCGATAGCCGCGACCGGGTGTACGTGTTCCAGCGGCAGGGCCCGCCGGTGCTGGTGTTCGACCCCGACGGCAACCCGCTGGCCGCCTGGGAGCGGCGGGACGGCGTACCCGCCGACGCTCACCACATCCACGTCGGCCCCGACGACTCCGTGTACCTGGTGGACCGCGACGCCCACCAGATCCTGAAGTACGCATCCACCGGCGCGTTGCTTTCCACCATCGGTACGCGGGATCGAGCCGCGTTGCAGGCGCCCTTCAACCATCCGGCCGACATCTGCGTCGCGCCGTCGGGCGACCTCTACGTGGCCGATGGCTACGGCAACTCCAGCGTGCATCGGTTCGCGCCCGATGGCACGTTCATCGCGTCCTTCGGCAGTCCCGGCCGCGGACCGGGCGAGTTCATCGTGCCCCACAGCATCCGCGTGTCCGCCGACGGACGTGTCTATGTGGCCGACCGCGAGAACAACCGCGTGCAGGTGTTCACGTCCGACGGGCAATTTCTGGACCAGTGGACCGACTTCAAGTGTCCCATGGGAATCCACATCGACGCCGACCAGACAGTGTACGTAACCGACCAGGTGCCGCGCCTCAGCATCCTGAACCTGGACGGCGAGCTCCTGGCCCGGGGCCGCACCTTCGAGTACGCCCACCAGGTGTACACCGACTCGCAGGGCAACATCTACGGCGCCGACACGTCCAACCAGCGAGTGCAGAAACTCGTGCGAGTACGATGAGCAACATAATCGGCGCGGTGTTGCTGGTTGCCGTCGTGGGGATAGCTTGCCTTGGCGCCCAGGCCGCCGCCACATCCCCGGGCGTCACCGACGACCAAATCCTGTTCGGGCAGTCGGCGGTCTTCAGCGGCCCCTCCCAGGATTTGGGCCGGGAGATGCGCCTGGGCATCAAGGTCGCGTTCTATGAGGCCAACCAGGCGGGCGGCGTGCACGGTCGGAAGTTGCAACTCAAGACTTTGGACGATTCCTACGAAACCGACTATGCGTTTCACGCCACCAAGTGGCTCATTGAGAAAGCGCAGGTATTCGCCCTGATCGGAGCAGTGGGCACGCCCACGTCCCGCGTCTCATCACCCCTGGCCCACGATGCCGGCGTACCCTTCCTGGCTCCCTTTACCGGCGCAGAATTTCTGCGCGACCCGGCGCTGGACAACGTCGTCAATCTCCGCGCCTCGTATTACCAGGAAACGGAGGCGATGATTGCCCGTCTGACCGAAGACTTGGGAGTAACCAGGGTAGGCGTGTTCTACCAGGACGATTCCTTCGGCACGAACGGACTCGAAGGCGTGCGGCGGGCGCTGGAACGCCGCGAATTGGAACCGGTCGGGTCATGGCACTACCAGCGGAATTCCGGCGCAGTGAGACAGGCAGTGTCCAGCATCGTTGCAGCCAACCCCGAAGCGGTCGTCATGATTGGCGCCCAGGATCCGGTCGCTACGGCGATAGAATTGGCGCGTCAAGACATAGACCCGGTGATCATGACGGTATCCTTCGTGGGTGGCGCTGCCCTGGCCAAGGCGTTGGGAGAGGATGGACATGGCGTGTACATTACCCAGGTGGTGCCTTTCCCCAGGGACGCCGGCATCCCGGTGGTCGCCAGGTATCAAGCGGCCCTGTCGGCCTACGACCCGCAGGCGGAACCGGGGTTCGTTTCCCTGGAAGGATATCTGGCCGGTCGTCTCGCCATATACGGCCTCGAGACCTGTGGCCGCGAGCTCAGCCGCGAATGTTTCATCGAGGCCCTGCACACCTCAGAAGTCATCGACCTCGGCGGCTTTCGCCTCAAATACGGCCGCGGCGACAACCAGGGCTCGGACGAGGTATTCCTGACCGTCATCGGCGAAGACGGGGAGTACCGGCAGGTGGATGTGCTGGGTGAAGCGAACTGAATGATGGTACATTTCACCTGGAGCACCGTCGAAGTTGCCGAGCTCTAGGGCGGGTGTGCTACACTGGCGCTATGGACCCGCAGACTATCGCAATCGTTAGCGTCGGCGTTCTGCTTGGCTTGGTCGTTCCCATCGGCCTGGCACTGGTGCGCCGCGTTGACCGACTCACCCAGGTGGTGACCGCGCTGGCGAACCATCACCATGAAGCCGAGGGAGCGCCGCCCACGTTCACCGTGCCGGCGGACTGATGAGAGAGATTGCCGCACTGCTTGCAACGGTAGCGCTGCGTCCCCGACTGCCGACCGTTCTCTACAATCTTGGTGTTGCCGCACCGTCCCTGCGATGGCCAGGTTGTCACCCGTCCAGACCGTGTTGCCGGCAAAGTTGGGTGTGGTTACAGTGGTCATCGTGTTCGCAGTATGATGTCTATTCCGCAGCAAACAGCGGTTCCAGCTTATCCAGGAACCGCTCCACATCGTCCAGGTCGTTGCTCACGTTCTCGGCATTGTTCCAGTTCTCGTAAAAGTTGATGTGCAGGGCGTTGGCTACACCGAACAGTCGCCGGATCTCGTGGTCGCGGGTTTCGGAGACCAGGTATGAGATCACGTCATACAATGCGGCATGGCTCCGGTGCGGCCACCCGCGCTGCTCCGCCAACGCCTTGACCATCTGCGCCGCCGCTCCCCAACCCTTTTCCGATGCCTGGCGGACATCGCCGGCATCCAGTTCCGTCCGGCCTTGCGCCAGCAGTTGCCGGCTGGCCGTGTGGTATGTGTGCGCTACCATAGTTAGCTCCGCCTCCGCTCATCACATCCTACCACGCAGCAAGACGTACCTGGATTCGAGATCGAAGCCCGCCCCGTACTCGATACGGGTCCGGAATGACAGGAATGACTGAAAAGCCCGACGGGAGTAATTGAAAAGCGCTGTCTCACGCTAATCGGCGGGGCCGAGATTGGCGGGGCGCAGGTTGGCCGGCAGGTGGCTTTCCCAGTCGGGTATTTGCCTCACCCTAGGTGAGGGCAGCAGCCAGGACTGGATGAGGGCCAGCGTGCTGAACCCCAGGGACAAGAGCAGCGGCGCGACGTAGGTTCCCGTGAAGTCCCACAGCAGCCCGCCGGCCACCGGCGCCAGCCCCATGCCCAGGCCGCTGCCCAGGCTCTGCCAACCGTAAAGGCTACCCTGGGGAACGTTTCCGTAATACTGGCGATTGGCGATGGGGAACGTGGGCACCTCGGTGCTCTGGCCGATGCCGAAAAGGACCGCGAACAGGTAATACGCCCAGACGTCATTGAAAAAGAGAATCAGCAGCAGCGGGAAGACTTGCAGCGCCATGCCCACCACCCAGACGATCCGGCAACCCAGGCGCTCCGCCACCACCGGCACGGCGGCGCGGGCGACTACTCCGACGACCTGCTGGGCGGCCAGCACGCCGGTGGCCGCGCCCAGGGACAGGCCCCGGTCCACGGCGATGGCCACTATCAGCACGTTGATGATCTGGTGTCCCATGCAGCCCCAGTAGTGGATACCGATGAGGTTCCAGAAGGTGGCCGTGCGCTTGGCCTGCTGGATGAATACCTTTGCCCTGATCTTTGCGGTCTCGTCCCTCCCTGGTCTTTGGGTCGGTTCGACTCCAACATCGCCGAAGGGACGCAGGCCGATGTCGGCGGGGCTGTTGTAGAAGAACTTGACCAGCACCAGCAGCAGCGCTCCGCCCGCCATGCCCGGAAGCCAGAAAATCCACTGGATGCCCAACTGACTGAAGGCCGCGCCAATCAGGAACAGGAACGCGACCACGCCGATGCCCTGGAACGACCAGACGACTCCCATCGCAGCGCCCAGGTGTCGCCTGAACCACAGGGTGATGCCGGACACCGGCAGCACGGTGAAAATGGTTGAGGAGATGCCCAGGATGACGCCGAAGTAGAGGTAGAACTGCCACAGGCTGCCCATTGTGCCGGTCAGCAACATGCCGATGATGAACAGCACGGACCCGACCAGCAGGAACCAGCGAACTCCGTAACGGTCGCCAAGCCAGCCAACGTAGGGGCTCGCCAGCCCGAAGATTATCCACTGGAGGCTGAACGCTAGACTGATCGCGCCGTAGCTCCAACCAAATCCGGCGGCGGGGTCGCTCAGGTGCGGCACCAGGGCGGCAGCCGCGAACCGCACCGAAGATGTGATGAACCCCATGCTCGCAGCGATGGCCACGATGACCCAGGCGTAATGGACTCGGCCCCTAAAGAACATGGCAACTCGAAATCAGGGTGGGTGTGGCGCCAGGGTTTGAGGCCGCGAAAACAGGGGTTAAGAAATGGAGCGGGCGATGGGATTCGAACCCACGACTTTTTGCTTGGGAAGCAAACACTCTACCACTGAGTTACGCCCGCTCGGGTGAGCAATGGCCAAAGCACTGTAGCCCGTCCATCCATACGCCAGTCTGCCACAGCGCGACGGCTAGGGCAAGTCCCACCGCGACTCCGGCTCAACGGTAACTATCGAACCGTCCGCAAATGGTCGAGCAGATCTTTGGCATGGCGGCACTTCTTCGCTACTTTGCAAGCGTCCACTTGCCCCAAAATCTCAAAGGACACTGCGCCTTTTGCGTACTGCTGTCCACAGTTCTCACTGGCGGTTCTCAAGTACGACTCCAGCCTATTTTGGGGAATTTGTTCAGGGTCGTTTTGCGCCGGCAATCGGTTTTCGTTGAACCCACGGCCAAAATATTCGCGCAGTGCGCCCCGATCCGCCAGAAGCCATGCCTCCATGGCCTGCGCCATCAGATAAGCTTGATTATCGTCGGCCCCGGCCGGCTGACGCCACCCGTCGTTGTCTCGCAGATACTCCCACGTGGATTGGTCCTCCTCGACCGGCCCCTCGCTGTCCACCAGCAGGATGGGCAGTTCGTCGTCTCCGGCCTCTCTAACCGCTACTGAGAAGCGTCGAAAAGCATTCGCCCTATCTCCGCACCGCACTACTGCTGGCAGGCGGCCGGCTAGTCCTGCCGACGTGAAAAAGTCTCGCCACGCGGTACGAAAAATCTGGTCCAACTTAGCGCTGTCTCCACCACCTTCTATGTAGATGCTAACCCTTACCACCGATTCCCCCCAATTCCCCCCATGCTCCACACCTGACCCAGGCTATTGTCGTTCAGCCATACCTCCGCAACTCCTGGCGTTACCCGCTTGAACCAGGTCTGCCCTTCGTGCTTGCCACAGGCCACCACGCTGGTCGGGTGGTCGGTCAACGCATCAACCAACGTATGCGAGTGAGTAGTCACCACCAACTGGGTGCGCTCCGATGCCTCAACCAGCAGTTTTGCCAGCTCAAACACAATGTCGGGGTGCAGGCCCAGTTCCGGCTCTTCAATGCCAATCAACGGTGGCGGATCGGGGTCAAGCAATATCGTGAGCAGGCTCAGGTAGCGTAGCGTCCCGTCGGAAAGCCGCTCTGCCGGAATCCGCCGGCCACCGCTTTCCTCAATCTCAACGGAGACTTTGCCATTAATGAACGGCGTTGCGATTCCTACAACTCCATCGTAGAGTCTGTTCAGGTATTTTGCTAAGGTATTCCGGCGTTCTACCGGAAACCGCGAGATTACCCCGGGCAGGTTTCCAGCGGTTTCCGTAAGCCACTTATCGTCTTCATATTCATAAGGCCCAGAAGCAATCGGATTGTAAAGGTCACGCTTGTATCTGACGCCGCTGTCTTGTCCAAAGGAGGGCATTGAACTTGGGCTTTCCGTATCACTCGGCCAAAACGGCTGTGCAGGAGGTCCTTGGCCTTCGCGTATAGGTGCCAGCGGCCCGAATGCCCAAGTGCTGTACAGGCGGACGTCATTGTAATGACGGTGTAGGATGGCTAGCTCATTCCTATCCTCCATTATGATGCTTTCCCGCTTGCTCTCTCCGTAAGAAAGGAAAAGCTCCAGACTATATGTCTTTGACCGTTCCCATTTTGACAGTTTCACCCTGGCGACCACAGTCGCTTTAGCCGGGGCGTCATCGCTTATGTGCGGGGGGCCATGCCACAGCAATTTTCCCCAATCTCTTCCATTGAAAAGCGCTATATCGCCTCCAGCGGCGGTTCGCAGTAGCCCCAGAACTTGTAGCAGGTTTGACTTGCCGGATCCATTCGGCCCGATGATCACGTTGAGCGGTTCCAGAGGCAGATCAATGCCGTCCGGCCCGAAGGACAGTAACCCTTTCACCTGCAATCGTTCAATCAGCATGATGACACCGCCCGGAACACATCTCGTAGTCCAAAGTGCGTCCGTAATCCCATTCTACCAAAGGCGTCCGTTCCCGAATTCGGCGAATACTGATTCTGACGTTCTGCGCTCACCCCTCTGCCGTTGCCGCCTCGCGGCCTGACTCCTGGAAATCTCGCGTCAACTGCGCCAACAGGAAGAAGATGTTCTCCACCGCGTTGGTGGCATCTACGATGATGCGTTGCTGGTCGCCGGCTTCCTCCGGCGTGAGGGCCAGGTAGCGCGCCCGCACCTCCTGCATCAGGACCCGGCGGTCGCCCATCAGCTGCTCCACGAACTCCCAGCCGTCGGGGTCGTCCTCTTCCAGCGCGTCCAGGAAGATCAGAAAAGCCGCGTCGGTTCCTTCCACCACGCTCATGCGGAAGGTATCCAGCGTCAGGTCGTCCTCGGGCAACCCGCCCAGCACCTCGGGGATGGTGGAAAACTGCTCCTCCAGCCAGGTGATGAGCTTCTGTCGGCTGAGCACCTGGTTGCGCCGCTCGCTGGATTGCCCGGGCCGCTGCCGCCCCAGCTCGTCCAGGAACTCGTCGATGCGGGCGTTGACCTCCCGCGCCCACTCGCGGATGGCTCCGGCCGGCTGACCCTCCCGCGCCTGCTCCAGGTAGCCGGAGAACATCCCCAGCACCCGCCGCTGCTCCAGGTGGGTCAGGTCCAGCGCCGTCTCCACGTCGTCCATGGCCTGGTCGTGGATGTACTGCGGACGCGACTGCTGCTCCGCGATGCTGGCCGGCCAGATGCGCGAGAACAGGCGCATGATCCAGTCCGGCGCGGAGAGCACCACGATACGCGACGGCATACCGAAGATTATCACCGCCAGCGCCATCTGCGGCCCCAGCCCGATGTCCGGCCAAGTGACCAGCGCCTTGACCAGCGGCACGTTGCCGTACACCTCGACGTACAGTAGCGCCACCAGGATCGCTGCCGAGAAGATCACCTGGCACGCCCAGAACATCCCCAGCTGCCGCGCCGTGCCGCTCAGCCCATAGGACACCACCATCACGCTGATGGCCAGCCCCACGTAGGAGCCGTACACGTACATCAGCACCTGCTCCGTTCCCACCAGGCCCGCCGCCGCCAGCCCGATGCCGAAGGCCACCACCGGCACCAGCGCCTGCACGATGAACGTCAGCAGCGCCCCGACGATGAAGGACAGCAGGATGGAGCCTGCCGAGATGTCCAGGCCCGCGCGGAACCAGGGCTGCTCCGACAGCGGCGCCGCCGACTCCTTGATCAGCACCAGCCCGAACAGCAGCGCCGCCACGCCGAACAGCAGCGCGCCGGCCTCGCGGTAGTTGCCCCGACTGAACCGCGTAATCACCACGCCGCCGACGCCGATGCCGATGAGCGCGGCCACCCGTATGTCCACCGTCACGATGAACAGGATCAGCCCGACGCCCATCTGCGCGCCCAGCGCGATGGGGTAAGCCTGACGCGCCGAAATCAGCCCCGACCGCAGCATGCTGATGGTGATGAACGTTACGGCCGGCGAGCTCTGGGTGATGGCGCCGGCCAGCGTCCCCCAGGCAAAGCCGGAAAAGCGGTTGTCGGCCAGCTTGCTGGCCAGCATCCGCAGCCGCGGCCCGACCACGGCCTTCAGGTTCTCGGAAAGCAGCCACATCCCGAAGAACAGCAGCCCAACGCCGCCCAGGATGCCGCCAAGGACTTCAAGCATGAGTTATCGAGCCTCCAGTGTTAATAAGGAATATGAGACCCGACGGCATTATCATTCCCCAACGCAGGATATTCAAGCCGCCGGCCCATCTCCCCACGGCACCTCCGGCAGGTTGCGTTCCCGGCGCACTTCGTTGATGGTGAGGACGCCACGATCCAGCAGCGCCGTCTCCCGCTGCACCCGGCTCGCCTCGTCCTCTTGCAGCGCCTCGATGGCCGACAGGTCGAACTCCGCCCGCAGTTGCGGGTAGCCCAGCTTGGGCAGCAGCGCGCGGTTCATCTGGTCCTCCAGGAACCGCACCTCCGGCACCACCGTGTTGCGCCAGAACAGCCGCTCCGACGCCTGCACGTTGGCGTAGGTCGCTCGCTCGAAGTCGCCCAGCAGCAGCTTGGGGACGCCATAGGTGCGGCTCACTTCCTCCAGGCTCCAGCGCAGCCCCTGGATGAAGTCGATGTCCCGGTGCGACAGCCCCAGCGTCTTCACGTCGCGCACCGCCGACGCCACCGCCGGACGGTGCGCGTTGCCCGGACCCTGGTAGCGCTGCTCCCACCGGGCGTAGAAGTCCTCCAGCTCGGTGTCGTTCAGCTCGTGGTTGGTGAGCAGCAGGAAGTCGGGGCGGGCCGAGTTGCGCAGCAGGTGGCGGTTGAAGCGCAGACCCTCGTGGCCCATGTCCGCCGACAAGCGCGCCGGCGCCAGCGGCGACAGGCCGGCCAGCTCCTCCAGCGGGTTGAAATAGCGCAGCCACACGATTTCGTCCGGCGTGTAAGCGACGTTCTCGCTTGGTATGGAGCCCGGCGATCCCCGATACACGAACCCCCGCACGTAGCGCTGCCGGTCGGGGATCACCGCCATGCGGTCGGGGCGCAGCGGCCACAGCTCCGGCGCGCCGTCCTCGCCCCGCTCGATGGCCCAGAAGGCCGATCCCCACAGGCACAGGTAGATCTCCGTGGCCCGCCACAGGTCCGCCCGCGTGTACCACGGGTTGACCCGCTCCAGCAGCCGCGCCGCCGGATGCGACGCCTCCACCGGAACCCGCCGCTCACCTTGATCCTGTCGCAAGTCCGGCTCCACCCGGTACACCCGCAGCGGCGGCCGTGTCACCGCCTCCGCGCGCAGCCGCACCGCCGCGTACACCGACGGCGACGTTGCCATGTACCGCCCGTATTCGGGACGCGCCCAGCCCTCGCCGCCGGCGCCGATGCCCGCGCCGTCGCTCATCCGGAGCGTGTCGCCGGATCTGCCCAAAGATGCCGCCGCCCGATTCGCCCGCTGCACCACGGCGTTCCTCCGCTCATCCCTATCCCGCGGCATGGCCCCCTCTCCCCTGGCGGGAGAGGGTTGGGGTGAGGGGGCGTCTCCTTGCCCGCTCATCCTGAGCCTGTCGAAGGATGCCTGAAACATCTTCCTTATCTGTATCTGTAGCACTGTTGCATTTCTCCTTAATGTATGTGCGCGTTGCGGTGTAGGGGCAACCCTTGTGGTTGCCCCGGTTCGTGGTTATTCCGGCACATCCAGGGCGACCACAAGGGTCGCCCTTACGGGGTATCCTGCCCATCCATGAAAAACTCGTCGAAGAACGTGTCGCTCCGGTCGTCCAGGAACGCCAGCATCAGCGCGTCCGCCTTGTCCGGCGACCGCGCTCCCCGACGGCGGATGCTCGCCTTGCTCTCCATCAGCAGCCGGCCCCGGCTGTCGTACTCGTAGCGCAGCGTCGCCAACTCCGCGATCAGCTCAGCGTCCCGGGGGATGCGGATGCGATGGTCGCGGAACCGGCGTGCCAGCGACTGGTAGCCCTCCGCCCGCAGGTTCAGGCAGGTCCGGTCGCGGCGGGGTTTCTCGGCCACGTTGACGTCCCGGGCCGGCACCCCCTGCTCCCGCAGGCGGTCTGCCAGGCCCGCGCCCACGCCGATGGCGTCCACGTTCACCAACTCCGGCCGGCGCTCCCGCACCGCCACCATCACCTGACCCGCCGTCGCCATCGTGTCGATGCGCTCAAACGCCTGTATCGACACCACCGTGTCGCCCCGCCGCGCCACCACCACGCTCCGGTCGCTCCCAAACCGCGCCACGTCCACCCCAATCACCACCCGCCCAGCGCCGCCCGTAGGGGCAACCCTTGTGGTTGCCCGATGGGCGCCCCCCGGCAAAAACATCCCGAAGGGGTCGTCATCGCGGGCGCCCACAAGGGGCGCCCCTACATCCCGTCCATCCATGCCAAGCTCGTACACCGCCGCTTCAATGTCATCCATCGCGATCAAAATGTCGTCTCCTCGCCGCGGGAACTCGCCCAGCACCCGCGAGCGATACCGGTCGCTCCGCTCGCCCCAGGCGATCCGCCGTTCCTCCACCCACTCCACTGTCACCAGCCCCGGTATCTCCGGCTCCTTCCCGGTCACGTTGGGAGACTCCAGCGCCGATATGGTGAACGTCTCGTAGATGCCCCGCTCCTCGTGGAACGCGCGGTGAAAGGACCCGTCCGTCCGCGTCGGGTTGCCGATCAGCAGCAGCCTGGGGTTCTGCGACGTCATCACCGCGTCCACCGCCTCGTAGATCTCCTCGTCCACGCCCTCGGCCTCGTCCACCACCACCAGCACGTTCTCGCTGTGGAACCCCTGGAACTGGTCCGCGCCGTCGGCCGACAGTCCCAGCGCGTAGCGATCCTCGGCCAGCTCCCACCGCGTCTCCAGCAGCCGGCCGCCCAGTTTCTCCGCCGCCGGCCGGTACAGCCGGCGCAGCTGACGCCACAGCACGTGCCGCACCTGCCGGAACGTCGGCGCGGTGCTCAGCGCGATGGCCGGGTTGTGGGTGTGCAGGTACCACAGCACGGCCACCGCCGCCATGAAGTCCTTGCCCAGCCCGTTGCCCGACTTCACCGCCACCCGCCGGCTCCGCGCCAGCGCCTCCAGAACCTCCCGCTGCTTCTGCCAGAGGGTTACGCCGAGGACGTCGGCGGCGAACTCCACCGGCCCTATCGCCTCCCCGCCCCCCGGGCCTGTAGGGGCAACCCTTGTGGTTGCCCGCGTGCTGGTTGCCGCGCATTGGCGGGCGCCCACAAGGGGCGCCCCTACGGCGGTGACGGTGGAGTTCCCGTCATTCCCGCCGGGGCCGGTAGGGGCGGGTTTCAAACCCGCCCCTACACCGTTGGCATCCGCAACCCCGTCCTCCAAACTCCTATCCTGTCCATCCCGTTCATCCCCTTCATCCCGGTAAATTCGTCGTCCCTCGTCCGTCGCCGGCCGGCCCAGGGTTAGGCTCCGTACCGCCGGCGCAGCGGCGACGGCTCAATCCCCGGCCCCCGCGCCGACGCCGACGCCTCATCCGGCGGACTGAACAGGAACCCGCAGTCCCGGCACCGGTACACCGTATGGTCGCCGCCCGCCAGCCGGGCCAGCTCCAGCAGCTCCCACGATCCGCAACGTCTGCAATTCAACTCGTACACGTAAACCTTCCTGGCGCCCGGTCCGATTGCAACGGACGCGGCGCAAAGACAAAAAATTCATCCGCCAACCAACGCCGATTGACGAACGTATGTACAGGTTATCGGGCTGCGAGGCGGGGCGTCAACGGCGGGGGTGTCATCCCCTCGCCAATGCGGCCCTCCCCCTTGTCATTGCGAGCGCAGCGTGGCAATCTCGTCGAGGCGACGGACGGCCACTACCCCAACGAGATTGCCGCGTCGCTACCGCTCCTCGCAATGACAGGGGTGGGTACGCTCCTCGCAATGACAGGGGTGGGTCGCTCCTCGCAATGACAGGGGTGGGTACGCTCCTCGCAATGACAGGTGATATGACATGCGCAACCCCAAGTCGTACTACGTGTACATCATGGCCAACACTCGATTTACCACCCTCTACGTCGGCATTACCAACGACTTGACCCGCCGCGTATTCGAACACCAGCAGCGAACCGACCCCAGGTCATTCACCGCGCGCTACAACCTCACCCAATTGGTCCATTTCGAGGAATGCGGCGACGTTAACGCCGCCATCACCAGGGAAAAACAGCTCAAATCATGGTCGCGGGCCAGAAAAGAGGCGCTCATCAACTCAACCAACCCCGCCCACGAAAACCTGGCCGCCGACTGGTACACATGACCACCCCCCTGTCACAACAAGCCTAACCCCCTTGTCATTGCGAGCCTAACCCCCTTGTCACAACAAGCCTAACCCCCTTGTCATTGCGAGCGCAGCGTGGCAATCTCGCCGCCGGAGGGAGCGTTCCACTCCCGGACGGGATTGCCACGTCGCTACCGCTCCTCGCAATGACAGGGGTGGAGCTCCTCGCAATGACAGGGACGGAGCGACTCGCAATGACAGGGACGGAGCGACTCGAATGACAGGGACGGAGCGACTCGAATGACAGGGACGGAGCGACTCGCAATGACAGGGGTGGAGTGCTCTCAAGGAGAAACGGCATGAGTCAAATGGATAAAATACTGGACGGACTAATCCGGAGAACCAACGACGGCAAATTGAATTGGCGGCGTTCCGTTCGGGAGGACGATTTCATAGCGTCCGTAGATGCAATCTCGGTGGTAGTGCGTGGGTTCCGCCGCGGACGCTTGTCTGATATCTCCAAATATCAGATTGAGATCAAGGATGCACAGGGATCTTCAGTGGGAGTCCTGGAAACGAATGACGAACCGGACGTCGACGTCGCGCCTGACCGGCAGGCGACACTTTCGCAGACCCACCAGGTGAAGCGCCTCTACACCCTGGCCCGCCGTTCCGCACTCAACCCCGACGCCACTCTCGATAAACTCGCCAAAGCCCTGGAATCCTGATTCTGACGACCCCCGCCGTGCTACCATGTCACCAACAGAGGTGAAAAGCCCGTGACGACTCAAACCTACCGGGACGCCGCCCGCCTGCTGCTGGCCCAGGGCCGCGTGGAACTGGCCGCCGGTGATGTCCGCCAGGCCTCCGAAAAAGGCTGGGGCGCCGCCGCCCAGATGGTCAAGGCCATCGCCGAACAGCGCGGCTGGCAGCACCGGAACCACGCCGCCCTCTTCAACGCTGTCTCCCGGCTGGTTGACGAAACCGGCGACGATGACATCGGCCGGCTGTTCCAGATCGCAAGCGCCCTGCACGTCAACTTCTATGAAAACTGGGACAACCCCCAAAGCATCGCCCGCGGCCTGGACGACATAGAACGCCTCCTCGAAAAACTCGAACCCCTGTAACGCTTCTTCACCCCAGACCTTCCAGCAGGTCCAGCAGCCGCTCTACGTCGTCCAGGCCCCCGGAGATGTTCCGATCCGCCTCCCAATCCTCATAAAAATTGACGTGCAGGCTGTTCGCTACCTGGAACAATCGCCGAATGTCCTCATCCCCAGTCTCTTCCGTCAATCGAGCAATGGCCCGGTGGAGATGCCCATGCCCCCGGTGTTCCCACCCTCGTCGCTCCGACACCGCCTTCACCATCTGCGCCGCCGCGCCCCAACCCTTCTCCGACGCCTGACGGTTATCGCCCTGCTCCAATTCAACCCGCGCCTGCCTCAGCAACGGCCGGCTGGCTGCCCGATACCTTGCAGTAGCCATCCAATTCTCCATCCTCAATCACAGAATCGCCGCCACTATCGCCGCCGCGATCACCGCTCCTAACAGCCCCAGGTTCGCCCACAGCAGCTTGTCCACCTTGCCTTCCAGCCGGTCCAGCCGCGACTCCATCTGTCGCTGCCCTTCCGCCAGCCCACCAATCGTTTGCGCTATCGTATTGTCAACCGTCGCCATTCCGTATCCTCATCCTCCCTCATAATCTCTCAATCACTAACCCGATTCTAGCATACCCATCCATCCCCCCATCCCCCATTCCAAACATCCTGTCCATCGATGTGAAAAAAGAAAATTCCTCAAAAATTCGCCCATTTTCGTAATACTCCCGTAATATTTCCTCTGCTACCATGTACCCTAGTAAATCTGTAACTACACGACCCATGCAAGGAGGTGCCACCCCAAACAACCCGCAACCCGCCGGGAACTCCCACACGCCCGCCACCCACCCCGTCATTCCGGGTTTCACACCCGTCATTCCGGCGAAAGAACGTCACCCCGTACTTGATACGGGGCCGGAATCCACAGGGCAGGGCCAGGGCACGGGCAACCCCGGCCCAAACCTGAACCCAAATCCTAACTTTCTTGTACCAATCCGCCATCACACAGACAGGTGGATACAAGGAGACTTTCAACAATGAGAACAATGATTGGAAAACGCATTGGCCCCGTGCCAATCGCTCTGGTGGCAGTCCTCGCACTCGCCGCCTTCATTTCCGCCGGCCTCTGGCTCACGCCGACCAACGGCGCTCATGCCGATGAGCATGACCTCGCAGACGTAACGCTTGACGTGGGCGAAGCGCTGGCGATCACCGAAGAGGACGTCCAAGCGGCTCTGGAAACCACCGACGAAACGGGCGTCGCTTACGCCATTACATCGGACCAGGATGGTACCGCTCAACCTGGTGGGTCGGGTTTAATTACCGCCGGCAACGTAGTCACTATCGACACCACCACAGGCGCAATCACGGTTGCCGCCGCCGCGGCAACTCAAGCCATGGCGATCCAGGCCGATAACACTGCAACGATTACGGTCACCGCCACTCGTGCTGCGTCAGTTGGCCCGCCGATTGTGACGGCGATAAATGCAGAGGCTTCGTTCGACCTGACCATCATCCAGAACCCCATTGAAGTATCGGGCGCAGATCTCGAGAACCCTAACGCGGACACAGGCGGTACTGCTGCAACTTGGCCTAGCGCAGGCGATTGCGTAGTGGCTTGGGATGGTACCAATATAACATCCCGCATGTCCGACGCAGGTACGCCAGTCGCTCTCCATCTAACTGGCTCGAACAACAAGGTCTCCGGTGGCGACTGCACTACTGACGGGGATTCGGTTGACGTGGAGTTCACAAACTCGGATACCGACGATGGCGGAGTCAACTACCTGCTCTACGTAACCGGAGGCGGCGATTTCGACGACGTCATGCCGCAGTTGGGCAAGGGCGGCTTGACGGAGCGCGCTCCGCTCAACGTGGGTGTACAGACCGAGTTCGCCGGCGATGCAAAGCCTGGCAAAGAAGTCATCAAAGTTTCCCGGGACATGGCCGGCCCCAAAGGCTTCGTCTATGTGATCGGCTATGCGGGGAGCACCGGTAACGTAGAAACCAACAACCTGGACGATGACTCCACTACTTTCGGAGCCGACGCTACCTTTGTGGTGGAGGTCCTCTTCGTTAACGCCCCTGACAAGGCGAAGTCAACAGCGGAGGTCACCGCCGGCCTGGTTGGAGATACCGAAGTTCTCGACAACAGCGGCAAAGCGACGGTTACCGCAACGGTCAATGACAAAAACGGGAACCCCGTCAAGGGCGTTCTTATCGATTTCATTCTCCCGGATGGCACGCCCGACGGCGTCAAGTTTGCCAACAGGCGGGACCGGACCTTCGCAACCGCCGACCCCAAGGGTATGGCAATGGCAGAGGTCATGGGATTGTCCAAGAGCGGCCCGGTACGGGTTGGAGTAGAAGTCAGCATCGGCGACGACTTCACCAAGATGGTGTACCTGGTCCGCAAGGGCCCCCCTGCAAGCGCAGACATCAGCGCCTATGCTGATGATATTACGGTGGCTACCGGCGAGGATTTCTTCGTCCGCGCAGTGGCCTACGACTCCGCCATGAACGACGTTTCCCACGATGATGACACCAACCTGATGGTGAAGGGATCCAACGACGACAGCGCGGCAGCCATCACGGTCAGCGACGTTAACGCTGACGGTGACGCTGACACTAACGCTGATGCCATTGAAGAGTGGTGGGAGTCGCTCAACTGCGAGCAGATGAACGACGCGGTAATGCCCATGGACGACGAGCCGGCCGTTGGAGCCGACGACGCCACGTCCCCGTACTGCAAACACTACCCTGGCACCAATTACCCGCCCAGTTCAATCCTCTCCGACGAAGCCCTGGCAGTGGTCCAGCGCGCGGCGATGGATCGCTACAAGGTCATGATCAATGACGACGCTGATGCCGGCGAGTACTCCATCGAGACTACCGCCGGAACCGGCTCCGACGCCGTGATGTCCGAAGCCCTCGAGTTCACCGTACTCGGCGGCATCGACGCGCTCGAAGTGACCGGCCCGCCCAGCATTGGCGGCAACCAGGTCCTGGGCGGTTTCATGGTCGAAGCCACCTCTGACGACGGGAAAGTTCCCGGCAACGTCAAGGGCGAGATGGTCTCCATCACGTTCTCGCCGGTGGGCGCGGCGTCAGTCATCGGCAGCAGCGCCAACAACATGGTCACATTGGACGCCAAGGGCATGGCGGCCTTCAGCATCCTGATTACCGCCCGCAACCTGGCCGGCGACAACCTGGTCGTCATCGCCTCCCACGGCACAGGCTCCGGCCAAACCACCAGCGAAGCGCTGGTAGTGCGCGGCCGCGCAGTGGGCGACGACAACCGCGCGCCCATGGCCGTTGGTTCCGTCAGCGACTTCTCGATGACCCTGGGCGACGCTCCCATGACCGTCACCGCCGGCTTCGCTGACGCGGACGGCGACACCCTGGGCTACTCGGTCAGCTCCAGCGATACCGCTGTTGCCACCGCAGCCTCCAACGGCGGCGGATCGGTAACCGTTACCGCGGTTGGCGCAGGCTCGGCGACCATCACGGTCACCGCCTCCGACGGCACGGCCACCGCCACGCAGACCTTCATGGTCACCGTCATGGCGCCGGTTGACACGTCCCTGGGTATGCCCAGCGGCCTGTCCGCCATGGGCGGCGACATGCAGGTGACGCTCAGCTGGATGGGCGGCGCCAACGCCACCCGGCACTGGGTAGCTGGCGTAGCCAGGAACTCCGACGGCACCTACGACTACAGCAAGAACGTCTGGACCTCCGCTGACGACGCCACCACCGGCGACGACGGAATGATGACGCTCACCGTCATGGGTTTGGAGAACGGTACGACTTACGTCTTCACCGTCGCCTCCTACAACGCGGCCGAAGGCTGGGGCAGTTGGTTGACGCCGTTTGCTACGGCAACGCCCGCGGGCAGCGATCCCGCCAGCCCCTTCCCCACGCCTGGTGGCTAGGCAAACCCGGTAACAACGCAATCAGTCTCATTGGGCTAGCGGCGGCCCCCGGCAAGGGAGCCAAAACCCCCGAACCCCGGTAGCGATATTGGAAAAGGGGCCGCCGCAAGTTTGATTAGCCCAGCAAACGGCAATCTCAAAGGAGATCTTGTCAAATGAAAAACACAACCAGAAAGCACATCTGGCCGATGTCGCTGGTGATGGGATTGGCCGTCATCGGTGCTCTGGCCGTGATTGTCGCGCTGACGGCGTTGCCGGGTTCCGCCCAGGCTCAAGAGCCGGAGAACCCCTTTGCTGCGCCGCCAGCAGTAATCCCTGATGCCGGCAGCATTGCCAGCAGCAGCACCACCGGCGGCTCCAGCGTCAAGATCACGCTGACCCTGGACAACCCGGGCGCGCTTGACCTCGGCAGCTCCGTCGCGCTCTATCTGGAAGACGATTACCAGATAGAAGACATCGACATGGACCAGGTCTATTTCGTCGGCCGGCCGGGAACCGGCATTGGCCGCGTCTATGTGACCGACGCCATACTGGTCGAAGACGACGACCACTTCGGCGGCGACGATGACTGGGACATCCAGGTCTTCGTGCCCGACCCGAACCCCGACAACGAGGAGCGGGAGGGCTGGACCGCCGAACAGTCCATGGGCATCCAGTTGGTGCTCGACAAGGCCGGCATCAAGAACCCCACGGAGCAGGGTAGTCACAGCGCCCACTACGACGTGCTGCTGCCCGGCGCCAGCGTCCCCACGCTGGACAACCCCGGAGCCGACGAACGCAATCTTCAAGACCTCAAAACCTGGGCCAAGATCAGCCTCTCCGACGAGGCCGACGGCCGCGGCAAGGAGATCGTCGTAACCGGAACCGGCTTCAACAACGGCACCGGCGCCGAGGTCTTCGTGCTGGTCGCCGACGCCGAGCCGGCCAGCTGCCGGGACCTGGTCACCCACCCGGACGCCGAGTCCCTGGGCACCGCCCTGGTGGGCAGCGACGACAAGTTCACCGTGACCTTCACCGTCCACCAGGACGAATTTGATCCGGGTCCGGTCAACTACATCTGCGCCGCTGACTCGGAAACGGAACCGCGCTTCTCCAGCGACATCGACGTGTTCGACCTGGAAGGCTCGCTGACCGTCAGCCCAGACTCCGCCAGCTACGGCGACGAGATTACTCTCAAGCCCCGGGACGTGGGCACCGTGAATCTGATCCGCGTGGGTCCCAGGCACGCCTGGAGCCCGGACGGCACCTGCCCCGCCGACGCCACGTGCAACTTCGACGTCGAGAAAGAAGGCAGCGACTACATCTTCGACCTGCCCGGCGGGTTGGACGAGCGGACGCAGATCACAGTCCACGCTTCGGCTGGTAAGGAGACCGTCTATATCGGCGTCGAGGCTTCCAGCCTGGACCTGAGCAAGTCCGAAGTGACCGCCAACGAGTCCATCATCATCGAGGGTCGCGGCTTCGACGACGCCGCCACCATCCCGGTGAGCATGGTCACGCTGGACGGCGAACCCCTGGACGTCGAACTGGCCGGTACCGACACCGTCAACGGTCAGCGCGTCATCCAGATCGACAGCAACGGACGTTTCGTCATCGAGGCCCGCGTCTGGACCATCGGCGACGGCAGCAACCCCGCCCTCGACGACGACACCTACACCCTCAAGGTCGTGGACTCCACCGGCTTCGAGGGCGAGGCCGACCTGACCATCAAGTCGCCCACCATCACGGTGAACCCCGCGGTGGCCGGCCCCCGGGACTACATCAGTATCTCCGGCGAGAACTGGCCCCAGTCCACCGAGGACCGGGACTGGCAGGTGACCATCGAGGTCGATGGCCGGATTCGCACCGAGCGCATCGACACCACCGGTCGCTTCCGGCACCAGGTGCGCCTGAGCTCCGGCATTGACCTGGGCGAGGAGCACGACGTCACCGTAACCTTCATGCACGGCGACGAGGACATCGAAGAGGACGCCACCTTCATGACGCCGGACTCCGGCATCTCGGTGGTCCCCGCCGCTGCCCGCCCCGGCGACACCATCTCCGTGGAGCTGCTGGGTATGCCCGTGTACACCCTGGTTGGAGAGGTCGTCATCGCCGGAACTAACCGCCTCGGCAACATTGCGGTCAACACCGACCGTGACGGCAACGCGACGGTTTCCGGCATCCTGGTGCCCGCCGTTGACCCCGGCTTCTACAGTGTCCGCGTGGGCGTGGGCGGCCAGACCGCCGTGGCCCAGCTGGAGATTCTCACCGACGCCATCGGCGCCGGCGCGGCCACCGCACTGCCCGCAGCGGTCTCCGACCTGGGCGACAACCTGGACGCCATCTTCCACTTCAACAACAACACCAAGGACTGGACCTTCTTTGACCCCCGCCCCGAGTTCGCAGACCTCAACACTCTGTCCGAGCTCGTCGGCGGACAGCCCTACTGGGTTCTGGTCAAGGACGCCCAGACCGGCGTTGACTGGAACGGCCGCCTGGTTGACTTCACCTGCGCCGCTGGCGACTGCTGGAACCTGGAAATCTGGTAAGGCCCAGCTCCCACTGTCATTGCGAGCGAAGCGTGGCAATCTCGTAGCGGCAAGAGCCGTTGCTAAGGCAGCGAGATTGCCACGCCCGCCGCAGGCGGACTCGCAATGACAGAGCGGGGGTACGTATCAAGACTGAAAGGCAACAGCAGCCAATAGCGAAATAAGGCCCTCGCCCCAGCACCTGGCATGGTTCGACAGGCTCACCATGAGCGGCAACCATAAAAGACGGCGGGGCGAGGATTACCCAACAGCAGGAGATACTAGATATGAAGAAAATTGGAGCGATGGCGGCGGCGGCATTGATTGCCTTGCTGCTGGCCCTGCCCCTGGGCCTGGTTTCGGCTCAGGGCGGAGCGCCCAGCGCGAACCTGCCGCCCGCATTCCTCTTTGGCACCGCCATGGCCGACGGCCTGCCGGTTGGCGAAGGGACCATGATCGTCGCCATGGCCGGCGACCAGAAGGTCGGCTCCACCATGGTGATGGCCAACGGCAAGTTCGGCCCGCTGGAGCTGATGCAGCCCACCGGCAGCGAGATGATGGTCAGTTTCATGGTCGGCGAGCGCTCGTCCGAGTACATGTACGAGTGGATGTCCGGCGGCCGCGAGATCGTCATGCTGGACGCCAACCTGACGGGCAGCATGACCGCCCCCGACCCTGAACCCGGTCCCGCCGGCGCCGCCGGCCCTCCGGGTCCTCCGGGCGTCCCCGGCCCTGCCGGTCAGGACGGCGCGGACGGCTCTGACGGCGCGCCGGGTCCCGCCGGAGCGGCTGGCGCTCAGGGCGCCGCCGGGCCCCAGGGTCCCCAGGGCGTGGCCGGCCCGCCCGGCCCTCCGGGCAACGCCGGTCCCGCTGGCGCGGTTGGTCCCGCCGGCGCGCCCAGTTCCATGGGCATCATCGCCCTCATCGTGGCCATCGTCGCCGCGGTGATCGCCGTGGTCGCCATCATCATGGGACGCCGCACCACCGCCTAACCTGAAGGCAAACCCCACCGTAGGGGCAACCCTCGTGGTTGCCCCCGCAGGGGCGAATAATCATTCGCCCCCACAAGCGAAGCCCCCGCCAGCAGCCAGCCGGCGGGGGCTTCGCGTTGCCAACCGTTCCGCAATAATGTAGCATTATTGTGTCCTGGTGATACGGAAAAGGCAGGTGGCCGCAAATGGATCCTGAAACCATCGCAATTATCATCGCGATTGTCGGTGGTTGGGCAACTATCATCGCGGTGTTCATGCCGCCGCTGATCATGATCATCCGCCGAGTTGACCGCCTAACCCAGGTTGTAACGGCGCTGGCCAACCACCGCCACGACGAAGAAGGCGCGCCCACGTTCACTCTGCCGGCCGACTGAACGCCAACCACCGCCAAAGCGTAGGGGCGCCCCTTGTGGGCGCCCACTGGTTTGCAGGGGCAACCACGAGGGTGGCCCCTACTCCCCCGGCGTCCACTTGTAGATGTTCGCCAGCGTGCCGCCCATCAGCGTCTCCCGGTCCGAGTCCGACAGCGTGTCGGTCAGCCGGAACGCCTCCACGCCCTGCTCATACGTCAGCAGTTCCACCGCCCGCGTCCAGTCCGTCCCCCACAGGCACCGGTCCAGTCCGAAGGCGTCGAAGATGCGGTGCACCGGCTCCCAGATGTCGGGATACGGGAACCCCGCGTGGGACAGCGTGCCGGCCCCCGAGATCTTGATCGCCACGTTGTCCAGCTCCGCGCACGACAGCACGTTAGGCAGGTCGGCGAAAGGCTCATCCGGCGGCGGCGGGTTGAACGGCTGCGCGATGCCCAGGTGGTCGATGATGATCTGCGTGTCGGGGTTCTGCTGGGCCAGTTGACGCAGCAGCGGCAGCTTCCCCGCCGCCATGATGTTCACCGGCACGCCGGCGCGCCCGCCGGCCGCCAGGATCGCGTTCAGCCCGGGGTGGTCCGCCTCGTAGTCGTTGTTCGCCAGCATGATCCGGCAGCCCACCACGCCCGGCGCAGATGTCCACTGTTCCACGTCCGCGTCAATCGTCTCCGAGTTGGGATCGAAGGGCCGCACCAGCCCGAACTTGGTGGGATGCTGCGCGTACACCTCCAGCGCGTAGCTGGCGTCGTATCCGTAGATCGCGAACGGCGAGATCAGTATCGCGCCATCCACGCCCACCGCGTCCATCGCCGCCACCATGTCGTCCCCCGTAACCTCCTCCGGCCCGGTCAGAAACCCCACCCACGGGCGTTCCGGCGTGTTCCGCTGGTAAGCATGCACCTGGCAATCAATCGTCAGCGCCATAGTTTTCCTCCTTGCATCATTGTCATCGCGAGCGCCACCCACCTGTCATTGCGACCCCGCACTTGATGCGGGGGTGGCAATCCCGCCGCCTGCGCGGATGATACCAGATGCGTGCTTGCGCCATCGTAGGCCGCCGGCTATGATGACCGCGTTCATTCACTCACCCTCACCCAGCCCTCTCCCATCGAGGGAGAGGGGGCTTACTGAAGGACTTTTGACGCTATGACTACTGCAACGCAGCCCTGGACTTCCAGCATCACCGACGTGGCCGGCTCCAACGTGGAGGTCGTCTCCGGCGGTTCCGGCTCCCCTCTCGTCATCCTGCCCGACGAACTGGGGCATCCCGGCTGGCTGCGCTACCACCAAGCCCTCGCGCAGAACCACACCCTGCACATCCCGTACCTGCCCGGCATCGGCGGCTCCGACGTGCTGGACTGGTCCATGAGCATCCACGACCTGGCCATCTGGTACCTGGGCGCGCTGGACAAGCTGGGCCTGGAGGGCGCCGACTTGATGGGCTTCTCCCTGGGCGGCTGGATCGCCGCCGAGCTGGCCACCATGTGCCCGCAGCAGTTTGGCCATCTGATCCTGGTGGGCGCCGGCGGCATCCGCCCGCCCGGCGGCGAGATCTACGACATCTTCGAGGTGACGCCACCCATGTACATCCGCGACTCGCTGCACGACCCTGACGGCACGCCCGAGTACCGCACCGTCTGTCCCGCCGAGCCGGAAGAGGACATCCTGGAGCGCTGGGAGCTGGGCATGGAGGCCACCTGCCGCGTCGCCTGGCGTCCCTACATGCACGACCCGGGCCTGGTGAACCAGATCTACCGCCTCGAACGTCTCCCGACCCTGCTGGTATGGGGCGCGCAGGATAACATCGTCCCCGTAGCCGCCGGAGAGGAGTACCACCGCCGCATCCCGGGGAGCCGGTTGGAGATCATTGAGAACTGCGGCCACCACCCCGAGCTGGAGGCCACCGACCAGTTCGTCAGCCTGGTGGAGGGATTCCTGGCGTAATTTCGGTAAAGTGTTTGGTGAGGAACGCGTCTAGCATGATGACAGGTATGCAGCTTTGCGATGCTCTTTACCTCTGCCAGCGATTCGCATCGGGAACCAGTCAATGCCCTGAGTGATGATCTCTCGTCCATTTCGGCAGAACTGGATGACTATCAAGATTATCTTGACGTTCCTCTCGATTGGGACGATGATCTAGATCCAGTTGACGCCTATGAGCCAGCGTGGGATGAGCCAGAACCTCTGTCGGAATACGACAGCGAACTACGGCAGCCGCTTTACGTTATTGGCAATTATGACGCCACGCTAAGCAGTGAACTGAGGATTGACCAGTGGATTGCTACCAAGTTAATCACAGCCACAAGTGTCCAGCGTGTCCAGATTGCTGAACTGTTGGGAGAACTTGGCAACAACCGTCTGCGGAGATGGCTACCATGGCTAGACAAGCAGGAATGGACCGGCAGTAGCCTGTTGTTCTTTTTGCGATTTAGGCTGCACTGGGACTTAAATCCACACTGGTGGGAGTACTCGTTCTGGGATTGGCGTGCGCATTGCTGGTATCCAACGCGTAGTCGCTATAGCCTGTCGCTAGACGATTCATATGATCTGATACATCGCAGGTTCGATTACCGTCCCAACGAAGTCATTGATGAAGCTTGGCTCGGCGATTGGTTGGAACTTGCACTGTGGAAATGTGGATTTCCTTCATTTGCATCTTTTGCGATATTCCGCGCTGGATTTGAGCCAGGTGAAAATTGGCAACGCCAATTGGACTGGAATGCAACGGATAATTTAGGTCATGATGGAGAGGTGTCAAACCAGCGTACTAACGGTTATCGGCGTTATCGCTATGGGCCTCCTCTTTGGTTCGATGAGCAAGATTGGTACGACCCCTGTGAATGGCACGATAATTTGGGCTGGTAATGGCCCTGCCTACATTGCGAGAGGCGGTTGATTTGACTATTTCACAACAAGCCACCCGTCTTATCCCGGTAAACGGATGTTGCGTAAGGCACGTTGATCCAGAGCGCTATCCGAAAGCCCGTGGCATCGTCCTGAGCCACGAAGAAAAAGGACAATCCATATTCGTGCAAGTCCGTTGGGGTAGCAGCGGTGTAACTGATTGGCACCCGGTTGATGAACTGCGCATCGGCTTTCGCAGTGGACATGAGGTACAAGACAGCCCGCGCTCCAATACCCGCAAGACACTGGGCCCCGGTAGAGTGCTTGATATCCGCCGTTTTGCCGGACGGGAACAGGCTCTGGTGCAACTATTCAATACGGGTGAAACCCTTTGGTTGCCTTACCAGAACTTGAGGCTAATTGGGAGAAATGCTCCTGCTCCCGACAGCTCAGAGCGTTTCCGTTTGAAAACGTTGGCCTACGCGCTGGATTCCTGGAATCAGGTCACTGGCGCGCTGGACCGCTTTGACGTGGACCCATTGCCACATCAGATCAATCTAGTACACCGGATAATGGACTCAGACCAGAAAAACTGGCTTATCGCCGATGATGTTGGTTTAGGGAAAACTATTGAGGTGGGGTTATTGCTGGCTGCCAAGAAGCGGCGGCGGGAAGCTCGGCGTGTTCTGGTAGTCTGCCCGGCGGGAATGGTGCAACAGTGGAAAGATGAGATGCAGGATAAGTTCAATGAGTCTTTCCGCATCTATGGACAGGATTTCAACGTTGAGCGGCCCAGCGATTGGGCAACCCACAACTACGACAAGGTTATCGTATCCATTGATAGGGCTAAATCCGACAATCACCTACCTCTATTCGTGGCTTCTAACCCGGAACCGTGGGATGTGATTGTTTTTGACGAAGCTCACCATCTGAGCAAGATATCTGGCGAGGCGGTTACCCAGCGCTATCGTCTGGCCGAGAGGCTGCGTCCATTAGCCGACGAGTTCATATTCTTGACTGGCACGCCGCATCAAGGCGACCGTGACCGGTTTCTCCATCTGCTGCGTCTGTTGCGTCCCGGATTGGCTCGCCGTCTCGCTAGTATGTTCACTGATCCTTCCGTGGTAGCAGAACTTGTCCTACGTAACCGTAAAAGTCAAGTCACTGATGTCCAAGGCAATTTCCTGTTCCGCGGCCAGGATACCAGGCGGATTGAAACGCCATTGTCTGACGCCGCCCGGGCTTTTGACTCCGAACTACAACGCTATCTGCGCTATGGTTATGATGCCGCTGCGCTTGGTGGAAATACCGGGCGAGCAATCGGATTCGTAATGACAATCTATCGCAAGCTGGCGTCTTCTAGTATCTTCGCCATTGAGCGCGCGTTGCAGCGGCGACTATCCCGTTTGCAAGGTGACAACGCGAACGTCAACCAAATGCCGTTCGACGACATTCTAGACGTGGATGCTTTTCTGGATAGTACCGACAACTTGGACAACTTGGATGAAATTTCCGATATAGCTGTCGTCGCTCCATTCTTTGACGACGAGCAATCGCAGATTGTCGGTTTGCTAAAGTCAGCAGCAATAGTCAAAGCGAATGACCTTAAGTTGGAGCAGTTCCTCACCGAAATCGTTGATCCATTGCATAAACAGAATCAACGTTTACTGGTGTTCACCGAATATCGTGCCACGCAGGATTATCTGGTTGCCGGGCTGAAAAAGCGTTATCCGCAGAGCGGTGTGGTTCAAATTAACGGCAGTATGAACCTGACGGAAAAACGAAGCAACATTGACCAGTTTAACGATCAGGCGCGGTTTATGGTATCCACCGAGGCCGGTGGCGAAGGATTTAACCTGCACGAAAACTGCCACATTCTGGTCAATTACGACTTACCGTGGAATCCGGCTCGATTAGTGCAACGTGCTGGCCGACTCTACCGCTACGGACAGCAAGAGAGAGTCATCGTCTTCAACTTGTTGGCGAATGATGGTTTTGACAGCCGGGCCTTGGGCAAGATGCTGGACCGAGTTGACAACATTGCCGCTGATATGGCATCAGTCAGTGCCGAATTTCGGGAGGGACTGGAAGATGAGATTATCGGGGAATTGCTGGAACGGGTTGACGTAGCGTCCATTTTGGCCACTAACCGGCACTTGGACATAGAACGCACCGATGCCGATATAGAAGCAGCTGTTGACCGCGCTCGAGAATCGCAATCCCAGCAGGAACAACTCTTTTCACGTGTTGACGGGTTTGACCCACAGGCAGCGGCAGCACTGACTGGATTCGGACCGGATGATGTTCTTGCTTTCCTGGAGGGCGTGCTTCCGTTCCGAAACATTCAAATACGGCAACGATTGTACAATGGACGGATCCTAGAACTGGTTCTGCCAGCAGAAATGCGTGGTTATTACTCAGAGTTTGGCAACAACCTTGCGGTGCGTGTTACTGCTAGTCGCCAGCCAGAAGTTCGTCGTGCCCGAGCCGTTCCTATGGACTTTGCCAGCGCTTTCTTTGCCGATCTCATTGATTTCGCCCAATCGCCGGACTTTCGAGGCGAACGTGCGGGCTTGGTCGGTCCTGAGCCCGGAGTCCTCAGCATTTACAAACTGCGGTGGCAGAACGATCAGGGTGTCCCCAATGAGGAGCAACTGTTGCCAGTTTTTATGCCCGCAGGTAATGAACAATGTGTCGTCAACCCTGACTTTTTTGCTGACCTGCTGACCAGTCCGGCTATGGGCAACTCGCCGCCCGAGCGTAGCATTCGCGACGAGAACCTGAAGTTGCTAGAGGAGCGAGCTTATACTGAATTGGCATTGCGATGCACGGAGCTGCGGCATCCCAATAGTGTAGTGTTGTTGGCGGCGGTAGAAATTACCGCCGGGTAGCAATTATCGCCGAGATATTGCTTCAGCGACCCCACCACCGGAATTAGCCGCTGATTGTAGGGGTCAACGGCGAGGAATACGCCCTCCAGCGTGTAGGCCCCGAGTATTGGCGCAACACCATCCTCGCCGAAGATGACCCAGGTATAGGTTTCGCGGCCTTCCACTCGCGCCCATGCCTGCGCCATATCCAACTCCACGCGCTCACCGCTGGCGTACTCGAAAGTTTCCTGCCGTGTGGGAAGGATGCCCAGCCCGTCCAGAATACTGCGAGGGACAACTGTGGTGGAGGCGCCAGTGTCGGCCAACGCCTCCATCGCTACATAGCACTCGCCGCTGAGGTTGCCAATCTCGATAGTTGTACTGAACGTTCCCATGCTGCTCTCCTGCGTGGCGGGCAAGGGCTACGTCCGCCTGCCCGCCACTCATTATATCGCCGCGCCGCTCTCCCCTAGTGCGCGATGCTGCTCGGCGCGAACCCTCCGTACCTCGGGTACTGGGAGCAGATGAACTCCAGGTAGGACGGCTGGCCTTGCTCGTTGGCCGCCATTGCCCGCTGGAACGCCGGTATCACGTCTGATGGTTCGGTGACCCGCTCGGTGTACAGCCCAAGCTCCGCCACGGCCCGCGACATGTTCACGTCCTCGGGACCCAGCACCCGGTGCGTGTACGGGTCGTGCCCGTCGCCCCAGAACCCGGGGCCGTAGCCCGCGAACCCGCCGTTGGCCACGTGCGCCACCGTGATGCCTAGGTTCTGACGCACCGGAACCTCCAGGTTGCCCAGCATGTAGCCGACCCCCGCGTCGCCGGTCACCGCCACCGACTGCCGGTCGGGATAGGCCAGCTTGGCCGCCATGGCGCCGGCCAGCCCGAACCCCAGCGTCGAGATGTTGCCCCAGCCCAGGAACCCGCGAGGAATCAGCGTGTCATAGACCGTGCTCAGCTGGTCCCGCGTGTTGCCGGAGTCGTGGGTCACGAACGACTTGTAAGGGTCCAGCACCTTCATCATGTCGCCGAACACGCGGTAGGGATTGATCGGCGCCTCGTTGGATGCCATCGCCTCGCGGTACTCGGCCAGGCCGGCGTCTCGCGTCTCCCGCACCTCCGCGACCACGTTGCCGGCGGGGCGCCCCGCGCCGTCGGTGCGCCCCGACACCTCGTCGGCCAGCGCCTGCAAGACGAACCTGGCGTCGCCCAGCACCGCGTGATGGGTCGGGAAGATGCGGTTCAGGTGGAACTCGTCCAGGTTGCACTGGATGATCGTCTTGCTCGGCGCGTTGGGGATGCCGTGGGTGAACCTCCCCGGCGACAGGCTGCTGCCCACCGTCAGGATCACGTCGCTCTTGTTCAGGTACGCGATGGGATGCTCGCCGCGCACGCCCACGAACAGCGGGTGGTTCTCCGGAAACGCGCCCTTGGCCTTCAGCGTCGTGATCACCGGCGCGTTCAGCAGTTCCGCCAGCGCCACCAGTTCCGACGACGCCCCCGCGTAGATCACACCCTCGCCGGCGTAGATCAGAGGGTTCTGGGCGTTCATCAGCAGGTCGATGGCCTGCACCACGTCCGACGGGTCCGGGCCAGACCTGTACCCGCGCACGGGGTAGTACGGGTCCACCGTCTCGTCGTAGATGCCGGCCGCGTTGGGCACCGCCAGCACCACCGGCCCGGGCCGGCCGCTGCGCAGCATCGAGAACGCCCGCCGCAGGAACTCCGGCGTCCGCTCGGGACGGTCGATGTAGCCGAACCACTTGGTAACGGTCTTGAGGCTGGTGGTCACGTCGAACTGGGTGTTCTCGCTGCTGCCAGCCGGCACGCCGTCCGTGATGCACAGCATCGGCGAGTTGTCCTCAAACGCCTGGGCGAGCCCGGGGTACGAATACTGCAAACCCGCGCCGTTCACGCCGCCCTGCACCGTGCAGACGCCGATGCGGTCGCCGCCCGTGACCCGCGAGTACGCGTCAGCCAGGGCAACGGCGTAGCGGTCGTCGCGCATCATGATCATGGGCACGCCCTCGCGCCCCAGCGCGTTGTTCACCCGGCAGACGGGAAAGGTGGAGACCCACTCCACGCCCTCCTGCTTCAGAATCCGCGCAATGGAAGTGGCAACGTCAATACTCATATCTGGACCTCATTGGAGAATGTTCGGGATAGTGTTCGGGGATTGTATCACCGATTGCGGATGGGATGATGCCGAGCGGGGTAATAGCACACACCACTAACAGCTTAGAAACAGTTTGATTTTTTCGCGTATCTGTTCAACGTCTCTCAATTCGCATTCCCAAACTACGAGTGCTTGCCAGCCCATTCGGGCGAGGTCGGCTAAGTTCTCCACATCTCTCGCCATGTTCCGAGTGAGCTTTGGCTCCCAGTACGCCGTATTTGACTTTGGTCGGTTTTGCCCGGACCGGCAACTATGTCCGTGCCAAAAACAGCCATGCACAAAAATGACTTTGCGGCTCTTGGCGAATACCAGATCAGGTCGCCCGGGTAAGTCACGACGATGAAGTCTATAGCGGTAACCCATACGATGCGTCAATTGTCTAACCATAAGCTCGGCCCTTGAGCTACGCGCTCGAACGCGACGCATGATCTCGCTACGCTTCTGGGCGGTGTAATAATCTGCCATTTTAACCGAAACTCCGTAAATGTGACTGATCGTATGTAGATAATCCGTCTACAAGACATAGACTGCTTGCTATGGGCATTACTATGCAATTCGGTCGAAATTTGCGGATCTATCGTACCCAACGCCAGCTTTCGCAGGAAAAACTGGCTGAAATTTCTGGACTTCACCGCACTTACATCAGCGGATTGGAACGGGGAATACGCAATCCTAGCATCACCATAGTTGCCCAACTGGCCGATGCGCTGGGAATTGAGCCAAGCGCATTACTTGAGAGAGGCCCATAGGATGAGCATTTTCTCTACGTCAGGCCAGCTTGATGAGATGCGGCGAATGCTCGCTAACTACGTTAGGTTGCCTTTCTCCCAAGACAGCATCCCCGGCGCGTTGATGGAATCAGTGCTTTCTCACGTACATGGCGGTAGCGTGCTGAATACATACGATTTCGTTGACGTGATTCGCCCTGAGTCTCGCTGCGGCTGGCAGGTAAAGTCAACGAAGGCAGCAACTCCTGTAACATGGAAGCGTGCGAAGATACCAAACGCCCTTGAGCTGATAGAGGCGTCTGAGCAATCCGAGCAAGGGTTGCAGGCACTTGGCGATGCTATCATTGAGTTCTGTAACGAGCACGCGCGAGCTAGTATGAGCAGATATGACCTGAGCGAAATAGGCTATTCACGGCTAATAGTGCGTAAAAGTGGGCAAGTTACGTATTTCGAGCGGTTGCTATGCTCCCAAGACGCTCCTTATATTTTTGATCCGACCGAATTTACTTGGCGATGGTCAACCCCCAAAAGAACCGTCACAAAAGAGCAATTGCCAGCCCTGCACGGTACGAATCGTAAAACAGGCAAGAAGTGGTGGGCATGGCATGGGCGTGGAGAGGACCAACTGCATTTCAGTGGCGAATCTGTATGGTGGCCGGACGAAAATGACCCTAACGCTTTTTCGTTTCAATTGCCGTCAGCCGATAACAAGCTTTCCTTCAACCAATTCATGGGATTGCTGCAGACTCTAGACGCCTAGCTGTTGTCGCATTGACAAGCCAATCTGTTTGATTAGCAATGGCGGCACAGCATTGCCAATCTGACCGGCCTGTTGCACGAAGCTCCCGACGAACTCGTAGTCATCATTGAATCCTTGTATCCTGGCAACTTCACGGATAGTAAGCGTTCTTGTATCTACAGGATGCCCCCACCGTCCCGAACCGGGATGGAACACCCACCTTGTAATCGTAGGCGCAATCATTTCTTTTGTTAACCTACCATACGCTCCGCTATATCCACCTCGCACTTTGAGGTTGTCTGGCAAGTCTTTATGTCCCTGACCTGGTTGCAATGACGCCAGTCTTGCGTATTGCGTGGGTTCGAGTCGTCTGGCAATGTGATTCCGAACTTTACCGGAGGAACTTCTCATCTTCCGTTGGTAGTCCGAGAATGCTTCGCAAGCGTATTCGGATTCGTAGTGTCCCTCCCCATGGTGGAGGCTGGGCAAGTCGCCAATCGCTTCCCATACATTTACGAAAGCTCGGTTGTCTAGCAATCCGATTTGTAGCGGCTCCTTGTAGTGAGTAGCTATTGGCGACTCCAATGGAGTAGTTCCTCGAGCAGCTAGGAAAAAAGCTCGTCGCCTTCTCTGCGGAATACCATATTCTGCAGCATTGAGAATGATAGGAGTCACGGAATAACCCGCGCCGTCAAGCCGTTCAACAACCTCATCGCTGAACTGTTGTGAGAATCCGTTCTTCATCTCCGCGACGTTTTCCATCAGAATGAGATTCGGTTCGAGTGCTTCGCAGTAGTCCAGAAACGTTCTGACCAACAGATTGTTTGTGTCGTGCATATATCGATATTTACGCGGTACATTTTTTGAAAAACCTTGGCATGGAGGGCCGCCAGCGAGGAGGTCGAGTTCGCCGGGCTCAATGCCAAGTATCGCCATGATCTCCGTAGGTATGTATTTCGTAAGGTCAGCGTTCAAAGAGCGAGTCTCTCGGAAGTTGTGCTGGAACGTAGCCATGTATTTTGGTTCAATATCGACGCCGGCGATAACTCGGAAATTCGCGTCCCGTAGTCCCGCGGAAATTCCCCCACAACCGCAGAACAGGTCAATTGCTTTTAATCTGCTAATGGTCATTGTTAATTCCCTAGGTCAACAACGATGATTGCTGAATTTGGCAGGCAGATTATCACATCATTTCGTATGCCGGCTACGGGCTGCTGTCAGCCTCTGGACCTCTGCCCTTGCATCCTGCCCATCCACGTAAAACCAAAAACCACAGTTCAGACGCCCTCATGCCCCCGATGACACTTCCTCCCTTGCCCCGGCCTTCACACATCCGTACCATATTAACCAGCGCCCCAAATCCAACCCGTAACCTAGGCCCAGAGCCATCCCATACTCACCTCCAAAGACCGCAAACCTCGCTCCCCCAAACCGTTCATATGCCCACTAGAATCAATAAAACCGCCCCCAAAATGCCTCTCGCGCCCCCCACTCAGATCCACGACCTGCCTAATTCCCTACTTGAAGTAGCAGAAATGAGAGGAAATGAGCGGGAAATCAACCTTTCCGCCCTTTCACCACGCCAGCAAACCCCTCCCCATTTCATAGCGACCCCGTACTTGATACGTGTGTGGCAATCTCGTTCTCGAAGCTTCGGCAGTGGTAGAAGGCAGCGTCCCGCCATAATCCGTGATACTCGTCATCACGCATTATGCCTTGCGCCCATATTCTCAAAAGGCGTAGAATAAGCGCCGCCACCGAACCTGTCCGTATCCGGTCCGCTTCTGGCGGATCCGTCCGGCGCGGACGCTCTTCCTGCTCTTTGCCATGACCAGCCAGGCGCCGCCGGACGGCGCATCCCGTTTCGGATTCCGCCGGCCCAGCATCTACTACGGCTGGTACATCGTCGTCGCCACCGGCTTCGTGATGACGATTGCGACGGTGCCCCTGTTCCATGCCATGACCCTGTGGGCCGTCGCCCTGGAAAACCAGTTCGGCTGGCCCCGCGGACAACTCTCCCTGGCATTGACCCTCACCCGCATCGAGGGCGGCCTCATGGGCCCCCTGGAGGGCTACCTCACCGACAAGCTGGGCGGCCGCAAGATGGTCCTCATCGGGTTCATCATCCTCGGCCTCGGCTTCCTCATCTTCTGGCAGATCGACGCCGGATTCTGGCCCGTCGCCCCCCTCTACATGTTCTACGTGGCCTACATGGTCATGGCTGCCGGCCAGGGCATGGGCAGCTGGGTGCCCATGATGACCACCATCAACAACTGGTTCTCCCGCCGCATGGCCACCGCCATGGGCTGGGCCAACTTTATGAGTCGCGGCGGCGCGCTCATCGTCATCCCCCTCATCGATCTGGGCATCAACGGCAGCGTCGGCGTCCCCTTCACCAACTACACTCTGAACATTGGCCGTACCATCGGATGGGAAAACGTCGCTCTGATCCTGGCCGTCGTCATCCTCGCCGTCGCCGGACCGCTGGCCTACCTCATCCGCAACCGCCCCGAGGACATGGGCTTGCAGGCCGAAGGTACTGCCCCGGCGCAGCAGGCCCGTCGCGGCGCCGCTGCCCAAACGCAGCCCCAGGGACTCACCGCCCAGCAGGCCGTCCGCACTCCCGCCTTCTGGCTCATCGCCGTCGGCCACGGCATGACCAGCATGATCATCCTGGCCATCTTCACCCACCTGGGACTGCTCCTCAAGGACGCCGGACTCCAGGAATACGCCGGCACCGTGGTGATCCTCTACACCATCATCTCCATGTTCTCCCAGCCCCTCGGCGGCTACGTGGGCGACCGTTTCCCCAAGCGCATCGGCCTCTTCGTGTTCACCACCATCCAGGCCAGCGCGGTGGTGCTGCTCACCTTCAGCACCGAGCTGTGGATGTTCTACGCCTTCGCGGTGATATTCGGTATCGGCTTCGGCGGGCGCAACCCGCTGACCACGTCCATCCGGGGCGAGTATTTCGGACGCGGCAACTTCGGCAAGATCCTGGGCATCAGCACCATCCCCATGAACGGCCTGCTGCTGATTTCCAGCCCCTTCGCCGGCTACATGTACGACTGGACCGGCACCTACACCGTCGCCTTCCTGGTGCTGGCCGGTTTCAACTACGCCGGCGGCGTCTGCTTCCTGTTCGCCAAGCGCCCCCAGATACCCACCACCCCCGAGGCCACGCCCACTCCGGCAATCCCTGTGCCGGCTTCGGGTGATTCGTAACGCGATTACGGAGTCAAAAACTTGGCTGTGCCGCTGCCGACGACGAATTCGCCCTCGGCTTTCGATTCGCTTACGTCCAGAGCGACATGGAATAACCAGAAAAAGGCTTCATGAAACAGTTCGTCGATCTCGCTGTTTCCCTCGGCGGCTGTGGCAGTGTGTTCCGAGTTGAACAAAACGGCGTACGACGCGGGCATAGTTGCACTATCGCTGTTTCTCCCCAACGCTATCGCTAAACCCTCGCAGCGTTCAAATTCAAAGCAGGGGTACTCAAGAAAGGCGATTTGCCACCAACCGTCGGTCCTGTCAAGGAGTCTTTTTATGTCGCTGTCGTCCGTGTTCGCAAGTTTCTCTGGCGCCTGACTCTTGTACCTGAGGATGTCTTCCAAGTCACTCTGACGCCGATCAACCAGGACCACGTACCTTTCCTTCTCAAACAATGCCACTGCCGCATAGTCTTGGCCTGCACATTCCCACAACTCGAACCCTCGGTACTCGCTATCTCCACAACCGCGTCCACCTTCCAGTTCCCCACGGATGATGTCGAAGTCAAAACTACCCCGTAGTATTGTCAGTCTTCCGCCCAAGTCGCCAACTAATGCCACTGCATGGGCGATAAGGTCGTTTTCACTAACGCCCAGGAAGTCGTAAATCTCTCCCGACCCACCAAATTCTTCGTCAAAATATTCGGCGTAATCTTCAGGAACGTCGCCGCTGCGCAGAGGCTGATTGTCCAAGATAGCCACCATTCTGGCGTCGCCTGGGACGTACGCCAACCAGTCTCCCGCGCCTGACGCCCCGCCTCCTTCGCCGGCACAGCCGGTTGCCAGCAACACAGCCACCATGGCATAGATTCCCAAAGCGGTAGTCCCAGCGCCGTCGAAGGCCGATCTCTTGCCCGCAATCAGCCTTCCCCGTATATGCTTTGCCATCACCATTAATGCCCTCCCGAACATTTTGAGCCCGTTGAAGAATGCGCTCGCCCCGTGCGCGCCGCCGCCATCAGCCCTGCCGCCACCACCGCCACACCAGCTAACGCCAGGAACACCTCCCGGTACGTCCCGGTGCTGTCGTAGGCGATGCCAGACACCAGCGGCCCCACTGCGAATCCCAGCACCTGCGTCGCCCGTCCCACGCCGTGTATCGCCCCCAGCGATCCGCGCCCGTAGTTGGCCGCCCACATTAGCGGCGCCAGCGTGTTGATCCCCGTGCCGATCAATCCCATCAAAATTACCACCGCGTAGGTCTCTGCCAGCGTGTCCGTACCCACCAGCAGCGTCAGCGCCGCCGCGCTCATCAGGTACAGCGCCGCCATCAGCCATCGGGGCGACCATCGGTCTGCCGCAATCCCCGCCAGCATCGCCCCTGCCGCGCCCGCCGTTGCCATCACGCTGATGGCTCCCACCGCAGCCGCCACGTTCAAGCCCCGCTCCGTCAGGTACGGCACCAGGTGCAGCCCGGGGCCGGATACCGCGTTGCTGCCCAGGAACAGCGACGCCAGCGCGATCCAGAACGCCGGCGTCCGCGCCGCATCTCGCAGCGTCAGCGACCGCTCTTCCACCGCGACTTCCGCACCCGAAGCCTCCCCGTCGGCTACCGTCCGCTCATGGTCGCTTACAGTCCGCTCATGCTCGGTTACGGCCCGTTCATGTTCGCTATCAGTCCGCTCATGGTGAGCCTGTTGAACCACCAGCGGACTGTCGCCGTCCACGGCCAGCCCCATGTCCTCCGGCTGCCGCCGCACCCACAGCGCGCACGGAATCACACCCAGCAGGAACATCACCGCCGCCAGCATCAGCCACGCCGAACGCCATCCCCACTGCCCGATCACCAATTGCGTCAACGGCGCCAGCGCGATGACGCCCACCGTCTCCACCAGGAACACCAGGCCGGTGGCCCGCCCACGGTAACGCTCGAACCACTTGCCGGCGGCCACCGACGCGCCGATCTTGACTCCGCCCTGGTCGGCGATCCGCGAAACCGTGAACGCGATGTAGAACCCCGCCAGCGTCTGCATCAACGACAGGTACACGCAGCCCAGCCCGATGATGCTCCCGCCAATTACCAGCGTTAGCCGCGACCCGAACCGGTCCACCAGCCGCCCGATGAACGGCGCCAGCGCCGCGCCCAATATCGCCCCCAGCGTCGTCGCGCCGGCGATCTCCGTGCGCCCCCAGCCGAACTCCTCGGACATCGGCACCACAAAAATCGTCAGGATGGATATGGCGGACGCCGCGTTGGCGAACCCGATGCTCCCCGACGCGCCGGCAACCACCCACCCGTAGTACAGCGATCTCGGCCAGAGCCTCATCCTCACGTAACTGTCAGAATCAGGATTTTCAAGATTGCTGGATTTGCAGGATTCTGTCACCGTGCCCAATCAATTCAATCCTGGAAATCCTGAAATCCAGTGAATCCTGATTCTGACAATAAGGCTAACCCAGCGGAGTCTCGGTAATCTCGATGTTGTGGATCGCCAACCGCTCGGTGGGCTGGCTGTTCTCGCCGCCGCGACTCTGGCGCACCGGCGACGTCGCCAACGCCTCCAACACGTCGTCGCCGTCGGTCAGCATCCCGAAAATCGTGTAGTTGGGCGGCAATCCCACGTCGGCCCCGTGGACTATGAACCACTGGCTCCCGTTGGTATTCGGCCCGGCGTTGGCCATCGCCAGCGTTCCCCGCGTGTAGGAGCGCGTCACTTCCTCGTCTCGGAACCGGTAGCCCGGCCCGCCCGTGCCGTCGCCACGCGGGCATCCGCCCTGGATCATGAACCCGTTGATCACCCGGTGAAACTGGTTGTCTTCGTAGAAACCGTCGCGGGCCAGGAACACGAAGTTGTTGACCGCCCGCGGCGCCACCTCCGACAGAAGCATGATGGTCATGTCGCCCTTGTCGGTTTTGATGACTGCGTGGTACCGCTTGGTCCCTTCGATCACGAGGCCGGGAGGGTTTTCGTACTGCTTGGGGGGCATTGAGATGTTCTCCTGATGTTGATACAGCGGATAAAACTGCGGGGATTATACCCCACTGCAATCGCACCATACCCGCCACGCCGGCGAAAGAACGTCACCCCGTACCAGATACGGGGCCGGTATCGTGTCTTATAATAGTAGTAGAGGCGAGCGTCTCTAAGTGCGGCAACACCACCGCCATCCGTCGGAGCGGGCCGCGCTGATCTCTGACGCACCCCTGGATACAGGAGGCGATGATATGGAAATCCTCAATAAGATGACGAAATACGGCCACGAACAGGTCACCATGTACAGCGACCCCGAAACTGGCCTGCGCGGCATAATCGCCATCCACGACACGACGCTCGGCCCATCCTGCGGCGGCACTCGAATGTGGCCCTACGCCTCCGAGGCCGACGCGCTGGCCGACGCGCTGCGCCTGTCCCAGGCCATGACCTACAAGTCGGCGGCGGCCGGCCTGAACCTCGGCGGCGGCAAGGGCGTCATCATCGGCGACCCGCGTACCGACAAGTCCGAGGGGCTGCTGCGGGCCTGGGGCCGCTTCGTCGATACCCTGGGCGGACGTTACCTCACCACCACGGACGTCGGAACCACCGGCCGCGATCTTGAATCCGTCCACCAGGAAACCGAGCACGTCGTCGGCCTGGACACAACCCTGGGCGGCAGCGGCGACACGTCAATCATGACCGGGCTGGGCATTTACATGGGTATGCGCGCTTGCGCCGCCCACGCCTGGGGTTCCGACTCGCTGCGTGGCCGCAAAATTGCCATGCAAGGGTTCGGCAAGGTGGCTACCCACACCGCAGAGCATCTGCTGGATGACGACGCCCAGATTTTCGCCACCGACATCAGCGAGGCCGCGCTGGACAAGGCTCGGCAGATGGGCGTCAAGGTTGTGTCGCCGGACGAAATCTACGACGTGGAGTGTGACATATTCGCGCCCTGTGCCCTGGGCGGCGTCATCAACGCCGAGAGCATTGACCGCCTGCGTTGCAGCATCGTCGCCGGCGGCGCCAACAACCAACTGGCCACCCCCGAGGACGGCGAGGAACTGCACCGCCGGGGCATCATCTACGCGCCCGACTTCCTCATCAACGCCGGCGGCATCATCAACGCCGCCGCCGAGATCGGCCAGCCCTACAACCCCGACCGCTCCCGCCAGCAGACCGAGCGCATCTACGAGCAGATGGCCGCCGTCCTGACTACATCCGGCAAAAAGGAAATCTCCACGGCGGGGGCAGCCGACCTCCTGGCCGAGAAACGCCTCGCCTCCGTGCGCGGCGTCCGCCACGTCTGGCGCGGCTAAAAATACCCCGTCATTCCCGCACAACCCCGTCATTCCCGCGTAGGCGGGAATCCAGTAGGGGCGGGTTTCAAACCCGCCCCGTTTATTGCCCCCGATACACCACCGTATCCGGCCTGTACACGGCCCACGAGAACCAAGAATGCTAACTGCCAATCACCCGAAAGCCTCTGAGTCGGGTTGCCGGGAGCCTGTTGAGTGTCTGGTTGCGAGGATCCACCTCGATACCCACTGATTCGAGGGCGGTCACGCCTAGCAATGGCTCAGCGTTTTCATCCCCGAACACGATAGTTCCCCAGGTGGTTTCACCGATGAACTCAATTTTCCCGCCGGCAATGTCCAAGCGGATTTCGCTCCCGTCGGCCAAGCCGTACCTCCGCTGTCCTTCTGGGAGCAAACCTATGGCCTCAAGGTAGGGCCTGGGAACGAGACAATCGGTAGCTCCGGTGTCAACCAGGAAAAGCCCTTCCCATACCCGGTCAGGATCGGAGGGATTCCGTATTGCTACTGTCACGCGTGTTGCGCCCATTTTATGCCCCTAGCTCGGTCGCCTGGCTGTTCCTGCTGCCATCCTAACACAGCGCGGTTGTGGTCAGCGGCTTTATGGTGTTCATTTCGTGAACACCACCGTATCCGGCCGGTACACCGCCCACGAGAACCACAACTGCCCAATGCGCCCGGGAACCGGCGTCAGTTGCGTTCCCGCCAGTGGGCCGCTCATCGCCCGTCCGAAGATATTCCATGCGCTGCCCGTCTCGCTGTCCTTTATGATCCCCTCGGCGTTAGCGCCGAACGTCAGCGTCTCTCCATCCGGCGTTATCGGCGAAAAGACGCCGGCTGTCCCTACGTCTCTCCCCCGCGATACGGTGCCCGCGTCCAGCGCCGACGCCGTGCCTGGCGTCCAGAACACTACGATGTCCTCTCCGCCCACGCTGGCCGACACCACCCGCTCCTCGGCCAGTGTGGTGAACGACACCGCCCACGCGTCGCCGCCGCGCTCTATTGCCACTACGCGCTCCACAGCGGGGAGCCGTGGGTCCTCCTCGCCGTCAAAAAGGAATGGCGAGCTGCCCGGGCGGTCATAGCCCGCGTAAGGGTTGCTGCCGTAGGGCCGGCCGGAATTCGGACGGGAGAGCACCTGCCCGTCGGGGAACATGGCTTTGAAATCGCCCCATGATGCTATCGACAGGTAAAGCTGCTCCAGCTTGTGGCCGGCGTAGTGTCCGATGACGCCCTCGCCGCCGAATTCCTGCCACCAGGATTCGGTCTGCCGGTCGTACATCAGCAGGTTGCTGTCCCGCAACGCGCCGGTGGTTCCGAAGTCCAGTATCTCGCCGTCAACCGTCCGCCTGAACACGAAGGCGGTATTGCACAGTGGTCAATAGGTGATGACGACGGGTTCACCTCCCACCGTGTCGTTGACCAGCTCGTGCCACACCATCACCTGCACGGGATAGGCGCGGGCGTCGCCGTTCAAGTCCACCACCTGCACCGCCTCCAGGTTGTCGAGCCACTCGTCGGCGTCACTCACCGATTCAAACTGCGGGTCGTCGATGGAAGGAATGCCATCCTTGGGCGGGCCGCCGGTCATGATCTCGTCGAACGGGATGGTAGCGCGAGTGAAGTCGGTGGCCCAGGTTGCTCGCAGTAAACTCTCGTACTTGGAACGGGTCCGTTCCGCCTGTTCCGCGTCCACCATCATTACGCCGCCCTCCGTGGCTACCGGAATCGACGTAGCCGTTGGCAGCATGGTGGCGGCTGATTCCCCTCGCGCAGTGGGCAACGGAGTCGCCGTATTGCCCAACTCCGCAGTGGGCAGCGCGGTCGCCGGCGCAAGAGTCGGAGCGATGGCGTCCGTGGGAGCCAATGGCGCAGCCTGCGGTCCGTCGGACGGCGGTTCCTGAGTTGGCGCGCAGGCCAGAGAGGCCAGCGCCAGCAGGGCTAACCAGGTCAGGGCGGTTAAGGCAACGCGCGTAGTGTTACAGTTACGGATGGTGTTGACCATAGGATCCCATAGTTTCGTTGTAACACGCTGCAAACCGTGTCATACTGCGGTTATCATACACTGTCCGCACCTATCACAGGGATTACCTGATGACTACTCCCACCACTTTGGAAGAGCGGGTTACCATACTGGAAACCCGCCTGGATACCATTCTGCCGACCCTGGCGACCAAGGAAGATCTTGCTGGGGCGAAAGCCGAGCTCGTCACTGAGATCGCCGATGTTAGAACTGACATCGCTCGTTTGGAAGGCAAAATGGATGCCATGAACGAGCGTCTGGAAGGCAAGATCGATACCTCCAACGAGCGTCTGGAAGGCAAGATCGATGCAATGGGCTATCGGCTGTTGATTGGGGGCACGAGCATCGCGGCGGCGGTGGCGGCGATTGCTGTGGCGGCGGCCAGGTTCTTGTGAAATAAAATCCGGGAAGCCGGTCGCAACTTCGCCGGCCTCCAACTGTTCATCTGGGTGACGCCATTCCGTTAGCGGCCGCGCAGTCGCGGATCAAACACGTCCCGTAGCGCGTCGCCCAGCAGGTTGAACCCCATTACCACCATAAAGATGGCCAGGCCGGGGGATATGGCAAGCCAGGGACCGGCTTTAACGTGGGCCGCAGCCGCGCGAACCAGCATCCCGCCCCAACTCGGCTGGTCGGGCGGCGTGCCCACGCCCAGGAAGGACAGCGAAGATTCAATGATGATGGCGAATCCCAGATAGTACGTCGCCAGCACCAGGTAGGTGGCGAAGCAGTTGGGTACGATGTGCCGCAGGATGATGCGCCAGGGCGGCGCGCCGATTGCCGTCGCCGCCGTCACGTAGTCCAACTCCCGCAACGACAACACTTGCGAGCGCACCGTTCTGATCACGGGCGCGATCATTCCAATCACGATGGCCAGAATCACGGTGTTCAGCGACGGCGTTACCACCGCCATAATCGCCAGGGCGATCAGCAGGCCCGGCAACGACATCAGGGCGTCTACGATGCGTTGCGAAACGGTGTCCACTATGCCGCCGATGTAGGTGAGCGCCACTCCGATAATGAAGCTGCCGGTGATGCCCACGACCACGCTGCCCAAGCCTACGTACAGCGAAATCCTTGCGCCGTAAATCAAACGGCTCAACACGTCCCGGCCCACGTAGTCGGCGCCGAGCAGGTGGTTCGCGTTGGGCGCCTCCCACGGCAAAGCTGGTGTGGATCGAGGATCGTAGGGCGCCAGCACCGGCGCCAGCGCAGCCACTACCACGAGCAACAGAACAATCAGACCGCCGACCGCGCCCAGTGGCTTTGTGCGGATGAAACGTATGAGTCCAGTCCACGAACGCGCTGCCAGCCCCGGGGCCGGAAGACCCTCGCGGGTTAGAGTCGCCTGTTCTGTGGTTTGATCAATCATGGCAACACCTGCCGATGGGAACTTGCTGTCGTCTGCGCTTGTGGACCTTCGGCTACGAGTAGCGGATCCGCGGGTCCAGGATGCCGTAGAGCATATCGATGATCAGGTTGAGCAACAGGACTATCGCGGCAGTCATGAGAATAACACCCTGGATCACCGGGAAATCCCGGTGGTTGATGGCGTCGATCAGGAAATTGCCGACGCCGGGGACGACGAAAATCTGCTCAACGATGATGACGCCGCCCAGCAGTCGCCCGAACTGATAGCCGGACACTGTGACCACCGGAAGCAGGGCGTTTTTCAGCGCGTGGCGCCCCACCACGACCCACTCGCGCAGGCCCTTGGAACGCGCTGTTCTCATGTAATCTTCGCGCATCACTTCCAGCATCGCCGACCTGGTTACACGGGCAGTGAACGCCATGTCGTGGAACCCGATCACGGCCGCCGGCAGCACCATCAATTTCAGGTTCTGTATCGGGTCTTCCCATAAGTGGGCGTATTCCAGCGGCGGCAGCCAGCCCGTCCCATACACCAGGGCGTAGATGACCAGCACCCCAATCCAGAAGGTCGGCATGGCGATGCCCAGCAGCGCGATCACCCGACTGGCGTAGTCCAGGCCGGAGTCCTGTTTCATCGCCGACAGAATGCCCAGCGGCACGGCGGTAGCAAATGCCATTACGATGGCCAGCACCGCCAGCTCGAAGGTTCTGGCGAAGCGCTCCACTAACTCCAGGCCGAAGGGTTGGCCGTAGTAAAGGGAGATGCCCAAGTCGCCGCGAACGACCCCCCACAGCCAGTCGGCGTATTGGATGTAGATCGGGCGGTTGAGGCCCAAGTCTTCGCGCAGACGCTCGAAGTCCTCAGTGGTGACCGTCCCGCTGGCATCCTCGCCGGTCAGCAGGAATACGGCGGCGTCGCCCGGCACTATCGAGAACAGGCCGAACACCAGGATGGTGGCCAGCAGCATGGTGGGAATGAAGAGAAGAAATCTTCTAATCAGATACTGAGACATTCCTCAACTCCTGGCAAACCAACCCGTCACTCCTGCGAAAGCAGGAGTCCAGAGCGGGTATGGTGCAAGAATCACTATCGTCACTAACCGTTTCGGCTACTGGATTCCGGCTTGCGCCGGAATGACGCTCAAAATGTAGATACGCCCTAATGTACGAGTGCCGGACATTATACACGTGTGGCCGGCCCTATTTGTGTAGGGGCCGGCCAGAATCGTGTTTGGAGGTGATGTGGTCAAAGCAGTTGGCTATGGCCGGTAGCCTCGGTCAGCGTTGGCGCTGTGGTCGCAAGCGGAGGCTTCGCCGCCGGCCCACCACACGTGGTCCCATTTCTTAACCAACTGCACAGTGGGCGGGTAGTGGTAGTTCTTGATACGGCAGTCAAACGCCCCGCCGCTGGAGTACCACAGCACGGGCAGCCAGTGGCTTTCGCCCCGGTGGAGGATATCGGCCAGCGCTTCCAGGTGCCCCTGCCGGATCGCCGGGTCAACCTCTTCATTTTGCAACTTAATCAGCTCGTCAACGTCGTCGTTCTGCCAGTTGTGCGGGTTGCGCAGCACGTCTTGCAGGTAGAACTGGTTGATGATGTCGCCCGGGTCCCGGAGGATGACGCCCGTACCCACGCCGTCAAAGTTGGCCACGCCGTCGCGCAACCCCACGTACATGGTAGCCAGGTCGGTGGGCTGAATCTTGATGTTGATGTTGAGGTCTTCCCGCAGTTGCGGCGCAACCGTCTCGGCCGTGGACAGTGAGGGGTTGGAGTTCACCACGTTGTGCGTAATCTCGAAACCGTCGGGATAGCCAGCCTCGGTGAGCAGCTGCCTGGCTTCGGCCAACGCGGCCTCGCGGTCGCCGTAGGCCGCGTTGTTGGCGCGCAGGGCTTCCAGGTCTTCCACTACGCCGGGCGCAAAGAAGGTGCCAGGCTGTCCAAAGCCCAGGATGGCCTTTTCAACCGCGTTGTCCCGGTCAATGCCCAGGTACATTGCGCGCCGAACCCGCGGGTCGTCAAAGGGAGGCTTCTGATGATTCAGGAAGAAGGCCTGGACGCCGGAGGCTTCCAGAATGACGGCGCGGACGCGGCCGTTGGTGTCCTCTTCCAGGCGGGCCATGTCTTCGGGGCGGTTGCTGCCGGTCACCGGCTGGTAAGAGCCATAGACCTGTCCGGCCTGCAAGGCCGACAAGCGGCGGGCGGTGTCCCGAATCAGGAATATCTTCAGGCCGTCAAAGAAGGGACGGCCTTCCTTGAAGTAGGTGGGGTTGGCGTCGTAGGAATAGCCCGAGTCCTTTTCCCATTCGCGGAGCATCCAGGGGCCGGAACCGATCAGGCTGTCGGGCGAGCCCGCGTTGATGGCGGTCAGCGCCTCGGCCTGGGTCTTGCCCGTGTTGGCCTGTTCCTGGGTGAGGTTCTCGCCCACGTGCTTGGGATAGACCTTCATGTAATCGGAGGCCAGGTTGGGCAGGAAGCCGGCAGCCGGGAACCGCAGCGGAATCTTGACCGTCTTGGCGTCAATGGCCTCGGCGGTGCCGTGGACCACGAAGTTGTTCAGGAAGCCGGTGCGGGCGCGCAGCACGCCTTCTTCAACCTGTCCCAGGGTGATGCGGTCGATGGAGAACGCTACGTCCTCCGCTTCAACCGGGTGGCCGTCGGAGAAGGTGGCGTCCGGGTGCAGGTTGAAGACGTAACCCACCTCGCTGCCATCTTCGTAGAACTCCCAGCTCACCGCCAGGTCGCCGATGATCTCGTTAGGGTTGACCGGGTTGTATTCCAGGATCTGGTTGAACCGCGGGCCCGAGGGAATCAGCACGGTGTTCATGGAACCGCCGTAGTGAACGTCCCAGAAGCCCGGGTTGCTGGTCGCCACCAACGGGAAGTCTCCCCGATAGTGTTGGGCTTCGCCTTCCTGCCACCAGTCCGGTCGCTGGTCAATGGCTACGACGGCGGTAGGAACCGGCACTGCCGTGGGCGCCACGTTCAGCGGAGCGGTCGGAGTCGGCTCGACTACCCCGGCGAAGGGGTTCAGCGTGGGCGTCGCCGCGGCCTGCTGCGGCGCACTCCCGCCGCCGCCGGATGTGTCGCCGGTCGTTGCCGGCGTGGTGGCCGCGCCACCGCAGGCGACTATCACCACCGTGAGAGCCAACGCCCCGAGCGCAAGCAACGTTCTTGGATGCCAGAATCTTCGCAAGTCCATTGAGTTGAGACCTCCCGGAATATCGCTCTGGTACTGAAACGGCATTGTGCCGGCCAATAAAGCAATTCGCGGCAGCGCTAATCTGCCAGCGGTGCACGATGCTACTTATGCCGGGTGTGATTGTCAAATGCGATTTCTCAATACTGTACTGCTTATAAAATCACGCCAACGGATGTTTCCGCGTCCGAACGATGCTCCCGAGTTCCCGCCTGACGGATTTCCCGAAACCGTCTATAATCCATGCGAGTATGGGTAGCTGGTTTACGCCAATAAACGAAATATACAGGCCGCCCCGGTATAGGAGACAGCACAGTTATGGCAGTAAGAGTCCTGGACGTTCATGCTCACATCACCCCCGGCAGCGCGCTGCGGGCGATGCAGAGTGGCGACAACTGGTTCGGCATCACCGCGCCCGCTCTCTACAATCAGCATCGGTACA
>VXOG01000034.1:0-68032 GCA_009840165.1 Chloroflexota bacterium
CCCCCCCCCCGTCCGCCCCCCCCCCGCCCGGCGGGCCGGCGCCGCCGCGGGGGGGGCCCCCCCACGCCGTATTGAATCCCACCGACGCCGACTTTGAGGCCAGGGTAGTTGAGCTGACCGGCGGAACCGGCCCGCAGGTGGTGTTCGAGTGCGCCGCCGCCCCGTCAACACTGGAGCAGGGACTCGACCTGTGCGCTCGCGGCGGCCAGGTGGTGATGATCGCCATCGCCTGGGAATCGACGCCTGTAGTGCCGCCCAACTGGATGGCCCGCGAAGTGCGGATGCAATCATCCTTCGGAACGTTGCCCGAGGACTGGCGCATCGCCCTCGATCTGATGTGCACCGGCCGGGTGTCAGTGGAGCCGATGCTGTCGGCCACCAACTTCGTGCCGCTGGAAGACATCCAGGGAGCGTTCGAGGCGCTGTGCCGTCCGAGCACGGAATTGCAGATGGTAGTGCAGCTGTGATGATTGCCGCCCGCATCCCCGGCGCGGCGGTGTTGCTTCCGGTTTTTCTCGCCGTCGTCGCCGCCAGCATCGGTTGCGGCGGCGAGCAGCCCTTGACCATGGCCGAGCTGACCGCCCTCGGGAAGGCGGAGCACAAGAGGGTTTTGCTGGAGGGGATAGCTGAGGGCCGGCTGCTGCATTCCAAACATGAGCAGTACCAGCGGGAACCGGGGGGTGATCTGCCCCAACGGTTTGTATCCGAAATCTGGCAAGGCGTGGGGTCGGACGGGAAGGTTGACCGGTCGGTGTCCCGCCTGTGGTATGAGGATGGGCCGGAAACCCTGGACATGGGCGCCGGTATGGGCCACCACGCGCTGGCGGTGTTGCTGGAGCAAGTCTGGAATCTTCCGCAGTATCTCGAAGCCGCGGGCTTTGATCTCAAGGGACACGGGACTCTGCTCGGCATGGAGAGTCTGATTTACGAATCACGGTCTGAGGCGCGTTTGGAGCGGATTGAAATTGTGGTTGACGCTCCGCTGATTGCGCGGGATTCCACGTATGAGATTGACGCCAACGGCGACCTTGTCCTGGTGAGCCAAAACGCTATGCTGGATTACGCGCTGCTGCCGCCGGGCAGCGAACCCCCGCCAGCGGACATGCGATAGTCTGTCTGCACCCGCTGCGTGGTAGCGTCGCTTTTTAGGTGGTTTTCCTTTGCAGGGGCGATTAATTATTCGCCCCTACCGCGCCAGCAGCAGCGTTTGCTTGCCGCTGGCCGGGGCGCAACCTATAATCGCATTCCCCCAGGCGGACATACATACAGATAATGACGGGCCTGTCGCCCGATGAGGAGGCCGTTTTGACTACCACCACTCGCAGCCCCAAAGCCCTGCTGAAGCATCGCAGCAGCGACATCACCGACGGGCCGCACCGTGCGCCGGCCCGTTCGTATCTGCGGGCGATGGGGCTCACCGACGACGACCTCGCCAAGCCCTTCGTCGCCATCGCCAACCTTGCCAGCGACGTTACCCCTTGCAACGTGCATCTTGACCGGTGGGCCGCCGCCGCCAAGGAGGGCATCCGAGCCGCCAACGGCACTCCCTTCCAGTTCGGTACCATCACCGTCAGCGACGGCATTTCCATGGGTACCGAGGGAATGAAGGCGTCATTGGTCAGCCGCGAAGTCATCGCCGACTCCATCGAAACGGTCGCCTTCGGTCAGCGCATGGATGGTCTGGTAACCATTGGTGGTTGCGACAAGAACATGCCCGGGTGCGTGATGGCCATGGCCCGCCTCAACATCCCCAGCGTGTTCATCTACGGCGGCAGCATCCTGCCCGGCCAGTACAACGGCCAGGACGTGAACATCCAGGACGTTTTCGAGGCGGTGGGAGCCTGGGCGGCCGGCCGCATCACCGGCGAAGAGCTTACTGAACTCGAATGCGCCGCCTGTCCCGGCGAGGGTTCCTGCGGCGGCCTGTTCACCGCTAACACCATGTCCACCGCCATCGAAGTAATGGGCCTGTCGCTCCCCGGCGACGCCTCTCTAACCGCCGTGGATCCCAGGAAAGCGGACGAATCGCGGCTGGCCGGGGAAGCCGTGATGCGCATGCTGGAGGAAGGCATCCGCCCCCGCGACATCCTCACCCGGCAGGCTTTCGAGAACGCCATCACCGTGGTCGTCGCCATGGGCGGGTCCACCAACGCCGTGCTGCACCTCATGGCCATTGCCCGCGAAGCGGAGGTCGATCTGACGCTGGAAGACTTTGACCGCATCGGCCGCAACACCCCCTATATCGCCGACATGAAGCCCGGCGGCCGCTACGTCATGGCCGACCTCAGCCGCTACGGCGGCGTGGCCCTCATCGGCAAGCGCCTGCTGGACGCCGGCCTGCTGCACGGCGACGCCATGACCGTCAACGGCAAGACGCTGGCCGAGAACATCAACGAAGCCACCATCGTGGACGACCAGCCGGTCATCTATACCACCGACGCCCCGCGCAGCCCAACGGGCGGCCTGGCCATCCTGCGCGGCAACCTCGCTCCCGACGGCGCGGTGATCAAGGTCGCCGGTCACCAGGAAAAGGTCTATGAAGGCCCGGCCCGGGTTTTTGACCAGGAGGAGCCGGCCTTCCAGGCCGTCCAGCGCGGCGAAATTAAAGACGGCGACATCGTGGTCATCCGCTACGAAGGACCCAAGGGCGGCCCCGGTATGCGCGAAATGCTGGCCGTAACCGGCGCGCTCATCGGCCAGGGCCTCGGCGACACCGTGGCGCTGGTAACCGACGGCCGATTCTCCGGCGCGTCCCACGGGCCGATGGTCGGACACGTAGCGCCGGAAGCTATGAAAGGCGGACCCATCGGTATGCTGCGGGAAGGGGACATCATCACCTTGGACATCCCCAACCGCCGCCTCGACGCCCGCATCACCGAAGAGGAAATGACCGACCGCCGGGCCGCCTGGCAACCCATGGAACCCAAGTACACCACCGGCGTCCTCGCCAAGTACGCCAAGCTGGTGTCCTCTGCCGCGGAGGGCGCGGTGACGCGATAGCGCCCGCATACATTAGACACTGGAGAACGCAAGGCAGCAGGGGTGGCTACCATGGCAGATCGTGTTTTGTTGGAACGAAAAGGCTCCCTGGCCGTAATCAGACTGAACCGTCCCGAGGCCCGCAACGCCCTGTCTCCCGACATGGTTTCCGAGTTGGGCCAGGCATTGGCCACCGCCGCCGCCCGCGACGTTCGCGCCGTCATGCTCACCGGCACTGACGGCGCGTTCTGCGCCGGCGCGGACGTGCGGGACTTTACCGCCCAGCTCGATGAAGGCGGCCCCGAAGGTCTGTCCGAACACCTCCGCAGCCTGGCGGACAACCTGCACAACGACGTCGTCATGGCCATCCGCAAACTGGACAAGCCCGTGGTCGCTGCGGTGAACGGCGTGGCGGCCGGCGCCGGCTTCAGTCTGGCATTGGCCTGCGACCTGCGTGTGGCATCGTCCGATGCGCGGTTTCTGCTGGCCTACGCCAACATCGGCTGCACCGCCGACGGCGGGTCAACCTACATGCTGCCACGCATTGTTGGCCAGGGCCGCGCCATGGACATCTACCTTGCCCGGCAGCCAATCGGCGCCCAGTACGCTCTGGAACTGGGATTGGTCAGCCAGGTATTCGATGCGTCGCACTTCGAGCGTCACGCCATGGAAACCGCCGACCGCCTTGCCCAGGGCCCCACGCAGGCTTACGGCCAAGTCAAGGCCCTCTTCGACGGCAGTTGGGACTCCAATCTCGCCACCCAACTGGACGCCGAAACCGAAGCCATCGCCAACATCGGCCTGACCGGAGATTTCCAGGAAGGGATAAGGGCTTTCTCCCAAAAGCGCCAGGCGTGGTTCCAGGGCAGGTAGTGAACCGCTAGGCACAAATATGAAACGATGGTTAGCCCTCAACCGGTGGCGGTTGTTGTGGGTGCTAATAGGCTCGGCCGCTTGTCGCGTTCTTCTGGCGATAGCTTTCCGTCTGATCGGTAGCGAGGCAGCTATAGCGGGCACGGCGAAGCTGGTCCTCGCAACGGTATTTGACGTTGCGCTGCTGGGATTGGCGGTTGCCGTTCTGATCGCGTTTGTGCAGTACGGACGGATCTACAACGCGCGGATACCGACGGAGTAATAGCGCCTTATCTATGAGCCTGTAAAAGGGTTGAGCAGATCGGCGCCCAACCCCTGAACATGGGAGATATTACGTGTCACCAGTGTCAGGTTATGGACTTTGGCTGTAGCGGCCAAGAGGCCATCAACGATAGGTACGTTGCGAATAGCGTACATTTCGCCCCATGCGTCGGCAATTACAGCGTCAATCGGCAGGATGCGATTACCGAAAACTTGAATCAAACTGCGCAGCCAGGCATCCAGGTTCTCCGCCTGTATGTAGTCCTGCCGACGGCGGCTCATAGCGATTCCCTTGCGAAGTTCTCCAAGCACCAGCGCGCTGATATACAGGTCGGTTATCGCAACGCTGGCCGACCAAGCAACGACTCCAGGGTCGCCTCGACGACCACGACGCGATTCCGAAACTACGTTGGTGTCGAGCAGGAACACTACAATTCCATATCACGCGGATATTCGGGTTCCCGGGTCAAGTCAAGGTCATCGATGGGGCAAGCCATCAGCATCTCTTTGAAGTTGAGACCGCTGTAGTCAATCAATGTTTTCCTGGGGTCCATGGCAATTATCTTTTTGCCGTGTTCAGTGACATCGACCATTTCCCCGTCCGGTAGTATCGAATGGCTGACGTGTTTATAGTTATTGTCAGTCATGGCGGACACCTACATACCTTTTTGAGTAGGTAGATTATACCCCGCCGCTGTTCAGTTTGCAGTTCCCGTAGTCCACCCATATACTGCGCTCGTTGATCGCCAAGTCAACGCCCGCCGCCTGCAATATGCCGACCGTTCGCTATGAGGAGGATCCCCCATGCCAAAGGATAATGTGGAAGTATTCTGGTTTTCCGAGCAGCCCTACGGCCACGTCACAGATGCAGATGTGGAGCAGTACGATTCGGGGCGGCTGGATTTCCCCAATTCCCACTTCGATCCCGAAAGGGCCCACGTGCTCTACAACCAGTACCACGAACAGTATGCGTGCGCCGACCAGAACGGCTTCGACGGCATCATGTCCAACGAGCACCACGCTTCGTACTGGTGCATGAAGCCGGCCGTCAACATCGACGCCGCCGTTATCTCCAAAGTCACTCGCAATACCAAGATCGCCATCCTGGGCAACGTTATTGCCATCAACGACCCCATCCGCATGGCCGAAGAAATCGCCATGCTGGACTGCATCTCCGGCGGGCGGATCATATCCGGTTTCGTGCGCGGCACTGCGGTTGAGACTCTGCAAGGCGGAGTCGCTCCCCCGCAGAACCGGGACCGTTTCGAGGAAGCCCACGACCTCATCATCAAATGCTGGACCGAGCCGGGCCCGTTCCGATATGAGGGAGAGTATTACCACTACCGTAAGGTGAACCCCTGGGTTCTCCCCATGCAGAAACCGCACCCGCCCATCTGGTTCCCCGGCTTCAGCAGCCCGGAATCGGTGGTGTGGGCAGCGACCCACCGGCACCCCTATATGAACCTCGGCTCCCTGCTCGAACACACCCACCGCCTTCGCGACGTCTATATCGACACCGCCCGGGAGACGGGATTCCAGCCCGGGCCGGAACACTTCGGCTACCTGCTGCGCGTGTTCTGCGCAGACACCGATGAGAAGGCGCAGGAGTTGGGACGCGAGTTTCTGTGGACCCAGGAGCACCGCAACCGCGGCCCCCGCGAGCACAACGACCCGCCCGGCTACCAGTCCCGCGAGGCGGTCAGCATCCAGCGGACGCTGCCCGGAGCCGGTGGGTTCGGGCGCATGATGACTTACGAGGAACTACAGGAAGCCAACAACATCATCGTGGGCAGCCCCGACACCGTGCGGGAAAAGCTGTCCATGATTATCGAACGCCTCAATCCCGGCTACTTGCACATCTACGGAAACGAGGGCGCCATGGCCCACGAGGACGTGATGCGCTCCATCGAGCTGATCGGCCGCGAGGTAATTCCCGCCCTCCACGAAATCCCCCTGGTTGACCACTACGAGTAGGATGCGCCTTTCAACAACTCGCGTCGTCGCCGTCGTGTGTCTATTGTTTGCGGCGAGTTGCGCGACCGGCGGCGACTTTGAGTGTCCCGAAGGGATGAACGCTTTCTTTGAGTTGAACGTGTATTTTGGTCAGGAAAAGGGCAATGGCGAAACGGTCAGCGAAGAGGAGTGGCAAGCCTTTTTGGCGAACGCCGTAACGCCGCGCTTCCCCGATGGATTGACGGTTCTGGACGCCCGTGGCCAGTGGTTTGATACTGACAACGGGCGGCTATATCGCGAGTCCACCAAGTTGCTGAACGTACTGGTTCCCGTTGACTCGGCGTCGTCCAGCGTTAGCGCGGTTCGTGACCTCTCCGACATCTACAAGGAACAGTTTGACCAGCAGGCAGTCTTTCACACAACATCGCCGGCGTGTGCCGAAGTGTATTGACGGAGGTATTCGAGGATGAGCGCGGAATTACCTGAGCGTCAAGCCTTCATCGGCGTCGGTACCATGGGCAGCCTGATGGCCGGCCGTCTGCTCGACGCCGGCGTAGATCTAACGGTGTTCGACATCCGGCGCGAGGCTGCGGATCCGCTGATCCAGCGCGGCGCGCGTTGGGCCGCCAGCGCGGAAAATGCGGCAAGCGGCTGCGAAGTGCTGTGGACTTCGCTCCCCGGGCCGGCTCAGGTCGAATCCGTCTTGCTCGGCAATGAGGCGGCGGTATTGTCGGCCTTGCCGGATGGGGCGGTATTGTCGGCCTTGCCGGATGGGGCGGTATTGTCGGCCTTGCCGGATGGGGCGGTATTGGTCGATACGACCACAAACGACCCCGATGTGGCTCGAAGGGTGGCAGATACCTGCGCTGGCCGTGGCATCGCAATGTTGGACGCTCCGGTCAGCGGCCGCCCACCTGCTATGACGATGATGGTGGGCGGCGACCCCTCGGTGTACGAAAAAGCATTGCCGTCGCTGGAAACGGTGGCCGCGCAGATCTTCTACGTCGGCCCGTCCGGCGCCGGCTGCGTAGCCAAGTTGGCAACCCAGTACATGGGCTACACCAACCTGATTGCCGCCATTGAGGGAATGCTGATCGCCCGGATGGGTGGCGTGGACCCGGCGGTCCTGGCCAAGATCGTCCCGGTCAGCTCCGGCGCCAGCCGGGCATTCAACGCAATACCCAATTCCGTGCTGAACGGCTCATTTCAGGCCGGCGGCACCCTGGACATCGTAGCCAAGGACGTGGCTCTGGCTTGCGCGTTGGCCCAGCGGGAAAACGCCCCGGCATCCACCGGGGAGGCGGCCAACACCCTCTATCGTCAGGCGCAGGAAGCGGGCTGGGGCAGCGAAGGCTACCCCATCGTCGCCCGCATCCTTGAGGCCATGGCGCACACGGAGTTGAGGAGCGAATAACGGCCTCACTTGACCGACGGTTGTGATACCATTTGCCAGCGCCAGTTGCGCCCGGAGGAAAATCATGGCAATTACGTTCCAACCCAGCGCCTACAGTGGGCTGGTTGACGATGACAATGGCATGGTCAGCCGGGAGATATTCGTCAATGCTGACATCTACGCCGAGGAGCAGGAGCGCATTTTCACCCGCGCTTGGCTTTTCGTCGGGCATGAGAGCCAGGTTGCCAAGCCCGGCGACTTCTTCGTCTCGTCCATGGGCGAGGAATCGGTCATCCTCTGCCGCGACCGTCAGGGTGAGATTCACGTCTTCCTCAACTCCTGCATGCACCGGGGCATGAAGGTGTGTCGCTACGACGAGGGCAACACGCCCATCTTCACCTGCCCCTACCACGGCTGGAGCTTCGCCACCGATGGCGCGCTGGTCGGCGTCCCGTTCTACAAAGACGCCTACCACGAGGAACTGGACAAGTCCCAGTGGAGCCTCATCCGCGTCCCCAAGATGGTCAACTACAAGGGCGGCATCTGGGCCACCTGGGACCCGAACGCCCCCGACTTCCTAGATTATATCGGCGGGTTCAAAACCTATCTTGACATCCTGTTCGACGGGTGGGACGGCTCCGAAGGCGGCACCGAAATCATCGGCGGCATCGAGAAGTGGATGGTGCCCAGCAACTGGAAGTTCCCCGCCGAAAACTTCATCGGCGACCGCTACCACAACATCAGCCACCGCTCCGTTGACCTGGTGGGCATCGGCCCGTCAGGACAGGGCCGCCGCGACAACAGCGAGCGCGAGGGCGCAAAGTCCCTGGACGTGTCCTTCCCCGAGCGCGGCCACGGCACCGTGATGTTCCTCAGGCCCGAGGACGCGCAGCCCGTTCCGTCGTACCAGAACGACCCCATCGTGTCCGATTACTTCTACCAGTGCGAAATCGCCCGCAAGGAGCGACAGGGACAGTTGTGGCGCATCCTGGCCGGGCCGGGAACGATCTTCCCCAACATGTCCTTCCTGCCCCGCCAGCCGCGCAGCATCGCCGTGTGGCACCCTCGAGGCCCCGACCAGACCGAAGTGTGGCGCTGGTTCCTGGTGGACAGCAGCGCGCCGCCGGAAGTCAAAGAATTCCTGCGCCAGTACTACATCCGCTACTCGGGCCCCGCCGGTTTGACTGAACAGGACGACATGGAGAACTGGAACTACGCCCACGCCGCCAGCCGGGGCGCGATGGCCCGCCGGCACCACTACAACTACCAGATGGGCATGGGCTACGCGGTTACCGATTTCGAGGACGGCGGCCTGAAACTCGACGGCACTGTGCTGGATACCACCAAGGCCCGCGCCGGCGAGCAGAATCAGCGCGGTTTCTACAGCCGCTGGCGGGAGTTCATGGCGGCGCGGGATTGGGACGAGCTGGCAACCTGGCGCAACGGCAACGGCGCGGCCTGTTAGGTGGCGCTATGGTAGTCGCCAACGATCCGCTGGCAATGCTGTTGCTCAAACAGGACGTGGAAGCGTTCCTGTACCACGAGGCCAACCTGCTGGACGACCGCCGCTACGAGGAGTGGCTGGATCTGCTCACCGACGACGTTCGCTACTGGGTACCCATGCGACGCAACGTCAAGTTCGGCGAGCTGGAGCGCGAGTTCACCCGCGAAGGCCAGGACATCAACTGGTTCGACGAGGGCAAGGCCACGCTCACGCAGCGGGTCAGGCAGATCCTCACCGGCGTCCACTGGGCCGAGGAGCCGTTGTCCCGCCTCTCCCACCTGGTCACCAACGTTGAAATACTGGACGCATCGCCAACTGCGGCGGACGCAGAGGAAGTGTCGTTGCGTTGCCGGTTCATCATCTATCGCAACCGTGTGGAAACCGAGACCGACCTCCTGGTGGGCCGCCGGGAGGACTCCCTGCGTCGCGTGGATGGTGAATGGCAGATCGCCAAGCGCCAGGTGTTCCTGGATCAGAACGTTTTGCTCGCCAAGAACCTCACCTTCTTTTTCTGAACGCCAATTCCTCGTTCCCGCTTTACCACCGTCATTGCCATGAAAATAGAGTGTTCCACCGTAGGGGCAACCCTTGTGGTTGCCCCGGTTCCACCGACGAAATTTTCATCCCTCAAACGTGGCTTGGCAAGGCCATGCGCAATTCTCGAGCAAGCCGGAATCCAGAGTGTCAAGAACTATGGCTGACATTGTGAATCTCTTTGAAGTGGAGCCGGGCCAGAAGGTGAAGCTCTACAGCGACGCCACCGCCGAGGTGGTATCCAATCCCAGGGACGGCGTGTGGCTGTTCGTCCGCTACCTCACCAGCCCGGAGGATCCTGACCAGGTGGGCGAAGAGGACATGGTCTTCGCCCAGGACGTGATCGAGTTGCTGGCGGATTGACCCCGATGGTTGCCCCCTCTACGGAAACCACCGGCTACTCGGTGCCCACCCACGAAGAGGTCCTGGCCGCCATTCGAGCCGGCTATCGTGCCATCGACGACGGCTACGGTTTCTATCCCGGTTTCAACGGCTGGCTTGAATCCCTGGGCTATACGCGGCGAGAAGACGTTGACTGCACCTGTCCCGACCGCGGCTATCGCGGTCACCTGCCCGAATGCCGGTGGATGCGACCTTAACCCTGCGACCATTCCTGAGATAACCGTCTGCCGCACCACCACCGTCATTCCCGCACCACCACCGTCATTCCCGCGAAAGCGGGAATCCAGGCCGCGGGGCGACACCCGCACATCAAGCTCCTGGATTCCGGCCCAAGGCCGGAATGACGAATACAAATGCCCGAAACAACGAATTTCATTGTGGAGTAGCAACGATGTCCCAGCAAATGGTTGATTTGATGGAAGCGGTATGGCAGTCCATAGACGGCCTGTGCGCCAACCTAACGCCTGAACAGTGGGCTTTGCCCACCGAATGCCCCGGCTGGGCGGTGCAGGACCAGGTATCCCACCTCGTGGGCAGCGAGTGCCGATTGCTGGGGCGCCCAGCGCCTGAGCACGAGCCGGATGATACCTCCCACGTGCGCAACGAGGTCGGGCAGAGCAACGAGGTGCTGGTTGACTACCGGCGCCGGTTCAACGGCGTGGAGGTTCTGGCTGAGTTCAGGGAAATCACGGCCGAACGGCTGCGGGTGTTGCGCGGCATGACGGAAGGGGATTTCACCGTCGAAACCCCCAATCCGCTGGGCAGCGGCCCCTACACCGACCTGCTCGCGATACGCATCTACGACGCCTGGGTCCACGAGCAGGATATGCGTCGCACGCTGGGCATCCCTGGCCACCTGGGCGGCCCGGTGGCCCAGCACTCTTATGGCCGCACCCAATCGGCTATGCCCTTCGTAGTGGGCCGCAAGGTAAGGCCCGACGACGGCACAACGGTGGTGTTCGAGATCACCGGCGAGGTGGGCGGCTCCATCGCCCTCAGCATGGAGGGCGGACGCGCCAACCGCATGGACGCCGCTCCCGATTCGCCAACAGTTCGCCTGACCATGGGCCTGGAACCCTTCAACGCTCTAGGCACCGGCCGGTGGACGGCAGAGCACGCACTCGCCAACGGGTCGGTGACCATTGACGGAGACCAGGCGCTGGGCGAGCGGATTGTGGCGGAGATGAACTTTATGATTTGATAACGGGCGGGACAAGAAGGTCCTGATACGGGGGTTTAGCAGTGAATCGTTACAAGCTCTCTTTCATCATCCATGAGCCTAGCGAGGATATGAACGACAAGTTTATGGCTGAAATACCCGCTCTGCCGGGTTGCCGGGCCTGGGGGGATACCCCTGCCGAAACCCTGCACATCCTTGAAGGCGTGGCGGAAGCTTTTATACAGTCGTACCTGGAACGTGGACTCCCTTTGCCCGTTGGGATTGAAACAACCCCGGTGCTGACTGGTACAGACTACAATCCCTAACTGGGGTGGCCGTGATCTAAGGACCGGCACCATCGGCGCGATACTCCGGGACTTGGGAATATCCCGAGAGGAACTCGATCAAGCGTAGGCGGCGAGAGGTATTCGACATCGTTATAATGGCCCCGACCATCACCCCGATGGCGGGGCTGTTGCATTTAAGGGAGGTTCATTATGGAAATTGGCGTTTCGGTTCCCATTGTAGAGATTGGCGACGACTTTGGCGCGCTGCGGGATTACATCCAGGCCGCTGAAGATTTGGGATACTCGCACGTGCGCATCCTGGACCACGTGCTGGGCGCGGTGCCGGAGAAGCATCCGGAGGTTCCGCAGTTCCCTTATACGCACGAATCCTACATCCACGAGCCGTTCACCCTGATGGCCTACCTGGCCGCCGTGACCAAGAAGATTGGGCTGACCACCGGCATCCTGATCCTGCCTCAGCGTCAGACGGCGTTGGTTGCCAAGCAGGCGGCGGAGGTTGACCTGCTGTCCGGAGGCCGGCTGCGATTGGGCATCGGCGTGGGCTGGAACTCGGTGGAGTACGAGGCGCTGGGCGTCGATTTCGCCACCCGGGGCAGCCGCTGCGATGAGCAGATCGAGGTACTGCGTCAACTGTGGACTGAGGAGGTCATCGACTTTCACGGCAAGTACCACGACATCACCCATGCCGGCATCAACCCGCTGCCGGTACAACAGCCCATTCCCATCTGGATCGGCGCCGGCCGCAGCACGTCGCCCACACCACCCAACGCAGCCATCCGACGCATCGGACGGCTGGCTGACGGTTACTTCCCCATGTTCGCCCCCGACGCCGGGGGGCAGGCCATCCTGGGCCGCATCCGCGCCCAGGCCGAAGCGGTAGGCCGGGATCCGTCGGAAGTCGGCTTCGAGGGCCGCATCACCATCACCGCCGACAACAACCCGGAAGACTGGCTCACCGAGCTGAAGTCATGGGAAGAAATCGGCGCATCGCACATCGCCGCCGGCCTGCGCGGCGCTACGTCTCCGGACGCCCACATCGACGCCATCCGACGGCTGAAAGAGGCCACGGGGTAATTCGTGGGTTACGTTGTCATTGCGAGCGAAGCGTGGCAATCCCGTTCATTCAGCGGGATTGCCGCGTCACTGTACTCCTAGCGTGCCGAATAATTATTAGCCCCTACAATCCCACAAGGGAGAAAGTCAATGAGTCAGCAAACCAACGGCAACCGTATCCGGCTGCGGGTAGCCTTCCGCAATATGTTCTACACCACAATTTACGCGGCGGTGGAGGGTGGGTTCCTGGCCGCTGAGGGTCTGGATATCGACTTTTCCCATATCCCAACGGGCCAGTCCAGCACCGACCTGCTCAAGTCCGGCGACATCGACATCACGCAGAGCGGCATCAGCCGCAGCTTCATGGATCTGGATGCTGGCAGCGATGCCCCGCCCCTGCATATCGCCGAGATCAACCAGCGGGACGGGTTCTTCCTGCTGTCCAAGCGTCCAACCGACGGTTGGACGTGGGCAGACCTGGTTGGCGCAACGCTGATCCCGGTGGGATTCACGCCGGTTCCTTACACCACGTTGCAGGCCGCAATGCGCTGGCACGGGGTAGATCCGACCAGCATCAACCTGATGGGCGGACTGTCCGCCGAGGAAATGCTGGCCCGCTTCCGCAACGGCGACGCCGACTATCTGCAAGTTCCATATCCTTTTGCCGGGCAGTTGATTGATGAAGGCGCGGGCCACCTGGCGGTTACGCTGGGCAATGAGAGCGGTTACGTGTGCTACAGCAGCTTTGCGGCCACGCCGGAGTATGTGGCGCAAAATCCCGACACCGTGCAGCGGTTCGTCAACGGCTACGCCCGTGCCCAACAGTGGGTTGCAGACAATGAACCCGCGGCCGTGGCCGAATGTATCACGCCGGTTTTCCCCGAATACGACAAGTCCTTGTTGTCTGATGGGGTGCGCCGCTACAAGCAGGCCGGCGTGTGGGCCACCAATCCGATGATCGGCCGCGAAGGTTTTGACCGGATGCGCGACGCCCTGATCAACGGCGGTTTGGTGCGGGAACCCCATCCTTACGAGAACATCGTCACGCCAGGGTTTGCGGAGCGTGCGATGGCGCGTTTGGCGTAAGCGGCATGGTCAGCGTATGATGTAATAGGTCGGATTGTTCCATTTCGGCGAAAGCGCCCAGAGGTTAATGGTGAGCGCGGCACGGATCAGCATTCTCTTTTTCGGGTTGGTAGCGATCCTGCTCCTAGGGACTTGGGGCTGGACTGCATTAACCAACGCAGTGTACAGAGCCGAAGCCGGTGACATCATAATCGGATTGACGGTGTACGGAGTGGCGAGTCTAGTCTTTGCCGTTGTTGCCGGGTACACGTACTTGGTGATTTGGTTCAAGGACGATGCTCCGGACTGAAACAGCTGGGTCAAAGCGATCATATGACCGGAATGTCGGTTGGTGCCGTTTCTGGGTGGGCGTCAGCTTGGCGATTGCTACGCTGACGTTCACGTTTGCCGTAGAGCGAGTGTTCGACCCTGCTACGGCTCTTAGAGGTTCGGCAGAAACGGAGAGCATAGGTCAAGTCGAAGTGATCAGCGTCGTCAGTATTGGTGTTGTATTTACACTCATCCTACTCTCGGCCGTTTGTGCAGTTCTCTCAGCTCGGTTCAGGACTCTGTACCGTCGCGACGATGCCGCACTCTCTTACACTGAGGGGAAAAACTAGGAGGCCACACAATGAGGCTGGAAGGCAAAGTCGCAATCATCACCGGCGGCGCGCGCGGACAGGGCGCCACCGAAGCCAGGATGTTTGCCCAGGAAGGCGCGAAGGTGGTCATCGGCGACGTGCGGGACGAACTCGGTATGCAGGTGGAAGCCGAGATTCGCGAACTGGGCGGCGAGGCGGTTTACCTGCACCTGGACGTGACCAACGCCGATGACTGACAAAACGCCGTGGATACCGCCGAGCAGCGATTTGGCAAGGTGGACGTGCTGGTGAACAACGCCGCCATCGTGCTGCGGAAGGACATCGAGGAAACCACCTCCGAAGACTGGGACAACATCATGGACGTCAACGCCAAGGGCGTATTCCTGGGCACCAGGGCCGTGATACCCGCCATGCGTCGGGCCGGCGGTGGCAGCATCATCAATATCTCGTCGATCAGCGGTTTGGTGTCCATCGGCCCGCCGGCATACATCGCCACCAAGGGCGCGGTCCGCCTGTTCACCAAGTCCACTGCTATCCAGTACGCTGCGGAAAACATCCGCGCCAACTCCATTCACCCGGGCGCCGTGGACACTGATATGCGCCGCGGCGGGCTGGAAAATCAAACGGCCGAAGAGATCCAGGAGCGACTGAGTCAGATTCCCTTGGGCCGCGTGGGCACCACCGAGGATATATCGTACGGGGCACTGCTCCTGGCGTCCGAAGAGTCCTCGTTCATGACGGGCAGCGAACTGGTCATCGACGGCGGCTATACCGCGAAGTGAAGCGCAGATAATGCTGAACATCGCCGAAGAATTGCTGCTCCTGCTTATGGACGAAGACAGCGGGGAATATACCCCGGTTCCGGAACGCACGCTCGGCTACGCGCTGACCGGGGCGACGTTAATTGAGCTGGAACTACGGCATCGCATTGACGTAGGCCCCGAGGCGCTGGTTGTAGCCGACCCAACGCCAGTGGGTGATGACCTGCTGGACCCGGTTCTGGCCGATATGGTGTCGGTGTCGCGTAACGCTGCCCACAATGCTGAGTTCTGGGTTCGGCGAATAGCGCAAAGTTCGGATGAACTACTGACCCGGGCACTTGCGGGGCTGGCCGCCCAAGGCATGATCGAAGCCGATGAAAATCGAAGCCGATGAAAGCGGCTTCTTCTTCCTGTCTCGCCGCGCCACTCTTGCCCGTCGCCATGCAGCGACTCAAAGCCAGCAAGCGGAGGAAACCCGTCAACGTATATTGCAGGCGATTTTCAGCGACATCATCCCGGATACCAGGGACATAGTTATCATCAGCCTGGCCCATGCCTGCGACATATTCCAGCGGATATTGCCGACTGACGAGTACGAAGAGGCACGCGAGCGGATCGAACTAATTTCCCGTCTGGAGATGATAAGCCGGTCGGTCATCGACGGCATTCGCAACTTGACGCTGGCGGAAGCCTACGCCCGGCGTCGTGGCATACAGGAAAAGGGCGGCGGCTGGCCGCGTGCATCGGGGCATTTGCCCATCATCGGCCACGTGCTGCAATTCCGCAAAACGATAAACGGATTTCTAACGGAACAGTACCGAAACCTGGGGCCGGTGTTTGAAGTATCGTTACTCGGCAAAAAGTGGCTGGTGCTGGCCGGGCCGGAAGCGAATCGCTTTCTAATGCGAGAAGGCCGGGATTGCCTGCATAACGATCATGTGGCGTGGCAGGGGTTCGCCCAACAATTCGGTGGTACCAGGTCCCTGGCCGGGATGGACGGCCCGGAGCACGTGCGTCTGCGGCGGCTCATGCGGGACGGCTACTCCCGCGGTCAGCTGGTGAAAGATATACCTCAGGCCGTGGCCATAGTAGAGAACGAGATGCGGCAATGGCCGGAAAATCGTCCAGTTTCAGTTTATCCCAGCGTACAGCGCATGGTCGTGGACCAACTGGGCACATTGATGTCCGGCATATCTCCCAAGGAACACGTTGACGATATACTAACCTTTATCCACGCGCTGGAAATGGTCTATATGGCCAGGATGTACCCGAAGTTTATGGCATATACGCCGAAGGTTCGGCGAGCGCGCCGGCGTGTCGAAGCGCTCTTTGAGCAAGTGCTCGCCGCCCACGAGCCGACGCTGCGCTCCGAGGAAACGCCAAATCTCTCCGACATCCTGATGGAAACGAGGCGTTCGGCGCCCGACTTTATCACGGATACCGACCTGTTCGTTGACTCCATAGGGCCGTATCTGGCCGGGGCGGACACCTCATCCTCAGCAACCTCCCTCATGCTCTACTCGCTGCTGAAGCATCCCGACGTGCTGGAGCGTGTGCGCGATGAGGCCGATCACCTGTTTGCCGATGGCGCGCCAACGGCGACCGGCCTGAATGATCTGCCGGTCACCCAGCGGGCGATTCAAGAAACGCTGCGACTGCATCCCATCGTCCCGGTAATGGTGCGCACGGTGGCGAACTCCTTTGAATTCGCCGGCTACTGGATTCCCGCCGGGACGTCGGTGTGGGTGGCCATGCCGGTTTCGCATCATTTACCCGAGCTGTACCCTGATCCGGAGCGTTTTGACATTGACCGCTTTTTGCCGGAGCGTCGGGAGCACGGGCAGCCGGGAGCTTACACGCCGTTCGGATTCGGGCCGCACAGTTGCCTCGGCCAGGGAGCGGCGCAGGCCCAAATGACCCTCATCATCGCAACAATCCTGCATCGAGCGGACATCGTCCTGGACCCGCCCGATTACCAGATGAAATTGGATTCCATACCCGTACCATCACCGAACCGCAGTTTCAAAATCCGGCTGACGCAATGGCGTCAGAAGGGAGGATAGAATCATGGCGGCTTCCCCTCAACCCGCTCCGCGTTATCACGACCTCGACGCTTTGCGCGCCGTGGCTACGTTGCTTGGCATCGCGCTGCACGGCGCCTTCTTCGTGCTGCCCGAGCTGATTTACCCCTGGCCGGTGCATGACAAATCCGTCGGCAACGACCCGACCTATCACATCATCCTTGACATCACCCACGGTTTGCGGACTCCGGTGTTTTACTTGCTCAGCGGCCTGTTCAGCGTATTACTCTGGGAACGCCGAGGTCTGCACTCGCTGGGGATGCAGCGGCTCAAGCGCCTCGGTCTTCCGCTGGCCGTCGGGTGCTTCACGATAATTCCGCTCACTGCCCTGGCCATGGCCTTGACCTCGGGGAGGGAACATCCATACGACTTCCCATTCTGGGCCTTGCCGTTCATCTGGCTCTTCGCCACGATGCACCTGTGGTTCCTCTGGAACTTGCTGCTGATGGTTGGCGTCTTTATCATTCTGGCCAAACCTTCTATCGTTCTGGCGCCGCTGTTTGGCGTCCTGGCCCGGCTGGGGCTGCGCTTCGACGTGAGTAGGCTGGACCGGCTGGGAGTGCAATTCCGCAACCCGAAAATCTGGTTGCTGACCATTCCGATTTCAGCGGCGGCCTCTCTGCTGATGCAGGAACCCATCTTTGGGGCCGACTCCCTGCAAAGCCTGATCCCCAAGCCGGCTACGTTTGTCTTCTACACCTGCTTCTTCTTTTTCGGCGCGTTTCTCTACCAGCAGGGCGTCGCGGTGCGCCGCTGGTGGACAATCGCCCTGCTGCCCGCGGCAGTCACCTTCTGCATTGGCTTCCTCTTGCTCCGGGAGTATGCCGCGGAGGCCAAGCCTTTCACTCACGGGGAGTTGCCCGAACTCGTTTGGATGTTCAGCAACCGGCTAACGGCGATCAGCGCTCTGGCTGAAACGGCCTTTGCCTGGCTGACGTGTTTCGGCATGATGGGACTGTTCCGCTGGCTGCTTTCCCGCCCCAGCTTCACGGTGCGATACCTCTCCGACGCCAGTTATTGGATCTACCTGGCGCATCTTCCGCTGATTATTGTGGCTCACTGGCTGGTCGTCGATTGGCCCATCAGCTACCACCTGAAGTACGTCCTGGCCTGTGTCGGCGTCACCGTAGTGCTGGTGATTTCCTATCAACTCTTCATCCGCTACACGTTCATCGGCAACGTTTTGAACGGCCCCCGGACCCGGCGGAAGTCGCAGCCGCGTCCGGCGGCAACGCAAAGCGCGTCATGATTTTGCGACACCACGCAGGCAGGTTCAATCAAGCGAGGACTGACCGATGACCACCTTGCCCCAAAAAGCCCTGGCCACCCTCAGCGGCGAGGCCGGCGTCCCCAGCATCCACGCTGCCATTGCGCCGGGCGGATAGTCTTGGCTCGTTTCAGGGCATGCGCCGACTGCGGGCGGCGCATACGTGGCAGATTCTTTCGTTGCCATCGATGTAACCAACGTCGCCGCAGGGGTCGCTGGCACGACCCCGAGCATCTGGACGGTTTGGAAAAGCGCGACGCGGAACTCGGCCGGACCGCGTTTTACGTTTACGTGCTGGACACTGATTATGGCCTTTACGTGGGCCACACCGCCAATGTGGGCGCCAGGGTGGGTGCCCACGTTGCTGACGCGGTGGAGTCTACTGCCGGCGGCCAAGCCGAGTTGCTTTGGACTTCGTACCCGTTTCGCACCCGCCGAGAATCGGCGAGATTTGAAGCTGCACTGAAGTCCTTAAGGGACCAGCGTTCAGAACGATTCACAGAAATCACTGGCCTGGAACCCATTCCATTCGAGCCGGTTCCCAACGACGCCTCGCGTACGCCGGCCGAACGACGCGGCTTCGGCCGTGGGCTGTTGAGTGTAATAGCGATGAGCGTAGTCCGCCTCTGGCGGATGGCAATTCGATGACACTTCCTCCCTTGCCCCCACGCTTCCCTCGCCTCTACCATTTAACAATCGAATCTCCACATCTACCTGCCACCTGAACCTCGAGCCATCTTGCCCACGTCCCAACGCCCAACACCACGCTTCCAACGCCGTTCCTCCAAACCCTCCCACCAACCCGCCAAGCGCCCTACTCAAATGATAGGAAATGAGCGGATATAAGCGGGTTTCCCCAAAAATCCCACCATCCCAATCCTATCCATCCTGTCCATCGATGTAAAAAACTCCCCCTCGAGGTACTCCCATGACCATCTCCCAACTCCGCCGCCGCATCGACGCCCTCAAACGCAAATTGGCTCGCGAACTCACCATCATCAAGCTCCGCCGCCTCGCCGAAGACATCTCCGACGAGTGGGGCACCTCCCAACCCCCGGAGCCGCCCGTCGTCATCCAGCGTATCGCCAAAGCCGGCTTCCGCCTGCCCACCTTCGTCCGTCTCCACTGCTACCTCGAGGACGTCCAACGGAGAGGCGAAGTCCCCGTCCCCAACACCATGGTGCTCAGTCTGCTGCCCTGGGCCGAAAACGACCGCTACGCCCGGCTGCTCCGCTTTGACCTTCCGCCTCAGTCCGGTAGTCGCCCGCATTTGCTGTTTTAGACCGATAATCGAAAGGCCCTGGGCGGAGGCTGTGGCTATTGAGTGGGCTGGCAATCTGCGCTACCGTTGTAGCGACTACCCTCGCGCTCGTAATTTTTGTAGGAGTTTCTAAAATGGCCGCCTACCACGCCGATACCGTTATCCGACGCGCCAACGTCATCACAATCGACTCGGCGCTGCCGCGCGCCAGCGCCGTTGCCATGCGCGACGGCCGGTTCATTGGAGTGGGCAGCGATACCGATGTGGAAACTCTTATCGGCCCGAACACCAAAGTCCTGGACCTGGCCGGCAAGACCGTGCTACCGGGCTTCATCGACGCGCACATCCACGTGCTCAGCAGCGGCACGCGGCACGTGATGGCGGCCGACTGTTCGCTGCCAAGCATCGGCGACATCCAAACGGCGCTGCGCGAACGGGTTGCGACAACACCGGCCGGTGAATGGGTCCAGGGTTTCAAGTTCGACGACACCAAAACCGCCGAAAACCGATTCCTGCGCCGGGAAGATCTCGACGCCGTCAGCACAGATCATCCCATACTGGTATCCCACCGGGCGGGGCATGTGTACTTCGGCAACACGCTGGCGCTGGAGCGCGCCGGCTACAACGACGAGTCGCCGGACCCGCCGGGCGGTCGCCTCGGACGCAATCCCGACACCGGACGTCTCGATGGCGTGATTTACGAACGCGCCGCCGATGATCTACGCGAAAATCAGCTGCCGGTTGAATCCGCCGAAACCCGGCGCGAGGGCCTCCGCGTCATCTGCGAGATGCTGAACCGCGCCGGCCTTACCAGCGTTCACGACGCGCGGGTCACCGACTACGAACTTGTCACCTATCAGGAAGGCCGTGACGCCGGAGACCTCAGCCTGCGGGTGTATGCCATCATGTGGTATCGCTACTTCCCGGCGCTGCGTGAAGCCGGCATCCGCTCGGGCATGGGCGACGACCGCCTGCGCATCGGCGGCATCAAGATGGTCGCCGACGGCGCCATCGCCTCACGGACCGCCTATCTGTCGGAACCCTATGTAGGCAGTTGCTGCGACCACGGCATCCTCACCATGACCAGCGACGAGATCATGGAGAATGTCCTGCAAATGCACGCGGCAGGTTTCCAGGTGTGCATCCACGCCAACGGCGACTCTACCATTGACCTGGTGCTCAAAGCTTACGAAGCGGCGCAGGCGGCAGACCCACGTCCCGACCCACGCCATCGGGTTGAGCACTGCACGCTGGTCAATCCCGACCTGTTGACCCGGATGAACCGCTTGGGAACGGTTGCCACTCCCTTCTGTACCTACGTCTATTACCACGGGGAGAAGATGCAGTTCTACGGCGAAGAGCGGCTGCAATGGATGTTCGCCCAACGTTCCTTCATGGACTACAACGTGATGTCCACCGGCGCTACCGACTACCCGCCGGGCCCCTTCGAGCCGCTCATGGGAATCCAGAGTTGCGTTACCCGTACCGACAGCGAAGGGCGAGAGTGGGGTACCAACCAACGCATTTCGGTGGAAGATGCCCTGCGCATCTACACCCAGAACGGCGCTTACGCGGGTTTCGAGGAAAACCTCAAGGGAAGCATCGAGGTCGGCAAATTGGCTGATCTGGTGGTGCTATCCGCTGATCCCACCGCCGCCGATCCGTACACCATAAAAGACATCCCCGTGGAGCGAACGATAGTGGGCGGGCAGACGGTGTACGAAGGCTAGACTGAGCGGAAACTAACCACCAGAGTCGCCGCCAAGGTTTTGCATTTGACGGTACTGCCCGTCTGCCCCGATGGCCGTGAGGAACACCGCATCCGAACCCTGGTTGTCGCCCGGACCATATTTCAGACGCATGCCGTCAATGTCTATCAAACTCGCATCGCGCAACGCATTCAGAAAGCATTGCCGGCTGAGTTCGCGGCCACAAACTTCCAACCCTGCGATAGCCAGCCGCCCCGCCAGGTAGCCCTCCAGCGAAATAAACCCCGGTTCGGCTTCAGAGTCATATTCCGCCAGCGCGGCGTGGTATCGAGCGACCACCGGGATGTTGGCATCGTAGGGCAGCGGCACCACCTGCGTAACGTAAACGCCTTCGGTTTCATCGCCCAATTCCTCAGCCAGCGCACTGCTGCCAACGAACGACACTGCCATGAAGATCGGATCCACGTCGCGCCGCAGCAACTCAATAGCCCGTGCCACGGGAGCATAAGAGCCAATCATGATGACCGCCTCCGGGTCGGCTTGCGCTATTTTGAGGGTAGCCGCCTTGACGGCGATGGTATTTCGCGGGTAATGCCAGAGTGCCACCGGCTCCAGATTACGGCGTTGGAGCGCCAACCTGGTACCCTCAAGACCGTTCTGACCGAAGGAGTCGTCCTGGTAAAACACCGCAATCCGCGTGATGCCCAGATCTTCGGTAAGCCGGGCAACCATTTCCTCCGTTTCCTGGTAGTAAGATGCCCGCAGGTTAATGACGGTTTCCAGTTCAGGATCGCGCAGGAGTTCCGCTCCGGTGAAAGGAGCGATAAAAGGCACGCCGGCCGCGTCCGCCACCGGGGCCGCCACTCGTGAAGTGGGAGTCCCAACAGCGCCGACCAGCCCGAAGACCCCACTTTTTTCTATGAGGTTGTGAGTGTTAGAAAGGGCAAAGTCCGCCTCGTATGAGTCATTGAGCGCCTCAAGCTCCAGCGTGCGCCCGTGGACGCCCCCATCCCGGTTTGCCTCGTGAAATGCGGCCTGAATGCCCAAGCGCATAGCGTTGCCCAGGCCCCCGGCCGGTCCGGTGAAGGCCGCCGATTGTCCAAACAGCACATGGCCGTCGGATATCCCAGGATCACCCGGTCTTCCCTCTGGCATCGCTCCGGCAGTTGCAGAATCCGCACCTACTTCACCTGACGTTGCATCGTCTGCGGCGGGCTCTGCGCGCTGGCGCACGCCGCAGACGATGCAACGGCGAACAACCCCAATGCCATCACCACGGCGGCGATGCGGACAACCAACCCGTTGGCTAGCTTCATTACCGTATCGGAGCGAAGAAAAGGTCGGTGGCGCTACAGTGCCGGCGGAAGCCGCTTATGCCACGGGGTGGCCTGCTCGTAGGCGTACGCTGCGCGGAATATGGCAGCTTCACCCAAGTGCGGCCCGGCAATCTGCATCGCCAGAGGCAACGCCCCCTCGCCGTCGCCGGTGAAACCACACGGGATGCTCAACGCCGGGCATCCGCTCAAACTGTATAAGCCTCGGAAGCTCCCTTCCCTCAAGGCGGCCGCGGCCATTTCCTTGCTGCTGACCACAGGCGGTTCATCCGACAGCAGCCCGGCCGGTCCGGTCGATGTCGGCTGAATCAGCAGGTCCACTTCTCGGAACGCCTCAATCACCTGGCGGCGTACCAGGGCGCGAAGTTTCACCGCCTTGTAATACACCTGCCCCGGTATCAGGTTGCCCGTGGCAAAGGCAACCCGCGTGTTGGGGTGATAGTCCTCGAATCGCTCCCGCAGCCATTCGGGATTCAGGCTGACCCGCTCGGTGCTGGTGATGGTGCGGACAATCGGCCCGGTGTACTGCGCCATGGGCAGGCTGACCGGTACGACCTCCGCGCCCAGCTCACGGAGCACTTCGGCGGCAGCGGCCACCGCGTCGCGGCTGCGGTCGTCAAGCCTCAATCCGTGTCCGCCCATCAGCTCCTGCACTACGCCGATGCGCATGCCGGCCACGCCACCATCCAAACCGTCCAGGTAGTCGGGCACGGGTTCCGTGCGGCTGTAGCGGTCTTTGGGGTCATGGCCGGCGATGACGCTCAACGTCAGCGCGCAGTCCTCGACCGTGCGGGATATGGGGCCGATGGTGTCCGTGGACCAGCTGGCGCCATCTACGCCGGCCCGGCTTACCCGGCCCCAGGTGGGCCGGATGCCCACCAGCCCGCAGTTGGCCGCCGGCCCTCGAATTGAGCCGCCGGTGTCCTCGCCCAAGGAGGTGGCGCAGAGGAACCCAGCCGTGGCCGAGCCGCTGCCGGTGCTGGAAGTTCCGGGATTACGCGCCGTGTCCCAGGGGTTGCGAGCCGGCCCGGAGAAGCTGCTGATGGGGTCGCCCAGCGCGAACTCGCTCATGTTGGTCTTGCCGATGATAACCGCGCCGGCATCCTTGAGTTTGGATACTACCGTTGCGTCATAATCCGGCACGAAATCGGCTCGGATTTTGGAGGCGTCGGTGGTGCGGACGCCAGCCGTGTAAATCTGGTCCTTGACGCCGACCGGAACGCCGTGCAATGGCCCGCGAAAGTTGCCAGATGCCGCTTCGTCATCCAGTCGTTTCGCGTCGGCGCGGGCCTCGTCGGCGCACACGGTGATGTAGGCATTCAGCTTATCGCCAACCGCGTCGATACGATCAAGGTAAGCGTCCGCCGCTTCGGCGGCGGAAATTTCACGCGCACGGATGACGGTGGCCAACTCGGAGGCGGACAGGAATGGAATTTCATTGGGAGTCATTCTGACACCTCCATATCGGCCGGCAGGGTAACGGCAACATACTCTTCCAAGTTGAAACCCGGAGGATTGATGGCAGCCATCTCCTCCAGCATAGCGTTCAGGCTATGGGCAACTTGCGTCAACTCCGGTTCCGCAAGCGTCAACCCAACCGCTTTGGCCAGGGCCTGGATTTCATCGTTATTCAGATCGCTCATTCCGGCTCCGTGTACTGTAGTGGGTCTATAATTTCAACAAATGGAAAGCGGCGGAAGTCGCTGTCCAAGGTGCAGATTTGGCTGATGCCATGTTCCCGCATCAGCACGGCGGTGTGCATATCGTGAATCCGATTTCCGCGTATGTCCGGCAGTTCTGTCGTTACCCGGTACAACTCGGACAAGTGATTTGGCGTCGGCAACAAAAGGTCAAAACCGGGTGATTCCAACAATCCGGCGATAAAATTCCGCCCTTCGGCTATTGACCAGTGGTTAGGCAATACCTGTGGATGCGTAGTAACTCTGAGGAATTCGTAACAGATATTCCAAGTAAGGAATGCGGGAGTTCGCCCCGTTCGTGCCTCTTGCAAGCGTCGAAAGCAAGGCTGATAAAACTCCGACTGTTCGTGTACAGAGTACACGAGCACATTAGTATCGAAAACCATCGTATTCGTCCATCACTCGGTAGAGTTCTTCGCGGTTGGCGATGTCAACCAGGATGGGCCCCGGCGGCAATTTGGGCAGATCTGGCAGTGACTCAATAGGAACACTTTCGGGCGTCGGTAGCGGCTCCTCGTCAAGTATTTGGAGAATCCCGGCCTCCGCCAATGCCGACGCCGTGGTGCCGCGCCGCTTGGCTTCCGCGTACAGTCTCTGTACGATGTTCTCGCTGATGTTGAGTGTAGTTTGCATAGTGCTAAACCTGACGCCCGTTCTACGTTAGATTACACCGTCTGCCCCGTGAAACGCCAACTTTCCAGCAGGGCCGCTGGCACGTGCATGGCTACGCCGGCCTCGTTCAGGTTCAGGCGAGCCGTGTCGGATAGGGCCTGGCAGCCGGCGAGCGCATCTACGTAGCTTTGCGTGAACCGCAGATTTTTCACTGGCGCAGTGAGTTCGCCGTTTTCGATCAAAAACGTTCCGTCCCGCGTCATGCCGGTCATCACGCAGCCGCGATTGTGCGCCAGCCGCGTGTAGTAGAAACGGGTTACGTAGAGGCCACGATCCACAGAGGCAATCAGCTCCTCGGTAGTCCGGTCGCCGGGACGCATGAACAGATTGGTGGCCGTCGGTCCTCCGGTGGCTCCGCGCTGGTGTCCGGTGGAGGCAACGCCGTTTTTGGCGGCGGTATAGCTGTTGTAAACCGGCCCCTGCACCACGCCGTCGGTCACGATTTCCACGCGCTGCCTGGGGACGCCCTCCGCGTCAAAGGGAACCGGCCATCCGGAGGAGTCCAGGCCGTCATCCCAAATGGACACCAGCTGGCTCATCGCCGGCTGGCCCAGCAAGTCGCACATCCAGCTGCGCCCATCCTGCACCATCTGCGCGCCCATGCCGTAGAAACTCAAGGCCTCCAGCATATCGTCAACGGCGTAGTGTTCCAGCACGACGGGGTAATCGCCCGGTTCCAGATCCTTCGGGTTGCGACCACGGATCGCCTTGCCGATGGCCTCGTCCGCCAACGCCTCGGCATCGATTTCACCCATGCGCCAACCTCCGCCCTTGGACCAACCGGCGGAGTCGTCGCTGCGGGCGGTGATGAGCAGGCCGGCGAAAGTGCCAGCGTGGTAGGAGTAACGAGGTCCCCGGGTATTGAAAACCGCCAGCTCGGTTACGCCGGTGCGGTAGAAGCCGGCGGCTTCCAGCCGGGCGTCGGCCGCCTTGCGGCAAACCGTGCCGACGACGGCAGCGCGATGTTCCGGGCCGGCGTTTGCCGTCGCCTCGTCATAGGCGTCAACCGACGCGGCTTGCGGCGCTTTGGGAAGGCCGGGAAAGTCGGGGTCTTCGGGCATGAGGCCGGCATGTTCCCTGGCTTGCAAAACCGCGGCGCGCAATCCGTCGGACGACAGATTGTTGGTTACGGCGCGCCCCTGGCGTTTCTGGTAAGCGATACGGATGTGCGCCACCGCGTCGTCATGGTACACGTTCTGGTGGATACGGTTGTTGGCAAAGCGGGTGAGGGCCTGCGTGGTGGCAGTCAGATAGATATCGGCATCCCCCAGATGGAGGTTGCGCAGGGCATCTCGCAGCAGCGACTGAATGCGGTCTGGACCTAGCATCACCGCATCACGCCGACCCGGATGTTGCGGAACCGCGAGGGACTGGCGCCGTGGCTGGTGTGGGCAATCTGGCCCGGCTGTCCCTTGCCGCACCGGGGCGTTCCCCAAAGTTGCCAAAGCTCCGGCCCGCATACGGCGTCGCAGCTGCGCCAGAACTCAGGCGTGATGCCGGTGTAGGTGGAGTTGCGCAGCAGGCGTCCCAATTTCCCGTTCTTGATCTCGCGCCCCACTTCCGTGCCGAACTGAAAGTTGTAGCGGCGATCGTCAATGGACCAGGAGCGGTTCGTTTCCAGGTATATGCCGTCATCCGTGTCGGCGATCAGGTCATCCAGCGTCCACCGACCAGGCTGAAGGCTGACGTTGGTCATGCGAATCAGCGGAATACGATTCCAGGATGACGCCCGCATACAGCCATTGGACGGCAGGCCCAGCCGTGTCGCCGACTCGCGGGACATCAGGTAGCCCACGAATTGACCGCTGCGAATGATGTCAGTCGATTGGGCCGGCAGCCCCTCATCATCCCAGCCAAAGGTGCCGAGGCCGGTGGCGCTGGTGCTGTCGGCAGTGATGTTGACCTGGTCGGAACCGTACTGGAAGTTCTTCAGCAGATCCGGCGTCAGGAATGACGTGCCGGCGAACGCTGCCTCGTCGCCCAAGGCCCGGTCCAGCTCCACGGCATGACCACAGGACTCGTGAATCTGCAACGCAAGCTGGCTGCTGTCTATGATCAGGTCGGTGGTGATGCCCACCGGACAAGGCTCGGCAGTAAGCAACTCCGCCGCTTCCTCTGCGATGCGACGAGCGTTGCCGGCCAGGTCCATTTCGACAACATACTCCCAGCCGGCGCACCCCTGCTGCCGCCCGTGGGACTGCGGATACGAACGCCGCTGCGTCTCGCCATTGCCAACTGCGGTGGCCTGCACGCCGCCGCCGGACTCGTAAATGGTCTGGCTGACGTGCGTGCCCTCGGTATTGGCGAAAGTGCGCTCCTCACGGATGAACACCAGGTTGGCCATACGCGCGCTGACTTGCGGCACGGCGGCCATTTCCGCATCAGCGGCCAGCAGCAGAGCCAGCTTATCCTCAAGGGCTACGGTGAACGGGTCGATGCCGATGGGAGTGACGTAGCTGCCCCGGCTGGTCACCGCCGCGCCAAGCAGTTGAGCCGCTGACAATCCGGCGCCGTTCTGACCGGCCGAGGCGCGGGCAATCTGCACCGCCTGGCCGGCGGCCTGGTCGGCGCCGGCGTTGGTCAACTCGCGTGTGGAAGCGAACCCCCATGCGCCGTTGTAGAGCGCGCGAATGCCCAAACCGACGGATTCATCAGCGGTCATGGTCTCCACCACGCCGTTGCGCACCACGATGCGCTGCTCCCTGTTGGATACCAGGCGCACATCGGCATATTCCGCTCCGCGCTGGCGGGCGGAGTTAAGGGCGGTGGCGATAATTGGGTCCATCTTTCGACTGCCAGATCACAAATCGGATAGTTCCCTCAGGGCGGTGCATAGCCGGTGGGTTAGCACGTCTTTTTGTTCCACAAAAGCGTCCGAATTGACCGCCCACCCTTCACCCCACTTACCATTGTTGGAGGATACGAACTCGTCACCGATGAACTGACCTATGTACTCTTTCTGGAACGTCCGCAATTCTTCGGGAAGTCCATCAATGTAATCGATTGTAAACTCGAACCGGCCTCCGTCTGATACATAAAACCGGGCCAGATATAGTGGACGCTGCCACTTGGAACAGCGTCCCCTGACTGTGATAGCGGTTCTCCTGTAGCGTAACTGTCCACCAGCATTCGTGACCGCGTCAATTAACGGAAGCATCGCATCTCGCACATCCGGACGGAATGCGTCGAGCAATTCATCGGGTCTCAAGTTAAGACTTCTGGAGTTACCACTGCGAGGCGCGTTCACCTGTCCGATTACCCGCGAAACCAGTGCTTGACCAAACTGCGAGGGATATTGCTTGACTTCAACAGCCAACACCTCAAGATTATCGCGGGTTTGTTCGTTGAGGAACTTGACGACTCGCTCCAGCTCAGCGGGAATCTCGTCCGCTACGAAAAGCAGCCGGAGCCGATTGGCGGCCAAATTCGTGGCTACCTCTTCCCAAAAATCGTTGATATCGGGTTCTTCATCCCTCTGCAATAGAATGCCGATTTCACCGTCAGGGTCATCCGAACTCTCCTCAAAAATCCTACGCATATCACGCTCCGACCAAACGTTGGCAGCCGTGGCCGCGTAGTCCAGCATTTGCCCGACTATGTTACGTCGGATTTCCCGATTGGCGCCGCGTTTCACCTCCACCAAGGTTGGCCGTGAGTGTTGATCAATCAGCAGGTGGTCAAGTGCCCAACCCTCAATCGGCATCTCGCGCTTGATCAGAATCCAGCGCAACGGATCGTCGGGACGCATTTGGTCGCCGGCCAGCAGTTCGGGATGCTGCCCAATCAACCGCTGGAGCAGATCTTCCGTCTCGAAACGCTCTTCAGTCAGAGGCTCCAGCTCGCCGCTGGCATTGCGGATGTAGATTTTCTCGGCCATTCAGACCGCCTTAAACGGGCAAAAACGGCTCGTCCGACTGCGGCGGAAGTTGCTCGAAGGCGTTGATGTTGAACGCCAGCACCGAGTAGTAGCCCATCAGGTTGGTCAACTCAATCAGGCCGCGGTCTCCGAACTCGGCGCGGGCGGCGTCGAAGGTCGCTTGGGACACCCGACGGGTGCGGAAAAACTCTCGCCCGTAGTTGATGACGGCGGATTCGGCGGATGAGAGTTCCGGCAGGTCCTGCTTGTCGCGCAGGCTGTCCACCAGGGCGTCGCTGAGGCCGGCGCGGCGGCCGGCGGCGGCGTGGGCGTGCCAGATGAACTGGCAATCCAGCTCGCGGGCGGTGGTCAGCATGGCGAGTTCCGCTACGTTGTCGGATAGGGTCGAACCTCCGGCACGCAGATAGTCCCGCAGAACCTCGCCACGCTGGGCAATTTCCGGCACGTGCAGTTGCACGGCGACAGGCCCCATTTCGGGCACAACGTTGTTGCGGGAGGACACAATGGCGTCGAAAGCGGCTACCTGTTCCTGTGGTACTGAGTCTCGGCTGGCGGCTGGAAAGCGTGGCATGGCTGGTTCTCCTGTTAGCTGCAGTTGGATGGGTAGGTTATTGGCAATTTGGAATCACTGCTTCGCCGAATAGCTGGATGGCCTCCATGATGCGCTCGTGGGGAGGCCCGCCGGAGTGAGCGTGCCGCAGGCGGAGCAAGAAGTATTCGGCGCCGGTCGCCTCGCTCCAGCGGTGGAACTCATCCACCACTTCCTGCGGTTCACCCAGAATCAGGCGGTCGGGGCCGAGGTTGTCGATGTTGATTTGGGACTCCTCGGTGTACCGGCGAAACTCGTTGAGGCCATTGCGCCAGTAATACTTGTAGGCATCAATGACCTCCGGCCCGTAAACTCGTTCCGCTTCCGCGCGGGTGGGCGCGACCCAGGCATCGCGCATCAGGCAGGTGACCGGCTCTCGACCGGCGTGTTCGGCAGCTTGCTGATACGCCGAAGTCAGCGTAACCGTACTCTCTAAGTCCGTGCTTGGCCCCGCCACAAATCCGTCGGCAATGCGGCCGGCCCGGCGCGCCCCTGGGACACGGCTGGCGCCAATCCACAGCGGCGGCGACGGGTCGGAATAGGGCCGCGGTGTAATGGTAATATCTTCCAAGTTGAAATGCTCGCCCGAAAAATCGAACCGTTCACCCGACCAACATTGCCGAATGATCTCTATCTCTTCCTCGAAGCGGCTCACCCGCTGATCGATGGGAATATCAAACGTTCGGAAGTCCACCGGCTGGTACCCCAGCCCTACGCCCAGGATGAAGCGGCCCCGCGAAACGATGTCCAGCGTTATGACATCCTCAGCCATCTTTACCGGATGATGCAGAGGCAACAGAATTACCGACGTGCCCAGGTTCAACGTGGTGGTTTGGGCAGCAACGGCGGCGGATACAATCAGCGGCGACGGCAGGAATCCATCCTTGTCCTGGTGATGCTCGCCGAAGAAGCACGAATCGAACCCCACCGATTCGGCGAGTTTCGCCTCCTCCACTACTTCCTCGACCCGCAGGGCGAGGTTCTCACCGGCCGGCGGGTCTGCGATGGAACTGTATATGCCAAACTTCATAGGTAAATCCTCTATCAACTTATCGGCTATTGCGGATTCCGGCCATTCTGGATAATTGCATCAGTGAGCCTGTTCAACGCTTCCAAAAATGCCTGACGCTCCACTGCGGCCTGTCGGCGTTCTTCGATAGCGCGTTCTTCAGCTTGGCGGCGTTCTTCGATGGCGCGTTCCTCAGCTTGACGGCGTTCCTCGACGATCTGGCGGCGCTGCTCCGCCGCCTCCTCCAGAAACGCCTTCATCATCTCCATCATCTGGTCGTTGCGCTGCCTTTCCTGATTGGTGCGCCGTCTTTCTTGCAGAAACAGCATGATGTCAGAACCTCCCGTAATGGTGATGGCGATACCGGAATGGACGATGCAATCGCGCAATACGGCAGTTGATACGTAGCTCGAGAGCCAGGCAGGCCGGCACATTAGCTCAATCGCGTTTTCCGGTGTGCAAGGTATGGTGGTGTAGAACCAAACCAGCCAAGTGGCGGCTGCCATCAGAGTTCCGGCGAGCAAGGGAGCCCACAGGGCAAGCGCCAATGTTTTGACTCCCGACCCCATTATAGCCGCCACCGCCGACTGTACGTTACTTGAATTGCGTCAGCACCCGGTTGGAAAACATCTCCATCTGCCGGAAGTAGTCATCCGTATTTCCCGCCAGGAATCCGAACACGAAATCCCGAACGCCGGCATCAATGCGCTCCTGAATCGCCCCCACGCAATCCTCGGCGTTCCCGGTAACGCAGAGCGCCCGGGCGATGTCCTCGGCGCTGCGGTCCGGAGTGACGTAGCGTTGTCCGATGTGGGCAACGGCGGTTTCCAGAGCCTTGTCGGGGTCATCGTCAATGGCGGTGGGCTGATTCAGCCCCCAATTGAAGCCGCTGAGGTCGCGGCCCGAGTGTTCGGCCATCTCGCGCACGCTGGCGTTAGACCGCCGGATCCGGTTTACGGTGAACAGGTACGGGTACCACCCATCGCCGGCTATCGCCGCCCGGCGTATTGCCGCGTCGCTGCGACCGGCCACCCAGATTGGCGGGTAAGGTTGCTGCATCGGCTTTGGCAACAGCGTTACGTCGTCGAAATTGAAAAACCGCCCGTGATGGGAAACTTTCTCGGAGGTCCACAGGTCCTTCATCACCCGCAACATCTCGTCGGTGCGGCGACCACGCGTGTTAACCGGAATTTCCAGCGCCTCAAACTCGGCACGGGTATCCCGCTGGCCACTGATCCCGATGCCGAAATCCAGTCGTCCATCGGAGATTTGGTCCAGGATCGACACCATTTTCGCCAGCATCACCGGATGATACAGCGGAGCGATTACGATTCCGGTCAGCACCCGTATGGTGGACGTAGCCCCCGCCGCCGCCGCCATCGCCGGTATGCCCATCATCGTGGGACGCGGCGGGTTCCCGTCCATGATATGCTCGCCGACGGTGACCCGGTCGAAACCCAGAGCCTCCGCCCGCCGTGCAAATTCTCCTACATCCCAGTACTCATCAACAGTGAGATTGCAACCGAATGTGATTGTGCCTTCAGGCATTCTTCTTACCTTCCCTGTCATTTCGTTGCGTTATTGGGCAAGCATCTCTTCCGTAATCTCGGCCAATTTCTCGCCGTTCAAAACACCCTGCCATTTGCGGTGCAGGCTGCCATCCTCGTTGATAAAGAACGTCGCCGGCAACCCGGTCACACCCAACTCCGGCAGCACTCCGGCGTCGTCGGTATAGCCGGCCGGATACGTTACTGACAGCTCGTTCAGCAGTTGCAGGGCGTTCTCCTGGCTGCCCAGGCTGAAAAACTGTCCCAGATCCACGCCAATTACCAGCGTTCGGCCCGCGTATTCGTCGGCAAAGTGCTGAAACTCCGGCATCTCCGCACGACAGGGCGGACACAGTCCCGCCCAAAAATTCAGTACAACCGGTTGTCCCTGCAAATCAGACAACAATAGAGTCTCTCCTCCGACGACATCCTGACCCTGGTAAAAATTAATCGGGAAGTCATAGATGGCATTCGCCGCAGGGTTGGCCACTGTCGAGGCGCCTGATTCGGAGCCACAGGCGCTTGTTCCAAAAACCAAAAGCGTGACAGCAACCGCCACTACCAAACTCACCGCCGGAAAGGTGGCGCGCGCATCGCGTAGAGAGTGCAACATGCTTTTCATCGCGGGCAGATTAGCATAGGCGCCGGGGATTGTTAAGCAATCTCAATCCTGATAGTCTGGCACGGTATTCGTTCCGGATCATACGGTAGCCATGCCAGAATTGACACCCCGCGCCCAACGTCGTCTGCGATTGTCATTGTCGGTGTTGCTCGCGGTCGCTTTGGTAGTCATTGTTTGGCAACTGCTCAGCATACTGCTGCCCTTTTTACTCAGCGCGGTCATTGCGTATCTCCTGCTTCCCCTGGTCAAGCTGGGCGACCGGGTTCCTCTGGCGCAGCGATGGCCCGGTGCGGTTCGCGCAGCCACGGCAGGTTTCGCCACCCTGGCAGTAATCTTGGCGGTGGTCCTCGTGCTGGCGCTAGGCGCGTTCCGACTGGTCGATGGCTCGATGACGCTGGCCGAACGCGCCCCGGGCATTATCGCCGAAGGCGAGGCCGTTTGGGAGGAAGTACAGTACCTGTACCGCAATCGCGTGCCCGCGAACATCCAGGAAATTGTCGATCCTCGGCTAACTGAAATGCGGGCGGCGCTGTTCAACGCCTCCATCGCCGCGCTGCAAAGGGTGTCCCGCGTGGCCCAAAGCGGTATATCCCAGGTGGTTGGGTTGGCGGCCTCTCCGATCATACTGTTCTACCTGCTATTCCAGCCGGAAACAATCGGCGCCGGCGTGAGGAGGATTTTACCCGGCCCGTTACGGGAAGACCTGACGGAAATAGGAAGGCTGGCCGGCGAGTCCATCGGCGCCTATATCCGTATGCAGCTTTTCTTGGGCGCGATGGTCGGCGTGGTGGTATCGCTGTCTCTATGGGTTTTGGGGGTTCCGCTGGCGCTTCCGCTTGGTCTGCTGGCCGGCCTGTCAGAGTTGGTGCCAATAGTCGGGCCGATTATGTTTGTGGTCACAGCCAGCATCGTGATCGCGCTGGTGGATTTCACCAAGCTCCCGTTCGTTCTGGGCGTGTATTTGATCGTGCAAGTTCTACAGAATACCCTGGTCACGCCACGGATGCAGGGGCAAGCGTTGGGATTGCATCCCCTGGCCGTAATCCTGGCGCTGGCGATATTCGGCCTCTTATTCGGGTTCCTGGGGACCCTGCTGGCCGCGCCGCTAACCGCCGCCGGCTACCGGGTTTTAACTTACACCCGCCGAGAATGGGCATCGGCAAGTATAGTCCGACTTGAGGATGACACGTTGGTTGTCATGGCGAACGATGAATCTAACGGGTCGGGTGACGCTCCGGGCGGCGCGTAGTCTATTCGTACTGCTTGGTGTACAATCGGGACGATTATGGACACCACGCTGCCGCAACAGGGGGACTTCCGATGCGCATTCTGCTGATTGCCACCAATCGCCACAACCGGGTCATGAGCCGTATGCGCGCCCAGCCCATCCCGATCGGACTCGCCTACGTCGCCGGACATATCGACCGCTCACGCCACGAGGTCAAGTTGGTTGACTTGATGTTCGCCAGCGAGAACTATCTGGATGAAATCGAGCAAACGGTGCGGGACTTCAACCCCGAACTGGTCGGAATCTCCATACGCAACCTGAGCAATCACAGCTACGTGGACCCGCAGTGGCAGTTGCCCATCACAAAGAGCGTGATCGAGCGCGTCCGTTCCGTTTCCGATGCGACCATCGTGTGCGGAGGGCCGGCGTTCAGTATCATGCCCACGCAGGTCTTTGAATACGTGCAGCCCGACTTTGGCTTGGCGGGCGACGCCGGTGAAAGTTTCGCCGACCTCGCCGGCCGTATCGAAATTGGCGAGCCCGACTACCGGGGCATGACCGGACTGCTGTACCGCGAAAACGGCGAGTTGGTTTACAACGGGATGCGCTGCTCGTCCGATTTCATCGAACGTCCAAGCCTTGACGACCTGGACATGCCCAAATACGCCAAGGCGGGATTTGGCGTCAGCGTCCTCACCAAGCTGGGCGGATTTTACTATCCCACCTCCGCCGACGACATCCGCACGCCCGAAGGCGCCTGGCGCGTCATTCGCCCCATCGACGAGGTTGTTGAGGAAGTCGCGGAGGTAACCGAGCGGTACGGGCTGAAGAAGATATTCTTCGTGGACAACTGCTTCAACGTACCTCTGGAGCACGCCAAAGAGTTGTGCAACGCGCTCATGGAAGCCGAGGTCAAGGTACGCTGGAACACCTGCCTGGCGCCCTACGCCTGCGACGCCGAACTGATCGGCTTGATGAAGCAGGCGGGTTGCGGGCTGGTGATGATGGGCGGAACTCGCGGCGGCGACCCCCACGAAGGCGACAACGACACCTCACGGTACTCATCCCTGAAGGAAACCACCGACCTGTGCGAAGCCGGCGACCTGCACTACACCATCTCGCAGCAATTCGGCGAGCCAGGCGAAACCCGCCAGTCCGTCGAGAACAAGTTGGAGTTCCTGCGTGGCCTGAAGCCGTCGCTGGCCAACCTCCGCGTCGGCGTCAGCGTCATGCCGGGCACCGACGTGGCAACGCGCTGCATTGATGAAGGCATCATCGCCGACGAGTCCGAATTGATCGCGCCAACCTTCTACATGGCGGAAGCAGTGCGCCCCTGGCTCGTCGATTACCTCCGCGAACTGGTGGACGCCAACCCCCGCTGGAACCTGATGTAGAGCATAGGTTGCCATGCACAAGTCGCTAATTCTTGCCGGCATATTGGTAGTAGTTGCTGCTGCCGTCAGCTACCCATTCTGGCCCGATACCGTGACCGCGGGGCCGCTGGGAGCAAGCCTTTTGATGGGTGGATCCGGGGTTGCGATTATTGCCGCAGGCGCTTACGCGATTGCAAAATGATGCGAAATTGGCTGCTAGCAAGCATCCTGATCGCTGCCTTCCCAGTGCTGACTTGGCAATTGCTCTTGAGAGGTTACGCCGACGTTTTGGCTGGCCTGCTCGCAGTGCTCATGGCCACATCCGGCATTTGGCTATCCGCAAAGGGTATGACCCAACTGAAACAGCATGAAACCGAACCCATTTCGGATAGGGCGCTGGAAACCGCTTACCGCTACCGCAACGCTGGTTTAGCTTTTGGCCTGACCGGTTCCGGTCCACTGGTATTATCATGGGAAACATTCCTGGGCCGTTTTATCAGGGCTTGACCATTTCAGAGTGCAAAGGAAAACGACGATGACCTTGACCAACCAGGCGTTGGCAGACGCCGGCAGAATTACAGTCACGGATTCCGAAACCGCGCGCATCGCTCATCTGCTGCGACGCGCCGGCTTTGCCCCCACTCGCGCCGAAATCGACCGGGCGGTTGCCCAAGGCTACGAAGCCACCGTTGAGGAGCTGCTGCATCCCGAGCTACAGCCGGATCTGGAGATCGAAGACCTCATCCGTCGCTACCACACCGACCAGAACAGCCTGATGCTGCTGGAGAGTAGCCAGGGCTATTGGCTGTATCGCATCATCAATTCCCGCCGCCCGCTCGAAGAGAAAATGGCCCTGTTCTGGCACGGCCTGTTCGCCACCGCCTACGGCAAGCTCAACCACGCCAAAGCCGTGGTCAACCAGACCCATACTTTCCGGCGGCACGGGCTGGCCAAGTTTGCCGACATCCTTTTGGAGCTCTCCAGCGACCCGGCTATGATCTTCTGGCTGGACAACAAGGACAACCATAAGGACGCCCCCAACGAGAACTACGGGCGCGAATTGCTCGAACTGTTCTCCATGGGGATCGGCAACTACACCGAGGACGACGTGAAGGCCGCCGCCCGGTCGTTCACCGGGTGGACGATTGACAACGCGGAGTACATGAGCATCCGCGCCAGCCGGGACTCCTTCTGGCCGTATGGACGCATTGACTGGCAGTTCCGCTACCGTGACGACGACCATGACGATACGGAAAAAACTTTCCTTGGCCACACCGGAACCTTCAACGGACAGGAAGTTATCGACATCATCGTTCGTCACCCCGCGACTGCTCACTACATCGCAAGCAAGCTCTACAACTTCTTCGTGTCCGACCGACCGGACGAAGACGCTACCGGCATCCTGGCCAATGAATTCGCCCGCAGCGGAGGTGATATACGGTCGGTCATGCGCTGTTTGCTCCTGTCCGATTTCTTCTCGGACGAGTCAGTCCGCCTGGGACGGGTCAAAAGCCCCGCCGAACTGGTTGGAGGCACGGCCCGTCTGGCCGGCAGCCACCGCACGCCGGAATGGACCATTTGCAACCTGGCGATGGACGTCAACTTCATGGGCCAGGAAATCCTCAACCCACCCACCGTTGAAGGTTGGCACACCGGCGTGGAATGGATTGATACCGGCAACCTGGTGGAGCGAATCAACGCCGCCGGTGCGGAGATGCGCGATATGACCCGGCCGGGGGTGTCCGCAATTGTGAATCGAGTGCTGTCAGCCGGGGATGTCCTGTCGCCACGTGAACTGACGGAAGCCTGCCTCGACGCGGTGGGGATGTTTGAGGTCTCGGAGACCACCCTGGACAGTCTCATCTCGCTGGCCACGCCATGGGGAGAAATTCGTTTCGACCAGGATGACACCGTCGCCTGCTCGAAAGAACGGATAGTTGAAATGTTGCAGCTAATCGTCGCCTCCAGGGAGTACCAACTCGCATGACCACAACGACAGCGAGATTCGAGTACAGCCACACGGTAGGCTTTCTCGCCTACCGGGGACGCGGCTTCATCCATCCCATCGCCATCACGCTGGGGCACGACGGCGTGATGTATGTCCTGAATCGGGGCGGCCCCGAATCCGTCGGACGCCTGGAACACAAGCGCGTGTGCGTCTGCACAGTTGACGAGGGCTATATCGGCGAATGGGGAACCGGCGGAACCGAAGATGGGCAGTTCTGGTGGCCCAGCGACATCGCCCGCGCTGCCGACGGCCGAATCTTCGTTACCGACGAGGCGTTGCAACGAGTCAATATATTCGACCCGACCGGGAATTTTATCCGACACTGGGGCGATGTTGGCGACTCGCCTGGTCAATTCAACCGACCCGCTGGGATAACTGCGGCCCCCGACGGAACGCTGCTGATCAGCGACGGCCTGAATCATCGCATCCAGCGATTCACCACCGAAGGAGATTTCTTGGACGGCTGGGGCCAGTATGGCGCCCAATCCGGACAGTTCAACACTCCGTGGGGTCTGACGTGCGATGCCGATGGAAACGTCTTCGTCGCGGACTGGCGCAACGACCGCGTCCAGGCGTTCACCCCCAACGGCCGCTTTATCGGCCAGTGGGGAACCAGCGGAGATGGCAAAAGCCAGCTGAATCGTCCCGCATCGGTAGCGGTGGACGCAGAGGGACATATCTACGTCGCCGACTGGGGCAACGAGCGGGTGCAGATTTTCGCGCCGGATGGGGAAGTGGCCGGCATCCTGCTGGGCGACGCCACGGTATCCACGTGGGCAGCAGATTACCTGGCGGCAAACCCCGACGAGCAGCGGGCCAGGACTGAAGCGAACCTCGCGCCGGCGGTGGACCCGTGGCGCGACCATCACCGGGAGACTTCCGCCAGGATCGAATCGCGGTTCTGGGGCCCGACCTCCGTGGCCGTAGATTCGGAGGGCCGCATCTACGTGGTGGACTCATGCCGCCACCGAGTGCAGATTTATCGCAAGTCGGTTTAATAGCGTGCCGGAAACAATCGGGCACTTTGTAGGGGCGGGTTTGAAACCCGCCCCTACAAAGTGTTGAATCAGCCCCGATGTGCGGCTATCCGGGAATCCTCTGCAACAGCGGCTCCGTCCGGTTCGGCAGCAGGTCGGTCTCGAAAGTGTTGATGAGCATTCCCAGCATGGTGTAGTTGCCCAACACCAGCGTCAACTCGATGGTGCCCTGCTGCCCGAAAATTTCGAGCGCGCTCTGGTAGCCGCCCCGGCTGACCTGGTGGTTGCGCAGGATTTCGCGCCCCAACTGAATCACCGCGGATTCGTCGGGCGCCAGGTCGGGCAGGGGCGTGTTGTCGCGGATGGCGTCCACCACGGCGGCCGGCACGCCGGCGTCGCGGGCGGATGCAGCGTGGGCGTTCCAGATGTGCTGACAGTCCATCTCACGGGCCGCAACGAGCATGGCCAACTCGGCCGCCTTCATCGGCAAGCTGGCATCGTTGCGCAGGTACTGATTCAAGGCCGTGGCGTGCTTGCTCGCCTCCGGCACGTGGACCATCACCGAGCCGGGCCCGTAGGGCGGTACCGCCGTGCCGTTCTGCGTTATCTCGTCAAAGGTGGCCTCCTGGCCGGCGGGTACAGTATCGCGGGTTGCTGCGGGTAGTCGCGCCATTTCAGTTCTCCTTTGTACTTACGGGTAAGGCAGTTGCCTATCCCTTGACGGGATAGGGCCAGGGTGAGGGTGAACCTTTAGAGCCTAGGGTGAGAGTGAGAGTCTAACGGTAAGGTTTCTTCCCCGTTTTTTCCTCAAACAGTTTCCAGGTGTTTTCGTTGAAGGGATAGTATTTCCCAGGCGAACACTGCTCGATTTCCAGCTGGGCCTTGATGACGCCCTCAACCTCTTCCCGCTGGTGTGCGATGTTGATGACCTCTTGCGCGGCACTGGCCGGCACCACTACCACTCCGTCATCGTCGCCCACGATAGCATCGCCGGGCCGAACCAGCACGCCGCCACACTGGATGCAATCGTTGACCTGCCACGGCCAGAACTCAGCCGGGCCCTGTTTGGCGGTGGCGTTGGCCGCATAGACGGGGAATCCGTACTCTTTCAGGGTATTGGTGTCGCGCACCGCTCCGTCGGTTACCAAGCCGCCGACACCGCGCTGGTACAGGCGAAAGAACTTGATGTCGCCCCCGATGCTGCTGAACGGCCACCGCATAGCATCGATGACCAGCACCTCGCCGGGGCCACACAACTCAAAGGCAACGTATTCGGCGGAGTCGGCAGCCTTGGGCTTGTCGGCGGCGAGGTCGGGCCGGTGGGGTACGAACCGCAGCGTAACCGCGCGGCCGGCCATGTGCTGGCCGGGCTGGAGCGGTTTCGCGCCCTCGATCATGCTCATGGGCCAGCCCATCACCCACAAGCCGTCAATCAGCGTCTGAGTCGGAATAGTTTTCAGGGTCGCCAGCGTTTCGTCGGAAACGAACGTAGTGGATTCGGTGGTAGTCATTGCGTAACGGTTCCTACGCTTGCCAATGAGGATTGCGGCAAGCCGCCGGCATTGTAACAGAGTTGTCAGAATCAGGATTTGCCGGATTTAGGGATTATCAGGATTGAGGCCATTCCTACGTAAGGAGCCTCCAATCCGGTAAATCCTCTAATCCGGAAAATCCCGATTCAGAAAAAAGGCGGCCCCTTTCGGAACCGCCTCATTTGCGCTCGTTGAGTATCCGCTTTATTCGGATGGCCAGCCGTCGGCTTCCTCGCCGGCGGTCAGCGCTGCCTGAATGCCTTCAGCGGCCTCGTCAGTCACCCAGCCGCTCCAGATGTCGGCGTTGTTGTTGAGCCACCAGACGGCGGTGGCCTTAACGTCCGCGTCAGGATTTTCGCGTTGCCAGCGGGCGACAGACTTATAGATTTCAATGTTGAAATCCCAACTGCGCAGCATCTCAACCACGTCCGGAGCCCGTCCGGGCAGGTTAGGGTTCACGGCGATAAGAATCGTAGCATCCTGATACGCGCAGGGCTTCACGTCTTCACTGGCCCAACACGCCGCGCTGTACGGGGGCTCTTCCAAGCGAACCAAGTCCAGGATCAACGCCGGATCGTTGGTGCCCCATTGGTAGCCAAGCCATGGCTCTTCACGCTCATACGCGCCATAAAGGTCCGCATTGAGAGCGGCCCCATCGCCGGGGTTGATGACCTCTACGTGTTCTTCCAGACCATAGCCTTTGATCTGCGCCGCATTGACGTTCTCGCAGGCCCAACCGATGATACAGGACACCAGGCGAGCCTTGTCGCCGGTCTCCGCGGTCGTGAACAGGTCCTTGTACTGCTGTTCCTTCAGGTCGTCCACGTGGTCCAGGTCGGGGTACTGCTCTTGCAGGTACGCCGGGATCACGAACGCGGACTGCCAATCCTTGCCCAGGCTCTGGCCGACGGAAAGCACGGCCCCTTCTTCACGGGCGGCGTTCCAGGCTTCATCCTGGTTCGGGAGCCAGATCTCCATGGTGACATCGGTGTCGCCATTCTTCAGACCCTGGAACAGGGGCAGCGTGGCGCCGAACTTCACCTCGGTGGGATAGCCGTAACCCTTTTCGACAATGTACTGGGCGATCCGGTTTTGGAGCAGGGCGCTGGACCAGTTGAGGTCGCCGAAAATGATGGCTTCTTTGGGTCCCTCGGGGGCCATCACTTCAACTTCCTTGATGACCTCGACTTCCTTCACCACCTCTACTTCTTTGACAACCTCAACGGGCTTTTCGACAACCTTTTCGACTTCCTTGACGACTTCGACAGGCTTCTCAACCTCGACAACCCTTTCAACTTCAACCTCACGGGTAACCTCGATGGTCTGAGGCTCGGCCGGCGAACAGGCCACGACGGCGATGGCCGTTACAATGGCCAACACCATCGTTAGAGCCAAGAATTTGTACTTCGTGAACAAAATTATTCCCTCCAGTTTGGGCGGTCAGCCGGAATTTCCCGGTACGGCAATTTGGTAGTTGGCGATTATCACAGCGTTGATAATCGTTGTCAATCAAACCAATAAAGCAGGATTCGGATTACATAATGAATCGTTTTCGTATCCGGGCGCACCGGGCCAAGCTAGCAACATAGACCAGAATCGTTGGGTGGGAGATCGCATCCGTACCGGAGGGCTAGTCCTGGTCGTCTTCCAGCTCGTCAAGAAGCCGCTGCACGTCCGGGTTGTTTTCCGAAATCTGGCGGAGGAGTTCTCGCATCTTCTCGCGTTCTTCCACACGCCCCTCGGCTCGTCCCTCAGCTCGCCCCTTTGCTCGTTCTTTCTTCTGCCGTTCTCGCGCCCATTGCCTGGCGGCTTCCGTGGCTCCAAACATCAAGTCAACTCCTGCCGGCGGCCCGAACGAGATTAACCCGGCCAGCGCCACCATGTCCGTTATCCGACCCGGCGATTCCCGCAGCGCCTCCCGTACCATGCCCATCGCTATCGGCTTTGGCAGCAGGTCAATTATATCCCAAACCACATAGCCGACTCCGGCGACGCTCAACAACAGGAACAACCCGCCGCCGATGTACTTCCATCTGCTCCAACTGTACCAATGCCGGCCGCCTTGCGATGGGCCGGATTTTAATTCCTTATCCGGTCCATCGCAGTTTTCGTCGTCGCCACGTGGTTGACGCTCCGCCATGTACCTCCGCCCTAATGCCCGGCGCTCAGGGCTTCCTGTCGCCCACGCGCCACGGCCTGAGTCAGACGGTCAATGACGATTGCCATGAACACGATGGCCAGACCGGCGATCACACCGTTGCCCACCTCGTTCTTCTGGATCGCCCGGAGCACGTTGTCGCCGAGACCCCCGGCGGCCACCATGCTGGCGATTGTGACCATGGCCAGGGCCATCATGGTCGTCTGGTTGATTCCGGCCATGATGGTCGGCAACGCCATGGGTATCTGCACCTTGGTCAGCAGCTGCAATGGCGAAGCGCCGAAGGAACGCGCCGCTTCCACCGTCTCCGGAGAAACCTGCCGGATGCCCAGATTGGTCAGGCGGATCACCGGGGGCACCGCGTAGATGATCGTGGCGAAAATGCCGGCCGGTTTGCCCAGTCCGAAGAACAGGATGCCCGGCAACAGGTACACAAAGCTGGGCATGGTCTGCATGCCGTCCAGGATGGGCCGCATGATGCGGTCAGCGGTCTGGTTCCGCGCTCCGAACACGCCCAGCGGCAGACCGATCCCCACTGACAGAACTACCGCCACCACCATCAGAGCCACGGTGTCGATAGTATTCTCCCACAGGTCCATAAACCCGATGAACAGCATGGCGAAGGCCGTAAACGCCATCAGTCCCCACCGCCCAACTGCAAATGCAGCCAGCACCAATGCTAGCACCAGCGCCGGCCACGGCAGCCACTTCAAACCGTCTTCAATGTAGTTCAAAGCATAGGTGATGGCGTTCTTGATGCCATCGAACAACCAGTCGCCTTTGGTAGTCAACCATTTGGTTCCCGTGTCGATGGCGTCGCCGGTCACGTCGCGCAGCGACTTGGGGAAACTGGTAGTTCCGTCGCTGGACTGGACGTGGGCGACGGTGGTGGGGTATTCCATGCCGGGACCCCCGATCCACAAGCTCACTCCCAACACGATCAGCACCGCGGCGATTCCCGCTCCCCACCAATAAATTGAGGGCAAGCTCCCCAGGGCGGCGCGGGCGGTTTGGGCGCCGTTCTGTGATTCCGTTGACGCCGGGGTGGTAGCGTCAGTTCGTTCTCCGGTGATTGCAGCCATGACACTCTCCTTCCTGATGGAGGGACTTGTCGCCGGGTGATCGGACGGCCCGACGGGAGGGGGCGACTCTTGCCGGTTGCGCCTACTGGCCAGCCAGCGCCGCGTTTTCGGCGGCGTTGGCTTCGTAGTCGGTGTTGGGATTGGAGGTTTCCGCGATGGCCTCAGCCAGCGCGCTGCGATGCACTTCGCCGACCAGGACGTTGTCTTCGTCGCAACATGGAATCGGGAAGTTGCTGCTCATGGCCATCGGGATCAGTTCGTCGAACGTAGTTGCCGGCAAGACGGCCTGGTATTCTCGATCTACGTATTCCCAGGCTTCATCAATCCGCTTGACGCCGGCGCGGAGGGCGCGTTCCGCATCAGTGATGGAGAGCATCCCGATGTAATGCTCCCGCATGTCCACCACCCAGGCGGCGTCGCCGTCGCTGTTGCCGATGGTGTGCAGCGCGGCCCGTGGCCCCTGGTGTCCCATGACGGTTGCCTTGGGCGTCACCATCACCTTGCTGGCGGTTAGGACGCTTTCCAGGCGCACGTCCTGGGTGAAATCGCCGACGTATTCGTCCTCGGGACGCAGCACGATGTCTTCGGGGGAACCGATCTGCGCCACCTGGCCGTCGTGCATGATGGCGATGCGGTCGCCGAGTTTCAACGCCTCGTTGAGGTCGTGAGTGATGAACACGATGGTTTTGTGCAGGTCAGTTTGCAAGCGCAGCAGTTCATCCTGCATCTGGCGTCGAATCAATGGGTCCAGGCCGCTGAAGGGTTCGTCCATGAGCAGGATGTCCGTGTCAACCGCCAGGGCCCTCGCCAGTCCGACGCGCTGCTGCATGCCGCCGGAAAGTTGTCTCGGGTAGGCATCTTCCCATCCGCCCAACCCCACCAGTTCCAACACTTCCTTGGTGCGGGCATAGCGTTCCTGCTTGCTCACGCCCTGCACTTCCAGTCCCCAACTGGCGTTGTCCAGCACGTTGCGGTGCGGTTGCAGGCCATAGTGCTGGAACACCATGGCAATTTTGTCGCGGCGAAACTCCATCAACTCTTTGTCGGACATACCGGTGATGTGCTCCCCGTCGATTACGATGTCCCCGGCGGTCGGCTCGATGAGGCGGATGAGACACCGCACCATGGTGGATTTGCCACTGCCCGACAGGCCCATAATGACGAAAGTCTCGCCACGGTTCACCGCGAACGAGACATCCTGTAGCCCTACCACGTTGCCGAATTCGCTCTGAAAGTACGACTTATCGTGCCCGGCATACTGTGGGTCCAATACGCGCTCCGGGTTCCTGCCGAACACCTTCCACACGGAACTGACCCGGATAAAGGGCTGGTCTTCGTGCTCCGATACGTAGGCGCTGTTGATTGCTGTTTCTTCGTGGGCAGCCATGGTTAGACACCCCCGTGCTTGCGGCAAGCGACGCAATGTTATTTGGTTCGGAGGCTCACCGTAGGCCCGGCTGCAAAGGTTTGTCAACCCTACCCAGAACTCGCGCGTACTTGGTTTCAATTGAGCGGGCGTTGAAAGAGAATTACAGCCAATTCCCCAAAACGGTGACACCCGCCCGTTGACCCAACCGGAACGCCGGTTCTATCATAGTCTCATCACGTGAAAGACCAGCTGGTCTCGGCAAATCCCATCCCCATCCCAAACCTGCCAGAGGTGAACCTAACCATTCGGTCGTAACGGCCAGTCAGTAAAAATCGCATACGTCCGGCAAGACCTCGTTCGGCCAATACCTCACCGAGCGGACCGGTCCCAACGGACACCGCAGTGACCGGACTGCGGGTGGCCTGCCTCCTCGGATGCAGTCCCGAAACCTAACGCGGATAAACCCTTGCGTAAAACCCCCGGCCGTGGGCTGACAGCGACCATCGGAAACCCTCACCTCTGGCAGGCAAAGGAGAACCCCAAACCCCGATCCCCCGCTCTTCCTGAGCCCTTCGCCTGAGCCCTTCCAAGGATCAAACCCAAAGGAGAACACCAATCGAAACATTACACCGACTAAACGACCAACCATAACCAGGCATCGCCATGCGAAACCCCGTTTGCGGCGGAACGCTCCTGCTCCGCTCCAGGCGGAATGACAGGGTGGGCGCAACCCGCTATAATTGCACGCCGTACAATCAAGGGATCAACCCTCGAGTAAGGCGGCTTTGTTATGGAATTCGCATTCACCCCGGAACAGGAAGCCCTTCGCTCCGAAGTCCAGCAATTCATCGCAGAAAACGTTACCCCGGAGATCGTGGCGGAGCTGGAGAGCACCGGCATCCGCCGCCGCGGGCCCAAGACCCGCGAGATGTACCAGCAGATCGCCGAACGGGGTTGGATCGGCATTTCCTGGCCCAGGGAATACGGCGGACAGGCCGGAAGCCGCATCGACCAGTACATCGTCGAAGAGGAATTCGCCCGCGTCGGCATCACCGTCGGCGGCGCCGGTTCCGGCGCGCCGGCCATCCTGGCCGCCGGCACCGAGGAGCAGAAGCAGGAGTTCCTGCCCGGCATCATCCGCGGCGAAATCTCCTTCGCGCTGGGATTCACCGAACCCCAGGCCGGCGCCGACCTGGCCGGTTTGCAGTGCCGCGCCGTCCGCGACGGCGACGAGTACGTGATCAACGGCCAGAAGATGTACACCACCGCGGCCCATTACGCCACGCACATCTACCTGATGGCGCGCACCGACCCTGACGCTCCGCGACACCGGGGAATCAGCATCTTCCTCATTCCCATGGACACGCCCGGCATCACGGTACGTCCCCTGTGGACCATCCAGAACGACCCGCCGGCTCCCCTGGGCACCACCTACGGCGACAACCGCACCAACGAAACCTTCTTCGAGAATGTGCGCGTTCCCGCCTCCTGCATGTTGGGCGAGGAAAACCAGGGCTGGTACGTGGGCGCGATGGGCCTGAACTTGGACCGGGTTGGCGCGTCCCGCTACCTCATTTCCATCCAGCGCGACGAAGACATCGTGAACTGGGTCAAGGGCAACGAAATCGAAGGCGTCGCCATGCGCGAAGACCCCACGATGCGCGATCGTTTGGCGGATATGTGGATCGAGGGGCAGGTTTGCCGCCTGATGACCATGCGCAGCATGTCCATCGTTGAGCACGACGGGACCTTTACCTACGAGGGTTCCGCCGAGAAAGTTTTTGCGCCTGAGCATGGCGTCCGCACTACCGAAACCATCGCCCAGATGCTCGGCCCCTACGGTCAACTGCTGAACGGCTCCGAAGACGCGGTTGAGAGCGGCGTGTTCGCCCACAACCTCATGGGCGCTTTCCAGAGCGGCATCAACCACGGCAGCGTGCAGGTGATGCGCGACCAGGTAGCCCGCCGCGGCCTAGGCATGCCTCGGGTGTAATAGCGTCAAACGGCAGTTTCCCATCCAAATGATCCAATCAACCGAGGCACGATGAACGTATTACCCAACGAAGAAGAGTTGATGGTTAAGAACGCCGCCAGAGAATTCCTGGCGGCGGAATGCCCTCCCAGCCTGCCCCGGGCCATTGAGCAGGATGAGCGCGGTTACTCGGTGGAACTGTGGGAAAAGATGGCGGCCCTGGGCTGGTTCGGCATATCTTTGCCCGAATCCCACGGCGGGGGCGGACTTCCCGTTACGTACCTGGGTCTCATCCTGGAAGAATGCGGCCGAGCCATCGCGCCGGTGCCTTTCCACAGCACGGCGACGGCGGCCCTCGCGGTAGCGCGGCACGGCTCTGCCGAACAGCAACAAGCCATTTTGCCCAGAGCGGCGCGCGGCGACTTGATCATGACCTGGGCAGTGCAGGAGCAGGATCCCCGCCTTCGTCCAGACGCCATCCAGTGCCGGGCCGAGGTGGATGGCGACAGTCTGGTAATCAACGGCATCAAGCACTTCGTGGACAATTTCTCCGCCGCCGAGTTCGTGGTCACGGCGGTGCGAACAGGTTCGCCGAGCGATGACAACGCCGGCATCAGCCTGGTGATCGTGCCGACCAACAGCGCCGGCATCACCGAGACCAGGCTGACTACATTGGCCAAAGACTCTCAGAGCAAGCTCGCGCTGGATGGCGTGCGCGTTCCGCTGAGCAACGTCATCGGCGAGGTCAACCAGGGTTGGCCGGCCACCTCGGACATGCTCGACGTGGGCACCGCCCTGCTGTGCGCCCAGATCACCGGCGCGGCCCGCAAGGACGCGGAGATGGCCATTGACTACGCCAAGAATCGCGTCGCCTTCGGCCGCCCTATAGCCGGATTCCAATCCATTCAACACCTGTGCGCCGACATGATCGTGTGGACGGACGGGGCGCAATTGCTGACCTACGAAGCGTTGTGGAAGCTGGACGCCGGCCTCCCCTTTGGCGTGGAAGTGTCGCAGGCCAAAGCGTTCACTAACGACAAGTGCCAGGCCACCGTGCGCTCTTCCCAGCAAATCCACGGCGGAATCGGGTTCATGATGGAGTTCGACCTGCACCTGTGGTACCGCCGGGTTACGGCGTGGACGATGCGCCTGGGAACCAGCTTCGAGCACCGGGCCCGGGTAGCCCGAGCGCTGCTTGATCAGCCCGGCGAAGTGAGGCTGGGCATGAACCTTCATCCAGTAGGCTGAACAGCTCTCAGAAAATAATCAATCGGAGGAGACCAACAATGCCCGCTGATCCCATCTGTCCCGTCTGCAAGACCGTGATCAACGAGGACAGCGCTCGCGCCACCACCGGCCAGACCATGCACGGCGCCAACGAAGTGGACCCCAACGCCGGAACCCGCAGTTTCTTCAACGGCGAGTGGTACTATTTTTGCACCTTGCAGTGCCGCACCCAGTTCCTGACGGCGCCCAACACCTACATCGAAAACTAACCCTTTTGTCATTGCGAGCGCAGCGTGGCAATCCCGTTGCCCGCTCCGCAGACTTAACACGAACATACTCCCCGGAGGACCATCATGCAGCACGTCGGTCTGGTAATGGAGTGCGATTACCGGGAGGGACGCACGCAGGACGAAGCATTCGATGAAGCTTTCACCGTAGCCCAGCTGGCGGACGAAGCCGGAATCGACGGCGTGTGGCTGGCCGAACGGCATTTCGCCGCCCCGCGAACTCCGACCGACCCCGGCGGAGCCGGAATCCCATCCGTGTCGTCGGTGCCGCTTATGATGGCCGGCATCATCGCCGCGCGCACCGAGCGGGTGCGCGTGGGAACGGGCGTCAGCGTATTGCCGCTGGCCCACCCCATCCGGCTGGCCGAAGAAGCGGCCACCGTGGACAACATTTCCAAGGGCCGCTTGGACTTTGGCATCGGGCGCAGCAGTTTCCCCCGCTCCTACCAGGGCTATGACGTGCCTTACGACGAGAGCCGCGAGCGGTTCGCCGAAGCGCTGGAGATAATCCTCAAAGCCTGGAACAACTACCGATTCGACCACCACGGCCATTACTACAACATGGATGATGTGGTAGTGACGCCGCGACCGTATCAGCAACCGCACCCGCCCATCCGCATCGCCGCGAACTCCATTGACACCTTTGGCATTGTTGGACAACTGGGTTTCCCGCTGGTGACGGGAGTTCGTGGGCAGGGGCTGAAACAGGTTGCAAACAACTTGGATCTCTACCGCGCCGCCGCGAAAGAAAGCGGCCACGATGTGGACGACGCCTATGTGCGAATGCCTATCTACGTGGCGGAGTCCATGGAGCAGGTGCGGGCCGATACGGAGGAGAGCACCATGCGGGCTTTCCGCCGCACTGCCGATACCTACATACGAACGGTGGAAGCAGAGGGCGAAAACGCCTCAGCCGAACGTCGGCAGAGGGCTGAGCAACTGCTGAACACCACCTATGACGATCTGTTGGTTGACCGGGTCGCCTATGGATCACCGGACCAAGTGGCGGAACGTCTCGTTGAGATTCGGGATGAACTCGGCATCACAGGCGTGATCATGGAACCAAACCTGGGCGGCACGGTGCCCGCCGAGCGAGTGCAGAACTCAATCCGCCTCTACGCGGAAGAAGTAGCGCCAGCGATTCGCTCCTGAAGACAAAGCCGCTCCTAGCAGCAATGGCCCCGCCCTCCGGCGGGGCTTTTTTGCATGGGAGCGCAGTTGGATCGCTAGCCAGCTTGCTGTGTTTGGTGGCGGCGCAATTCTGACAACAGGAAGGGTATATCGTCAGTGGCGGATTCCCAAACGATTCCAGGATCCACGTCCCAAGGGCGATGAACCAAGAAAGTCCGCAAGCCTGACAATGCTCTCCAGTAAATGCCAATCGTGCGAGTACGGGCTTCATCACCAAGTCCTTTGGCGGTGTCGGCGATCAAACCCATAACGTGATAAATTGCCCAGCGTGTTCTGAGGTCGCCGTCAGCGTATTCGGTGGAATACTGCTGGCATAGCCAGCCGACAGTCTCGCACCAGAACTCCACCAGCCGAATCCTGTCATCGGGTTTCGGACCTCGCTCATCCTCCGGCGTAAATAACATCGCGTCCATCCAGCCGTTCCCGTGCCCCATCCGCCCCGTCCTCAATGTTCATCTCAAGCATGTCTTTGTCCATGATCCAAACGTGGCAACCCAGCAGGCTGTACAAGTCATCGACCACGTCGAAGTGATGCTTCTTAAATCCCCAGCTTCGTTTGCCGGGACCAAAATCTCCAATTAAGTAAAGATCAACCTCTGCGAATGGGTTTTTTTCCATCACATAATCAGGGTCTGGCGGCGGGCGCGTTTCACTGGGATCAACGGCCAGTTCATGCACTCCCCAACGCCGGCAAATTTCGGCAATGGCATCCAGCGGGAGATCATCGCGAGTCAGCAGGGGTTTGGATTCAGGAGTAGTCACAGCAAACTCCAGAGCGGCAGCGGAAGTCGGCCTAGCCGCCACTTTCAGAATAGCATCTTTCGGATTAACTGCCGATTTCACCCAGGAAAGCAAGCAGGGCGGCGTTTACCTCATCGGGCTTCTCTTCGTGGAGGAAGTGTCCGCCCCCGGGGATGAATTGAGTCCGCAGGTTGGAAGCGGCTCGTTTCCACGTTTCTTCCGGGTCTTGCTCGTTGGCGGAGGAAGTGCGCTGACGCCGCTCGCCCCACAGGTACAGAACGGGAATGTCCAGCACGCGGTCGGCGTCTGCTCGCCAGTCGGGCGGGTCCTCATAGGCGGCGGCACGGTAGTAGGAGAAGCCTCCTCGCAGCGCGCCGGGTTGAGAGTACGCCTTAGCGTACACCGCCACCTCCTCATCGGACATCATCGCCTGGTTCACCGACCAGTTGCGGTAGAAATGGCGCAGGTACGCCTCCTCGTTGCCACGCACCAGGTGCTCCGCCAGGTCGGGAATCTGGTGGAAATACGAATGCCACCGTTCCCGCACGCCGGCGGGAGTCTGCGGGCCCAATTGCTCCAGGGGATGAGTGCCGTCGAGCAAGGCCAGGCGGTCAACCTCGGCTTCGTGGTCCAGGCAGTAGCGGTAGGATACGCGCACGCCGATGTCGTGGCCCACGATGGCGACCCGGTCGTGTCCCAGGTGCCGCGCCAGTTCGTAAATGTCCGTAGCGGCCGTGCGGGTTCGGTAGTCATGCAGGGGTTTTTCCGACGCGCCGAAGCCACGCATGTCGGGCACGATTACTTGGTAATGCTCCGACAACACGGGAATCTGTTTGCGCCACGAAAACCACATCTCCGGCCACCCGTGCAACAGAATCACAGGAAATCCGTCTCCCTCAATAACGTAGTGGATGTTGACGCCGTTGACTCGCGCGGTGCGGTGGTTGAAATTCCAATTGGACATAGTATTCACCATATAGCAATCATTCGGTCAAAACCCGTAGGGGCGAATAATTATTCGCCCCTACATCGCGATTCTTTCGGCCGGGTTTAAAGGTTCATAGCGTCCAAGCCGACGCGGGAAAGGTCTTCGTCAGCCTGACCACTGGGGTAGCCGCCCACGCCGATGCCGCCCAGGATCACGCCGTCCTTCATAATCACCAACCCGCCCTGGCCGTGCGTGAACCTGGGGTCCCCGAGGTCGGCGATGTTGCGGCCCTGGGCGTGGAGGCCAGCAGCGTGTTCGCCGGAGTCCCGACCCATCACCGCTGAGGTGTACGCCTTGCGCAGGGCGTGACGGCGGCTGAATATCCGCAGGTTATCCATGGTGAGATAAGCCACCAGCTCGCCGCCGGCATCGACGATTGCCATTGCCACGGGCGCGTCGGGGGTCTCGTTGGCTTTGGTGAGCATCGCGCTCATTGCGGCGGTGACTTGTTCAGTGGTCAACGCGGGTTTGGTTGCCATGAGAATTCCTCCTGATACTTTCAACTGAAATCCAACGGGATGATACCACGCTGTTTGTGGGTTATAATCTGCGCAATTCGCGCCGCCGGAGCCTTTGCCGCGTCAAAATAGCCTCCGGCAGCGTCACATAGGAGATGGTTAATGCCAGGCCAAATTGGCGACGTTGCCCCAGATTTCACCCTGCCATCGCCGCATCACGGCGATGTTTCGTTGAACACCTACCGCGGGAGCCACACCGTAGTGTTGTCGTTCCACGTCCTGGATTTCACCGGTGGTTGAACGGATCAGGCGACTTCGTTCCGCCGTTTCAACGGACGGTTCGAAGAGTTGAATGCCCAGGTGCTGGGCATCAGTTGCGACCATGTTGCCGCGCATCGCGCCTGGACGACTTCCATGGGCGGGTTGCCGTACCCAGAGTTGTCGGACTGGCACCCTAAGGGTCAGGTGACAACCGCGTATGACCTCTGGAACGACGAGCGGGGCGCAGGAACCCGCGCCGTGATCATCGTGGACCCGGAGGGGGTGATTCGCTACCGGGAAACCTACGAACCGGGCACACTTCCCGACCCGGAGACGATTCTTGCTGCGGTGGAAAACATCGGCACGTAAGCAACTAGAAGGGGCGACCTAAAGGTCGCCCCCCAAATTTCCGGTCCGGATTCCGATTAGTCGGGTCTATTTTATTCGCCGATTCCCTCGATGCGATATTGCACGGCTCCGCGGGGAGTGGCGATTGTCAACTCTTCGCCGACGCTGCGGCCCATGAGAGCCTGGCCAATGGGCGAGACCGTCGATATTTTGCCTGCCGAAACATCAGCCTCGCGGACATCCACCAGCGTGAAAGCCCGCTGCTGCTGAGTATCCAGGTCATGGAGCGTGACGCGAGAACCGATGCTGACTTTCTCAGTGTCCGCGTTGGCAGCGTCAACGATCTCCACACGGGCCAGGTCATTTTCAAGCTGTCGGATACGCCGTTCCACCAGTTGCTGCTGTTCGCGTGCGGCGTCCAGAGGAGCGTTTTCCCGCACGTCGCCGTCGCTGCGGGCCAAGCGGATGGTCTCTCGGATTTGAGGAACCTCAGCCCTGAGCCTGTGCAGTTCTTCCTGCAATTCGTCGTGGCGTTCCTGGCTGAGCCTGGCGGTGGGAGTGCTGCCCCCGGTGGCCTGGTCGTTGTTCTGGAAGCGGCGCCGATTGCGGCGAGGGGCGGTAGCGTAGCGGGCGAGGCTGATCTGGGTCCAACCATTGCGGTTGGCGAAAGTCAGGAATTTTTTGACCGGATCGAGGCGGGAAGCCGGGTTTTCCACATTTTCGGTGGTCCAGCGGGCGTATTCTCCGACTTCAATAGCGTGCAGAGTTGAAATCGTTTTGTCCTTGCCAATCCTGGCTTGGAAGCGCAGCAATTCCTGCTGGCCTTGCATGGTTTGGCGTGCTTCCTTAAGGTGAGCCACAAAGATGTCAATGGCTTGAGATATCGAGAGGTGCGGTTCGTTGGTCAACTTGTATCCCTCCAGTCCGGTCGCAATCTCACGCCGCATATTGTCTCAATAATAGCATTTTGATTGTGGCATGGGCAATTATGTTGAATTCGTCGGGTTGTGGGGCGCGGGTCTTGTTGTGCTATTCTACTGGTCCTGAGCCCATTGGCTCTGAGCCCATGGCAGGAGGATGGTGGATATGAAAGCAGTGCAAATCACGGAGTATGGCGGTCCGGAGGTGCTCCAGTACGTGGACCTGCCCGACCTCAACGCCGGAGCCGATCAGGCTGTGGTTGAAATCCAGGCGGTGGGCGTCAACTTCACGGACATCTACAGCCGCATGGGCGTAAATCCACCGGGACTGCCCTGGGTGGCCGGCGTAGAAGGCGCCGGCGTGGTTCGGGAAGTCGGACCGGGGGTCAACAACGTGGCGGTAGGCGACACCGTGGCCTATTGCAGCCATCCGGGTTCGTATGCCGAACAGGCGTTGGTGCCGGCATGGCGTCTCATCAAAATGCCGGAGGGCCTGTCGGCACAGGATGGAGCGGCAGCCATGCTGCAAGGCATGACGGCTCACTACCTCTGCTACGACACATACCGGGTGCAAGCAGGCGACCGGGTGCTGGTGCATTCCGGGGCCGGCGGCGTGGGGCTGCTGCTGATCCAGATGTGCAAGGCGTTGGGGGCTTACGTTTATTCAACGGTGTCCACCGAAGCCAAAGCCGAGCTGGCGCGGGGCGCCGGAGCCGATCACGTAATCCTGTACACCGAGCAGGATTTCGCCGCCGAAATCCACAAGGCAACCGATGGCGCAGGGTTGCAAGCGGTGTACGACGCTGTGGGCAAGGATACGTTCGACGGCAGCGTCGCGTGCCTGGCTCCCCGGGGCTATATGGTGCTGTACGGACAGGCCAGCGGCGCGGTGCCGGCGATGGATCCTCGAGTATTGGGCAACGGTTCAAAGTTCCTCACCCGCCCGGGATTGGGAGACTATACTGCAAACCGCGAGGAGTTGGAGCAGCGCGCCGGCGCAGTATTGGGCTGGGTGCAATCGGGTGAGCTTAAGTTGAGGGTGGAGCACCACTTCGCTTTGTCGGACGCTGACGAGGCGCACCGGCAACTGGCCGGTCGCGCCACCACCGGCAAAATCATCCTGACGCCGTAGCGCAGATGCTAACGCCGGTTGTCAATAAAGCCGGAACCGGCTCTGCCGATGGCCGGCGTTCCCCTCCACCCGCGCCGAAGGGGATAATGTTGAGCGACCTGGAGTGGGTTAAAAGGGTCGCTCAACAATACCGGATGGAAAATTTGGACCTCACCGCCGGCTCGGTTGTTTTGGAACGAACCGTGTCGGCCGGTGGGCGTTGTTTCTGCTATCCGGACGGCTCCTGGTTGATTGGGTTGTCGCTGCCCAGGCTGCAACGCTGCGGGCGGAACGGGATGGAGGGTATTCTGGCCCACGAATTGCTGCACGCGTGGTTGTGGTCGCGCTATGGCTACGCCGGACACGGACGGTTGTTTGGCGACCACGCCTCGGTGCGAGGCATACCCAGATGGTGCTCGGACGTCCACGAAGCGCTTCGGCAGGGGCCACAGCAATTGCTGCTGTTCGACACGTGATCGGGGTATGGCGTACCGTCCGAGAGTTGTGCTGTTGCCGTACCGGAAGCCGGCGGATTAATCGGGCTGCGGCGATCAACGACAACGGATGTCGAAGCGAATAGAATCAGCGTCTGGTTATTCCGTCGCGCTTTGGATACCCGGTGTGGCGAAACAACCAGACCGGGTATTGTCAATAGATTTTATTGCAATTTTCACAAAAAATAGCCAACTTTTGGGCTATCCGTGCTTACCGGGGCGGTTTAAATTTGACACGCATACTTTATGAGGCTAAACTGCAGGGCAGCATAAGCAGGTCTGCACGCCCATTTAACCTGCCCTTAAACAAGGAGGCCACATGAGTGCAGCCGCGCCGAAAGCGCACCGGAAATCGCCGGATCCCGACTCTACGCAGCCCCGCATGCTGCGGGGAGAATCCATCGGGCAATCCGGACGAGCAGCCTACCGGCAGAGGCAGATCGAGCCTCTGCGGGGACGTGGCAGCCACCAGCTTCCTTGCGAGCCTTAGCTGCTCCAAGCCTAAATGGGCGGCGGGATTAGCGCCCCGCACGACGCCCAGCCAGTTACTCGGGTCCTTGCCGCAACGACGGCAGCGGGTGTGAGCCTCGCTCCAAACTATGCCCGTAAGCACACTTGTGCCAGTGCCGCCCGCGACGGCTTATATGTCGGTCAATACTGACTGCGATCCAAACCTCCAACTTCGGTTGGAATACACACACGAGGAGAAAACATGAGGGAGATTTTAAGGTCCAAGATTCACCGCTGTTGGATAACCGGAGCCAATCTGGGTTACGTTGGCAGCATTCTCATCGACCGCGACTTGATGGAAATGTCGGACATCGTTGCGTTCGAAAAGGTCCAGGTCGTGAACTGCAACAACGGGGCCCGGTTTGAAACCTACGTGCTGCCCGGTGAGCGCGGCAGCGGTGTCATCTCAGTGCAGGGCGCGGCTGCCCGGCTCTGCCAGCTCGGAGACTGCGCGATCATCATGGCTTTTGAGGTAACCGACAAGCCGGTTGACCAACGCATGATCCTGGTGGACGAAAACAACAAATTCCTCGAATGGATCGAGGGGTCTATGTACACCGCTGAGCCGGAGCCCGTCGCGCTTTTCTAAAAGCAACACCGCGGCATACTACGACGCTGGGGATGCCCTCTACCGTTCCTTCCGGAATGCAGAGGGCAACCTTCACTGTGGCGTGTTTGAAATTACCAACGCAAAAGGAGCAACTATGGTAACGGAAGCCGGGCACCGGTTTTCCGAACAGGAAACCGAAGAGTACTACGATGCCGAGGACGTAATCTACCGCTCGGTATGGGACGCTGACGGCAGCGTGCATTGGGGCGTCTTCGACGGCAATGTCAACGGCGACACCATCCGCGAGCAATTCCTCGCGGCCGGTATCCGTCTCAATGAGTTGATGGTGGAATATGCCAGCATCGGCGAGAACTCAAAAGTACTCGACGTCGGCTGCGGAAACGGCAACGCGGCCATCTGGTTGTCCCGCAACAGCGGCGCTCACGTAACGGGCGTTGACCTCAGCGGCGTTCGCGTGGCCAACGCCGTGGAGTCTCTGCAAAACGTGCCCGAACTGGCCGGGAAACTGGCTTTTGAAAAAGCCTCGGCAACCGAGTTGCCATTTGACGAAGGGACCTTCACCCATTTCTGGAGCCAGGCGACCGTTTATCACGTGCCGGACAAGGTGAAGGTGCTTGAGGAGGCCTATCGAGTGCTGGAGCCCGGTGGCATGATGATTTTCGACGATCTCATCAAGCCGCGGACCAACATCAGCGAGTCGGCGCGCAAATTCGTGTACGAACGTTTGTTGTTCGATACCGACTTCAGCTTCTATTCATACATGGAGGCGTTGCGCGACACCGGTTTCAAAGTGTTGCAGGCCCGGGACCTGTCATCCCATTTGGCCCAGAGCTACACCTACCTGTCACAACTGGCCTCCATTGCGGTAGGCCCCGAGGGTTACCAGGACCGGTTCGACTACCTTGCCGACGCCTATATGAAGACGGTTGAGGCAATCAACAACGACGAACTGGGTTGGGCCCAGTACCTCTGCGTCAAGCCTTAGCCCTACTGCCACGACAGTATCCAAGTCCAGAACGGAGCGGGAGAACAATGCCTGAAGCCGGAAACATTGACTCGGAACAACGAGTCCAATGGGTCTATTCGTCCACCAACAACCAGGAACTCGCCGAACGGTATGACGAATGGGCGAAAGAATATGACGACGACCTGGAAAACACCTTTGTTTGGCTGGCCCCACGCATGGGGGCAGAAACGCTGGCCGGCCACGTTGCCAAAGACGCCAGGATTCTGGACGCCGGCGCTGGCACCGGATTGGCGGGAGTCGAGCTCCAACGGCTGGGCTACGGCGACATCTGCGCCATGGACCTATCAGAGGGTATGCTGGAAGTAGCCCGCGAGAAAGGCTGCTACAACGACTTCCGGCAAATGGCTCTGGGCGGACGCCTGGATTTTGACACGAACGCCTACGACGCTGTGATCAGCATCGGCGTTTTCACCCCCGGCCATGCGCCGCCCAGCTCTTTCGTGGACTTGTGTCGGGTCACCAGGCCGGGCGGACACATCGTGTTCAGCATGCGTCCGGATACCCACCTTGACCTGGGCTTCAAGGAGCAGCAGGACTCCCTGGTCGATAGCGGCGCTTGGAGCTTGGTAGAAGTCACCGAACCGTTCCAGCCTTTGCCCAAGGGTGAGCCGGAAGTGACTCACCAGATCTGGGTGTACCGGGTGAACTGACGACACCGACCGGCACAGCGCAAAAAGCAGCAGGGGCGGGTCTGAGACCCGCCCCTGCGTAAATTTGTTAAACCGGCTGATTACTCGCGGGTTTCCATGGGGAGGCCCTGGTCGTGGACTTCCAGGACACATTCGGGGCAGCGCTGCCAGTTTTCGTGGCCGGTGGCCGGCCAGATGTCGTCGCCCTTGACGCCGCATAGGAAGAAGGGTTCCACTTCTTCTATGCCCAGGCTTTCCAGGTAGTGGACCACGCCTTCCTTGCGGGGGTTGTCATACCACCACGGCGTGAGTGAACGAGCCAGGGCGTGGATATTTTCCTTGAAATCGTCGGAGTATTCCTCCGCGTTTTCCGGGATGTCCACCATCCAGCGCGAACCATCCTTGGTGGCTTGCAACTTCCCGTCGCGTACGTCTTTACGGATGACGCTCTGGGAGACGTTCAATATGCGGGAAGCTTCCTGGATAGTGACGCGGGGCATACGGCACCTCTATCGACGATTTTCGTTGAATGTCAAGGGTATTTCTATCACTAAACGCTGCGGTGCGGCAAGTCGCCATCAATTTGCTGCCAGGGCGGTCCGAGGGTCTTCGATAGTGTCGGCAAGTGACCCGCCGGGCGGCACCATCGGGAACACGTTGGTTTCCTGCTCAACGACGAACTCAATTAGGAACGGGCCGTCGTAGTCCTGGGCTTGCCGGAGAGCGTCGGCGACATCCTCTTGATGCTCCACCCTGAGCGCGGGGATGTCATAAGCGGCGGCGAGTTTGACGTAATCCGGGCCGGGCATGGGAACTTCCTTGATGTGCCCCTCAAAGAACATTTCCTGCCATTGGCGCACCATGCCCAGGTAGCCGTTGTTGAACAGGGCAATCTTGATGGGCAGTTTCTCCTGCACGGCGGTGACCAGTTCCTGCAACGTCATCTGGAATCCCCCGTCGCCGGCCACTGACCAGACCGTCGCCCCCGGCCGTCCCATCTGCGCGCCCAACGCTGCCGGAACCTCAAACCCCATTGCTCCCAACCCGCCTGAAGTAACGAACGAATTGGGCTGGTTGAGGAAGAGGTACTGTGCCGCCCACATTTGATGCTGGCCCACTCCCGTTACGACCACCGCGTCGTCATCCTTCTGTATGGCCTCGTTGAGTTGCGCCAACACCTGCTGAGGCATCAGCGCATCGGAGGACGGTATAGCCAGCGACGGGTGTTCCGATTTAAGGTGGCCGATGGAGGCCATCCATTCGGGTCGCTCGGCCCATTCCACCAAGGGAACGAGGGCCTGCAAGATGGGGCGCGCGTCGCCCACCAGCGGCACCTCCGCCGGCACGATTCTGCCCACCTGGCTGGCCTCGATATCCAGGTGAATGACGCGGGCGTGGGGCGCGAAGCCGGAAACGCGGCCGGTTACGCGGTCGTCAAAGCGCATCCCCAGGCCGATGAGGACGTCGGCCTGGTCCACCACCATGTTGCACCAGTACATGCCGTGCATCCCCAGCATCCCCAGGCTCTGGGGATGGTTGCGCGGGAAACCGCTGAGACCCAGGAGCGTGTTGATCACCGGGATGCCCGTGGCTTCGGCCAACTGGCGGAGTTCCTCGTAAGCGCCGGAGTGAACGATGCCGTGCCCGGCGATGATTACGGGACGCTCGGCTTCGTTGATCAGCGTTGCCGCCTTGCGAACGTTCTCCATAACCTCATCGGACAACGCCGGAGCGGCCGGCTGGCTGATTTCAGGGTATTCAAACTCGGCCTCTTCCAGCTGCACGTCGCGGGGCACGTCGATCAGCACCGGGCCGGGCCGGCCCTCCTGGGCCACGCGGAAAGCCTCGTGAATCGTGCGGGACAGGTCGGCGGCGGACATCACCAGGTAGGTGCGCTTGGTGCATACGGAAGCGATGCTACAGATGTCGCACTCCTGGAACGCTTCAGTGCCCATAACCGCGCGGGCCACCTGGCCGGTGATGGCGACCATGGGGATGCTGTCGGCCTTGGCACCCATGATGCCGGTGATGAGGTTGGTGGCACCGGGGCCGGAGGTGGCGACGCACACGCCGGGTTTGCCGGTAACGCGGGCGTAGCCGTCGGCGGCGTGGGCGGCGGATTGTTCGTGCCGCACCAGGACGTGGCGCAGTTGAGGGTAGGCCCACAGCGCGTCGTAGAACGGGAGGATGGCTCCGCCGGGGTGTCCGAACATTACGTCCACACCCTCTCGGAGCAAACTTTCGCAGATGATTTCTGAGCCTTTGAGCTTCACGGCGTATCTCCGTAGTCGGTTGTCGTTTCCGCCTGCCAGCCCGTGATGACGGTAAGGCGGGGCACAAAAAAACCCGTCCCGATAGGGACGGGCCGTAACCCGCGGTACCACCCTATTTGCCATCGGCGCCACCGGGGCGGCGCATGACCACTCTAGCAGGACACCATCATGTCCCGTCGCTTCTAACGGGCAACGAACCCGGCCTGGGCTTAGTGGCCGCCGGAATCGGGCGGCGGCTTTCAGCCGGCAACTCCGGAGTGATTTTGGGCGGGTTCGGCGCGTCTGCTTCCACCGTACCAGACTCGCTAGGGCGCGTGCGGCCCGCTTACTCGTCTCCATCGCAGTCTTTCGTCAGGAAATTTATCACGTAGCCGCCCGCAGCGTCAATTGAGATAGCTACGGTTAACGATGCTTTCCAGCCGCAACGACGACCGAATCAAAGAACCATCCAACTGCCACGGCCCGAACGAAGCATCCATGCAACGCTTTTATCTGCATTGCTGACGGACATCGACTGATGATTTTTGATTGCCCCAAATTGCGTTTGACAAAGACTGCTACGTATCGTTAGTATGCCGACACTTTGGCTTGCCATTTTCTGGTAGGCCCAACATCTTTACCCAAAGGAGGGATACGAAAATTATGAGACGAATACGCATACCGCGATTGCGCTTTTACCAGCTGCTGGTTCCGGCGGCGGTAGTCGCGCTCATCGTCGGCGTGGCGTGCGGCGGTGCAGAGCAAACGGCCCCGGCGCCTTCCACCGGCGACAGCAGCGCGGGCAGCGCGGCCCCGGCAGCCACCTCACCGCCGGCGGCGGCGGCCCAGGTCGGAGCGACCGCCACACCACTGCCTACGCAAGAACCGGCGGCAATGATGGACTCCGGTGAAGGCCGGAGGCTCGTAGTGCTGACCGAGTCTTTCGGAAACGAAGTGTGGGACCCCAAGTACGAGAGCGGGGACAAGCACGTGTGGAAGTTCCCCATGCACTCGCACTTGATGACTACCGATGACCAGCTGAACTACACCAAGGACGGCCTGGCCACCGACTGGTCGGTTTCACCTGACGGGCTGAGCCTCTCGTGGACCCTGCGCGAAGATGCCGTGTTCCATAACGGAGACCCGGTGACGGCGGAAGACGCCGCCTGGTATCTGCGTTACATCTGGGACGACGCGGCCCGCTCCGTGGTCCGCATCCGCATCTGGCGCATCGTCGAGGCTGACGGCGAAAACGCCGAATACGAAGGCGACAACACCGCCAATGAGAAGGAAGGCCACGCTCACGTTACCGGGCCCAATGAAGTAACCATCACCTTCAAGCAGCCGGCGCTGAACTTCTTCTCTGACGTCAGCGAAGTTGGCGGCGGCACGGGCGGCTCCATTATGTCCCAGGCACACTTCATGAGCCTGGGCTCCGATGACCAGTCCCGTTCCGACGGCCTGATTGCCAATCCGAACCCCGGCTCTTCCGGTCCCTTTGACCGGGTATCCTTCACTTCGGGCTCTCAAGTTGTCTATGAGAAGCGGGACGACCACTTCATCCTGGAAAAGCGCCCGTACCCCTTCGACGAGTTGGAAATCAACCTAGTTGCCGAGGCGGCCACCCGCAAGGCGGCCCTGCTCAGCGGCTCGGCTGACATCTCCCCCATCGACCTGGACTCCCGCGAGGAGCTGGAGGCGGCCGGCCTACAGTACCGCTTCGGACCCGAATCCACGGTAATCTGGATCAACGCCTGGAACTGCAGCGTGGACGCTCCGCAGACCTTGGGCCACGACGCTTCCCGAGAGCAGGACGATCAGGGCAACTACATTGGCGACCCGGTGGGGACGCCGCTGATGTGCTCGGACAAGCGCGTCCGCCACGCCCTGGACTACGCCATCGACAAGGAAGCCATTCAGGAATTGGTAGGCGGCCCTGACGTGTTCCACATCGCCGGCACCGCTGCCTCTTCCCCCTCCGGCGTGGGCTACAAGGCAGGCGGTGAGCTTGACCCGTTCCCCTTCGATCCGGCCAAGGCCCGCGAGTTGTTCGTGGAAGCCGGCTACAACGTGCCAGAAGCCACGACTCCTGACGGAACCACCCTACCGGCCGTGACCAACCTCAAGGATCCGGTCATGCCCGGCGGCGGCGACGAGTGGAACGTCTGGACCTGGGAAGCCGGCGCCACGGTGCCGAAGATGCTGCAAATCGTCGAGTTCGTCTGCGACGACTGGAGCACCTACCTGGGCCTGAACTGCAAGGTCAACGTTGGTGAAGAAGCGGCGATCAAGGACCGGCAGTACGGCGGTGAGATTCCGGGGCAGTACCTGGTGCGCTCCAACGAACACTCCTTCGACACCGGCTCCAAGCTGGTGGGGCGCTTCGGCGACTCTGAAGGTTCGTACATCAGCTACGACCCGCTGGTTGATCCATTGGTGAAGACCGCCCTGGCCGCCACCACAGAGGAAGCGCGGCAGGAAGCCTACTTCGCGGCCCTATCCCAGGCCCATGAAGGCCACTGGGACTTCGCGCCTGGCTACCTGGACGCGCCCTACGCGATCAGCGCTCGGATCGACGACTGGCGGCCACGCCCGCTGCGCCCGTCGCCCAGCGCCCTGTGGACGATCCGTTGGGCTAATTAATCGCCCTGGCGAATCGACCGGAACGCACCCGGCGGGGGTGGGCTTCGCGCCCGCCCCCGCCTGTTTTGTGGTTATGGAGACCCTTGCGGCCCACGTTTTTCTGATATAATCCCGCAACCCACACGTTAGGAGAGGGAGGCGACCGGTTTGGCACGCTTCATCTTGTTTAGAATCATTCAAGCGATCGCCACATTGGTGGTGTTGAGCGCGGCGGTATTCTTCGGCACCGACCTGACCGGCGACGCTGCCCTGGCGATGGCTCCCGGCGACGCCAAGCCGTCGGAGATCGAGGCCATCCGCAGGAACCTGGGGCTGGACCGCCCTGTGGTCATACGCTACTTCGACTATCTGGGCGGCCTGTTCATAGGCGATTTCGGAAGGTCGTACAACAAGCGCCAGCCGGCCTTTGACGTGGTTGTTGAGCGGATTCCCAACACAATACAGTTGGCCCTGTCCGCCCTGGTCATCGCCATCGTCATCGGCATACCGTTAGGTATTTTATCGGCGGTCAAGCGAGACAGTTTCATGGACCGACTGGGCAAAGGCTTTGCCATTCTGGGCATGTCGATGCCCCAGTTCTGGCTGGCGATCATCTTGATGTGGATATTTGCCGTAGAGTTCCGATTGCTGCCGACCTTCGGCAAAGAAGGACTGGATCCGCGTTACTTCATCATTCCGGCATTCTCCATCGCCGTGTTCACCATGGCGGGCTTTATGCGCCTCACCCGGTCGGCGATGCTGGAGGTGCTGGACAGTGAATACGTGAAATTCGCGCGCATCAAGGGTCTGGCGGAGCAGTTGGTGATCTTCAAGCACGCGCTGAAAAACGCGGTAATACCGGTGCTGACCTTCGGCGGCATCAGCTTTGCCGGCCTGCTCAACGGGTCCATCGTGGTGGAGGTCATCTTCTCGTGGCCCGGGCTGGGCCTGTTGATGCTGGAAGGGATACGGACGCGGGACGTGCCGATCATCGAGGCGACGATCCTGACGTCGGGCTTCCTCTACATCCTGATGTCCACCATTGTTGACATCGTTTACGCTTACGTTGACCCGCGCATCCGGTTCGGTTAGGCCGAGCGCGGGAACCACAGTCTGAGGAGACCATCACCTTGGCGACGCAAGACCTGGCAACCCCACTGCCGCAGCCAAACACGGCCACCCGCGCCTGGCGGAAGGCGCGGGAACTGAAATTGCCGTGGATTCCCATTTTTGTACTGGTGGTGCTCATGGTTGCGGCCATATTCGCGCCGTTGCTGGCGCCGCACAACCCTGAGCAGTTGAACAAGCGGGACCGGGAAGTGCCTCCCTTCGAGACCAGCAAGTTCCTGCTGGGCACCGACAAATCAGGCAAAGACATCCTGAGCCGGTTGATTTACGGCGCGCGGACGTCGGTGTTCATCAGCCTGGTAGCGTTGGGCACCGGAGCGGTGGTGGGAAGCGCCCTCGGCGTGATGTCGGGCTACTTCGGCGGTCGGGTGGATATCGTGCTGATGCGGCTGGTTGACGCCGTGCTGGGGTTCCCCACGGTGCTGTTAGCGTTGATTATCGTGGCGATTGCCGGCGGGGCCGGCATCGGCAACGTGATTGTGGCGGTGGCGGCGACGGTGTGGGCGAGATTCGCGCGGCAGGCGCGCGGCGAAGTGCTGAGCATCAAGGAGCGTGACTTCGTGACGCTGGCCATCGTGGCCGGCGTGTCCGCGCCGGTGATCATGTGGCGCCACATATTCCCCAACGTGATCAACACCGTGCTCATCGTAATCAGCCTGCTGGTGGGGCAGACCATCCTGCTGGAGGCTTCGTTGAGCTTCCTGGGCGTTGGCGTGCCGCCGGGAGACCCGGCCTGGGGCATCATGGTTTCCGAGGGCCGCGACCAGATCTTTGAAATCTGGTGGCTGGCGCTGTTCCCCGGCATCGCAATTACCGTGGTGGTGATGGCAATGAACTTCTTCGGCGACTGGCTGCGGGACACGCTGGACCCGCGTTTGCGACGGACGCGGTAGGGTCTCGCCGGCACAGGAAAAAGTTTGTCACTCCGGCTTTCGCCGGAGTGACAGCTTAACGGCAAGGGGGTTTTGAGCCGGGCTACGGCTGCGGGTTCCGTATTGACACCCGGCGCTACCGGCGATACGATTATAAACTGATAACGGTTCGGCCGATTATTCGGGATAACCCATGCCCGGATATTGCGGAAAACAGGGCCGTAGGCTATATTCTTGGCACGAAAAATCACCCCATCAGGACTATCGAAGTTCGGGAGTAAAAAAGGAGGAACCAATGGCAGGAAGCAACGACATCGCATTGATGGCTCACCTTCTGCGCCGGGCCGGCTTCAGCGCCAGCCGCGACGAGATTGAAGCCGCCGCTGCGAAAGGCTACGACACCGTGGTGGAGGAACTCTTGAATCCGGGCGAGTCGTCCGGCGTTGAAGACGACCTTATGCTGCGCTACCACCCGACGTATAACCACGCCGGGGCCATCGAGATCAACATCCAGAACTGGGTGTATCGCATGGTGAACACCGAGTACCAGCTCAAGGAAAAGATGGCGCTGTTCTGGCACATGATCTTCTGCGCGGGCCACTCAAAGATCGACTCCGGCGAAGAAATGGGCCGGATGATCCAGATGTTCCGGGACAAGGGCATGGGCAACTTCCAGGAACTGCTGCTGGAACTGTCCACCAGCCCCGCGATGATGTACTACCTGGACAACACGGAGAGCCACAAGGTCGCCATCAACGAGAACTATGGCCGCGAACTGCTGGAACTGTTCTCCATGGGCGTCGGCATGAACGAAGATTTCAACTACAGCGAGGATGACGTGAAGGCGTGCGCCCGCGCGTTCACCGGCTGGAACATCGCGCCGCCGTACCCTCCGTTCCCCTATGGACGCAGCCCGTGGGAGTTCCGGTATGATCCGGCCGACCACGACCAGGACGACAAGACCTTCCTGGGCCAGACCGGCAACTGGAACGGCGATGACATCCTGAACATGATCGCCGCGAACCAGGCCACCGCCCGGTTCATCTCGCGCCACATGTACAACTTCTTCGTGGCCGACGAGGTGCCCGTTCCCAGCTGGCGGCAGACCCCGCCGAAGGACGAGGGCCTGCTGGCGGACTTGGAGCAGACCTACTTCGACAGCGGCTACGACATCACCGCGATGCTGAACACGCTGTTCAACTCCGAGTCTTTCAAGAATGCCCAGTACGCCAAGGTGAAGAACCCGGCCGAGATGGTGGCGGGCACCCTGCGCATGGTGGGCGACCACCGGGACGAGATCAAGCCCGGCATGTTCGAGCTGAGCCAGGAGCCCAAGTACATGGGCATGGACCTGATGAACCCGCCGACGGTTGAGGGCTGGCACACCGGCCACGAGTGGATCGACTCGGGCACCCTGGTAGAGCGGATCAACTTCGCCGCGGACTACCTGGGCCGCACGGAACTCCCCGGCGTCCAGAGCATGATCACCAGGCTGATGGCCCAGGGCGACAGCCTGAGCCCCGAGCAGTTCGTGGACTCCTGCGCCGACCTGGTGGGCTGCCTGAACCTGACCGAGGACACCCGGGATCAGTTGATTGCCCACGCCGGCCGCGGCGGCAACCTGACCCACGGTTCCGATGCCGAGCGCGCGGAGTTCACCCGCCGCTCCGGTGAGATGTTCCAGATCATCGCGTCCACCTCGGAGTTCCAGTTCGAGTAATCGGAAAGCAACCACAACGCAGCCGGGAGACAGCCTTTCAGTTGGCCGCTCCCGGCCGGCAATCACGAACATCAAGCAAGCACAATGGAGGACTATCAAATGGTCTCTACCAACAAAGACAACGTTCTGGTGGTGCTTTCCCTCTCCGGCGGGAACGACGGCCTGAACACTGTCATCCCTTACAATGACGGTCACTACCGTGACTATCGCCCGGCGCTCGGCGTCCCCGCCGAAGCCGTCCTGGACCTGAACGGCGAGATTGGCCTGCACCCCACCATGGGTCCGCTGAAGAAGTACTGGGACGAGGGCAAGCTCGCCATCTTCCTGGGCATCGGCTACGCCAATCCTTCCTACAGCCACTTCCGCAGCATGGACATCTGGCACACCTGCGAGCCGGACACCATCGGCACCGAGGGCTGGCTAGGCCAGGTCATCCACGAGCTGGATCCCAATGCTGAAGGCCAGGGAATCACCGGCGTGAACTTCGGCCGCGGCCTCCCGCGCGCCCTGGCCAAGGAAGGCGTTCCGGTCGCCTCCGTGGGCAACCTTGAGACCTACGGCCTGCTCACCGGCATCGAGGGCGATGACCAGCGCGCCGAGGCTCTGGACCTGTTCAGCAAGATCTACGCGCCCACCGTGGGCCAGGGCTTCGTGAGCGACTACCTGCGCTCCACCGGCACCTACGCCCGGATCGGCGCCGACATTCTGGCCACCGCGCCGCCGAAGTACACCTCCAACGTGGAGTACTCCGCGACCACCGTCGGCCAGTACATGAAGAACATCGCGCAGACCCACCTGGCCGACCTGGGCACCCGCGTGCTGTTCACCACCAGCCCCTACAACGGCTTCGACACCCACGCCAACCAGGCGTCCGACCACGCCCGGCTGTGGACCGACGTGTCCGCCAACGTTGACACCTTCATCACCGACCTGCGCGACCATGACGCCAGCGACAACGTGATCACGTTCATGTTCTCCGAGTTTGGCCGCCGCGTGGGCGACAACGGTTCCGGCACCGACCACGGCGCTGGCTCCGTGGCCTTCATGGTCGGCGAAAAGGTCAAGGGCGGCATCTACGGCGTGTACCCGTCCCTGGAGCCCGGTCAGCAGGAAGAGGGCGGCAACCTCAAGTCCAACATGGACTTCCGCCAGGTTTACGCCACCATCCTGGAAGACTGGATGGGCCTGGACTCCAACCCCATCAACCGCGGCGTCTTCGAGAAGGTCCCCTTCCTGTAGGCCGGTTGAGCGAATATTCGGCCACAGCGGACCCGCATCAAACGGCCGCCCGCTGTGGCCTCACCATTGACGATCAAAGAGAGGGAAGTCTATGAGTACCCACCTTTTCGGTCTCGTGGACACTGCCTTCACCTATAGCCACTCCATCGGGCGCAACGAGTTCAACGGAACCGGCCTGCGCAACCCTATGGACTTGACTATCGACGATGAGGGCAAGGTCTATGTGGTCAACCGCTCCTACGAAAACCGACCCGACGGGGTGCGCGTTTCCATCGTAACGATGGACGAAGATTTCGTAGGCGAGTTCAGCCAGTTCGGCGAAGCGCCTGGCGACCTGTATTGGCCCACCGCATGCGCGCTGGACGGCGAAGGCAACCTGTACGTTGCTGACGAATGGCTCAACCGCATCACCATCTTCGACGGCGACGGCGAATACCTGAGCCACTGGGGCGAGGCTGGCAACGGCGAAGGCCAGTTCAATGGTCCTTCCGGTATCGCTATCGACGGCGATACCATGTGGATCGTTGACAGCCGCAACAACCGCATCCAGAGCTACGGCTTGGACGGCACGTTCAAGAGCCAGTTCGGGGCCGCGGGTTCCGGCGACGGCCAGTTGAACCTCCCCTGGGGCATCTGCCTGGACAAGGACGGCATCATCTACGTGGCCGACTGGCGCAATGATCGCATCCAGGTGTTCACCCAGAGCGGCGAGTGGCAGGCCAGCTACGGCATGAGCGGAGACGGCCCCGGCCAGTTCAAGCGGCCCAACGCCGTGTTCGTGGACAACGACGGTGACATCTACGTCTGCGACCGCGAGAACGACCGCGTCCAGATTCTGGCGCCGGACGGACGGTTCCGCGCTCAGTTGAAGGGCGACCACGAAATTTCGGGCTGGGGCAAGAGCAAACTCAACTCCAACCCCGACATGATCCGCCAACGCACTATGGCCATCACCCACGACGGCGGCGAATTCGAGAAAATTTTCGCCAACCCGTGCGCGGTGCGGGTCACCCCTGAGGGCCAGATTGCGATCCTGGACCACACCCGTGGCCGGATCCAGGTCTATCAGAAGGAGAAGGAGCCGGTACTGCTGTAAAGCATCGGCCGCGCTTGACCTATCAGTAGGGGCGAACCCGCCTTAGGTTTGTTGGGGCCAAACATTTTTGAGACGTTATTGGGAAAACAAGAAACAAAAAACGAATTATAAGAAGGTGCAGGGGAA
>VXOG01000034.1:68042-157092 GCA_009840165.1 Chloroflexota bacterium
GTCCCCCTCGATCCCTCCCCTCCCTGCCCCCTTGCCCACTCTCGCCCCGCGCACCCGCCGGCGGGGCCCCCCCCCCCCCCTACGTTTTTCCCGACGTTCAGGGACAGACAGTCAGCAATCGAGGTATTAGCAGCTCGGCCTGCGCATGGTCAGGGCGGCTCCAGAAGGTCAGATCGCGGTTCTGGACCACGCTTACGACCTATCCTGTGACTACCGGAACTCAGGCGAGCGTCTCCTGATGTATAATGACGCTATGACTACTGCCAACGACAACGAACGTCTGGTTGCCGATGTGGCCGACCTGAAAACAGGCCAAGCCCGACTGGAAGAGGGTCAAGCCGAGCTGAGAGAAGGTCATGCCCGGCTGGAAGCCGGTCAAGCCGAGCTGAGAGAAGGTCAGACCCGGTTGGAAGAGCGGATGGGTCGGTTGGAAGGTACCGTGGGCAGGTTGGTCGGGGCCGAACTGGAAAGGGAAGTCCACGCCAATATCGTCAACATTGCCAGCCGAGAGCTCGGCTTGAACCGCGTCCGTATTCTCCAAAGTAAGATCGTTACCCGCTCGCCCGAATTTCAGGACGCCATTGACGACGCCGAAGATCAGAACCGCATCACCAACGAACAGGGTAGTCACTTGGAGCGGGCAGACGTCATCTTGACAGCGCGCCGCAAAGACAGCAGGGAAACGGTGCATATCGTGGCCGAGATCTCCGGCCTTATCGGCGACCGGGACATCACCCGAGCTCGGGAGCGCGCTGATACTCTGTCGGCCATCAAAGGAACGCTGGTCATCCCGGCGGTGGTGGGCGGCAACATCGCGCCACCACAACGGACGGCAGCCGACAGTCAGGGTGTTTCAATAATCATCACGCCGGGACTGGTTCCGTAACTAACCCTCCGGGCCCACTGGCATCCCCGCGTCAATCCAGGCGGCGATTTCGGCAGCCTCGGAACGGGACAGGAAGGGGCCACGGAGAGGCATACGTCCGAAGGTCCCGCACCCCAGACGCAACGAACGCACCAGGTGGGTATCTGCCCCCGGAACGCCCGGCTCGATGGACGGGTAACCGTTGAGCACCGACTTTGCCAGATCCTCAGGCGTCTCCCACCAGTATTCGTGTATGCCCGGGTAGGGCTGCCGGCCGTGTCGGTCTATCCAGCGGTCCATGATATCGTCGAGCAGTTGCTTGACCCTGGGCCAATAGACGGGAGCGGATTCGTTGGTATTGGTGCTCATCTTGCAGTGGTCTCCGTATATGCTGTTGGTATGCTCCCTCTCCCCTGGCGGGAGAGGGCTGGGGTGAGGGGGTGTCATCCATTAGCGCGGGTGCTCCTGCACCGATTCCCGCTGCAACAATTCCAGCGCATGGGGCAAAACGGGCAAAACCACGTCCAGACACTCGCCGACGCCCCGCGGACTGCCGGGCAGGGTAATGATCAGGGTGTAGCCCCGGATACCCACCACGGAGCGGCTGAGCATGGCCATGGGCGTGAATTGCAGGGTTTGCGCCCGCATGGCTTCGGCCATGCCGGGAACCTCACGATCCATGGCGCGGCGGGCGGCTTCCGGCGTTACGTCATGGCGGCTCATGCCGGTGCCGCCTGTGGTCACGATAAGGTCAACCTCGCCCGAATCGGCCCAGGTCCTGATGCGGTCGGTTATTGTGTCTGCGTCGTCGGCGACGATTTCGTAGTGGACTTCCTCGTAATCGGGCGGCGGCAGTTTGTCACGGATGGCCTGGCTGCCGGTGTCTTCGCGCTGGCCCTGGGTGCCGGAAGTGCTTATGGTAAGAATGGCGAGTCGGTTCATATCGCGATCCAGCGGGATGTTCTGGCATCGGCAATAATACCATACCGCCCGCTCTCTCATTGGCATATAATGGCCACGGAAGAAATCGGAGACCATGAGAGGTACGCTATGCTCGCAATTGTCGGAGGGAACCTGATTGACGGCACCGGTGCGCCCAAGGTTGAAGACGTTACGGTACTGGTGGACGGGGAGCGCATTGTGGAGGTCGGGCCGCGTTTGTCGGTCTCCATTCCCGAAGGAGCGGAGGTGTTGGATGCGGCCGGGAACACCATCATGCCCGGCCTGATTGACGTGCACGACCACCTGGCGTCGGGCGGCTACGGCCTCACGGGACGCTGGGGCATGGACGAGCCGTCGTCGTTGTTCGCCATCCGCACCGCCCAGGTAATAGAGGACACGCTGGCGGCCGGCTACACCACCGTGAGGGATGCCGGCGGCCTGGACGCCGGCTTCAAGATGGCCGTAGAAGAAGGGTTGATCAAGGGCCCGCGCCTCATCATTTCAATCAACATTATGTCGCCCACCGGCGGCATAGAGGATAAGGTGAGCGGCAGCGGACACCGCAAGGTCATCCTAGGCCACGACCCACTGGCGCCCGACGGCGTGGCGGACGGCGTGGACGGCGTGCGCGCCAAGGTCCGGGAGTTGATCCGCTGCGGCGCCGACCAGATCAAGTTCGCCACCACCGGCGGCGCGTCGGGCCGCCCGGGCAACGGCCCATTGGACCAGGCCTACGCGCTGGACGAGGCCAAGGCCCTGGTTGACGAGGCGGCGGCGTTGGGTCGCAGCACGTTGTGCCACGCGGTCGGAGGTACGGGATTGCCTATCGCAATCAAGGCCGGCGCGGGCTCCATCGAGCACGGCTGCTACCTGGCTACCGATCCCGATATGCTCAAGATGATGGCCGACCAGGGCACCTTCTTCACGCCAACTTTCGAGGTGTACGACTTCCACAGCACGGTGAGCGCGCCTCATATTCGGGTACGCGCCCAGGCGCTGATGGACATTCACATCCAGAGCGTCGAGCTGGCCATCAAGGAGGGCGTCCGCATCGTGGCCGGCACCGACGCCGGCGGCTTCGTCCATGGCGACAACGCCCGCGAGCTGGAGTTGATGGTGGAGAAAGGCATGAGCACGTCGCTGGCGATACAGTCCGCCACCGGCTATGCGGCGGAATGCTGCGGCCTCGGCAGGGAGGTGGGCACTATCACGGCGGGCAAGATGGCCGACATCCTGGTGGTGGACGGCGATCCGCTCCGCAACATATCGGTGCTGCGCGACCGCGAGCGGCTCCTCCTGATCATGAAAGGCGGAGAGGCGTACAAGAACAGGCTGCCAGTGCGCGAGTTGCAGCCGGCGTAGCGGCACAGCATGTAGGGGCGAATATTTATTCACCCCTACGGGACTGCCAAATGCGTTTCCACGTTCTCACGCTCTTCCCGGAGGCGTTCCGGATTATCACTGAGTACAGCATAATCGGGCGCGCTGTTGAGCGGGGGTTGATTTCCGTGGAGGCAACTGACATTCGGCAATTCACCACCGACCGGCACGGCACGGCGGACGACTACCAGTTCGGCGGCGGCCCGGGCATGGTGATGAAACCGGAGCCGGTGTTCGCCGCCGTTGATGCTGCGCTGGCGAATATTCAGACGGAGGAACGGGAACGGACGCCTATCGCGTTGACCTCACCCCAGGGCCACGTGTTGAATCAGCAACTGGTGGATGAGTTCGCAGCCGCGCCGGGCGTGGTCATCATCTGCGGGCACTACGCCGGAGTCGATGAGCGGATACGGACGGGACTCATCACGCACGAAGTGTCGATAGGTGATTACGTGCTGACGGGCGGCGAGCTGGCAGCCATGGTGATTATCGACGCCGTTTCCCGGTTCGTGCCCGACGTGGTGGGTTCGGAAGAAAACGTGCGAGACGACAGCATCACATCAGGGCTGCTGCAACATCCGTTGTACACGCGGCCGGCCGCGTTTCGAGGGATGGCTGCACCCGAGGTTTTGCGGTCGGGCAACCACGCGGAAATCGAACGGTGGCGACGGCGTCAATCCTTGGAGCGCACTTTGAAGCTCCGCCCGGACTTGCTGGCAACCGCGGCGTTGACGAACTCGGACCGGGCATACCTGGCATCGCTGGGCTGGGACGGCGGCGATGTCTGACGTGGCAATGCGCCGGGGCCACTACCGTTTCGGCGCTCCGGTCCGCGTGCGTTGGCAGGAATGCGACGCGCAGGGTATCGCCTTCAACGGCAGCTACCTGGGCTGGCTGGAAGTGGCGCAGGCCGAGTATTTCCGCAACCTCGGGTTCAGCATTTACCGTGTCGCCGCCAACGGGTATTTCGACAGCGCGGTCGTGAAGGTCACCATTGAGTACAAGGCGCCGGTGCGGGTGGACGAGATGCTGGACCTGCGAGCGCGCGTGGGCAGAATCGGAAACACCAGCCTCACGCTGGAAGTGGCGATATTCTCCGAATCCGGCGGCCCAGACGACCCGCCGCTGACCACCATTGAGTCGGTGTACGTTGGATATTATGCGGATACCGGCGGGACGCGGCCGGTGCCAGACTCGATTCGGGAGTTGGTGGGCGCTTGGGAGAACGCCGGGGAAATCCTGCCGCTGGCGAATTTCCCCGAACTGGCGGCGGCGCAAGGGCAATGATAAACGTGGAAACTGTCAACGTGAGGTAGAGCGATGTCATTCTGCGACGAAATTGAACGTGAATCCCAAGCGCAACGGGAGGCGATGGCCTTTCATCCCTTTGTGCGTGGCATCGGCGACGGCACCCTGCCTCTGGACCGTTTCAAGCATTTCATAACCCAGGACTACGTGTACCTGGTGGACTTCGCCCGCTGCCTGGCGCTGGCGGCGGCAAAAGCGCCCGATCTGGAAACGATGGCCTGGTTCGCGCGCTCCGTCGATTACATCCTGAACACCGAGATGGAGTTGCACCGTTCTTACTGCGCCCAGTTCGGCATCACCGAGGCGGAGTTGGACGCTACCGTACACGCGCCAACCTGTTACTCCTACACCAGCTACCTGCTGCGGGTCGCCCATCAGGGCAGTTTTGGCGAGCTGGTGGCGGCGCTGCTCCCGTGCATCTGGGGTTACTGGAACGTCGGCGAACGGCTGGCCGACCAGGGCCTGCCCGACTACGACGGATACGCCCAGTGGATCCAGATGTACGCCGGGCCGGAGCAGCAGGCGGTGGCGGAGGAGTGCCGGGCTATCTGCGACCGGGTGGCGTCCACGGCAGGATCGGCGGAAATAGCGGCGATGAAGGAAGCCTACATCACCTGCACACGCTACGAGCAGGCTTTCTGGGAAATGGGCTGGACGCTGGAAGACTGGCCGGTCTAAACCCACCACCGTCCTTCCCGCCTCGTTACACGTCATTCCCGCGAAAGCGGGAATCCAGGGGGACGGGCGATTAGCCAGGTCGAAACGAAACTGGTCGGGGTGGGCAGATTCGAACTGCCGATCTCCTGCTCCCAAAGCAGGCGCCTTGCCGCTAGGCCACACCCCGAAAAAACGCCCGGAGTACACGGCCGAGGCCATACATGACCGGGGCAGCGTCGCAAGTACCCCCGCGGAGACTCGAACTCCGGTCTCTGGCTCCGGAGGCCAGCACTCTATCCACTGAGCTACGGGGGCAATTGCTATTTTAGCATACGCGACACCCATCTCCGAACCGGTTGCAGGCGCTCAATGAACCCTGACTACAACGCTCCTCCTCCCGGCCCGGTGATTGGATCCGACCGCATCACCAGCCTGGACCTCATACGGGGCGTGGCAGTGCTGGGCATCCTGCTGATGAACGCCGTTTCGTTCAAGCTCGGATTCGCTCCATACTTCAACCTTAGTGCCGGTGGATCCGAAACCTGGCTGGACTGGGCCATAGGCGTCTTCGGCGAGATCTTTGTTGACCAGAAGTTCATGGGGCTGTTCTCGCTGCTCTTCGGGGCAGGCATCATGCTCTTCATCGAACGCGCCGAGACTCGGGAATCGCACCCTGTATTGCTGAACGTTTGGCGCAATGTGCTGCTGCTGGGCATCGGCACCCTCCACATGCTGCTGTGGGACGGCGATGTGCTGATGGTGTACGCCTTATCCGCATTTTCCCTTGTTGCTCTTCGCAAACTTTCACCCAGGCCGCTCATTGCCATCGGCGGGCTGATATTTCTCCTTTCCGCCCTCGGCTCTCTCCTGCTGCAATACATCGCCAACACCACCAAGGCCTCGCTGGCGGGAATTTGGGAATCCGCAGACGCCTCGGCAAATTCAAGCAGCCCGGCAGTTACAGACGGCATCATGGAGGGGCTATTCCTGACCGAGTTCTTCTTGCGTGGCTTGGGTCTAATTCTGATGGGGGCTGGCCTCTACCGCTTGGGATTTATGAACGGTAGCATGACGACCAAAACCTATAAGCTGACTGCTGCTGCCGGCTTGGGCTTCGGTTTGCCCCTTGCCGTCGCCGGCGTCATCGTAACCGCCCTGGGCGACTACTCCCAGGAGGTGGCTTTCGTAGGTCAAGTGTCCAACACCCTGGGCACCATACCCGCGTCCCTGGGTTATATGAGCCTGATTATTCTGTGGGACCAGCGCGGGAGCAACTGGCTGAAACGCCGCTTGATGGCCGCCGGCCGAATGGCCCTGACCAACTACCTATCCCAGACTATCCTCGGCGTCCTGATACTCACCGTGCTGCTGGCCGATATTGCCGTGAACCGCAGCGGCATTCTGCTCTTCTGCCTGGTCGTCTGGATCTTGCAGTTATGGTGGTCGCAGGCTTGGCTCAATCGTTTCCGCTTTGGCCCGGCGGAATGGCTCTGGCGCGTGGCAACCTACCGTCGGGGCCAGCGGCTGCGCCGCGCCTGAGCGGTTACTGTCTATTCAACGATGATTGAGCCGTTGGAAGTGCTCAAAGCCAAACTGGCATCGCCGTCGCCTATGATGGCTTCCAGTTGGTTTCGGCCCAATGAGTTTTGCGTAGCATTCCGAGCAACTTCGATTTTGCCGTTGCTGGTTCGGGCATCTACGCGGGCGCTCGGCGTCTCCCCCGCCAGCTTTGCCTCGATGTTGCCGTTGGAAGTCCGCAATCGGTTCTCTGTTCCCTTCCCCGGATCTCCGGTGAATCGGATGTCTCCATTGGAGGTATGCAAATTGAACTCGCCCTGTCCCGCCGCGACGGTAATGTCTCCGTTGGAACTGTGCAGGTCATAAGCGCCGTCGCCATCGCCGGCCTCAACATCGCCGTTGGAAGTCCGCAGGATAATCTCGCCGGCCACCCGGTGCGCTGCGATGTCTCCGTTGGAACTACGGATGTCCATATTGGCCGTTCGGGGTACAGCCACCACAATATCCGTCGCTCCGCTTCGTCCCCATAACCGGCTCCACCAACTTTCCCCTGTCCGGCGCTTCTCGACGATAATGCGCACCGTGTCTCCCTCTTGCCTCGCCCGGTATTCCAGTCGTTCGGGCCGGCGCAATCGCGCCGTAACCTGGACTCTTCCCCCCTCAGCGGAGCCGGTCACTTCCACATCGCCGTTAATATTTTTAACAACCAGCGTCGGCGTCCCGCTCACTGCAAATTCATCCTGCCTCGTTTCCATCTGACTTCCTCCATCACCGGAAATCGCAATCCCGCATCCTGCCGCTCCCAGCAATCCCACTACCCCGAATAATAGCCACAGCGCTGACCGCCACATTGTGCCCCCTATCATCACGCCCCCGTCATGGATTCCGGCGCAGCATCAGGCTCAGTAAGCAGTACCGCCCTCGCACGAAACCATATTCAACGGCGGCCCCGGATCGCCCGCCATTGAGGTATGTACCTCATAATGATCGCCTTCGTAACTGAAGGTGATTCGATGGCCTGGAGTAATCACCTGGGCATACATCATGCCCTCCTGAGGACATCCCAATGCGGCGTCCGACCACTGCACTTCCTCGTCGCTGACCAGGGCCAACGTGTCCGCCGACACAGACAGACGTTCCGCCAAAACGTCGCGCGCCGCTGTCTGCAAATCAGTAAGCGTCTGGGGCGGCACAGTCGCAACGGGCTTCTCAGCTTCCTGGTCGTTGGAGGTTTGGGGCGCAGGTTCGCCGGCACACGCCACCAGCGCGCACACCGTCAACGCCATGATTACGACCATCGCCAACTGCCAGACTCCAAGAGTCAGGCGTTGAGGAAAAAACAGACGATCCTGTAGCATCTGCATAAGGTATCTCCTCCCGCGAACGCTAGCCGGGGAAATCTTTCAGTATCCGGTTGCGCGGTTTTCAGGGAACAGAAATTCCGAGCCGTTCGGCGAGCCACGCCCCCCGTATCTGAGCGTGCTCGTGGCCGCCGCCCTCGGCTGCGCCGTCATAGACGCGGAGGTCGCAGTGGGGCAGAGCGGCGGCCAATTCTTCGGCGAACGGCAGAGGGCACAGGCTGCGGTCGAAACGGCCGGCGCTCATCAGCACGGGCGATGCCACCGCAGGGGCGAATCCGACCGGGTTGACTGAGGACAGGGTTCCCACCACCTCGTCGCGGCGTTCAGGATGGGCGCGCAAGTAGTCATCCAGTTCGCCCAGCGGGTACCCCAAGCCGGACTCCAACGCCGCCGGATGCCCTAACGCCATTGGAGTATCCGCCGCCACCGCCGCGATGCCGGAGCGCCGGGCAGCCAACGCCAACGCGAGGCTGGCGCCCAGGCCCGTTCCGGTGAGCGCGATGTCGCCAATGGATGCCTGCGACTGGGCGAGCAGGGCTTCCACGGCGCGGAGGGCATCGGCATAGGCGCCGAGCAGAGTGTAAGTTTCAGGGTTTTCGATGCCGTCGGTGAGCAGGCCGGGATAGCTGGCCCGAACCAGGCCATCGCTGTTGCGCTGTCCCCGGTAGGTCGGGTTCATCACTACGGCGCGATGACGCAGGGATGTATAGATTATGTCGTGTACGCTGGCGTAGTCGGGCATCCGCACCAGCGCCGGGAACGGACCATCGCCGTGGGGGGCCGAGAACCACGCGAACAGACGGTGGCCGCCGCTGCTGGTATAGCGCATTTGGTAAACGTCCCACTCGGGCTGCGAATAGAACGCGCCCCGTTCCAGAGACACGTCAGGAGCGGTTTCGGCCAGTTGGGCCTCAGTCTGCTCCCAGAAGGCTGCGGGGGATGACGGTGCGTTGGTCATGGAATCCCCCTCATGCGGAGGCAACGCCGATGCGTTGCTGTAGCCAGGCGGTTTCGCGGGCGGGGTAGGCGTGGGCGTTGCCGTGTCCCGAGTTGGGGAAGAGCCACAGCTCGCGCTCGCGGTTCAGCAGTCGGTAAGCCGCGTAGCTGGTCTCCGGCGGACACACCTCGTCCTCCATCGCAATGCCGACCACCATGGGGCATTGGATTCGCGGCGCGAAGTTCACCGCGTCGAAGTAGCGGAGAGTGTCCAACATCTGCTCGGTGCGGTCGGGGTAGGCGCGGGCATAGCAGGAAAGCTCATCGTAGGGGTAGCTGCGCAGCATCCGCATGGACTCCGGATAACAACAGAGGAACGGGTAGCCGGCGACGCCGGCCTTGATTTCGTGCCTCAGTCCGGTGGTGATGAGGGTCAGGCCGCCGCCCTGGCTGCTGCCGCAGCAATAAATCCGCTCCGAATCAACCTCGGATCGGGACAGGAGGAAATCGACGCCGCGCGAACAATCGGAGATGACGCCCTTGTAGCTGTAGGTGTCGCGATTCTCAACGCCGTGAGTGAGCAGCCCGGGGTAACCTGGGTTGAACTGCGCGCTGCTGGGCAGCTTGCCTCGAACCGCGACCGACAACGCCGCCACGCCCTTGCCGGCCCAGTCGCGGCGCAGCGTCGGTTCCGATTTGTAGCCGGGAAGGATCAGGACTGCCGGGAAAGGGCCATCGCCCACGGCCGGCACGGCGTACCACCCGAAAATTTCCACGCCGTCGAGGCTGCGGTACTTGACTTGGTAAACCCTGGCCGCGTCGGTGCTGCGCAGCGAATCATGGGACACAACGGGTTCCAGCGGAATTTGCGAGAGTTCAGCGAGCGTTCCATCCCAAAATTGATCGAAGTCATCGGGGCAGGTGACCTGGGTTGCGAATGCGACCAGGTCCGATTCGGTGGCCATCGTGTTCTTACTCCCAAGGGTTCCCTTGCGGGGTTTTCACCCTCGCCCAAACCCTCTCCCTTGACGGGAGAGAGACTTTTCAACGCATTATACACAGGCCCCGGTGCTATAATGCCGGCACCTGCCGCCGGGCGCAATGCGACGGCGGATATTCGGAGATGAAACGGATATGAAAGCTGGATTTATTGGCGTTGGCAACATGGGGAACCCGATGGCTGCCAACATGATCAAGGCCGGTCATCAACTCACGGTACACGACCTGCGCCGGGAATCTGCCACCAACCTGCTGGAAATGGGCGCAGAGTGGGCCGACACGCCTGCCGGCTGCGTGGCCGGCAACGACGCCGTGTTCACGTCTCTGCCAGTGCCCCGGGATGTCGAGGCGGTGGTCATGGGCGAGAACGGCATCATGTCGGCGGCCTCCGGCGGCGACGTGTACGTTGACCTGTCCACCAACTCGCCGACGGTGATCCGCCGCATCCACGCCGAGTGTGGCGCCCGGGGCGTTACCGTGCTGGATGCGCCGGTGAGCGGCGGAGTATATGGCGCGGCTGCCGGCACCCTGGCGGTGATGGTGGGCGGCGACGAGGCGACCTACGACAAGGTCAAGCCCATGCTGGACGCCATCGGAGCGCACGTGGTCTATTGCGGCGAGATCGGCAACGGCATGGTCACCAAGATCTGCAACAACCTGCTGTCCATGGGCATCGGCGTGCTGATGTCGGAGGCGCTGACGCTGGGTGTCAAGGCCGGCGTCTCCTTGGAGACCCTGGCGGACGTGATCGCCAACAGCAGCGGCGGCAACCGGCGGCTCGTGGAGAAGTTCCCGCGCTACCTGTTCGCCGACAACTTCGAGCCGGGATTCGCCACTGCTCTGGCCGCTAAGGATGTGCGGCTTGCCACCGACCTGGGCCGCGAATACGGCATCCCCATGGAACTGTCCAACCTGGTGGATCAGCGCCACGTGGAGGCGCTGTTCCGCGGCTGGGGTCCCGAGGACTCCGACGCCGTAGCCAAGCTACAGGAGGAGAAATCGGGCGTGCAGCTGCGCTTTGGGGGCATGAGCGGGTGAGGTGCCGCCGTTGTTCCGTTCACAGTATCCTGCCAAAGACAAGCCCGCGTATGCCACCCGGTACGTGTATGCCGACACGCAGTTGTCCACCCATGGCGGCAACGTGGGTCGCGTCAGCATCACCAGCGAGGAGCATACGCGGCTGCAACAGATGGCCGAATACCTGGAACGCTGCTGCAACGATCTGGACGCGGCCGGCTACGAGGTGATTTCCATCACCCCCGTCGTCAGCGGCCGCACCGCCTACATGGCAACCAACACCGACTCCGCCGACCCCGGACACGGATATAGCGTTACCGACGGACTGATTGTGACCGGCCGATTGAAAAAGTAATCGGGAGCTTTTGATGACCCAAACATCCCCAATGGAACCTTTTGAACGGCACGAAGAAATCGTTGATTACAGTCGGCAGGCCAGGGAGTTTCTGGCCAAGAGTCGTCAGTACTTGGCCGAGGACGACCTGCATCAGGCCGCGGAAAAGGGCTGGGGTGCTGCCGCTTGGATGGCCAAAGCGGTCGCGGTTGCACAAGAGTGGGAATACAATAGACACGCCCAGTTTAACGTTGTTATGTACCAGGCGCAGGACCTGTGCGGCGATGCTAGACTGGACGATTTAAGAGGTACCGCCAACGAGTTGCACGGGTATTTTTACACCCGCAAGATATTCCTGCGTGCTGATGTTATCAGCCGCGAACTCGACAGGATGGCCCTTTTGCTAGATATCCTGACGCCCCTCACCGAAACCAACTGAATTCCGGATTCCGACTTTCATGGGAATGAACTTCAGATGCAGATAAGGAGATGACGATGACCAGCAGCGCCGAACGCCACGTTGAAACCGCCGACACCATTGAAGCCATCGAGGAGTGCTTTCGCATGGGTTGGACCGACGGGTTGCCCGTGGTCCCGCCTGCCGACTACAAAGTTCGCGAAATGCTTTCCGTGTCCGGGTTGACCGGCGAGGAGGAGTTGCTCAACCTGGACATGCGCAGCCGGGTCATCACCTCCGAAAACGCCGCCGCCAACGCAGTGATGGCCGGCTGCGAGGCAGAGTATTTCCCCGTGCTGGTCACTGCGCTGCGAACGCTGGAGGAGGAGCGCAACTTCGTCAACATGGCAGCGTCCTCAACCAGCTCGCCCAGCATCCTGATGGTGCTCAACGGCCCGATCCGGGAGGCTTTGGGCATTAACAGCCGCGACGGGCTTTTCGGCCCCGGATTCCGCGCCAACGCCAGCATCGGGCGCGCTGTTCGGCTCTGCTTTATGAACGGCTTTGACGCCTTGCCGGGACAGCTGGACCGTGGAACCCTGGGCACGCCGGCCAAGTACACCTTCTGCATTGCCGAGAACGAAGAGGACTCGCCGTGGGAGCCGCTGCACGTGAGCCGGGGCTTTGGCGCTTCGGACAGCGTGGTCACCGTGGCCGTTGCCTATAACCCGGTCAGCGTGCCCAACAGCTACGGCCATACGGGTCGCCAAATCCTGTACTCGATCTGCGATGCGCTGCGTTCCACCGCCCTGGCTCACCGCTATCCGGCCCAGTGGGTCATCGTCATCGGCCCGGAGCACGCGCTCACGCTGCAAGGCGACGGCTGGAGCCGCAAGGACATCCAGGAGTTCCTGATCGAAAACAGCGGGCGCTCACGGGCGGAGCTGGTGCGTCTGGGCTCCAAGCAAGGGCCGGAGCGTCCCGGCGATGAAGAGCTGATCATGCGCTGCGCCAACGACCCCGACGACATCCTGATCATGCACGGCGGCGGCACCGGCGGCCGCTACAGCGCCATCATCGACACCACGGGATTCCGCATCCGCACCCGCAAGATCAGCGGTGACTAGTCGCGGCGTTGAGTTCCCGAGCCGGCCGCGATTGTGCGTCCCAGGGGTTACGCAACACCGCCGAATAACGGTACAATCACGCCACTACGCAAGTTCCGATCACCACGCCAACGGAGGTTAGATATGACTACCGCCGAAATGAGCCGGCTGAGGCTGGTAAATCCCAAGGGCACCGAGCTGCCCCAGACCGAGTTCCGCATGAACGACCGCTCCGGCGGTTTGGCCGGCAAGCGGCTGGGCCTGATGGAGAACTCCAAGGCCAACGCCGATAAGCTGCTGCATGAACTGGGGAACATCCTCAACGAGCGGCACGGCTTTTCCGAGGTCAAGTACTTCAGCAAGCACCACGCCAGCCTTCCGGCCAAGCAGGACGTGATTGATTCCATTCTGGGCGAAGTGGACTATCTCATCACCGGGGTAGGTGATTGAGGGTCTTGCAGCTCGTGCAGTGTGCACGACGGAATCGACATGGAAAAGCGCGGCGTCCCCACCGCGGCCATCATCACCCACGTGTTCCTGAACACCGCTCAAGCCATGACCCGCATGATGGGCGTTCCCGACTACCGGTACATCGTGGCCCAGCACCCGCTCTCCAGCCTCACGGATGACGAAGTCAAGCAGCGGGCCGCCGAGCTGGCCGACGAAGTGGAGTCCATCCTCACTGGAGCGCCCGTAGCCGCCTAGAGGCTGCTGACCCGCCGCTGGCGGGCCGCCATTCCCGCTCTCGCGGGAATCCAGTGGCCGAAAATGGCTACCACAAACAACGCGAATGCGCCTCGCCCGCCGTTGAATCCGGCCATTCGGCCGGGTCTGGTAGGCGAGGTCGAATTGACCGTAGCAGAAGAACACCTGGCGCCGCACACGCCCAAGTTCAGCACGCCGGCCATGGTGATGCTCATGGAGCAGGCGTCTTTCGCGGCGGTGCGCCCGCTGCTGGCCGAGAGCCAGACGGTGGTGGGCTACGAGGTCAACGTCAAGCATTTGGCGCCGGCCGGCGCGGGCAGCTGGGTGACGGGAACATCCACGCTGATGGATGTGTCCGGTAACAAGCTGCGCTTCGAGGTGGTCGCGCGGCTGGGCGACGTGATACTGGGCACCGCCGAGCACAAGATGGCGGTGGTGCCGCAATCTGACCTGGCGTAGGGGCGGGTTTGAACCCGTCCTTCCATTAAAAATCACGTCCCACACCAAGGAGCAATGCAATGTCCTGGATACGTGAAACGGATGCCGCAGTTCCTGCCGTCATCAAGTGCATGTCCATCAACCCGGACCTGATGGCGGCGGTGCAGAACCTGAATACCAACGCCACCTTCGGCTCTTCGGCGCTGACCCGGACGCAGGAAGAGGCCATCGCCACCGTGGTATCGCTGTTGAACCGTTGCCGGTATTGAGCCGTCGCCCACGGAGGGTTCCTCCGTCAGCATTCCGGCGATCCTGAATACTCCTCGCACATCATCCACGACTATAGGCAGGCGGATCTGGACCCTCAGACGCGGGCGATCCTGGACTACGCCGTCAAGCTCACCCTGACGCCGGCCGCGATGGCAGAATCGGACATCGAACATCTGCGTTCCATTGGCCTCACCGACGAACAGGTGTTGTCCACGGTAGCCATCACCTGCGTGTTCAACTTCATGAACCGGCTGGCCGACGGCCTCGGCGTTGAGATACCGGAGGGGAGAGAGGCCATAATGAGCGGATGGCTTTCGGATGAAGCGAAACGGGCGCAAGGCTGGCTGCTGCAACCCGAGGCCGTTCCCGTGTCTTGAACATCCCTGTTCTATCGAAACGTAGGGGCGGGTTTGAAACCCGCCCCTAGCCACACCTACCGGAGGTCCACAATGACGCTGCTCCCTTCAGGACGCCCACGACTCCAGGACAAAGTCGCCATCATCACCGGCGCCGGCTCCAGCGGGCCGGGCATGGGAACCGGCAAAGCCGCCTCGATCCTGTTCGCCCGGGAAGGAGCGAAAGTACTGCTGGTGGACCAGAACCCACAGGCCGCCGAGGAGACCCTGGCCGTCATTCACGAAGAGGGCGGCGAGGGTTCTGTGATGTCAGCCGACGTCACGTCCGCCGCTGACTGTGAGGCCGTCGTCGATGCCGCCGTGGCGCGCTACGGCGGGTTGCACGTCCTGTTCAACAACGTGGGCATCACCGGCCCCGGGACCCCCACCGACGTTGAGGAAAGCGTGTGGGACAACGTGCTGGACGTGAACCTGAAGAGCATGATGCTTACCACCAAGTACGCCGTGCCGAAGATGATCGACGCCGGCGGGGGCAGCATCATCAATATGTCTTCCATCGCTGGTGTCCGTGCCGGTAGCGGCTTGGCGAGCATCCCATATTCCGCCTCGAAGTCCGGCGTGATCGGGATGTCGGAGACCATGGCGGTACACCTCGGTCGGGACAACGTCCGGGTGAACGTCATCGCGCCCGGGCACATCTACACCCCTATGGTAGCGGGCGCGATGGCAGAGCAGACGCGGGAACGCCGGCGGAAAGCCGGCCCGCTGGGAACGGAGGGCAACGCCTGGGACATCGCTTACGCCGCCCTGTTCCTCGCCAGCGACGAGTCGCGCTGGGTATCGGGAGTGGTGCTGCCGGTGGATGCGGGACTGTTGGCGGCGACGCCGTTGGCGGTATATCAGAACATCAGGGAAGGCGACTAGGGGCGGCCTTCCGTTTCAAGGGGATCAAACAAACGGTGCTGCCAGTGAAGGTAGGGGCGCTAATTATGCGCCCCTACGTAATTTTCAACTCTTCCTTGTAGGCGTTACCCAGCTTCGATAACCGGACCGACCAGCACGTCATCGCCATCCACCTGGATGGCGAACTTGCGCAGGGCTTCGGTCGCGGGCGGAGTAACCGGATTCCCGGAGGCAACGTCGAAAACCGCCCCGTGCAGCGGGCAAACCACCTCGCCCTCTTCGAGATCCCCTTCCGACAGGTTCGCGTAGGCGTGGGTGCAAATGTCGTCACAGGCGTGCAGCTCGCCGTCCAGGTTAACCAGCAGAATTTCTTCCGATCCAACCCTCACCGAAACCATGTCGCCTGGGGGGATGTCGCTGAGAGAGGCGACTTTAACAAATTCGTCGGCCATTAGGTTTTTCCTCCTCGGGAATTGGTAATGCAGGGACGCGACCGGCCAGCCGGTCGGTTATTTCAGCCACGCAAACAGAATTAGCGGCAAGTCATTATATGACAAATCGCCCGGTACGGGCAGGCGCAGGGTTTGGCCAAGGTTTTGAGACCGGTATTCACCGGAGGACCGGTTCACCAAACGCCCGCCACAGGCTGCATTTCCGCTATCATGGGTTCGGCATCTCGATGAATGGCATCGCGCACCGGAGACGAAGCAGGAGGAAATACCTTGGGAACACTGAACACAGCAGAAGTGGACGATTTTCTGTCCCAACCCCGAACGGCGCAGTTGGTCACCATGCGGGCTGACGTCACTCCCCACGTAGCGCCGGTCTGGTTCCTCTGGGATAACGGTCAGGCTTTGGTCATGGCCGGCAGAACGACGGTCAAGGTGCAAAACATTCGCCGTAATCCCACCGTCTCCCTGTGCGTCTGCACCCCGGATCACCCCTACTCTTTTGTCACCATCGAAGGGACGGCCAGCATCACCGACCGCGGGTTGGAAGACATGGTGCGCCGGACCTGCGTCCTCTACGAGGGGGACGAGCGAGGCGCCGAGTTCGCCGCGCAACTTCTGGGAGAAGAGCGGTTGACCCTGATCGCCATTTCCCCCGGTCGTTTCATCTCCTGGAAAGAAGACGAAGAATAATAAATTCTCTCAATACTGGAGCAGCAACCAATCCGTGCTTCCGGCCACGAGACAATTCCTAAACCACTGATTCCTAAACTCTTCCGACGCAATACGTCACATCCACGACGTAATCCGTAATCACTCCGGGAAGAACACAATACGACTTCCTACGCGATTTCCCAAATCACTCACGAAACCTATTGATTCGGGTACGCACGTCTGATAGAATAGATGTGCTTACATAGCAAGAAACGCAGCGACTTTCGGTGTGGCAACCACGCTGCGTTTCTCTAGGAATCCGGGCCTTTCAGCCCGGTGACGATGGAGGACGTCTATGACGATCAGCATAACGCATTTCGTCACAAAACGCAACCTAGATTGCGCGGCTCTCCGTCGCCTCGTAGGCGCGTGGCCTACTCCCACCATCTTACCAAACCGTAGGCGGACTGTCAACAGAACGCCGAACGGCTGTACCAAACAGTGCGTGCCTTCCCGACTGCCAATCGGAAAGGCACAGATGATGGCGTTGTTCCTGCAAGTCCAAAAGCTTGAACGCCGCCTGTCGCCCTCAGGACCACAAATCCGTTATGGGCTACTACGATAGTACGCCATTAGACGATATTCCGCAAATCGTTGACCGGTTGCCTCAAGCATCCGGCTACGGTCAGCTGCGCCATATCCTTGAACTTGCCGACAACGAGGAGCTCTTCGAGGCTCTTCGTGCATACAACCGAACTGGGCGCCCTCCTTACCCGGTCGATGCTATGTGGCGTGTTGTCCTTTGCAAGTACCTCCTCAGCATTCGCTACAACATTGAATTGGTGCAACTGCTCCGCACCGATCCACGACTCCGCGAGGTCTGCGGGCTCGGAGACCGCGTACCCAGCGAGTCCATGGTCTCCCGGTTCTTCAAGCGCCTCACAGCCCACCAAGACCTCATCGACGAAGCCATCAGGGCGCTCATTAGCAAGATAGCCCGGCTAATCGACAACCAGTCCGCGCTCACCGACGAAGGCGTTGGCAGCATGATTGCCATCGACAGCACCGATGTACCCAGCTTCTCCAACCCAAATCCAAGGAGAAACTGTCCAGTCAGCGACCCTGAGGCACGCTGGGGCCACAAGACCAGCACGCGCACTAAGAAAGGCGCAGAGAAAGTCGAGTGGACGTTTGGATACAAGGTTCACCTCATTTGCGATGCCGTCTATGGCGTGCCCTTGACTTACATCATCCTGCCAGCCAACGAAAGCGATAGCCGACAACTACCCGAGTTAGTCAGTAAACTCATGGCCGAACAGCCTTGGATCGAGCCTCAATGGCTGCTCGCCGACAAGGGCTACGATTCGAATAGGAACTGGCGATGGCTCGATGACCGTATGATTGATCCTGTGATTCTCATGCGAGATCTTTACAAACCCGGCGACCTTTACGACGCGAAGGGGCGCGTTGTTTGCACGGGAGGCCAAGCCATGGAATACGTTGAAACTGACCCGAGTCTCGGCCACTTGTTCCGCTGTCCGCCCGAAGGTTGCCACTTGAAGGGACAATTGGCATTCAGCCTCTACTGCCAGGACAGTTACGAGAACCCCGATGACCCGAATGACCACGACCTGCTCCGGCGAGTCGGCCGGGTTGCCCGCGCAAGCAAGGAGTTCAAGGACCTTTACTCCAACAGGCAAACTATCGAGCGGCTCTTCGGCAGCGCCAAGCAAAGCAGGCTATTAGCCACTCACCGTTATTACAGGCTGTTCAAGGTCCGCTTGCACGTAGCCCTTTCGATCATGACCTACCTGCTGACGATGCTCAACCGCGTGATGGTGGGACGCATGGATCAGTTGCGCCGGATGCGCATACGACTACCCAATCAGGCGATAACTGCTAATCATCCGCCACTACTTCCGAGCACAGTCATCGTTCAACGGGATTCCAATTGATAGCAATTGTCGAACTTCACGACATCATTACTCACTTTCGACAATTCCCCATAAACAGTAACCACCGTGCCTTTATCCAGAGGCAAAACGTCAGACCGGTTGATAAACTTGCACTCTACGTATCTATCCTTGTCCAACAGTCTAACCTCCATGTGAAATTGGACACGGTCATCGTCGATATTGGTTATCGTCCCGATCAAACTGACACCCTCCTTACTTTCTACCCTAGCATCAGACCGAGTCGAATTGCTAGCTCGTTCGCCGACTAGCCATCGATAGACTCGTTCTACTGGCAAAGGATCAGGGGGCGGTGCTGGTTGATCTTGATCGCATGCTCCAATCAAAAGGATGAACAACACAATCAGTAGCGAGAACAACATGCACTCGACTTTCTTGAACGACATTTCACCTCGAATAGCCACAACGAACGTTATCAACGCCTTCCATAGAACTGATTGAAATCACATTCCTTGTATTTGATCGATTTTCATCAGCCCTTAGACAAAAATCCGTCTCACGTGGGCCGTAAAAGAACGCTCTGCCATCGTCATCATGACGATGTTCGCCGAGTAAGATCCGCAGTTGCTCCTGATTACGGCGCATTTCTTCCTCTATGCCGCGAATGTCTTGCTCTATATCTTGTCTCGCATAGTTGATCTCGCCACTAAGCCGATCATCCACCTTGTCGAGGTCGTCACTGAGCCGTTCATCTACCTTGTGGAGGTCGTCGCGCAGATTTTGGTTGCCTACTTGAATAAACGTTCCCAACCCCACGACCGCAAGCACGATCGTGCCAATGACCACCGCCGTGGTGCTGTATTGTTTTATGAACTGCATCATGATTCGCTTTTTGCCCAACGCTCAATGGGTGTTGGGGTATCTCTCGAAATCGATAGGATGTAGCGGCCTAGACTGACCATCACGCCCTGTTGACGCTCTGCCTACACCATCGTACCATAACGACGCTACAGCCGTAGGGGAGCCCTCCTCTACCCATTTCGGACTGCTGACGGCAGCTGGTCCCGCATACGTCCACAAAGGGGCATTCGTGCCTCCTCGCGGCGCGTATGCAATGGGCTCAGCGGCTGTAGCAATCCGCCCCGTCGTGGGTCGTGAGGAGGTGCCATGATGCGGCCGCCACCACGTAGTCTCGGAGAACGTATCGGCGACTGGATCGACGAAACATCATGGGGAGTAAAACTCCTCTGGCTGTTTGCAGCCTTCATCATCGTAGCAATGATCATTGGAATAGGCAGGGGGATTGGTGGGTGGGTCCAGGAAGAAGTGCTGGCCCGTGAAGTTTCCGTGGAGGAGTACGCCGAAATCGCTTGTAGAGGCAACGGTCTAGCGAGAGGCGCGACATGGGGAGAGGCAGTTACTCACCTCAAAGGGGTCAGGTCAAAATTCCGTAGTGTCAAGCCACCTGTAGAGTTGCGTGAGTATCATCAGGCCCGAATTGATGGATTCGACGCGGCGATACGTGCAGCAGGTCAGAAGGACCCCGGTGAACGAGCGGTCCCGTTAGCTCTGATCGGTGACGCTCAGTCAATGTCCGCCTATAGAAGATCAACAGCGGCGGAAAATGACCTGCCTGCATGGGCATTCAATGCGTTACGCAGAGCGGGTTGCAGCTGATCGATATGAGGCGTCGTGAGCGATTTGAAATCACCCTGGTAGGAATCCAATTTATCGAGCACGCGATAGCGTCGGTCTTGGAGGAAGCTCGGGGTTGGGAGCCACCGCTGAGTACCGCGGAGATAGCTTTTCGGGCTGGGGTGCCAGCGCCTCGGGAGCGTGCGCTGGCTGATTTCGTGCTGCGGCAGCTGGAGAAATCAGGGCGAGTGGTGCAGATCAAACAGGGTCGGCGGACGGTGGGATGGCGGTTGCGGAGTTACGAATAGCGGCACCTAAGGAATTAGGCTCTGTCCTCGAAGTCCCCAAACGACCCAAAGTCCCCGAAGCTCCCAAATGGCTCGAATCCCTGGAAACCATCAAATTCCTCGGATTCCACGGAGTTGAATGCCGGAACCTCTCCACAGGCCCGACAGGGAACGGTGGGACTCGGCATACCGAACATGACCATCTGCGCGATTTCAGGGTGACCATCGCGCGCACAGTCCTTGGGATTGTGATGGCAACTCACGAAATGGTCCATGGCCTTCTGCTTGGTACAGGGGCAATTGGACATTTTCTGTCGGCAGATACAGCAGCGTGTCTGGCTATGGAACAGGTACGGGAATTGGCAAGTTTCCGGTGAGGTCACGGTGTTTCACGTCCTTTGTGCTTGTGATTACAGATCGAGATTGATCTGGTGTATCCAGATGGTAGAGGAGTCGCAGTTGTGTCGGTACTTCAGCATATCGACTGCGCTGCGAGCCGAATAGTCGATGCGGTAGTTCCCCGAGAAAGCGTCCACAGCGACCCACCGCCCATCGTCGTGAGGGGTGAGCTGACCGCGGACCTCTTTGACGTAGATCTCGTAGGCCAGCCGGTGGATCGTTTCACGGTCTCGGGGTAGCGGCATTTGAGTCCTGCACCTTATTTGTTGTTGTGGATGCAATCCAGAGCCATCGATAGCACTTCATCACTGCTCGGCGCGTCAGCGGGGAACATGGACGCTACCACCTCGTACAGTTCCTGCACGTTGTCATCGCCAGTTAAGGACGCCACTCCTCCATTGCTCGCACGTACAATCCCTTGCTGCGGGCTATAAACCTCAACCCGACAGCCGTCGTCTATCTGAGTGGACCACCAATCTGGATTCCCGGTGATGAAATTTATTACGCCCGGCGTCCACTCGATCTTCCCTGCCTTGGTCTGTTCGACCAAGGAATCCACTACGTCTTTAGCTGTAGCCATTGCTACCTCCGCTTGCGCAATCTTTAGATTGCGAATATCGTAGCCATTATAACCGATTTCGGTCACTCGTCAGAGATTAGGAATCGTCTCGGCCACAGCATAGCCTTGACCCGTCGCCGGGCGGCTGCCTATAATTTCGTACCCATTATTGTATTGCAGAATGCTATCGTGTCCCAAGCCAGCGCCGAATTGCCTTCCGCAGCGTCCATCGCGGAGTTGACCAACCAAGCCTTGAAGGAGTTGGACGCCGTATCCGACCCGGATGGCGCCGAGCAGTGGCGAGTAGGCTACTTGGGCCGACGGGGACAGATCACCGGTCTGCTGCGTTCAATACCCCAACTTGACCCTGACCAACGGCGCGAAGTCGGCTCGCAGGCCAACCAGGCCAAAAACGCTCTGGAAGAAGCGCTGGCCCGCCGGATCCGAGAACTGGCCGAGGCCGAACTGGCGGCGGCCGGCGCACTGGACGTCACCCTGCCCGGCCGGCCGGTAATCACCGGGCGACTTCATCCCACCACCCAAATCGTCCGCGAAATTTGCGCCGCGTTCATCGCCATGGGGTTCAGCGTGGTTGAAGGGCCGGAAGTGGAGCTGGATCATTACAACTTCGAGATGCTGAACATCCCCGCGGGACATCCGGCGCGGGATATGTGGAACTCGCTCTGGGTGGACTACGTGAATGAGGAAGGGCAACAGCCCATGTTGTTGCGCACCCATACCTCGCCCATGCAGGCGCGGGTGATGGAGGCTCAGGATCCCCCGGTGCGCGTGATCGTGCCGGGCAAATGCTACCGCTACGAGGCCACTGACGCCACCCACGAATGGCATTTCTACCAGATTGAAGGGCTGGCGGTGGCCGAGGGCATCACCTTCGCCAACTTGAAGGGAACGCTCTACGAATTCGCCCGCCGCGTATTCGGCCCCGACCGTCAGATCCGGTTCCGGTGCGACTATTTCCCGTTCGTTGAACCGGGCGTCGATATGTCGATATCCAACTTTATTGACCCGGCCACCGGGAAGCGCCCCATCAACCGGGATGAGGACTGGATCGAGATCATGGGCGCCGGCATGGTGCACCCACGGGTGCTGGAGGGCGTGGGCTACGACCCACAGCGTTACACCGGCTTTGCCTTCGGCATGGGCCCCGAGCGCATCGGGATGCTGAAATACGGCATCGACGACATCCGCCACTTCTACCGCAACGACGTGAGGTTTTTGAGACAGTTCTGATATGGACAGTTGGATTTTGACAGCGCAAGAAGCAGTGCGGCGTAGCCCGGTGATCTGTGAAGAACTGCGCGCGGAAGGGGAAAAGATGTTACGCGACGGCGAGCGCGATGCAGTGCGGCGCATCTTTGTTGATATACTCGAAGAACCGATGCCGGTTAGCGCATTGACCGTGCCGTCAGGCGGCGGTTATAAAGCGCCGACCGTGCTATGATCGAGTATAGCCCGCACGCTCGGGAGCGAATGGCTGAGCGCGATATTACTGAACAGCAGGTCCAGTTGTGTCTAGCCAACCCCGACAGGATTGAGGCGGACGATTTACCCGACCGAATTCGTTACTTACGGTGTGTGCCAGACCGCAGCCGGGCAATTAGAGTGGTGGTACGCATAGAGCAGCGCAACTTCGTCATCACTGTCCTTCCTGACAAAAGATTTAGGTGCCCACCAACATGACAAGCACACCACGAACGAGATGGGATGATGAAGGGGCTTGGCTCAAGCTAGCCGATCTGCCCTATAAAGCCAGTGAAGAAATCGCCGACGGCTTCATAGTTGACGCCAGCCCTGACGACCGCGTAATCGGATTGGAAATCCTTTGGCACCAGTCTCAGCGGGAGGGCTTTTCTGAAGAGCCAGTGCTGGCTTTTGGTCTCTTTTGTTCCGCTTTGGCCGGCTTGAGTTGGCAGTACGATGCATACCTACGCAATTCTGTAAGGCGTCCAGAAGTTGGCATCTATAACCGTCTGAAGTGGATGATTGATGCAACTGGTCTTGATTTTCGAGTTTCTCAAGACACTCCCACCGCTGCCAGTACGGACTCAATACTGCTGGACTTGGCGGTTCTGGACAATGTCGGGCGGCCCCTAATCTGTGCGGAAATCAAACGTGGTGCATTTAAACGGGATATCGTGCAACGCTACACCGATATGTTGAGAGAATCTACGTTGCCGTCTTACCCAAACTCCATTGGCATCGGCGTGTTCATCGACGAAACCGGGTACGGCTACCGCAACCAGCCTGTGGAACCGGGCGTGTGGACTGATTGGCACAACACTGCTGTCCCAGGCGGCAAAGTATGGGCACACAATACGATCATTCCGCCATCGGGATGCAATTACCCGTGGCTGCCCAAGCAACTTAGAGACCCCATGGTCAAGGCTCAAGTCTAAAATGCTCATCCCTTTCTCCTGGCTTTCCGAATACGTTGACATCACCCTGTCGCCGGACGAGCTGGCCCACCGGCTCACCATGGGCGGCATTGAAGTGGGCGACGTTGTCACCCGTGGCGGCTGGGAGGGCTGCGTAGTCGGCTACGTGCGCGCTACCAGGCCCCACCCCAACGCCGATACGCTGACGCTGTGCGAGGTTGACCCTGGCGACGGCTCCCCGTTGGAAGTCGTATGCGGTGCGCCCAACGTGGCGGCTGGCCAGAAAATCTGCTTCGCCCGACCCGGCGTAACGCTGCTCAACATGCACACCGGACGACGGGAGGAGCTGAAGCCCGCCCGCATCCGAGGCATCGTTTCCGAGGGAATGATTTGCTCGGAGGCGGAACTGGAAATCAGCGACGAACACGAGGGCATCATCGTCCTCCCCGATGACGCCGTGGTGGGCGCGTCCCTTGATGACGTTCTCGGCGACACGTTCCTGGAGCTGGAGCTGACGCCCAATCGGGGCGACTGCCTTTCAATGCTCGGCGTCGCGCGCGAGATCGGCGCGATCACGGGGCAGCAGGTGCGCGTGCCGGAAATATCCTACGCAGAGTCAGCCACGCCGGTATCCGAGCTTGCCGAAGTCAGCATTGCAGACCCTGACCTGTGCCTGCGCTACACCGCGTCGGTCATCACCGGAATCAACATCGGCCCCTCTCCGCAATGGTTGCAGGACCGTCTCACCCGGGCCGGCTTGCGCCCCATCAACAACGTGGTGGACGTCACCAACTACGTCATGCTGGAGTTCAACCAGCCGCTGCACGCCTTCGACCTGGACACCGTAACCGACCGCCACGTGGTGGTACGCCGCGCTGCCGACGGTGAAAAGTTCACCACCTTGGACGAGGTGGAGCGAACTCTGAACTCCGACAACCTGCTGATCGCCGACCCGGCGCAGGCCATCGGCATCGGCGGCGTGATGGGCGGCGCCAACAGCGAGATCACGCCGGCCACCACCAATATGCTGCTGGAGTCGGCGACGTTCCACAACCTGAACAACCGGCGCACGTCCACCGAACTCAACCTGCGCACCGAGGCCAGCCTGCGCTTCGAGAAAGGCCTGCGCCCCGAACTGGCGCCCATCGCCCTGCGTCGCGCCACCCAGGTCATCCTGGAGACCGCCGGCGGAGAAGCGGCCGCGGGTATCATCGACGTGTTTCCGGCCAGAGACGAACCAGTCCCACCCGTACCGCTGACCGTGGCGCGCCTCCGGCAACTGCTTGGGATGGACCTGGACATCGCGCGCGCGGAGTCCGTGCTAGGCAGCCTGGGGATCACAACGCGGCGAACCGGGCCGGACAGCCTGGAAGCCGACCCACCTTACTGGCGTAGCGACATCGCCATCGAGGAAGACCTGATCGAGGAGGTCGTCCGCATCATCGGGTACGACGAGGTGCCCACCACAATGCTGTCGTCGCCCATACCGTACCACCAGGGCAACGCGATGACTGCGCTCAAGGACGAGTTGCGCGACGCGTTAACCTCCGCCGGTATGCAGGAAACCATCAGCTACCCGTTGGTGGGGCCGGATGATTTGGAAAAACTGAACCGCGCCGGCCATGAGCCGAAATCTCTGCTCCGGGTTGCCAACCCCATGTCTGCCGAGCAGGACGTGCTGCGGCCAACCCTCGCCGCCAGCATCCTGAACACCCTGGCTTACAACCGGGGACACAACGACGGCGGTTTCCGCCTGTTCGAGTTGGGGCGGGCGTTCATCCCACAGGATTCGGAACTGCCGCCTAACCTTTTGCCATCGAGCACTTTACCACCGACCCCTTTGCCACCGAGCCTTTTACCAATTGAACGCGAACTGGTCGCCGGCGTGATGTCCGGCCCACGCTACGATGCCAATTGGCTGAGCGGATCGGAGCCGCTGGACTTCTTCGACCTTACTGGAACTCTGACGACGGCGCTGGAGCGCATCGGCATCGTGGTTTCATACCAGTCTGACGACGATCCATTGTTCCATCCCGGCCGCTGCGCCAGCATCGTCATTGCCGGCGCGCAACCGGACGCTGTCGGAACGGTGGGCGAATTGCACCCCGACATTTGCGATGCTTTCGACCTGGGGCAGGACCCGGTCATCTATTTTGAGTTGCGCCTGGATGACCTGCTGTCGGCAGCCCGGGGCGACGGGAACGCTGAAAATCGTTTCCAGTCGCTTTCGCGATTCCCGGCCGCCAACCGAGACCTGGCGCTGGTGGTGCCGGAGAATGTGCCGGCCAGCCACGTGCAGCGCCTTATTGAACGGGTGCGCCTGGTTGAGCGGGCCGAACTGTTTGACGTGTACTCGGGCGAAAACGTGCCTGAAGGCGCCCGCTCCCTGGCCTTCCGCATCCGGTTCCGCGCCGCCGACCGTACCCTGACCAATGAAGACGTGAATCGGGCCGTGAACGGGCTGACGCGAGTTCTCGAACGGGAAGCCGGCGCCACGATTCGCGGTTAAGGCGACGAATCTGCGCCGGCAATCGGCGCGCACTGTGGTAATATTAATCGTTATGGCTACTCACCAGCGCTCACACCACCTGCACGCCCACGATGCTCACGGAGACGGCGATCACGAGAGCATCCACGATCACGGCGGTCACCCCGGCCACCACCGAGGGCATCACGACGGTTCCCACGGCCACGAAGACATGCTGGAAGTGGAGGAGGCCTTCGCAAGAATCCTGGCCCACTTCTCGCCGCTGGACTCGGTGGAATTGTCAGTCCTGGAGTGCCTGGGCTTGGCCCTGGCCGAAGACATCATGTCGCCCCTGGATTTGCCCCCACTGGCCAACTCGGCCATGGACGGCTACGCGGTGCTGCATGACGACATTGCCGGCGCGAACGACACGCCCACAACCCTGTCCGTGATTTCCGCCGTAGCCGCCGGACAGGTCTCCGAGGATACCGTTTCTCCGGGCAAGGCCATCCGCATCATGACCGGCGCTCCCGTGCCCAACGGAGCCGATACCGTGGTTCCCTTTGAGGAAACGGACGAACTCGAACGAAGGGGTCGGGGCGAGGCACTGGACGAGATAGCTATTCGCAAGGCGTTGCCCCTGGGCAGCAACGTGCGCCCCGCCGGAGAGGACGTTACCGCCGGCGAGTTGGTGTTGCCGGCCGGTACGGTGGTCCGAGCCGCCGAAGCCGGCGTCATGGCGTCCCTGGGGTTGACCACGGCCCGCGTGATCCGGCGGCCGGTAGTGGCGGTGTTGTCCACCGGGGATGAGCTTACCCCGGCCGGAAAAACGCTGGCTCCGGGCCATATCTACGACAGCAACAGCAGCAGCGTGGCCGCGGCGGTAATCGCGGCCGGCGGCGTGCCGCGCGTCATCGGCATCGCCCGCGATACCCTGGAAGACCTGCACCGCTGCATCGACGAGGCCGCCGATGCCGACCTGCTGGTGACTTCCGCCGGCGTTTCCAAGGGCGACTATGACATGGTGAAGGACGTACTCGAACAACGGGGCGACATGAACTTCTGGTCGGTGCGTATGCGTCCGGCCAAACCCCTGGCCTTCGGTCTGCTTCGCGGCGAGCAGGACCGTCCGCTGCCCCTGCTGGGGCTGCCGGGAAACCCGGTCAGCGCGCTGCTGGCCTTTGAAATGTTCGGCCGGCCTGCCATCCGGCGGATGCTGGGGCGCCACCTGCTGGCCCGACCTATGGTGGAAGGCGTACTTACCGGCCCGATTTTCAACAGCGATGGCCGTCGAGTTTACGCTAGAGTGGAGGTTGAGCACAGGGATGGAACTTGGTTTGCCAACCCCACCGGGCCCCAGGGTTCCAACATACTGACGTCGTTGTCGCGGGCTAACGGCTTGGCAATTTGCCCGGCGGACCTGCGGCGTAAAGAAGCGGGGCAGGCTGTCAAAATCATCATGCTGGACTGGAATGAAGAGGTTGCCCAATGAGCACAGTTTCCGTCAATCCTCGCCTGGAAGGGCTGGAATATCGCGTCAGTCTGGATCGGCTGGCGGAGTTGAACCGTTCCGCGGCTCCGTTGCTTATGGCCCGCCTGACCAGCGCCTGCCCATCTTACGGCAAGCCGGCCGCCGAGGCGGACGATCCGGTTGCGCTCCTTGCGGAAATTCGAGCCAACTGCGCGGACGATCCCGACTACATCCGCCAGTCCATGCCGCTGCAGGAAATAGTGTTCCGCACCCTGCTGCTGGCCGATGACCAAACGCTGACCTTGCGCGAACTGCACTACGAACTGACCGAACGCTGGTCTTCCCCCATTCGTCCCATCACGGTTACCGTCTCCGGTCTGGCCCGCATACTGGACAGCGATGTATTCTACGGGTTTGAGTCGGTGGCGCTGCCGGAACCGGAGGTCGTGGAACCGGACGCGCCGATGTTGCTGGCCGGCGGAGACGAATCGGACGATTTGATGCGGGACATCATGTCCGCCCTCGAAGAGGACGAAGACGACTACGACGAGGAGGACGAAGACGACCCATACGAAGACGACGAGGACGAGGAGGACGACGATTGACGGGCCCACGCCCCCTACGCTAATGACTGCAAATAACAATTATCTTGTTTGCAGGTGGGAATCGTTGACTGAGTATTGAGCCACCGCTAAAATAGGTTCATCAAGAGCAGACCGCCCCGGTCAACCGGGCAGTGGTCGGAATCTACTCACTGACGGAGGTGGCGCCATAGCCAGGCAATACAGGGTCAACGAACAGATACGTGTCCCACAGGTAAGAGTTATCGGAGAAGACGGCGAGCAGCTTGGGGTTATGACAGTGTCCGACGCGCTCTCCAGGGCGCGTATGCACGACCTTGACCTGGTGGAGGTGGCGCCAAACGCTGATCCTCCCGTCGCCCGCCTCCTCGACTACGGCAAGCTCCGGTACCTTTCTTCCAAGAAGGAGCGCGAGACCCGCAAATCCCAGAAAAGCAACGAACTGAAAGAAGTGCGATTCCGCCCCAACATCGGAACCCACGACTTCGACGCCAAGATGCGCAAGGTTCGCCAATTCATCAACCACGGCGACAAAGTGAAGTTGACGGTACGGTTCCGGGGACGCGAAGCGGTCCACCAGGAAAACGGCCTCTCCCTACTCAAAAAAGTGGCCGAAGAGATGAAGGACGAGATTCGCCTCGAACAGCAGCCATCCATGGAGGGCCGCGCGATGTCGATGGTGCTCATTCCAAGTCCCACGGTGTCCGCCCGCCAGGAACGCGATGAAACCAGGGAAACCGCAACCCCTGAATAGAGCAACACGGAATATAGGAACATGCCGAAACTTAAAACACACAAGGGCGCCAAAGCGCGCATTCACGTCACCGGCTCCGGCAAACTCATGCGACGCAAGCGCATGAGTAGTCATCTACGGCGCAAGAAGCCGAAGAAGGTGACCAGGAAATTCGCCCAGAAGATGGCTTACGACAAGGCCGACGTGAAGCGCCTGAGCCGTTTGATACCCTACGACGTCTAAACACCGGAGAACTGTACACCGTGCCAAGAGTCAAGAGGGGCGTAACCAAGCGCGCCCGCCACAAGAAAGTACTGAAAGCCGCCAAGGGCTACCGGGCGTCTTCCAGCCGCAACTACAAGTGGGCCAAAGAAGCGGTGATGCACGCCTGGAGCCATGCGTACCGCCATCGCCGCCAGCGCAAGGGCGACTTTCGCCGCCTGTGGATCATCCGCATCGGCGCCGCGTGCCGTCAGCACGGCACCACCTACAGCCAGTTCATGCACGGCCTGAACGTAGCCGGCATCGAGATCGACCGCAAAATGCTGGCCGACCTGGCCGTCCGCGACCCCGACGCCTTCGAGCGCCTGGTGGAAGTAGCCGGAGCAGCGACAGCAAGCTGATTATCGCGTCCCGACAGCGACAAACATGTAGGGGCGAATGATTATTCGCCCTTACTGCGTCACCAACTCCCACTCAATCAACCCTGGCTCCGCGCTCTCGCATTCGTACATTCCCAAGTCCCGGCGCAGGTGGTTGCGCCCGCCAGCCGGTTCTCCTGAACCGCCAGCAATGCCGACGCACAATGCAGGGCCGTCCGTCCGGACCAGATGCAGGCGCCCTTCGTCGTCAAAGGCAAAACGCTGACTAGCTGCACCGGCGTCGCACTTTGTCACTATCAGGGCAGCCTCCGATTCCATGGTGGATGCCGCCAGACAGCGCTCATACTCCACAAGCCCGATGCCGCCGCCGTCCGCAAGTGCAATGGGAGTAAACATCTGATCACCGGAATCGGGCTTGCAGGTATGTGCTTGCAGCGGCGCGTCCAGCCGTATGTTCGCGCCGAAACCGGCCACGTCAACGCAATAACCCTGGGGATCGTCCAGATTGTCGGCGAGACGTAGCAAGCCCGCCGCCGTTGGTATCGGGGTGTCGGTGGCAACTGGCGACGGATCGGCAGCGCATGCCAGCAGGCCGACCACCATCAACAACAGCAGAGCCGCCGCCGGCATCCGTAGCGTCACTCGTGAAACCGCTGCAACAGCCGATACAGCGCTTCCGCCCCGAACTCCAGCGCGGACACCGGCACCCGCTCGTTGGCGGCGTGGATGGTCTTCAGGAAGTCGAATTCTGACGGCAGGTTCATCGGCATCCAGCCGTAGGTCTGAATGCCGAGCTGGGCGAAGTGGCGGCCATCAGTTCCCGCCGGCATCAGCATCGGAACTGACACTCCCTCCGGGTCCTGCTCGAAGATTATGTCCGCTAGCGTATTGAACAGCCCCATGTTGAGAATCCAGGGCTTGGGCTGGAAATTGACGGCGCGGAACTCAATATCCGGCCCCGCGATGGCCTGCAACTCGCCCAGTAAATCCTCAGAATCGTAGCCCGGCAGCATCCGGCAATCCAGGTTGACGGTGACTTCGCTCGGGATGACGTTGGCCTTCTCTCCGCCGTTGATGATGGTGGCATTGGCGGTGTGTCGAAACAGTGGTTCCATCTCCTTGCCCGCCGTGCCCATGCGCCGCAGCATCCTGCCCGTGAACGCCGGGTTGATCAGCAGCTTCAAAAATGCGCTGTCGGGCAGCGGTAGGCTGCCGCTCATGGCCTCCACCATCATCCGGGTCACCGGATGGATGTGGAACGGCAGCGGGGTGCGGTCAAGCTTGACCAGGAACCGGGCCATACGGGTCGGCGCGGTATCATGATGCACCAGGGAACCGTGGCCGCCCAGGCCGCGGGCGATGGCTTCCACCCGGCAGCCTTGCTTCTCGGCAACCTGCACCATGTAGAACTTGCGGCCCCGGTGGGTTTTGCTGAACCCTCCGAACTCGCCCACGGCGTAGCGCGCGCCCTCAAACAACTCGGGATGGGCGTCCACCAGCCACTCTGCTCCGGTGTGTCCGCCGGCCTCCTCATCGGTTACCAAGGCCAGTATCACGTCGCCGGGCAGGGCGGTGTCCTCCAGATGGGCGCGCATCAAAGCGTCCATCATCATGGCGACGCCGCCCTTCATGTCCAGCGCGCCCCGACCCCATACGTAGCCTTCCTGCAAACGACCCTCGAATGGCGGAACATCCCAGGGTTGGGCCACCGTGGGCACCACGTCGATATGCCCGTACATCAGCAGCGGAGGCGCATCGCCGCGCCCCTTCAAGCGGCTGACCACGTTGACGCGGTCGGGGTCGTTGCCAATTAGCTCGGCAGGGATGCCGACGCCGTTCAAAACGTCCCGGCAGTAGGCGGCGCACTCGCGCTCGTTGCCCGGGGGATTGGTGGTGTCGTGGCGGATCAGCGCCTGGAGCAGTTCCGCTACGTGTGGTCGGCTGCCGGCCGCCGTTTCCCTGAGACTCATGCCGCCGGGCCGTCAGACGCCGGCCAACCCGCGGTCGTCAGGATCGTCGCCGTCGTCAGCATCGCCGTTCCCGCCGGAATCGCCCGCGTCGCTCAGGTCCACGTCCAGACCTTGCAGGAACTCTTCAATGCTGGACGGCAGGGGAGTCGTAGGTTCCGGGCGATTATCGGCGCCGTACTCGCTGTCGTACATCTCTTCAATGCGGGTCAGCATGTCGCCGCTGGGTATCTGGCCGTCGCGGGAGGTCAGTTCGTCGTACTGCTTTTCTCCCCGATCCGCCTGCGCTATATAGTCGGGAAAGTCATACAGGCGGCACAGCAGGCCCATCATCCGCGCCGCGCCCTGGTAATCATCGTCCAAGTTCAGGTATTGGGGCAGGTGCACCACGAACGCCCGAGTTTCAATGCCCATTTTCGTGGCCGTCTCGCTGATGGTGTACGTGATGGTGGTAGGCCCCTCGTAGTTGCTGGGCCGCGCGTTGGCGGTGGCGTAATCCCGTTCCACGTGCTCGCCGGTGCCCAACCCGGACACCACCAGTGGCCTGGTGTGCGGAACCATGTCGTACATGCCGCCAATAAGGGCGTACTGCTTCACGCCAAAGTACTTGATGATCTCCAGCAGGGCGTCCGAATAGTCCTCTCCGTAAAGGTGCGGTTCCAGCAGATGGGCAGTGAGCAGATGCGGCCCGTCCTCAGGGTTGGAGTAGCGGATGATGGTATTCGGAATCGTTACCTCGCGGTTGCCGCTGACCAGATATGAACGCGGGCGATAACGGGTGAAGTCGTAAAACCTGCCCGGTCGATACAAACGGCCCAGTTCCTTGCTGCGTAGGTGCCGTTCAATGCGTCCCAGCGAGAGACTCCCCACGTTGCCCACGTCAATCCAGGGGCGAAGCACGACCAGCATATGCGGGTCTCGCAGCTCAGGGATAGGCTCTGCTATGTCAAATTCACCGATGCGCATAACGGGGTTCACGGTAACATCGGCGATATATCGCGTCAAGGACGCGCGAGCCAATCGCGTCATCCCCGTCATTCCGGCGAAAGCCGGAATCCAGTAACCGGATCCGTTAGTTGCAGATGATATACTCGCCGGCGTTAGAAGTTGTATCAGGGGGTTGACTATGGCGACGAAAAGGAAAGGCGACGGGCTGCTGCTGGTGTACAGCGACGTGGCGCCCGAAAACGACGAGGAATACAACCGCTGGTACAACGAGGAGCACATCCCCGAACGGCTGTCGATTCCGGGCGTGCTGGACGCAGCGCGCTACGAGGCCGTGCAGGGCGGGCCAAAATACCTGGCCGTGTACGAGCTGGAGTCCTACGAGGCGTGGCACTCCGAAGAGTGGCAGAAGTGGTTGCAGGAGCCGACCGAATGGTCCCGCCGCATGTCGCCCAGCGTGATTGGCACCGAGTACATCCGCAACCTGTACCGGCGGGTCCACCCGGAGACTCTGTCCGAGGAGACGGCGCAGGCGGGCATGTCTCCGTTGCTCCTGGTAGGCCGCATGGGGATTCCTGATCACCTGGAGGAGGCATGGAACCACGCCTACAACAACGAGCGCCTGCCGATGGCCCTGGACATACCCGGCTACATCCGCGCCCGGCGGTTCCAGGCGATGATGGGCGAACCGAAATACTGCACGGTGCATGAAATGGAGTCGCTGGCAGTAGCGGAAAGCGAGGCGTGGAAAGGCTGGAGCCAGATAGTCACGCCGGTCTGGACTCACGAAGTCCGCCCCCACATGGTCCACGGCGAGGGATCGCCGGGGGTTTACCAGCGGATCTTCCCGGTATAGGTCTTAAATTCCTGCGAGCGCGCCGGTCGTTCCGGCGCACGCCAGTCATTCCCGCGAAAGCGCTCGCCATCCCCGCGAAAGCGCCCGCCATCCCCGCGCCCTCCCCCGTCATTCCCGCGAAAGCGGGAATCCAGTCCCCCGCTCATCCTGAGCCTGTCGAAGGATGACCAAGCGGCCTGACCTTTATGTGTACAGCGACGCGGTGACGTCCGCCCCCAGCAGCGCCTGGCCGGCATATTCGTAGTTGTTGGGAAGTCCGGATATGTGCTGTCCCGATACGTGCAGGTCGCGGAAGAACCTCTCCAACCCGACGGAGCGGTGGATGGCGTTGGTGCCAGCGACGTTGAACAGCTTGTCCACTATGTCCACCGAGCGCCGGATCGCGTGGGTGATGGCCAGGCGCGCGCGGACGGCGCGGTCCGACAGGTCGGGCAGTTGTTTCACCTGCGCGTCCCACAGAGAATCGACGGCGTCCAGGACGTAGGTGCGGGCCGCGTCGTGCATGGCCTCGCATTCGCCGTAGGTAATCTGCACGTAGGAACGGTCGCGCAGCAATGCCGGCGAGTTGGTGGTGCCGGAGCCGGTAGCCAGTTCGTGAAAAGCGTCCAGCGCGCCGCGCGCCATACCAAGGGCGTTGCCGGCCGCCAGCGTCCAGCTCAGCAGGATGGCGTTTTGCGGCGGATGATACAGCGGACTCTCGTAGTGGGCAGCGTCGCCGCGGGTGTAGATATGGCGGGACGGAACGAAGAAGTCGGAATACTCACAGTCGTTGCTGGCGGTGCCCCGCATTCCCAGGGTGGTCCAGTTGTCAATGACGGTTCCCGACGCTACGGGCACTACCGCGATGCGGGTGGCCAGGCTGCCGTCGTCGTTGCTGACCGGGCTGCCATCCGGGTTGAGCAGACGGCAGTTGAGGAACAGCGCGGTGGAATGGTCAATTCCGCTGAGATAGTTCCAGCGTCCGTTGATGAGATAGCCGCCATCGCAGATAGTGGCTGTTCCCTCCGGCCGAGCGGAGCCTGACCCGAGCAAGTCGGGCGGATCGCCGAACAGTTCAACGACGGCCTCGGGAGTCAGGCGGGAGACGGCCGCGGTGATGGCCGTGCCGTTGAAGACGCACCAACCGGCGGAACCGTCGGCGTGGGAAATGGTCTCCACCACCCGAAAAGCAGTGAGCGGGTCAAGTTCCGGGCCGCCGAGTTCCCTGGGTGCGTAAAGACAGAAGAGGCTATGATTCGCCATGCGACCGGCCAGTTCCGCCGGTAGTTGGCATTCGCCATCAATGCGGTCGAGATTCGACAGGATTTCGGGAACCAGACTACGCGCGACTTTGACCAGATCCTCGGGCATTATGGGACTCCGGGTGTGAAGGTGAGCGGTCATTATAAACGTGGGGCCTCGGAATCAAGATTTTCAGGCTTATCGGATTGTCAGGAGTACCCTAATCCCCGATATAGCCGCCAATCCTGTAAATCCTTCAATCCAATCAATCCTGATTCTGACGATCCTCGCCTCAAATTAAGCGTGGTCATCCCCGTGGGTGACGATTTAAGGTTGAGGGTTGTTCCGCTTAATGGTACGATGATGCTGGCGATTTGTTAGTTCAAGTCGAGGAGGATTTTTGATGGCAGATCAAAACCATGATATTGCACTGATGGCCCACCTGATGCGTCGGGCCGGGTTTGGCGCGCAGTACGCTGAATTGGAAGAGCGCGCCGCCAAGGGATATGACGCAACCGTTGAAGAATTGCTCAACCCCGAAGTCAATCCCCACGGGATGGACCTGGACGTGGCGGAACGGTGTTTCATCGAGTGGAGCCACCAGACCCGCGGCGTGCCGGAATACTTCGCCTTCCGGATGATCAACTCCAGGTGCCAGCTTGAAGAAAAGATGGTGCTGTTCTGGCACGGCATCCTGTGCACCGCCGACAGCAAGACGCAGAGCTACCCCACGTCCTATGACGAAATCGAGATGTTCCGAGAGCTCGGCATGGGCAGCTTCCGGGACCTGCTGGTGGGAATCTCCCGCGACCCGGCGATGATTTTCTTCCTCGACAACTGCCTGAGCCACAAGGGCGCCATCAATGAGAACTACGGGCGCGAGTTGCTCGAACTGTTCTCCATGGGTGTGGGCATGGACGGCGAGTTCAACTACACCGAGGACGACGTGAAGGAATGCGCCCGCGCCTTCACCGGTTGGACCATCGCGAATAACATTCCTGGCCAGCCCTATGGCCGGTATCATGCGCAGTTCGTGTACAACCCCGAAGACCACGACGAGGGAACCAAGACCTTCCTCGGCGAGACAGGCAACTTCAACGGCGAGGATGTCATCGACATCATCGCGAAGCAGCCGGCCACGGCCCGGTTCATCTCGCGCCACCTGTACAGCTACTTCATTTCCGACGAGGCGCAGGTTCCGTCCTGGATGGAAACCCCGCCCAAGGATCCGGAAACCATCAAGATGCTGGAGGACGAGTACTTCCGCTCCGGCTACAACATCAAGGCCATGCTGCGAGTGCTGTTCCACTCCGACGCCTTCAAGAACGCCCGGTTCCAGCGGGTTAAGAGCCCTGTGGAAACAGTCATGGGAACCATGCGGCTGGTGGGCGACTGGACGGAGCCAAAGCCCGGCTTCGAGTTCATCTTCGACGAGATGAAGCACATGGGTCAGGAACTGTTCAACCCGCCTTCGGTGGAGGGCTGGCACACCGGCCAGGAGTGGATCGACGGCGGTACGCTGGTGCATCGCATCAACTTCACTGCCGACTTCGTCGGCGACGTCAACCAGCCTGGAGTGCGCGAAATCATTAACCGACTGGCTGATGTAGGACCTTTGCTTTCCCCCGAGCAGATGGTGGATACCACGTGCCTGCTGATGGGCCACTACGAGTTGGCGGACGAGACGCGGCAAATGATGGCGTCCAGCCTGGAGAAGGGCGGCACCATCCACACCGACACCGAGGAGTTCGGGAATCGGGTGAGTGAGCTGCTGCAAATGATTGTGGCCACCAAAGAGTACATTTACGCCTAGCCCGTTTGACTGCCGGCTGGCGCAACCGAGCAAGAGAAAAAGCGAGCAATCCCAACGGGAGGAATAAACCGTGACCGCTACGAAAAAAGACCCGGTGTTGGTGGTACTGCAAATGTCCGGCGCCTTCGACGCGCTGAACACCATCATCCCCTACAGCGACCCGCTGTACAAAGACTACCGGCCGCACCTTAAGGTGGAGCCCGAGGAAGTGCTGGCGATTGACGACAAGGTCGGGTTCCACCCTGCCATGGCGCCGATCAAGGATATGTACGACGAGGGCAAGGTTGCCGTCATCCAGGGTATCGGCTACCCCAACCCCATCCGTTCCCACTTCCGCTCCATGGACATCTGGCACACCGCCGAGCCGACCAAGATGTCCACCGAGGGCTGGCTGGGCCGGGCCATCCAGGACCTGGACCCCAACAAGGAAAACGTGCTGACCGCCGTGAACTTCGGTCGCGGACTCCCCCGCGCGTTGGCCGCTCCCGGCGTGTCCGTCGCGTCGGTGGGCAACCTGGAGACCTACGGCGTCCTCACCGGCATTGACGGCGAAGACCAGCGAGCCGAGGCTCTGGACATCTTCTCCCGCATGTACTCTCCCATGGTCGGCAACGGCCCCATCAACGACTATCTGTCCCAAACCGGCCTCGACGCCCTGAAGGGCGCGGACATCCTGCGCACTGCGCCGGAGATTTACTCCTCCAGCATCGAGTACGGCGGCGACATGTTCTCCCAGTGGGTCAAGAACGTCGCCCAGGTTCACACCGCCGGCTTCGGCACCCGCGTCCTGTACACCGGCCTCAATCCGGGCGCTTTCGACACCCACGCTAACCAGCCCACGTCCTTCGCCAAGCTGTGGGGCGAGGTTTCCCGCGCGGTCAACGACCTGTACCAGGACCTGAAAGAACACGACGCCAATCAGGAAGTGGTGATGGTGCTGTTCACCGAGTTCGGGCGCCGGGTGCAGGAGAACGGTTCTGGAACCGACCACGGTTCAGGTTCTGTTGCGTTCGTCCTCGGCGACGCCGTCAAGGGCGGCCTCTACGGCGAGTACCCCTCCCTGGAGCCGGACAAGCTGGACGAGGGCGACCTGAAGTGGAACAACGACTTCCGCCAGACCTACGCCACCATCCTGGACAAGTGGCTGGAGCTGGACGACAAGGCGATCCTGCAAGGCGAGTTCGAGCAGTTCGACTTCATCAAGTAAACGGCCGTTACCGGCCCCGCCATTCCGACGCTGGCATACATCAGGTAGGGGCAGGTTTAAAACCTGCCCCTATATCACTGACGACTGGCAGCGTCGGCACAGCAACATCTACGCATAAAGGTGAATACAATGGTAACTGCGACTGAACTTGCGCCGGTAACATTCCAGTACAGCCACGTCATCGGGCGGCAGGAAGTGCGCAGCGGCAACGGGTTCTTCAACCCGGTGGCCATCACGCGCGACGACAACGGGCTGCTCTACGTGCTGAGCCGGGGAACCGAGACGCCGGCGTTCTTCCCCTGCAAACGGGTCACGGTTTTCCACCCGGACGAAGAGGAAGTCGTGGCCGAGTTTGGCCAGAAGATTCCTCCCGAAGACGCCGACGACACCACGCCCAACGGATCGTTCATGTGGCCCACCTCGGTGGCACTGGACAGCCAGGGTTACGCTTACGTTTCCGACGAGTGGCTGAACCGGGTCTCCATATATGACCAGGAGCATGGCAACTGGATCGGCATGTGGGGCATCCCCGGCGACGCGCCCGGCGAGATCAACCGGCCGGCCGGTCTGGCCTTCGACAAAAACGACAACCTCTACATGGTGGAGAGCCGGAACCACCGGGTTTCGGTGTTCACCAAGGACGGCAAGTACCAGTTCGGCTGGGGCGGCTTGGGTGACGGCGACGGCCAGTTCAACCTGCCCTGGGGCATCGAGATCGACCACAACGGCGACGTGTACGTTGCCGACTGGCGCAACGACCGCATCCAGAAGTTCGCGCCGGACGGAACGTTCCTGATGAAATTCGGCGAATCCGGCGACGGCGAGGGTCAGTTCAACCGGCCCACCGGCGTGGCCGTGGACAAAGACGGGCATATCTTCGTCACCGACTACAAGAACGACCGGGTTCAGGTGTTCCGCGCCGACGGCAGCTACATCACCACCATGCGGGGGCAGGCCGGCCTCTCCAAGTGGGGCGCTGAGCGCGTGTATCTCGACCCGACCATCGTGCAGGCCCGCAACCGGGCTCTGAACCTTCAGGAGCGCGAAGGCGCATTCCAAGGCCCCATCGCGGTGGAAGTGGACGACGACGGCCACGTGTTCGTGCTGGAAACCGCCCGCCACCGCGTGCAGGTATTCTCCAAGCAAACCGCCATGTTCGCCGGCGAACTCTGATCACCGAAGATAGATGGCATCGGAACGCCACGGGTAACGCCGTGGCGTTTTGAATCCTGATCAGACCGCCCTTGCATATGAGCAATGTGCGCGGTAAAGCATACAATCAAATCACGCTGGCCGCTGCTGGCTGGCAACAGTGGCGAGTCAAGCCGCTGCGGACGCGCCCGGCGATGGCGTTGGTCCTCGCTATCGCGCTCAGCATCGCTTTGAGTGTATGGGAGCCGGTCAGAGCGCAGGATGGCGCTCCGGACCCTGAACCGGAAGCCGATTTCTGCCTGGTATCGCTGAGCGCGGAAAAAACAACACTGCGCGTCGGGGAACCGCTGCGCGTCTGGGTCTGGGGTGTAGGTGTGGAACCGGTGAGTTGGGATCTGGAAGTGGATGGCGATGGTTCATTGGCCTTACGAGGCGCTCGACGGATAGAATCATGGACCGAAATGGTGGAATGGACTTTCACAGGCGCAGGCGAAGGTCAGGTGACGATTTCGGCCAGCATGATTTGTCAGAAACCTGGCAATGGCGCCGATTCTTTGACTTTGACAGTGTTGCCCGCGGAACCGGAAGGGACTCCCACGCCTCAATCCACCGCCAACTTTTGCACGACGCATCTGAGCCTGAGCGATCAACAGGTGCAGGTTGGCGACGGCTTTTACGCCTGGTTCGTGGGCGCGGGAACCGAACCGCGCAGCTGGAACCTCACTATGTCAGGTGATGGTTCTGCGCGGGTAATAGGAACCCGTGAGCTCGACCCCGAATATGTTGAGTGGGAATTGGAGGCGGTGTCGCCCGGAGTCCTCCGTCTGGCCGGCCAGATGAATTGCCTGCAAGCGGGCGAAGCGACCGGCTCCGGCGAAGTCGTGGTAACGGAAGAAGTGGGCCAATTCGAAGCAGTGCAGATCAGGCGGATATGGACGCCGCGCACGGTGGCAACGATTGAAGCTGCGCTGCTGGTCGTGTTGCTGGCTGTATTGGCGGCCCTGGTGTACCTGTTGATACGACGGCGCCGGTGAAACCCATTCGCGACGGCCCCCATGAGTCGCGCGAAGGCATCTACGCGCTCCCCAGGAATACCTGCGTCAGTATATCTGTGTCCCGGATGGACTGAGGCGTGCCGTTGTGGACGACGCTCCCCTTGTCCAGGACGTAGGCCCGGTCAACGATGTCCAGGACTCCCTTGATGTTGTGCTCCACAACCATGATGGTGGTGCCCAGCCGTTCGCTGATCTCGGCCACTTTCTGGAACACCTCTTTGACGATAATGGGAGCGAGCCCGAGGGTCGGCTCATCAAGCAGCAGCAACTCCGGCGATGCCATCAGCCCCCGTCCCAGCACCAGCATCTGCTGCTGCCCGCCGGACATCTGGCTGGCCACGTCCCGGCGCTTCTCATATAGGACAGGGAACAATTCCATCACTGAATCCAGGCGTCGGGCCTTTTCCGCCCGGTCGCTAAGATAGAGACAGCCCATCTCCAGGTTCTCGGCGATGGATAGGTGGGTGAAGACCCGGCGACCCTGGGGCACGAATGCGATACCTTCCTTCACAATCTCATGAGTCTCGGCCGCCAGCGGCTGCTGTCGCCAGTACACGGTGCCCGACACTACCGGCGCAAGCCCCATCACGGCCTTGAGAACGGTGGACTTGCCGGCGCCGTTTGGCCCCATCACAGCCACCACCTCCCCAGCGTGGACGTCCATGGATACATCGTCCAGTGCCCGCACCACGCCGTACTCCACCGAGATGTCCGTGAGTTCCAGCAACGGCGAGTTTCCGTTGGCTCCATTCGCAGTCATTCCTAAATGCCCCCAGTAATTCCTACATTCCCCTGCCGTCATTCCGGCGAAAGCCGGAATCCAGGAATCCTTGCTGGAAATACGCTCCGAATTCCCGCTTCCGCGGGAATGACGGTGAGTAATATGACATTGAGTTGAGCTTACGCACCCAGGTACGCCTCGATAACTTCCTCGCTGTTCAGCACCGGCTCCACGTCGCCGGCGGCGAGCAGCGCCCCGCTGTCCAGCACGATGATACGGTCGGAGAGTTCGCGGACGATGTCCATGTTGTGAGAAACGAAGACTATCGTGTGACCATCGGCACGCATCTGCTTCATAATGTCCTTGACGCGCTCGATCATTTGCGGGAACAACCCGGCGAAGGGTTCGTCCAGCAGGTAGGTCTGCACGTTCATGGCGAGGGCGCGGCCGATTTCCACCAGCTTGCGCTGCCCGTAGGACAATTCCTGGGCCAGGGAATCGCGCTTGTCCCACATCCCCACCTGTTCCAGGATCGCCTGGGCCTTTTGCCTCGTGGACGGTTTGGCTCGCTCAAACAGGGACGGGAACAGCCGACGCTCCGTCAGCACCACCATGATATTGTCCCAAACGGTAATCTGGTCGAACAGCCTCACCTCCTGAAAGGTGCGGGTGAGGCCGTGGTCTGGCGTCTCGTATGCCTTGACGACGCGGAGGCCGGCGCCATCTATGATGACCATGCCGCCGTCCAGCGGCAGGACGCCGCTCAGCAGGTTCACCAGCGTGGACTTGCCGGATCCGTTGGGGCCGACGATGCTGGTGGTGCCCTGGCGGGGGATGGACAGGCTCAACTCATCCACGGCGCGGACGGCGCCAAAGTGCTTGGAAATCGCCTGGGTCTCCAGGGCATAGTCGATCCGGTCAGGTTGCGTTGATGTCATAGGCGATACCTCCCAACCAGTCCCTGGGGCCGGAACAGCATGAGCAGCACCAGCAGGATGCCCAGCACTGCCTGGCGGGCCTGGCCGATGTATTCGGTAGGCAGGAACGGGATAAAGCGCATACCTTCCTCCAGCAACACGAAAGCCATTGCGCCGAGCAGCGATCCCCAGATTGTGGCCAGGCCCCCCAGTATCACTATGGAAACCACCAGCACGGATTCCAGCAGGATGAACGAGTTGGGGTCGATGAACGTGGTCCAGCTGGCGAACAGGCCGCCGGCGATGCCCGCCATCATCGCGGATATGACCCACACCGCCAGTTTGTAGTGAGTGGCCTGGTATCCAAAGACCTCGATAGCCTGTTCGTCTTCACGGATGGCAGTCAACACACGCCCGAAAGATGACGACACAATGAACCACGAAATGAGCATGACCACTGCCAGGAAAACGAGGCAGAGCAACAGGAATTCCAACTCGCCATCGAATACCCACCCTGCCACCTGGGGCCGGGCTATTTCATGGATGCCGAATGCCCCCCGGGTTACCGGCCGCAGGTTCAGGAAGACGTTGAAGGCGATAATAGCGAAACCGAAGGACGCCAGCACGAATATGTCGTCCCGGAACCGATTGAACACCACGCCCACCAGGATGGCGGCCAGACCGGCCAGCAGGGCGCATATCGGCAGCACGGCGAAGAAAGGCCATCCGAATGTCGGTATCGCCTCGGTGCGCAGCTGCTCATAGGCCGGGTCGGAGGTGAGAATCGCCATGGTGTATGCGCCAATGCCGAAGAACCCCACGTGTCCCACCGAGAGCAGGCCGGTGAATCCCACGACCAGATTCAGACTGACCGCCAGGATCGCCCAAATCGCAAAGACGGTGCCGATGATGACGGCGAACCCTGCGCCTTGCCAGAACATGAACGCGATGGCCCAACCGATGATGAGCAAGCTGGCCCAGAATTCGATGTTTCGCCGGGCGTACCGAGCCAGATCACCCGGGTTGCGCGCCAACTCGGCCAGCTCTCGTATGCGCTGCATATCTACCGGCACGGGATCACCTCCGGGGCAGCAGGCCCTGCGGCCAGAATGACAGGAAAAGGATCAGCAGTATAAAGGCGATGGCGTCTTTCCATTCGCCGGCAATGTCCCAGATCCCGAATTGCTCGACCACGCCGAGGACGAATCCCCCAACGATTGCGCCATATAGATTGCCGATCCCGCCGACTACCGATGCTATCCAGCCCTTGAGCAGCAGCAGCAGCCCCATGCGCGGCTGCACGGCGGTGTCGTGCCCGGTGAGAATGCCGGCCATGGCCGCGTACATCGCGCCGATGAAGAAGACGGCGGCGATAATCACGGTGGTATTGATCCCCACCACCTTGGAGACTTCCTCGTCGTCGCCGATGGCGCGCACGGCCCGCCCGAACGAAGTCTGCCTCAGCAGCAGCCACAAGATGGCAAAGCCGGCCAGGGCAACCCCGATACCGAATACGTTGAAACCTTTGATGCGGGCGCCGGCGATTTTCAAGGTCTCGCTGCCGAAAGCCGTGGGCAAAGGACGCGGCGCGGCCTCGAAAACAATGACGATGAACGCCGCAACGGCCAGCAGGATTCCCAGAGACGCCACCAGCATGATGAGCGGGGAGCGGGCGCGTTGGCGCATGTACACGTACAGGCCCCGGTAGAGGGCAAGGCCGACACATCCGGCCAGCAGGCAGGACACAACCCAGCTGAGGTAAAGACCCGCGCCGGGAGAACCGGCGGTGAGATAGCCGCACCATGCGCCGAGGGCAATGGCGGGCAGGCCGGCGATGGCAATGAACAGCCCCAGTCTCACATCGGGGAACACGGATTGGATGGCGCGGTACGAAAGCGCGACGGCGGCCACTGCCACCGCAGCCCCGATGGCCGGACTCAAAGTGAGGTGCAGAATGGCGGGGTAGGAAAGCACGACGCCGGTATAACCCCCGATTGCTCCGGCCGCCAGACCCGCCAGAAATCCAATGGTCGTCGCGCTATAGCGTCGGCGCAGTCTGGGATACAACACCGTATGCAGCGTCCACCCTACGACTCCGGCGACGATAGCGGCGAATACGGCGTTGACGTATATGCTGTTGACATCGGCGCGGCTCCCCAGGGCAGTAGAGGTGCGGAGATAAAAGACCCCATAGGCTCCCAGGCCCGCCGCCGCGCCGTAGTACAGGTCGAAGAACCAGACCGTGCTGTACACGAGGGTGAATCCCACGGCGAGCAGTGCGTACACCGCGCCCACGGCAATGCCGTTGAAGGCGAACTGAAGGGCCTGGGGAGGCGACTGCCCGATTTTCCAGGCCAGATAGGCAACTACCGCTGTAGTCAACACAACGGCCAACACACGGGTGCCGGGGATATTCAGCAGCTGGGGTAGCCCGCGCGCGCTGTCACCTTGAGTGGACACGGATTTATGTCCTCACGCTGTTTCAGTTATCGTTGGGTCACAGGTGGTGGAATAATATCACAGGAAGCAAGGGCCGGTCGGTTGAGAACGGCGGTGGCCGCAGCCATCGCACCATACCCTCATACCGCACCATACCCTCATACCGGCCAATCCTGTCATACCGCCCCTTCCCGTCATACCGGCGAAAGCCGGTATCCAGCGTGTGAATGAGATTAGTCGGAGGCTCCAACGCATGTAGGGGCAGGTTTGAAACCTGCCCCTACGGACACCGGTGGTACTGATAGCCACGGAGTGGCAGTTACGGGGTGGGCGCCTGGCCCAGCGAAACGTAACCCAGGTTGTCATCGGTGCGCTCGGCTACGGGCAGGATCTGAACGACCGCGTTGCCCAGGCCGACCACTTCGCCATACTCATCGAAGCTGTAACCGTCGCCGATGGCCCCGCTGAAGGTGATGTCGTACATGCAGTCCCGGAAACCGTCCGTGTCCTGGTCGTCGCCGGTTTGGGCGAGACAGGCGGCGGCCAAATACACGTCGTCGTATGCGGAAGCCTGGAACCAGGGCTGGGTGGCGACGTGTCCGAAGTGCGCCTCGAAGTCCTTGAGGAACTGCTCACCCCGGTTGGTGAGACCCAGGGGGATGATTGCCTTCATCCCGGTGGCGGCCTCCCCGGCGATGCTGAGAGCCTCGGGGCCGGTGTTCACCGATTCGGTATAGATGGGGCCCTCGAATCCGAGCTCGCGCAACTGCTTGATGATGGTCCCGCCGGAGAACTCGCCCTGAGAAGCCAGGTACACCGCGTCCGGTTCCGCGTTGATGAGCTTGGTAAGCTGGGTGCGGAAATCGGTGATGTCGCTGGCGTAGCTCTCGGACGCCACCACGTGGCCGCCCAGTTCCTCGAACCGGGCCACCGTGGTGCGACGCGCGCCTTCGGCGTAGTCCGTGGCCTCGGTGATGGTCGCCAGATCGTGGTGGCCGTCAACGTGAATGGCGTTGCCGGTGTCGATCCCCAACTGGTCGTCGTTGATCGCGGTGCGGAAGATGTAGTCGCCCGCGCCCTTGATGTCAGGGTTGGTGGCAGAGGCGGAGATCATGATAACGGCCTCGGCTTCGGCCAGGGGCGCCGCGCCCAGCATCGCGCCGCTACAGGTGGTGCCGAGGATGATTTTCACGCCGTCAACGTCAGTCAACTTGTTGTAGGCGGTTATGGCGTCCTGGGCGTTGCACTTGGAGTCTTCGGCGATCAGTTCCAGCATGCGACCATTGATGCCGCCGGCGGCGTTGATTTCCTCCACCGCCATCTGCTTGGCCTGGACAATCGGGTTGCCGTAGGACTCGCCGACGCCGGTCAGGGCATCCATCGCGCCAATGCGGAAGGGTTCGGTGGACGCGGGCATGGCGGCTATGGGCGCCACGCCGACGGCGGCATCGCTGCCAGCCTGGCCCAGGATGCGGTAGCCCTGGTTGTCGTCGGTGCGCTCGTCCAGGGGCAGAACCACCACTACCGCGTTGGACAGGCCCACAACCTCGCCTCTGTCGTCAAAGCTGTAGCCTTCTCCAATGGCGCCGCTCCAGGTGATGCCGTACATGCAGTCACGGAAACCGTCGGCGTCCTGGTCGTCGTTCGTCTGCTTCAGGCATTCGGCGGCGATGTGTACGTCGTCGTAGGCGGAGCCCAGATACCAGGGCAGGGTGATGTAGTCGTAGCGGGCGCGGAAGTTCTCCAGCACTTCCCGGGCTTTGGGGTTGGCCGGGTCCAGCTCTGCGGTAACAGCTTTCAGGCCGGTGGCTGCGTCCCCGGCCACTTCCAGCGCGGTGGCGCCCACGGGGACGATTTCCGAGTAGAGCGGCCCGGCGTAGCCCAATTCCCGAATCTGCTTGACGATGGTGCCGCCGGAAAACTCGGCCTGAGCGGCGATGTGAATCGCGTCGGGGTTGGCTCCTATCATCTTGGTGATCTGAGTGCGGAAATCGGTTATGTCCGAAGCGTATCGTTCCTCGGCCACAATCTCGCCACCCAGGGAGACGAAGTGCTCGGCAGTCGTCCGGCGCACGCCCTCGGCGTAGTCAGTGGTCTCAGTGATGGTCGCTAGGCGTCGGTGGCCGTCGGCCCAGATTACTTCGCCGGTGTCGATGCCCAGCTGGAGGTCGTTCATCGAGGTGCGGAAGATGTAGTCGCCGGCGTCGGCGATATCCGGGTTGGTGGCCAGGCCCGAGAAGAGAATCACTCCGTCGGCCTCGGCCAGCGGAGCCGCGCCCAGCATCGCGCCGCTACAGGAAGTGCCCAGGATGATTTTCACCCCGTCCACGTCGGTGAGCTTGTTGTAGGCGGTGATGGCATCCTGCGCCGAACACTTGGAGTCTTCGGCAATGAGTTCCAGCATCCGCCCGTTGATGCCGCCGCCGGCGTTGATCTCGTCAGCGGCCAACTGCTTGGCTTGCAGCGCCACGTTGCCGTAGGTTTCGCCGGGACCGGTCAGGGATTCCATGACGCCGATGCGGAAAGGCTCATCGGATGCCGATCCGGACGGCGCGGTAGCCCCCTGGGAGCCGGAAGTGGAGTCCTGGGATGGCGTCTGTGCCTGAGTTGCCTCGGGTTGGGCCGCCGGTGGAGCGGTGCCGGTCTGTGGTGTATCGCCGCCACCGCCGCAAGCAATGAGCAGAGCAGTCAAGACGAAAAGAATTGGAGCGATAAACTTAGCTCTATAGAGGTTCATCAATTACCTCCCGAAATGGGTTATTGGTGTGTGCCTTTGTTGCATTGGCATCGATTTTAGCATACGCAACCTCAGATTTTTTTATTTGGGCCCGGCGGAATTTTTACATTTACGTGACAAGAGACCCCGTCAAGGGGTTTATGACAACCGTTTCGCTTACACTATGTTATCTACAGACAGGTCCCCTGCGCCGAAGGTATATGGCCCGGCGATTCGCGGCTCCTGACAAAAGGACAGCGCGTTCGCACTGTTGGCAGCGAACAAGCCTGGAAGGTTGCGGTCGGTGCCGTAGCAACGAACCGAAGCCACCCGTTAAGCGATGGGTGAATAAAATGGCTCCCCTGGTAGGATTCGAACCTACGACCTAGCGGTTAACAGCCGCCCGCTCTACCGCTGAGCTACAGGGGAACGGTACACAGTCGCCATCAGGATCCTTGCGATCTGAGCGACACTGTTTAATTTTAGCACCGACACCCTACCCTAGCAAGGGCGGCGCGCTTACCATCACGCCTGCGTGCTAAAATTACGCCCCCACAAGGTTTGGCGGCGGCCGAGATTACCATGACGGACACAAAGGCAGGGCAGCGCGTCGGCGAGGTGACGGTTTCGCACTCGCAGCGCATCGAGGCCCAGTGCTATGAACTGCACCACGCCCCGCCCCTGGGCGCGTTGCTGCGGGTCGGGTCGCCGCCGGTTTACGCAGTGGTGCGGGAAATCTGGCACGAGCCGCTGGACCCGAGCCGTCCACTGGCGCCCCGGGGAATGTCGCTGGAATCTGAGGACGAAATCTACGCCGCCAACCCCCAGCTTTCGGCGATGCTGACCACCAGGTTCGCCGGCACCGTGGTCGGCTACCGGGCCGGCCTCACTGTGCAATTCGGATTGCCGGCGCAACCGCCTAACCTGCATTCTTTCGTATTCACCTGCGATCCCGACGAGACGACCGCCTTTGCCAACGATCTCGGCTGGCTCAGGCTCTTCCTTGCCGATGGTTCGCCGGCCGGGGACTCCGCGCTGGCCGGGTTTCTGCGACAGTCGGCGGCTGAGATGATTGACCGGCCGGCATTCCTGCTGCGGGCCGGACGGACGCTGGCAACGGAGTTGTCCCGCGACCCCCAGCGATTGCAGGCTATTCTGCGCGAGATGACGCCGTGATCGCGCGCAACGGACAGAATCCGGACGCGTTGCGCCGGCTGGGCGTGGTCGTTGGCGGCTCCCTCTCTCGCGGCCTGGACGTGCGGCTGGACGGCTCGGCGGATGCGTCGTTGGAGGACGTTGCGGTGGGTTCGTTCGTCACCATCGTGGGCCGACGCCAACGGTATTTTGCCGTGGTCACCGACCTCGAACTGCGGGCGGTGGACGACAGCGTGCGCCATTTCCCGCCCGGCGGCTCCACCTACAACGGCGCCGGCGATTTCGTCGCCGACGTGATGGCCGGCACCCTGGCCTACGGGCAGCTGTCGGTCATGCCCAGCATGACCGCGCCCCTGAACTCCGAAGCCGGCATCGAGCCGTCAACCTCGGCGGAGCAGGCCAAGACCATACCGGAACATTTCGCCCCCGTGTACGCAGCCTCCCAGGCCGACATCGACGCGGTGTTCAGCGCGCAGGACGCCGACGCCTTCGCCCTGGGTTCCCCGCAGGGCATGGAAGCCGCGTCCGTCCGCCTGGATCTGAACAATCTGGCCAGCCGCTCGGTGGGCGTGTTCGGCGCGTCAGGCTCCGGCAAAACCTTCCTCGCCCGTATGCTGCTGGCCGGCCTCGTCAAGGAGGGCGAAGCGGTGTCGCTGGTGTTTGACATGGAGAGCGAGTACGGCTGGCAGGGCCAGGACAACGACCGCCGCCGGCAGGTCAAGGGACTCAAGCAACTGTTCCCCAGCCGGGTGGTCACCTTCACACTGGACGAGGAGAGCAGCCGGCGACGCGGCGTTACCCCCGACGGCGTGGTGCGCATCGGCTACGACGAAATCGAGCCGGCCGACATCGAGGTGCTGCGCGACCTGCTGAACCTGTCCGAGGTCGCCGCCGCCACCGCGTGGAACCTCGAACGACATTACGGCAGCGGCGACTGGCTACGCTCGTTCCTCGCGTTGAGCGGCGCAGAAGTCGGCGAGCTGGCCAACGAAATGGGCGTAAACTTGGCCGCGTTGCAGACACTCCATCGCCGGCTGTCCGCGTGGAGCCGGTTCGGATTCCTGGCTGATAAAGGCGAGGGCCGTGGCAGCGCCGGCGGCATCATTGAAAACCTGCAACACGGCAATCACGTGGTGCTGGAGTTCGGGCAGTACGGACGCAACACCGCCGCCTACGTCCTGGTCAGCAACCTGCTCACCCGCCGCATCCACGAAACCTGGGTGCGCCGCAAGGAGCTGGCCGACGGCGGGCAGGGCGAGGAACCCCGTCCCCTGGTAATCTTCATCGAAGAGGCTCACAAGTTCCTGACGCCCGAGGTGGCGTCCCAGACCATCTTCGGCTCCATCGCCCGCGAGCTGCGCAAGTACAACGTCACCCTGATGATCGTCGATCAGCGGCCCAGCGGCATCGACTCCGAGGTGATGAGCCAGCTAGGAACACGCCTCTCTTGCGCCCTCAACGACGACCGCGATATGAACGCCGTCCTGATGGGCGCCCGCGACGCCAGCCAACTGCGCGGCGTGCTGTCCCGTCTCGACAGCAAGCAGCAGGCCCTGGTCTTCGGCCACGCCGTCCCCATGCCGGTGGTAGTCCGCCCCCGCGACTACGACGAGTCCTTCTACGCCGACATGACCATACCCGGCGCGCCGGCTGCCGCCACCGCCGGCATGACCGCAGTTGCCACCCTCCCCGAAACCGAAGCACAACGCATGCAACGCGAAATCGACGAACTCTTCCCCCCGGAGTGAGAGGTTAGCGCCTGTCATTGCGAGCAAAGCGTGGCAATCTCGTTCGGGTGAGAACCCCACCCACCCGTCACACACCAACCGCTCACCCCCTCCAACCCGCTCATCCTGAACACGAACCGCCATCCTGCTTACGAGCCGCTCATCCTGAGCTCGTCGAAGGATCGTCATTACCAAACCACCACCCCCACACCGTCATTCCCGCGAAAGCGGGAATCCAGTAACCGCCATGCAAGTAATCACCACCTGCGCCGAAATGACCGCCCTGTGCCGCGAAGCGCCGCGTCCCCTCGGCCTGGTCCCCACCATGGGCGCACTGCACGAAGGCCACCTCTCCCTCACCCGCCAGGCACGGACGGACAACTCCACCATGGCGGCATCCATATTCGTGAACCCCAGCCAGTTCGGGCCGAACGAGGACTTCACCACCTACCCGCGCGCTTTCGAGCGCGACCTGGAGCTGCTGGCAGCGCAGGGAACCGACCTAGTATTCGCGCCCCTGCCGGATGAGGTGTACCCCGACGGATTCGACACTTGGATTGAACCCGGCGCAGTCGCCGAGGGCATGGAGGGAGCCGCGCGCCCCGGTCACTTCCGCGGCGTAGCGACTGTGGTCGCCAAGCTGTTCACCATCACCCGGCCCGACCGCGCCTACTTCGGCCAGAAAGACGGCCAGCAGGTGGCGGTCATCCGCAAAATGAACGCCGACCTCAACCTCGGCGTAGCAGTAGTCACCATGCCCACCATCCGCGAACCCGACGGCCTGGCCCTGAGCAGCCGCAACGCCTACCTGACGGCTGAGGAACGCGCCGCCGCACCGGTCGTGTACCGCGCCCTGCAAGCCGCCGAATCCCTCTGGCGCTCCGGCGAGCGCAACGCCAACCGCCTGCAAGCGGCAGCCCTGGCCGAGTTGCAACGCGAGCCCCTCGTCTCCGCCGTGGACTACGTAAGCGTGGTAGATGCGGCCACCATGGCGCCGCTGAACGTGTTGGAAGTCGGCCGGCCGGCGATGATAGCCACAGCAGCGCGGCTCGGCTCGGTCCGCCTGATCGATAACGTGGTTCTAGCGCGTGTTAACACTTAAACCGTCATTCCCGCGAAAGCGGGAATCCAGTGGCCGGAGGATGCAACTATGCTTGACGAAGTAGTTTTTGAAGTACACGAAGCCGAAGAAGGCGGCTACTACGCGGCAGCCATCGGCTACGACATAATCACCCAGGGCGATACGTGGGAAGAACTGAAGCTGATGGCGCAAGAGGCCGTACTGTGCCACTTTGAAGACGGCGAAGCGCCGGGGACTCTGCGGCTGCGGCTGGTGCGCGATGAGGTAGTCGCAGTGTGATGTTTGCCGAGAGATTTGTCTGGCGACACGTTAATTTGCAATCGAGGCACCCAAAGAAATAACACCCACACGGTGAATTTTTCTAATTCCAGACCAACTTCCTGGCTCTGGGTAAGGCCTCAATCTGTGGGGAGCCGGCTGCGGAGCCGATTAGCATCAAGTGGACGCGGGCACTGTCCTGTCTCAAGGGGCACGAGAAAATCAAGTGCACGTTGCGCGTCTGCACTGTAGGCCAGTTGTTCGTCATCGGCTGCTTCCAGTGCCTGTATATCCCATCTTTCGGCGAACGAACGACAAGTGTAGTTGTGATAGCGCGCAAGCCACACATATTTCGCCCGCACATTATGGTCAGATTTGTTAAGGCATAATCCGTTGAGCACCCTGTCTCTGTGGGCCGGCAAAAGTTCGCCGTGAATCGAGTAATCTGGGAAAATATCTAGCTCCGACCCGAGGTAGTCAACAAACAAACGTTCATCAGCTGGATCTTCAAGGAGTTGCTGGTAGTGCGGTGCCCAGGAAGAGTCACCGTAGTACGATAGATGTTGAGCTATCAAGGGCTCGACGGACGGCGCGATAGTCAACCTCGGAGGTCCGCCCGACTGATCGAGCGCAACAGCCTCCAGCAGTGCATCCCCATACGCGACGTCATCGTCTTGATAGTGTGCTCCATAGGATATCGCGCCCCTAAGAAAAAAGCCATCTAGCGCAAGGCTAGTTTGGACCTGTGCGAAGAGTGTGAGGATAGTGCCAAGTTCGCCTTCTCCGTCACTGCGGGGGTAGTCGCCTAACGGGTAAGCTACAACGATATTGTCGGTGAAAACTTTCATGTCGAACAGGGAAGTGCCCGGAGGGTAGCCGGGTTTAGCCTCTCGCACATGACCGTAAGCCTTGTCCAAGGCTCGCTTGATCCTCTGAAGGAAGCTATCTCCCGAGCCGGAACTGAAAGCGCGCCGCGTTTCCGCACGGAACCCAAGGATATCGGCATAGCAGACAATCGTTGGGCGAAGGCGCCTTGGAGTGGCTGGCAGCCGCTCCAAAATCCACGTGCGCGCCAAGGTTTCAGCATCTACGCCTTTAGCGTCCGCGTGCTGGTAGATTTGCGACAGGCTGTCTCCGTCCAGTGATACTAGGATAGACGAGGCCAAATTCGGACTGGCTTCCAGGTTTGCGGGTTCGAGATCATCCCAATAGTCGGCAAAGTCGTGAGTGTCCCAGAATTCGGCTATCTCTTCCCGTGTTGCGAATCTGGGTATAGGATCTTTGGCTGGACGTTGTTTCGCGCTCATCCTATATGCTCCTGGTAGCGGCGGCGTTCTCGGCGGCTGGCTGGACGCGCCGTAACAACATAATAGGCTCCATCGCCTTCAGGTTCAACCACAACTGCCAGTATGCGGTTGTCGCTGGTTGAGCCGACGAGCAAAATCCGCCCGGCGTAGCTGTGGCGGGATATGAATGTTCCGGAACAGACCTCCTGCACCTCTCGCATGGTCACCTCGTGTCTGGCGATGTGGCCTACATTCCAGGGATCCCACAGCAGTCGGGTAATCGGCATCATAACGGCAAACTATTCCTGCGTGAATCGCGAAAGTCATTGCAGAAGTGAAGCTATCACCGACCCTACACAGCGTCAAACTCCGGCGCGTCCCCAATCCCAAAATCCGGTGAATCCTAATTCTGACGATGTGACACCCGCCCCGTTGACCCCAAGAGAACTCCGGTTCTATCATAGTCCTATCACGTGAATGACCCGCTGGTCCCGCAATCCCAATCCCATATCCCGCCTGCCAGAGGTGCACCCAACCATTCGGTCGTAACGGCCAGTCAGTAAAAATCGCAAATGCTCGGCAAGACCACGTCCGGCCAATGCTTACCCGGCGGGGTCCCAACGCGCGCCGCAGTGTCCGGACTGCGGGCGGCCTGCGTCCTCGGATGCAGTCCCGAAACCTAACGCGGATAAACCCTTGCGTAAAACCCCCGGCCGTGGGCTGACAACGACCGACCATCGGAAACCCTCACCTCTGGCAGGCTGAAAGTGCGCCTTTGGCGTGCAACCCACCAACCAACCAAACCAAAGGAGGCCAACCCAAAATCCTTAAAATCCCCTAATAACAGCCTGCCCCGTGCTAGACACAGGGTCACCCCGTACTTGATACGGGGCCCAAAAATCCTGCTTCTGACAATCTCCCACGCCGTAAAATCGTGCTGGTGCTATGATTGACAAAGACAGCCGGCCATCCGGAGCGGAGGCGAGCAATGACTAAAACCATCAAAGCTAAATACGCCAACGGGGTAATCACCCCACTGGAACCCCTTGACCTGCCGGACGACACGGTGGTGGTGCTGAGGGTCGAGGAACTTGAATCCTCAGGTCAACCAGGAGGCAGAGCGGAAGAAACTCCGCAGGAGAGGGCAGAACGCATGCGTCGGGCTGTAGCAAAGGGCCTACAGTGCAATCATCCTACCGCTGACATTGACCAGATGCTGCAAGAGATCGCAGACGGGTATAGGATGCGATGATTTTCGTCGATTCCAACGTGCCAATGTACATCGTGGGCACGCCTCATCCCAATCAGGATCGCGCAGCCGCTCTTGTCGACGAGATCATAGACAGTGGCGAGGCCCTGATTACCAGCGTTGAGGTATATCAGGAAATACTGCACCGCTACACGTCAATACGGCGTCCCCAGTCCATTAACGATGCTTTTAACGTAATAGACGGCTTGGTGGGCGCGGTCTTATCTTACAAGATGACGGAAATACGCGCGGCCCGGGCGTTGCTGGCCACGGTCCCCGGCCTCTCCGCGCGCGACGCTCTGCACGTAGCGGTTATGCGCACCGTGGATTGCAGCCGAGTTTTCAGCTTTGACGCCGGTTTCGACAGCTGTCCCGGTATAGAGCGCATTAGTTGAGACCAGCGGTTACGAGGCAAACTTGCCCTCCGCTACCGCCGGTAGTATTCTGCGATGCACGCTCCGCCCGGGCGGATGCGACCGACCCCAGGAGCTTTGATCCACGATGACTACCACCTCCGACGTCAAGACTCACCTCAATTTCATCAACGGCGAATGGACGCCCTCCGATTCCGGGCGCACCTACTCCGTGTACAACCCCGCTCATAAGGACCGCCTCCTTGGACACTTCCAGCTGTCCAACCCCGAGGACACCCTCCGCGCTGTGGCCTCCGCGTCCGATGCGGCCGAGGCCTGGGCCGACACGCCCGCCCCGGTGCGCGCCCAGGTGCTATTCAAGGCCCTGGAGATCATGGAACGCCGCGGCGAGGAAATCGCACGCACCATCACCGAAGAGGAGGGCAAGCCCCTGCCCGACGCTCGCGGCGAGGTCAAGCGCGCCATGAACATCATGGAGTACGCCGCCGGCGAGGGTCGCCGCATGTTCGGCTACACCACGCCGTCGGAGTTGCCCAACACCGTCGCCTACACCGTGCGCCGGCCCCTGGGCGTGGTCGGCATCATCACGCCGTGGAATTTCCCCATCGCCATCCCCGCGTGGAAGATGGCGCCCGCCCTGATCTGCGGCAACGCCATCGTGTTCAAGCCGGCGTCCAGCACGCCCCTGTGCGCAGTGAAACTCACCGAGGTCTTTGAAGAAGCCGGCGTACCGCCGGGCGTTTTCAACCTGATCACCGGTCCGGGCGGCAGCGTCGGCAACGCGCTGGTGGAATCGCCGGACGTGGCCGGCATCTCCTTCACCGGCAGCACCGAAATCGGCACCGACCTGTACACCCGCGGCGCCTCTCTGCTGAAGAAAGTGCAGGCCGAAATGGGCGGCAAGAACGCCGTCATCCTGCTGGCCGACGCCGACCTGGACAAGGCCCTCGGCGGCATCGTGCAGGGCGCGTTCGGCTCCACCGGCCAGCGCTGCACCGCCACCAGCCGCGTCATCGTCGAGGACGGTGTGTACGACGAGTTCATGGCGCAGCTGATCGAGCGCACGTCGCAACTCACCATCGGCGACGGCATGGAGGACGGCATCGACGTCAGCCCGTTGTCCAGCGAGTCCCAGCAGCGCACCGTTTCCGAGTACATCACAGCCGGCAAGGAGGAAGGGGCGACGCTGGCCTTCGGCGGCGGTACTCCCACCGGCGGCATCTACGATGAAGGCTGGTACGTGGAACCCACTATCTTCACCGACGTGTCGCCTGACATGCGCATCGCCCGCGAGGAGATTTTCGGGCCGGTGCTGACGGTGTTCCGGGCGCGCGACCTGGAGCACGCCGTGGCAATCTCCAACAGCGTCAAGTTCGGCCTTTCGTCGTCCGTGTACACCCGGGACATTCCGCGAGCCTTCCGCTACATCAACACCGTGGATGCCGGCATGGTCCACGTCAACGCGCCCACCCTGGGCGGCGAGGTTCACCTGCCCTTCGGCGGCCTGAAAGCATCCGGCGTCGGCCAGCGCGAGCAGGGCGTCGAGGCCGTGGACTTCTTCAGCGAAGTCATCACCGTCTATATCGACTACGCCGACGAGGCCCGCGCGCAGGCCCGTTTCATCTAGGCTCCCTCTCCCTTGATGGGCGGAACGTCCGCCTCAGGCGGGAGAGGGCTGTGGTGAGGGTGAAAACCTCTGTCTCGTCACGGGAGAGGGTGCCAGTAAAACCACCCTCCTGTCATTCCCACCATTCTCCCGTCATCCCGGCCTCTTACCTCGTCATTCCGGCCTTGAGCCGGAATCCAAGCTCCTTGAAAACTAACACCGGCCCACTGGATTACCGCCTTCGCGGGAATGACGGCGAAACGTCAACACGTTCTGTACCGCTGCCCATGCCGGTATTGGCATGGGCGTTTACCCTCATCCTGCTGCTAACTGCGGCCTGCGTCCCCACCGAGCGAAACGTTGACGCGCGCATCAACCGGGCAGTGGCCACCGCCGTGGCGTCCTCTGCCGCGCCCGACCTGAATCGCCTGTACCGGGAAAACCGCGCCTCCGTGTTCTACATCGACCCCACCGACGGACAGCACGGCACCGGCTGGCTGCTGGAACCCGGCGTCATCGTCACGGTGGCCCACGTGGTATCGGGACGCGATCAGGTAATAGTCCGGCAGGCAACAGCGCCAACGTTCGTTGCGTCAGTGGCCGGGCTGGACGAGCGGCGCGACGTCGCCCTGCTCCGCTACGAGATCGAAACCGCTGAGTTGGAGCCCGACGCCAAACCGTTGCCGCTAGGCGACGCCGGCAGCGATGACATTGCCGGAACGCTGCTGGCGTTGGGCTATTCCAGCAGCGGCGTCAAGCGCGAGGGTACGGTGGGGTCGCCCAAGGCCAACGCCGGCATCCTCTCCCAGATTACCAACTTCGGCCCAGACAGCTACGGCCGCAACCTGGAGATGGACGCGGCCATCGACCCGGGCGACAGCGGCGGCCCCGTCCTCAACGCCAACGGCGAGGTAATCGGCATGATCCGCGCCGCAGCGCGCCGTTCCGAGGCCGGCGAAACCGTGGTCGGCACCTTCTACGCCGTCCACGCCGACGAAATCCGCGCCGCCCTAACGGAAATCAGAAATCCCGAAAGTCCGGATCCTCAGCAATAACGTCCAGAATTTCCTTACTCAGATATACGCGAGGGTGTGCGCCCGTCCCATACCGGCGCAGGATACCTGCTTTTTCCAACCTCCTGATGTATCCTTGCGCCGTTTGGTTGGAAACATCCAGCATAAGTTGTATGGCTGGAGCTGAAGTAAGCGGAAAATCGAATAAATCATCGATAATCCGTAACAGTGCGCCCGCCATTTGTTGGGTTTGCACTCTGGCAAGGTAACTGTCACGCAGAGCCAGTAATCTTTCCACCCTGCCTAACGCGTCAGTAGCAACCCTAGCGACGGCGGTCAGGAAGAACTGTACCCATTGGTTCCATTCGCCGTTAAGACTGATCCCCAGTAACAAGTCCATGTACTCTTGGCGATACGCGGCAAGATAGTTGCTGAGATACAGCAATGGATGCGTCAAATAACCCCGTTCGCACAACAGCAAAGTCATAAGTAAACGTCCCATACGCCCGTTGCCGTCTTCAAACGGGTGGATGGCCTCGAATTGATAATGGACCAATGCCAATTGCACCAAAAGCGGTATTCCAGGGTCGGAGTGCAGAAACCCTTCCAATTCATTGAGAGCAGCCATCATCTCATCTGGTGGCGGAGGCACGTAGCGGGCGTGCTCGATCCCAACAGATTCGCTGCCGATGATGACTTGCCGCGTGCGGAACTTACCCGGACGGCGGTCGCCGCCTCTGACGCCCGTCATCAGCTCCCGATGGACTTCGCAAATTAGTCGCCGGCTGACTGGCAAATCCTTTAGTCGTTGCAAGCCGAATTGCAAGGCTTTTACGTGGTTATCGACTTCCCGTGCGTCATCTGTATCCCTGGCTACGCCGTCCAATCGAAATTGGTACACTTCTGCAATTGATGAGGTTGTGCCTTCAATGCTGCTTGACGCTACCGCTTCACGTACTGCCATTGGTTGGCTCAGCAAAGATGGGTTGGGCAAGCTGGCGGAGCGCCCGGCTAGACGACTCAAGGCCTGGTCCGCTTGGGACAATAGCCTTACCATATCGTCATTCCAGACGATGGCAGGCAATAAAGGGTCGGGCACAAAAGCCGGCCAGTACTTGCCGTCGAAGGTAGCCGCTGGCACTAATCGCCCTGGGCTATCGTCGGTGAAATCCTCTGCTCGCATTGCACCCTGCCGCTTTCCAATGTAAGAGATTCTACATACAGCCGACAGAAATGTAAATGAACGCGCTGTTCCTTACATTTGCAAACAGGAAATGTAAGGAACCTTGCATTGCCTCTCGGCTAGTGCAACCTTTGGCCCCAAACCTTGCATTACGCGCCGCACTGAACGCTCTACAACCGCCGTCGTCCCGCAAACCCCGTATCCGTCGGATGCCACCAATCGATGGACGGCTCCCCGCGCTGCCAGCATAAATGGACGATTTTGCCCTCGCGGTTGGACGGGAAGTCCACCAAACCGCGCCCGATGTCCCGCACCAGGATGCCCCGATCCGTGATCTCTTTCACCGCGTCCTGCAACCGGTGCGTCAGTCGGGTGACCACATTCTCGGCAGCGGCTATCTCCTCCTCGCTGCTGGAGTGACCGTTGCTGCGCCGCCGGCGGAGGAGGCCAAGCAGGTTTTCCTGCTCATCGACCAGCTCCGTGCGCAACGGCTGCATGGCCGCGAACCGTTCCTCCAGCCACGGTACCAGGTCGTTGGCCTCTTCGTAGGTGAACAACCGCTCCATCATAGCCTCTGTATAATACAGCAATGATCACCTCCAACGATGCCGGCCCCGACGCCCACAATGACGCAGCCAGCAACAACCGATTCGTACCCGGCGAACTCGCACTGTTCCTCGACCGCAAGGGCCGCGCCTACCTGCAAACCCTGACCGAGGGCGAGGAGTTTCACTGCCACCTGGGGTTCATCCCCCACGCCGAGGTGATCGGGCAGCCGGTGGGGGGCTGGTACACCACCAGCCGCGGCCACGTGCTGCTGGGCATCCGCCCCACGCTGGGCGATTACGTCCGCCTGATGCCGCGCGGCCCCCAGGTCATCTACGCTAAAGACCTCGGCAACATCGTCTCGATGGCAGACATATTTCCAGGCGCGACGGTGGTTGAAGCCGGCCTGGGATCCGGCGCATTGACCACCGGACTACTGCGGGCAGTCGGCCCTGCCGGGCGTTTGGTGTCCTACGAAATAAACGAATCGGTGGTGGCAAAGGCCGAGTCCAACGTTAAGTCTGTAATCTCAGACACCTCCCGGTGGACGGTGAAAGTCGGCGACATCGCCGAGGGTATCGACGCGGAGGCCGTGAACCGCGTGGTGCTGGACCTGCCCGAGCCGTGGCGGGTGCTGGACGCCGCCGCCAACGCGCTCAGCACCGGCGGCATCCTGCTGTGCTTCCTACCCACCGTACTCCAGGTGCATGAGCTGGTGCTGGCGTTGCAGGATGACGGCCGCTATGCCCGCATCGAGACCGCCGAGACCATGCTGCGCGGCTGGAACGTAACCCGGCGCAGCGTCCGTCCGGCCCACCGGATGGTCGCGCACAGCGGGTTTATCACCACCGCCGTGCGCTGCGTCCCGCCCGGCCGGCAGGGCTACGCGCTCAACCCGTGAACCGAAAACACCGCGTCCTTGATCGCCGCCACGCTTTCGACAGCCAAAGCCCGAGCGTCGGCGCGGATGTGGTCGGGTATCTCGGGAATCTCCGTATCCCGTAACGCCGTGCGGCCGAGCCGCTCAATCGACGCCGTGGGAATCCGGTCGGGCCAGTCTGCGCCGCACATGACGCCGTAAGCCAGCGTCCAGCAGCGGGCCACCGCGCCGATGTCGTACCCGCCGCCGCCGGTAGCCAGCCACGGGTAACCCAGGCCGCCCAGCCGCGTGACTGCGGCAATGAACCCCCTACTGGTCACCTGCAAGTGCGTCAGCGGGTCGGTGTGATAAGAGTCGATGCCCAGTTGAGTCAGCAGCACGTCGGGCGCGAAGGCATTGATTACCGGCGGGACGATAGCCTCGAAGGCGTCCAGGTAAATCTCGTCGTCCGTGTAGGGATACAGGGGAAGGTTCACGGCGTAACCGACGCCATCGCCCGCGCCCACTTCGCCGGCAAACCCAGTGCCGGGGAAAAGGTATCGCCCCGACTCGTGGACGGATATGGTCAGCACGCGCGGGTCGTTGTAGAAAGCGTCCTGCACCCCGTCGCCGTGGTGAGCGTCAATGTCCACGTAGGCGACCCGCAAACCCCGATTGAGCAGATAGTGGATGGCGACCACGGGGTCGTTGAACACGCAGAACCCGCTGGCGTTGCGCGCGGCGGCGTGATGCAGTCCGCCGCTGATGTTGAACGCCGCCTGTACCTCGCCGTCGGCGACCATGCGCGCCGCGTCCAGCGTTGCGCCGGTGCTGAGCATGGCGGCTTCGTACATTCCTGCGTAGGTGGGATTATCGCCTCCCTGGGCGAATCCGAACCGCTGGGGCTGGTATCCGGTCAGCCCCAGGCTGAAGGTGCGCACGGCGGCCATATAGTCGCGGGAGTGAAACGCCCCCACGCTGGTCTCGTCGGCAAGAGAAGGAGTAACCAGCAGCGAATCGTCGCCGTCGAACGCGCGGTAAGCGTCCAGCAACTCGTAGGTGTGGCGCAGGCGGATGGGACGCATGGGGTGGTCCTGGCGCAGCACGTGCTGGCTCATGGCGTCGTCATAGATGAAAGCGGCGCGAGGCATGACTCTCTCCCGGTTATGGGCTGGCACGCAGAGTAACACTTTCGGCAACGTGAATCATCGCCGTGCTAGACTGCGTTCACATGGTAGAGCATACCGAAATATCAGTCGTCATTCTGGCCGGCGGAACCAGCCGACGCCTGGGGCGAGACAAAGCTGCTGAGCCATTTGGCCACGAGACCCTGCTGCACCGCGTCGCCAGGCGAGCCAGCGCAGCGGTTGGCTCGAACGATGTTGTAATCGTTTTGGCCAACACCGGCCAGTCAGAGAGAGCGCCGGCGGACATCCCGCATCGCCTGGCGCTGGACGCGCTCCCCGGATCCGGGACACTGGGCGGGATCTACACGGGGCTTGAGGCAGCGCGCAACGAGTGGGCGCTGGTGGTGGCGTGCGACATGCCCTTCCTGTCGGCGCCTCTGTTGGGATACATGGCGGGGTTGCGGGAAGCCGTCGATGCGGTCGTGCCAGTAACCGGCGGGCGGCCGGAACCGACCCACGCGCTGTACTCGCGGCGATGCCTCCCTGCGATTTCGCAGCGGCTGCAAGCCGGCCAACTGAAAGCAGCAGGCTTTTTGGATCTGGTACGAGTCCGTTATGTTGGTGAGGGCGAGGCCCGGTGCTTCGACCCAGAATTGCTCAGCTTCTTCAACGTCAACCGCCCCGAAGATCTGGCACAGGCGATTGAGATTGCCGCCCGCAAACGGAATCAGAGCGGCTGCTTTGCCGGCACTCCAACCCGACGTGGATAGCGGCCGGGGGTGCGCCTGACCTTCTCTACCGAGATTATCCACCGGTCAGCCGGCAGCGGCGGCGATAGCGAGTTGACCGAGTGCAAGCCGGCGATTTTGCCTCCCAATTCATCCAACGCATTGACCGACATTTTCGCCTCAACCGGGCCGTCGCTGCCCTTCCACGCCAGCAGATGCCCATGTCCCTTGCAGAGCGGCAGCGCGTACTCGATCAACGCCGCCAGCGACGTCACGCCCCGAGCCAGGGCAACGTCAAACTGCCCCCGATAACCCTCGGTGCGCCCTAGATCCTCGGCACGCACGGTCACAACCTCCACGTCGTCCAGCGCCAGTTCGCTCACCAACTCCCGCAGGAACGCCGTCTTTTTGCCGACGGACTCCGCCAACGTCAGCCGGATGCCGGGAAACGCGATTTTCAGCGGAACGCCGGGAAATCCCGCGCCGGCACCGATATCCACGACGCGCGCGCCGTCACGCCATTCGCGCATGGCGAGCACAGCGGTCAGAGAATCCAGGTAGTGGCGCACCTGTACCTGCTCCGAGTCGGTGATGGCGGTCAGGTTGGCGCGCCGGTTGCCGGCCTGCAACAGTTCGGTGTATCTGGCAAACTGCCCCAACTGATCGCCGGTAAGATGCAGTCCTAACCGTTCCGCCTGTTCTGACAGAACCTGCATCCCCAGATTGGCGGCAGTTGTCATCAGCCCAGGAATCGCGCGAACACGTCCCGCCCGGGGAAAACGGCGCGCTCGCCTAATTCCTCCTCGATGCGCAGCAGACGGTTGTACTTGGCAAGCCGTTCGGAGCGGGTGATGGAGCCAATCTTGATCTGTCCGGCCCCGGTGGCGACCGCCAGGTCGGCGATGGTGGTGTCCTCAGTCTCGCCGGATCGTGCGGAGATCACCGGCAGGTAGCCGCGCTCCTGCGCCAGCCGGACAGTTTCCAGGGTTTCGGTGAGGGTGCCAATCTGGTTGAGCTTGATCAGCACGGCGTTGGCGATGCCGGCGTCCGCGCCCCGTGCCAGGCGCTCCGGGTTAGTGGTGAACAGGTCGTCGCCGATGAGCTGCGTGGACGCGCCCATCTGTTGCGTCAAGTATTCCCAACCGTCCCAGTCGTCTTCCGAAAGCCCGTCCTCAATGGAAATTATGGGATAGGTTACGCACCAGTGGGCCAGCAAGTCTGCCAACTCGGTGGACGTGAACGACCGGCCCTCGGCGCGTAGCAGGTAATTTCCATCGCCCCCGATAAACTCGGTAGCGGCCACGTCCATGCCGATGGCGATGTCGCCGTCGCGGGCGCAGCGATAGCCGGCCAGGCGGGTGGCATCGTAGAGGATTCCCAAGGCGTCCTCATGGCAGGGCAGCGGCGGCCCATACCCACCCTCGTCAGCGACGCCGTAGGCGTAGGGACCCATCTGGGAAAGCACGCGACCCACCGCGCGGTACACGTCCACAACCATCCGCAGCGCGTCGCTGTAGGTTTCCGCGCCGATGGGGATGGCGAGAAAATCCTGCATATCCAGGCCGGCTGCGGCATGCCGTCCCCCGCTGATGATGTTGACCATCGGCACGGGCATGGTGGCCGCTTCTTCGCCGCCCAGGTGACGGTACAAGGACTGGCCCGACGCGGCAGCAGCGGCGTGGGCGGCAGCCAACGACACCCCGAGGATAGCGTTGGCGCCCAGCCGGGACTTGTTGGCCGTCCCGTCCAGTTCGCGGAGATATTCATCCAACGTCGGCTGATCCGTAGCGTCCATCGACCCGCAAACCGCCGGCGCAATAATGGTATTGACAGCGGCGACGGCGCGCAACACGCCCTTGCCCTCGTAGCGGGCCGGGTCGCCGTCGCGCAGCTCAATGGCCTCATGGCGTCCGGTGGACGCTCCGGATGGCACGATGGCCCGGCCCATCGCGCCGCCATCCAAGTGGACATCCACCTCAACGGTGGGGTTACCGCGAGAGTCCATAACCTCACGTCCGCGAACGATGGCAATTGTGGTTGGAGTGGACATGCTAGAAGCTGTTATATTCGCCCCAACTCGTCCTGTATGTGGTGGAGGGCGCTGACTCCTGGCCGTTGCAGATGCGAAGTACCCACCGGCCGTCGGAGTTTCCTACAAGAGGAGCGTTGTCCAGGTCGGTTTTGGGTAAGCTGACGTTGTGGCTGTCAACGGCATATGACGTTCCTCCCCCGGTACTTCCGTTGACCGGATTGCAAGACCACCAGTAACGGTCTGTCAAAGTGGTTCCACCGCTGCCCGTCGTCAGGGTTCCGTCTGCTCTCAGTTTCACGGAACTACGGTTAGAAGTGTAAGTATTGGTACGGGTCATCGCCAGGTTCGTGCCAATGGACGAGACGAAGATTTCTATCCGGTATTCCGAACGGTACCCATCTACGTCGGAGGCCGTTATCGTATCAGGTACCGGCGTGGGCGTTGGAGTCGGAGTTGGCGTAGGTGTTGGGGATGGCTCCGGTGTGGACGGTAGTCTGGCCAGTTCCGCCGCCGGGTTGAGGAGTGCTGCCATCGCCGCCGCTGCCGCCGCCACCCGGTTGGGGAGTGCTGCCACCACCACCCCCGCTACCGCCACCCGGTTGGGGAGATACGCTCCCCCCGCCTGAGGAGGGCGAGCGGGTGGCGATGTAGGCGTACAACACCTGTTCGGCAACGACTTCCCGGCCCGTATAAGCCAAGCCTTCCTCTTCCGCCTCGTCATAAGCTGCCTTATAGACTCGACTGTACTCTTCCGCCAATGGGACAATCCAGCCTGCTTGCTGAGCCAGTGCAACGCCAGCCAACGCAACAAGGCTCGTGGCTGCTAGCAGGAGGATTATCACTCTCAGTCGTTTCACAGTGCGATCTCCGGTCGTTATTCAGGGACTTATTCCACTTTCCTAGCCGTGCCCTTCGGACACGATGTCGTTGAACGTCACCCGCAGCATGGGCGCGTCGGTCTCGTTCTTCCACTGGTGATGCTCGCCGGGGGGAACGCGAACGGCGTCGCCGGCGGTCACGGTGTATTCCGTGCCGGAGACAACTATGGTTCCGGTACCCTCGAGGATGAACACCGTGTGATCCCACGTGTGGTTGTGGCCGCCGGTTTCGGGGTGGCTGACGGCGCCGGGCTGCATGTAGCCGTTGTACAGCATCAGGTAGTTGGGACAGCCGTCGCGTCCGCCCAGCATGGTGTGGCCGGTCTCGTCGTTGAGGTCGGCGTGGTTACGGATCACCGGCGGAGTGCCGGCGCCGGGTTCGGAACCGCCGGGCCGGGCGTTTCCGCTAGCGGCGGAGATGGGGTTGATCTCGATACGGTGGATAGGGCTGTCGCCGTCGTTGCGGGTGACGTGGTCAACCATGGGCGGGATGAACATGGCGTCGCCGGCCTTGACCGGGTATTCCTTGCCGTCGGCGACCAGGGTGCCGCTGCCCTCGATGATATAGACCTCGTGCTCCCACTCGTGGATGTGGTGGCTGCTGGTTCCGCCCGGCTGTATTACCGAGTACGCCAGGGTCAGGAACGGATCATCGTCGGCGCTGATCAGGCGGGCGACCTCTCCCGCGGGGAAATCCTTGATGTTGCGAATCAGGGGTTGCATTGCAGTTCTCCTTTTTGGCGTCGGATATAGCGGGTAAGCCTGCGTCGTCTCGTAGGGGCGAGGCGTGCCTCGCCCCTAAAGTTCGTGCCTGTTGTCGTCGTCTCCGCCACCGCGGTTGGTGGCATCGGGCGGCAGCGTGATGATGGCTCGGCGATGGGTGCCCACGCCGATGGTGCGGTCGCCGTCCAGCACCTCCACCTTGAAGTAGAGCCAGCGCCCATCGACCTTCTCCAGCTCGGCGTTGGCGACCACGGTTACGCCCATGTCGGCGGTGGCCACGTGGCGTACATTAACCTCGAAGCCAACGGTGGATTGCTCGGGCGGGAGGTAGTCAAGAACAGCGCGCTGTGACGCCTGCTCCATGGCGCGAATCATGGATGGAGTGCTGAGCTTGCCGGTATGGGGCGCGGTGTTGTGCTCGTCCACCAGCACCTCGCAGTGTCCAGTAAGTCCGGGCAGCAGGGTAGGCGGGGCAGCATTGGATTGTTGAGTCATGTGGGTTGCTGGTTCCTTGCGATAGTGGATTAATGCGCCGCCATCATAACAGCGCAGGCGGAGGGCTGCCAATGTGAGAACAGAGTGAAAGAAAGCCTCGACTTCGCACGCTTTGTTTTTGACACTGCGCGCCGTTCGGAGTAGCATAATCACGCGGCATTTTCGCATTATCTAATAGGCGCCGGCCCATCCCACGTTGCAACCCATAAGCCTTATATCTCCCTGCTCATAAGCATCGGATGGCCACATTTATGCTGTGGGGGCGACGTGAGCATTCGCCGCGCTCGGAATCATCCTGCCCATCGGGAGAAACGCCTTGACCAGCCCGACCATCAACTCAACCGACCGACCCGATGGCAAGTCCCCGCTGTCCGGTCCGAATATAGTTCCCGAATTTGAGGCTGCCCTGACTCGCCTGTGCGCCGTGGCGCGTCAGGGTCAACGCACGGATAGTCCACTCTACAACCCGTCCGAAGAGTGGATCGTCGGCAATATGCCGATATTCCAGGATCTGCCGGCGGAGCAACAGTCGGAGTTGCTGGCGCAGGCGCAGGAGTTGGAAGCCGAGGCGGTGGAGGCCAACGCCGCCGGCCGCGCGTCAAGCAAAGTGTGGCCGGAAACGGTGTTCCGCCTGGATAACGGCGGCCTCGCCTTTTTCAGCCAGTTGGGCGTGGTGCGCCGACCCGACCTGACCCAGTATTTCGTGGAGGGATTCACCCGCAACCGCGACGCTTTGGCTTTTTCCGAGGACAACCAGCGACTTTTCACCCAGGTTTTCCATAAGGTTTGCGACAAGATGGAAGCCTGCTTCGCCAGCCCGAACCCCGATATGGAGAACGGCATCGTGCAGACCGACCGGCAGATTTGCGACGCGCCAGGTCGGTCTTTTCACGCGCGTCAACTGCTCTTCGGCACGCGGTACATGCAGGCGCCTTACATGTGGCGGAAGTTGACGTTCGACCTGCCTCAGGATCAATGGCAGGAATCGCCCGACATCCTGGAAGTGTCGGTGCCGCACTGGATGGATGACCTGGATCTGGACGAAGACTTGAAAGCGCAACTGCGAGACTCCGGCATCACCCAGCTTGTATTCAAGGCGCCAACCCGCGGGCTGTCGCTGCACTTCGGGTTCGACTACGTGGGCGAGCACAAGATGGGCCCCTTGTCCATCGCCATGCACCAGGTGAAGCAGAACAACGGGCTGGCGGTGCAGGCGGCGTTGAGCATGGCGCGGGCACGGACGCTGGACGGGGCAATCGCCAACACCGCACTGGTTACCGTCGGCCCTTCGCTCCATGGCAAGAGCACGCTCACCATCATGGTGGAACTGGCCAACAGCGAACTGGCCGGCATCCTGAACTTGCCTCACGACCCCGAGGAAGGGGTCTATCCCATGAACGACGACATCGTGCTGCTTCAGCCGCTGGACGAACCGATACCCAGCCGCCTTGACGGCAGCAGCGCGCTGATCTCCCACGCCATCGACGGCACGGAGAACAATTTCTACGCGGTTCCCTTCGGCTTGACCCGGGAGGACGATCCCATAACCTACGACGTGCTGCGGGGCGCGCCCGGCGTAACCGCGGCGGATGAAACGCTCGAAAACGTGCCGGTCAAGGTGGATAGCCAGGAACCCAACTACCTGGAAAATCCGGTTCGCAATATGCGCATGATCCTTTCGCGGCGTGGTTTGCTGCGGCGCAAGGGCGCGCAGGGACTGATCGAAAAGATCACCGACGGCAGGTTGTCGGATTCCGTTCATGTGCCCATGGAGAACACCAACCGCGTCTTCTGGCAGGAAGTGATGCGGCAGAACACGGTGATTCCGCCGCTCCGCCGCCTGAGTCTGGAACAGTACATCCGCGTGCTGATGTACGGCGAAGCGGTGCAGATGGGCGCGGCCATCGGGGCTATCGGCCGTCCCTACGTGGAGTATTTCTCCGACCCGTTCATCATCGGTCTGGAAGACGAAAACGCCAACCTGCTCTACCACGTGCTGCAACAACTGTCATGGGGCGGTATGCATCAGCAGTACTACGCCTTCAACACCGGCGGCGTGGGCGCCGACAGCAACGAAGAAGCGTCGGGTTCCCGCTACCTGAAGATCCCGCGTGAGTTGACCATGCTGTTGCAGGAAGCCCTGCTACGCAACGCGGTCAAGTTCGAATACGACGGGGTGCTCAGGTCCGAAGTTGCTGTGGCGGTGTTGGATGCCGATGGCAACGAGGTGGTCGATCTGCGGGAGAAGTGGTTGCCCATCAACATCTACGGCGAAGAGGACTACGCCAGCCGCGTTCGTGAGTTGATGCACCGGCGGTATTATGGCCGGGATCAGCAGGACAAGGCGGGCATCCTGCGCTACACCAAGGTAGTCAACACCGTACTGGACATTACCGACGTACCCGCTCCGGTCAATGAGCGAGAATTGGCCTGGCTGCTGTCCTTCTACTGGTCGCTGGACCAAGCTTACGAGACCCTGGCAGATACGGCTACCCATCGCGGCGAAGGTATGCGACCCGTCGCATACCAACTCAACGAACTGCTTAGCAAGTACCGCGAAGGCCTGCAATCCGGTCTCGAGGTTGACGCAGTGAGCCGGCAGCATTTGGCAATGCTCGGACTCCGAGCGGATTAGATGGGTTTGGCGGCCTGAATGGAACCGATATTCGCACTGGTAGGCTTCGTAGTCACAATCGTCGTCTTCGTAGTGACGATTGTCGGTGCAGTGTTGTATCTTCGGGCCGATGCTAGGGCAAATCGCCAGGAGTGGAAAGCAGAGTCGGAAGCCAATCGCCAGGAATGGAAAGCCGAAACGGAAACCAATCGCAGAGAGTGGAAAACCGAACTGGAAGCCAACCGCCAGGAGTGGAAAGCCGATTTGGCGACGGTGTTGGATGCTATCAACGGCGTGAAGGACGATGTGGCACAGTTAGACCGTAGGCTGACGGCCCTCGAAGTCAAAGTTGACGCCATGGCCGAGAAGCTGGATACCAAAGCGGAAGAATCCACAGTGCAACGCAACCACCGCGAGTTGCTCATCAGGCTGGCCTTTCACCACCACGGCGATGGTCGCTATCCGGTAGTGGCCGCAACCGACCCAGAACCCGTGAACCCAACTGACGGCGACGTATAACCTCCCATACTAATCAACAGGAACGAGAGAGCATGGCAGACAATAACGTTCAAATCCTTGGCCCCGTGCCGGCCCAGTACGCCGAAGTCGTATCCGACGACGCCCTTGCGTTCGTGGCCGAGCTGCACCGTAACTTTGAGACTACCCGCCGGCGTTTGATAAGCGCCCGCGCGCGTCGGCAAGCGGAGATTGACGCAGGCGCCGCGCCCGATTTTCTGACGGAGACCCGCGCAGTGCGCGAAGGCGATTGGCGCGTACAACCGGCGCCGGCCGACCTGACCAACCGTCGCGTCGAGATCACCGGGCCATCATCCAACCGGCGCATGGTGATCAACGCGCTCAACTGCGGCGCCCAGGTCTATATGACCGACTTTGAAGATGCCCACTCGCCGGCCTGGCTGCCCACGTTGGACGGCCAGCTCAACGTGAGTGACGCATACCGCCGCACCATCAGCGACGAAACCGCCGACGGACGTCAGTATCGGCTGAACGACGATACGGCCACCCTGTGCGTGCGTCCGCGCGGTCTGCATCTGATGGAGCGGCATGTCCTGGTGGATGGCGAACCCGTAGCCGGCAGCTTTTTCGATTTCGGCCTCACCATCTATCACAACCGCGTCGCGCAGCAGAGCCACGGGACGGGGCCATACTATTACCTGCCCAAGCTCCAGTCGTACCTCGAAGCGAGACTATGGAACGACGTGTTCAACTATGCCGAGGAAAGGCTGGACATCCCCCGCGGCAGCATCAGCCCAACCGTACTGATCGAACACATCCTGGCCGCCTTCGAGATGGAAGAAATCCTCTACGAATTCCGCGAACGTCCAGCGGGCCTGAACCTGGGCCGCTGGGACTACATCTTCAGCGTCATCAAAGTATTCAACAACCGCCCGGATATGGTTTTCCCTGACCGCGCCCAGGTCACCATGGCGACGCATTTCCTCACCTCGGCGGCGCACCTGCTGGTGAACACCTGCCACCGACGCGGAGCCCACGCGTTGGGCGGTATGTCCGCTTTCATCCCACGCCGCGATGATGAGGCCGCCAACGAGGCGGCGTTCGCCCAGGTGCGTTCCGACAAACAACGCGAGGCCGACCAGGGCTTTGACGGGGCTTGGGTAGCCCACCCTGGTCTGGTCCCGCCGGTTCTGGATGTTTTCCAATCGGCTTTCCCCACCGACAATCAACTGTCCGTGATTCCCGAGGTACGCATCGCGCCCGACGACCTGCTGGCGGTTCCGGAGGGTCAGATCACCGAAGCCGGGCTACGCAACAACATCAGCGTGGCGTTGCAGTATGTCGATGCCTGGACCCGAGGCAACGGCGCGGTGGCAATCTACGGCCTGATGGAAGACGCCGCCACCGCCGAAATCTCCCGCTCACAGCTGTGGCAGTGGATACGACACGGCGCGTCGCTGGACGACGGCCGACCGGTCACCGCCGAGCTGTACCGGCAGGCGAGGGCTGAAGAGGCCGCCGCATTGGTGGAACAGCGTGGGCAGGAGAATGCCGGCTCACTCGACAAAGCGGTGGAACTGCTCGACGAGATTGTCCTGTCCGAAGATTTCATTGAATTCCTGACCCTACCCGGCTACCGCTACCTGGACTGACCCAGCGGGGGATAGCACCATGGCAACTACCGCCGCTCGCAAGCCTGCTGCCATCTATACCGGCGCCGATGTGCCCGACCTGACGCATCCCGTGTCGGTCAACATCAAGCCCATTCTCGATTCAATCGCCGGCAAGCTCACTGACGACGAGATCGACCAGTGGTTCGTCGATCTCTATACCGCCAACGAAGAGCGCGGCCTCGACCTGGAAATAACCGGCGAAGGAGAACTGATAATAAGTCCTATGGTAAATCGAGGTGGCTTGGCTGCCGAAACCCAACTTTCGGGAAGCCTTTTTGTCTGGGTACAGTCCAATGGTGGTGAGGCCGCCGGCGCTAACGCCAATACGAGCCTGCCCGACGGCTCGCGCATCCGCCCCGATGCCCTCTGGCTGTCGCCGGAACAGGTCGCCGCGTTGCCGCCAGCCAGCGAGAACCGGCCAATTACAGTGTGCCCCGCCTTCGTCGCCGAAATCGTATCAGGAACCGACACGTTGCCGCCATTGCAACGCAAGATGGACATCTACATGGCCAACGGCGCTCAACTTGGTTGGTTGATTGACCCCTATCGCCGGCAGGTCCACATTTATCAGCAGGATCAGGATGTAGAGATACTGGACGACCCGGAAACGCTGAGCGGCGATCCGGTCATGCCCGGTTTCGTGTTTGACGTGCGACAACGCATCTTCGCCCTGCACGACGACACCGGCGAGTAACAACCGAGTGCGGGTAGGCGGCGCTCCGTATGAAAATTCACCTCGTTGACGGAACCTACGAGCTTTTTCGCGCCCACTACTCGCCACGACCGGGCCGCTCCACTCCCGACGGCAAGGACATCAAAGCGACGCACGGCCTCGCCCAATCCCTCATCGCGCTGCTCAACCAGCCCGATGTCTCCCACGTGGGCATAGCCTTCGACTCCGTAATCCGTTCCTTCCGCAACGACCTTTTCGATGGGTACAAAACCGGCGACGGGGTGGAACCCGATTTGCTGGCGCAATTCCCCCTCGCGGAGCAGATGGCCTCAGCCCTGGGGCTGACGGTGTGGCCCATGGCAGAGTTTGAGGCTGACGATGCCCTCGCCACCGCCGCCTCACGATTCGCCAATTCCGAAGAGGTTGACCAGGTGCTGATGTGCTCGCCCGATAAGGACCTGGCGCAGATGGTGTCCGGCCAGCGCGTGGTGGCGTTGGACCGGCGCAAAGGCGAGGTAATGGACGAGGCCGGCGTCATCGAGAAGTTTGGCGTCCCGCCAGCGTCCATACCGGACTACCTCGCGCTGGTTGGCGACTCCGCCGACGGCATCCCCGGCATCCCCCGCTGGGGCGCGCGTACCACCGCCACAGTCTTGACCCGGTACGGCAGCATTGGTGCCATCCCCCTGGATGCGAACGATTGGGATGTGCAGATCAGGGGCGCCAGCGCATTGGCGGCGGGGCTTGCGGAGCGTATGCAAGACGCCCTGCTCTATCGTCGGCTGGCAATGCTGCGCTTGGACGTGCCGCTACCGGAGACCGAACCGGACCAGCTGCGGTGGGCTGGCGTCCAGCAGCCGGACTTCGCGGAATTCTGCCAGCAACTCGGACTGGAATCCCTGCTCAATCGGCTCCCTGAACCGCAATATACGTAGGGGCGGGTTTGTAACCCGCCCCTGCATGATTTCGCACAATCGTGGCGCCTAATCGGCAGCCGCAGCTAACCGCTGCAACTCCGCCGCGCTCTCATCCGCGGTAGGCGCCCAGGCTGCTCTTGCCCGGGCCATAAGTTCACGCGAGGCATCGGCGTTCCCCTGCACCGCTTCCGCCTCCAGGCGTCCGTACCAGTAAGTGTCCCTCACTGACGAACGGCGGGACAGGCGCTCGTCCAGCATATCCTTGGCGTCGTCGTAACGCCCCGCGCGGATGTAGGTTTCCAGCAGGGTGTCCTCGAAAACCTCCCGCTGGGCGTGGCTGCCGCCGATGCGCGCCAGCATCGGGTACGTCGGCCCCATCAGATCGGCGGCCTCATCGTAGTCTCCCGCCACGAACGCCGCCGCGCCCAGGGCGATGGGCAGTGTCATTTCACGGGAAAGGTCGTCGCCCTTTTCTCCCTGCGCCGTGAGGCGATCCACCAGCCTTTGCGTTGATTCGGCGTCGCCGGCGCCGGCAAATGCCAGGGCCGCGTGGCAGTCCCGGAAGGCCGCGCCGGGGCCATCCGCGGCCGGCAGCGCCATGTCCCGAACCTCGTCCCACGGTTTGCCCGGCTGTTCACCCGAATAGATCTGCAACCGCCACATCAGCGACGCTGCGTCCTGTAGGTTCGCCAGGTTCCGCGCCTGAACCCCGGGCCTGATGTGCGTCTCGTACAGGTCCAGCGCCTGGTTGTATTTTCCCTGCGCCAGTTCAAAGAGCGCCAGGTGCCAGGAGAGGTGCGTGTTATAGGACGCCCGGCGGTCGAAACCGTCCAGCCAATCGGCCAGCCACTCCCCTCCATTGGCAGCATCGCCCTGCTCAAAGTACGAATGCGTCACCGAGTGGGAAGCCACCGCGTTCTGCGGGTTGCCTTCCAGCGAGCGCAACGCCAGATCCATGGCCTTTTCGGGCTGATTGGTCTCGTGGTGGGCAAAGGCGTACTGTCCCAGGAAAGCCCAATCGTCGCCGTTGGCCGGCGCTACCTTGCTCATCAACGACATCAGGTGGTTGGGAAAATCAGGCACTCCGGCGCCGAAGCACCCCAGCATGTAGAGCCGTTGGGCCACGCGCATTGCCAGCGTGTCGGTGGGAAATTCGGCGAGATGCTCGTGGATGAGCTTGATGGCCTCGGCGCCCTTCCCGTGGGTGAAGCAGTGCATGATCCGCGCTGCCTGCCGCTCCCACTGGGAGATTCCGGCCGAAAGTTCCACCCCGCGCTCGGCGACGGCCCGCGCCGCCGGAACGTTGGTCTGAAGGTGCAGGACGTAGGCCAGAACCACGTTAGCCATGGCGAACCCGTCATCCGCGTCAATCGCGGCCCGAATCTTCTCTTCCGGCCCGTAGTTCTGCGACAGCACCAGATCCAAGCCTTCCTGATACAAATCGGCGGCGGCCGGCGACGCGGTGGTAACGGTCAGCCCGTTGCGAGTTTTTACCATGGCGCACATTATGTTTTTCTCCTGCAACTGATGTGATCCAGTCAAGATTACCACAGCGCTTGATAAGTGTCATCGGCATTGTTGATAACGGAGGTTATTAGCGCGCGGGGGCGGGAAGCTCGCAGCGGAAGAAGGCGCGGTAGCGGTCGTTTTCAGCCCAGGGCAGGAGGTCGAGCACCATGGTGTTCGGGTATGGGACTTCGCCTTCCCGTCGGACGTCGTCGAGGTAGCGTCGGAGACGGATGAAGGTGGGAAGGCGGAAGCCGGCCCGGACGATGCGTTGGATGACATCGGCCGGCTCGGGAGGTTGGTCGGGATTCCAGTCGTCGGCGACGGCTTCGGCGATGCGACGGAGCTTGATGATGGCGAGTTCGCGGGCGAACTTGCGCTTGAGGGCGTCGATGCGACGGCGGATTTCGGAGATGGTCATGGGAGTACCTCTGAAGGGGGTTAATTTACAGGGATAAACGGGATGAACAGGATGAAGGGGATTTGAGATTGGATTGGGATGGCGGGATTTTGGCGAAAACCCGTTCATTTCCGCTCATTCCCGCTCATTTGAGTAGGGCGTTAGGGTGGGACGCGGAGGTACATGGGGGCGGATTGGGGAGTTTTGGAGGCGAGATTAGGGGTTTTGGCTGGCTTGCGGGAGGATTTGGGGGAGCGTTGTTCGGAGTTAGGCGTGATAGTCAGAATCAGGCCCCGTATCAAAGTACGGGGTGACCCCGTGTCAGGCACGGGGCAGGCTGTTATTTTGGGGATTATAGGATGTTCAGGATTGGGGGTCCGGTTGTTTGAGTTAGGCAGTTGGATAGTTAAATGGTAAGGATGGGCGGCGGGTAGGGCAAGGGGGGAAGTGTCATCGGATTGTCGCCGAGCGTATCAGGGTAGGGGCTGTGCATTTGTGCTAAAATCGAGCCATGACGACGCCGAACTTTGCAGACAAGACCGTCTGGACGGGCGACAACCTGGACATTCTGCGGGGGATCAACTCGGACTGCGTTGACCTGATTTACCTGGACCCGCCGTTCAACTCGAACCGGAACTATGCGGCGCCGGTGGGTTCGGCAGCGGCGGGCGCGGCGTTCAAGGACACCTGGACGCTGTCGGATTTGGACGTGGCGTGGATGGGGCTGATTGCCGACGAGCAGCCGGCGATGTACCAGGTGTTGCAAACGGCTGGCCTGACCCACGGCAAGGGGATGCAGTCGTACCTGTGCATGATGGCGGTGCGGTTGCTGGAAATGCGGCGAGTGTTGAAAGATACGGGGAGTATCTACCTGCACTGCGACCCTACGGCGAGCCACTATTTGAAGATGCTGATGGACAGCATTTATGGGCAGGGTAATTTTCGGAACGAAGTTACCTGGCGGCGCACAAATGCAAAAGGATTAGCGTTCAAAGGTTATCCAAGGAACGCCGACCTCCTGCTGTATTACAGCATTTCGGATGAATACGCTTGGAACCGTCCGTTCCTGCCACACGACCCCGTTTACGTAGAAAAATTCTACCGCCACGTTGAGCCGGATACCGGGCGTCGCTATCGCACGGGAGACCTTACCAATCCAAACCGCGACCGCCCGAATTTGACCTATGAATGGAACGGCCATACTCGCGTTTGGCGCTGGACCAAAGAGCGAATGCAGGAAGCGCACGATAATGGGCTAATTCACTACTCATCGACAGGACTGGCAAATCAGAAACGCTATCTCGACGAAATGCAGGGCGTACCTGTTGATACGATCTGGGACGATATTCAGCCTATTCAGGCGCAGTCCAAGGAGCGTGTCGGATACCCGACGCAGAAGCCGCTGGCGTTGTTGGAGCGCATCATCCGCGCCAGCAGCAACGAGGGCGACGTGGTGCTGGATCCGTTCTGTGGGTGTGCCACCGCTTGCGTCGCTGCGGAGAACCTGGGCCGGCGTTGGGTTGGCATTGACATATCGCCCAAGGCGGTGGAGCTGGTCAACATGCGGTTGCAGCAGACCATGGGGGAGCTGTTTCACAACCGCCTGGTTACGGCGCGGACGGACATTCCCCGGCGTACCGACATTGACGCGCCCATCCCCTATCGCCAGAACAAGCACGTGCTGTTCGGGCAGCAGGAGGGGAGGTGCAATGGGTGTAGGTCGGCGTTTGAGTTCCGGCACCTGGAGGTTGACCACATCATTCCGCAGTCGGGCGGCGGCACCGATCACATCGACAACCTGCAACTGCTGTGCGCTCACTGCAACCGGGTGAAAGGCGACCGGCCGCAGGAGTACCTGGTGGCGCGGCTGCGGGAGATGGGGATGGCGGCGTGAGGGGCGGAGCCTATGAACACGGCGACAGCGGAAACGACAGCACTTGGAACAGCAGTGGCGGTACTACAGATCGTTTTCTATCTGTCGCCGCTGCTTATCGCTTTGGCTACTCTCTTCCTAGCCTGGTGGCGGTTCAAGATATTCAGGGTCAGAGAGCCGGCCATCACTACCGACTTACAGGTTTCCAGCCGGCGATCGAGTCCATCGTATAATGCGCTGAGCGCGGTAGTCGTAATGACCAATACTTCAAGGGTAGCTGTGCGAATTACCGGATTGACATGGCGGGTTCAAGTGCTGGCCCCTTACAGCGATGAGGACGTAACAAGCAAAATCGACGAATACACGACACATATGGAGGTCGACGGCGCCCCCATTGAGTTCCCGTGGAACGTCAACTACACTATTTCACAGGTCAACACCAAGATCGCTTTGGAACCCGGAGAGGCAAACACTATCAGCATGAGCTTGGCTCTACCGGATTGGATCGAGGCGGTTGACATTCTGATAGAATTGGACAGCCCACGTAGTTCGGAAGGCTCTCCACTGTGCTGGGCGGCGCGATGCCAGCACGACCTCAAGACGGAGGTGTGAAATGTCGTTCAGATATGAGCGCGATAAGCCACTGCCAAAGGGGCTGGTCCACGGGATTACATCCATATGGTTGGAAAGCTCGTTGGAGCCGGCAAAGCCTCCGAAATCGCGGGAAAAGTCGCAAGCCGATGCTGACCAGTCGACGCTGGCCAAATACATAGAGGGAAAAGATGAGCAGCCAACAAACTCAGGGTAATACCGGTCCGACCTCTCCCGAACCCGCTGTCTCTGATGAGACCATTCCAACGGAGAACGTTCGCACTGAGCAACTCTCGGTGCATAAAACAATCGTGCTTCCTTCCGCACAGGCGCCCGCAGAACCGCCTATGTCCTCACAGGCAACACAGGAGCCTCCACAATCTGACGCCAAAGAGAAATAGGTCAGATTTGCCTATGGTTGTTAAGCTCAGGCCATGAACGTCAAGTACTTTGCGGATACCGATACCCTGTACATCGAGCTTTATCCAGCCGAAGTTGACGAGACGCGCGATCTGGGCGAGGACACGCTGTTGGAGTTGGATGTTGCCGGCCGGCTGTGCGCCCTGACCATCGAACACGCCAGTACCCGTATGGCTATTCCGGCGTTTTCTTACGAGCAGATTCAGGGCGGCTCGGTTTCTCCGACTGAGACGTTGCCTCGCTGAATCAGGGGCAGGGCGTTGCGCCGGACGGCTACTGGATTCCGGCTTTCGCCGGAATGACGGGTGGTGTGCAGGAGTGACGGGCCTTCGGCAACGAGATTGCCACGCTGCGCTCGCAATGACAGATCCGCTGAATCAAGGACGGGCCGTTGTGCTGGCCGGCCACTGGATTCCCGCTTTCGCGGGAATGACGGTGGTAGGGCGGTTTGACACTGCCATAGGCTAGTGATAACTTTCACATAACATTTTTACGATTTCCGTCGGGAGTTACTTACCCATGCCCGTGAACATTTGCGTGCTGGCCAAGCAGGTCGTTGACCCTGAAATGCCGGCCGCCGCCTTTCGCATCGACCCGGACGCCCGCCAGGTTGTCCCGCCGCCCAACATCCCGCCCGTTGTCAACGGCTTCGACGAAAACGCCGTTGAGGCTGCCCTACAGATCAAGGACGAGCAGGGCGCCAACATCACCGTCATATCATCCGGAACGTCCTTTGCCCTGGACGTGATGAAAAAGCCTCTGTCTATGGGCGCCGATGAACTGGTATTGCTCCAGGACGATGCCTTCGCAAACTCGGTGGACTCCTTTTTCACCGTGCAGTTGCTCACTTCCGCCATCAACAAGCTCGGCGGATTTGATCTGATTATCTGCGGACGCCAGGCTTCGGACTGGGACAACGCCCAGGTTCCGTTGGGCGTGGCTGAAACCCTCGGCATGGCCTGCATCACCCTCGGCAAAAAGGTGGACGTGCAGGACGGCAAGGTGGTGGTCGAAAGGCTCGCCCCCGACGGTTTCGAGGTCGTTGAAGCCGACCTGCCTGCGCTGGTCACGGTGAGCAACGAACTGGGCCAACCCCGTTATCCCACCTTGCGCGGCATCATGGCCGCCACCCGCAAGCGCCCCACCGTCTGGACACCCGGAGACCTGGACCTGGATGACAGTCAACTGGAACCGCGCGTCACCTTGCACGATCTGTTCGTGCCGGAACGCGAGCAGGACTGCGAGATCATCGAAGGCGACGATGACGCCGACGCGGCCCGCAACCTGGCCCTGAAACTGCGCGAGGACCGCATCATCTAACCCACCGTCATTCCGGCGAAAGCCGGAATCCATAATCCTGTTCGGCAAAGACGTTCTGGGTTTCCGGTTTCACCGGAATGTCAGGAAATTTGGATACACACCAACCTACGGAGACTGCAAACAATGGCAGACGCTACCGGAATCCTAGTATTTGGCGACACCGCAGACGGCGAACTGGCCTCCACCGCCCAGGAATTGCTCGCCGCCGGCCGCACACTGGCCGACACGCTCGGCCAGGAACTTTCAATAGGACTCATCGGCGCTGACGTGGCTGACGCGCCGCAACAGGCCATTGCCCACGGCGCCGACAGAGCCTACGCCGTAACCAATCCCGCGCTGGCCGACTACCATCCGGACCTCTATCTTTCTGCGATGCAGACCCTCGCCGGCGAGGCGAACCCCAACATCATCCTCATCGCCCGCAACAACGAAGGCCGGGAGCTCGCCCCCCGTCTGGCCTTCCGCCTTGGTGTTGGATTGGCCCAGGACTGCCTGGAAGTGTCCGCCAACGCCGGCACCGGCAAGCTGCTGGCCAATCGCCCGGTGTACGGCGGCAGCGCCGTGGCGGTGGTGAGCTGCAACCAGACCCCTCAAATCGCCGCCATCCGTCCCAAGACTTACGAACCGCTGGACGCCGACGCCGGTCGCAGCGGCCAGGTGGTGAACTTCCCGGTGGAAATCGACCCGGCGGCGGCCAAAACCCGCGTGGTAGATGTCGTAAAGGAAGAGGCCGAGGGCATCAAGCTGGAAGACGCGCGTATCGTCGTGTCCGGCGGACGTGGCCTGGGCGGGCCGGAGCCGTTCGCTCAGCTGGAGGAATTGGCGAACCTGCTGGGTGGCGCTGTTGGAGCATCCCGCGCAGCGGTGGACTCCGGCTGGGTGCCCGCAAACTACCAGGTGGGATTGACCGGCAAGACCATCACGCCCGACCTGTACATCACCGTTGCCATCTCGGGGGCCAGCCAGCACATGGCCGGTTGCAGCGGCTCCAAGGCCATCGTCGCCATCAACAAGGACGCCGACGCCAACATCTTCAAGGACGCCCGCTACGGTGTAGTCGGCGATTGGGAAAAAGTAATCCCCGCCCTCACCGAAACGGTCCGGGAACTGACGCAGTCGTAGCTCGGAGGAACAACATGGCCGCTTACATCATCGCCACCATCGAAGTCACCGACCCGGAGAAGTTTGAGGTATATCGCGGGCAGGTTCCGGCCACCATCGAGAAGCATGGCGGTAGGTATCTGGCGCGCGGCGGCGAGGTGTCGGTGGTGGAAGGCGACCAGCCCGAACGCCGCACCGTGGTGCTGGAGTTCGACAGCCTGGAGAAGGCCAAGGGGTGGTACTACTCCGACGACTACGCCGGCCCCAAGGAGCTGCGCATCGCCTCCACCATTTCCAACGTGATGATCGTGGACGGCGTCTAGTCCTCGAAATTCACGCCCACTCCCACGATTTCAACCTGCATGGATCGGATGTCCGGCGCGCCTTGATCGAACGTCACTCCGACCACCACGTTGATGCCCCGGTCAACTTCCGGAGCGTCCGGAATCTCGAAGCTGGCGTCCAGGTTGTCGCCCTTGATCGCCATTCCCAGATGCTCGGCGATAATCTTCTCGCCGTCGTACACCAGCACTTCGGCCACGCTGGCATGCGACCGGGCGCGGAAGGACACTGCCACCGATTCGGCCTTGGTGCGGCTGCCGTTCTGCACAGTCGGCGTAGGAATCGCAAAGTGCAGCCACGTGTTCTGCCCCTCATTGCCCTCGATGCGGACGAACGGCCCGCAGTGGCGTACCGATGTGATGCGATTCAGGTACTCTCCGGTCATCGCGGAACCGTGTACCCACGAAGTGAATTTTTGACCTGCCATGTTGGGGAACCTCCTGCCGACGGCGCGGTTGGATGGATAGGGTCGGTTTGGTCAGCCGTTGATCGCTGGCGTCAAGGATACCGGTATGACCCCACCGCCGCAACAAGCCCTTCAGATTCCGCTCATCCTGAGCTTGTCGCAGGATGGGTTTGTGGCACGGTGATGGAGTGGACCTACAGCAGAAGGCGCTGTTGGCGTTCCAGTTCCAGCAGCCTGGCCTTGACGCCTACGCCACCACCGCCGTAGCCGTGAAGACCGCCGTTGCTGCCCACAACCCGATGGCAAGGGATTACCAGCGGCAGGGGATTCTTGGCCATTGCCTGTCCCGCCGCCCGGGAGGCCCTCGGGTTGCCGGCCGCTTCCGCCAGCCACTGGTAGGATCGCGTTTCTCCGGGCGGAATCGAACAGCAGGCTTCCCACGCCGCGCTGAAAAAGGGAGACGCGCCGCTCAGATCCACTTCGATTCGATCCAACGCCGACACATCTCCGGCGAAGTAGTCATCCAGGGCGGACAGAGCGTCGGCGAACACGTCAGGTCTGTCCTCGGCGAACTCAGCGGCCTCGCCCAACCCGGCCAGAGCGTCCTGCGGTTCGGCTTGCAGGCTCACCCGTTGCAGCCCCCGGTCGGTCCCCAACAATGCGATCCAACCGACCGGAGATTCATGGAGACAGCGGTACAGAGAGGCGGTGTTGTTGGTCATGGTCATCATGGATGCTATAGCGTCTGGTGGATTGTCGGTTTATCGTGTCACGCTTCACGGCGGCGGAGAGCATACCATAACAGGGGGAACCGCACGGCATTCCAGGCGTCGGCGACGTCATTATCGCGATCACCCGCAGGCTCGTCGAATGTGCGCCCGGCATAGGTGCTGAGCGTGTAGGCATTCACGATGCGCAGCACCTCCAACCGTTGCTCGGGTAAAGCCTGCAAGACGGTTGCCCCCCACTGGTGCGGCGTCTGGTGCTGCGCCGGCGCCAACGCGGCGAATCGCCCCATCCGTCGCAACCGACGGTAGGTTGACCGAGCGTCCTTTGGGGTTGCCAGCAAGAACCGCCAGGCGCTCCAACCGGCCGCCACCAGAATTATCAGGACGGCGCCGATCCCTATTGCCCAGGGCAATGCGGCGCGGACGGTGTTCCACAGCATGGTCGTTCGGCTTTCAGGCAATGGAATGTCGTCAGCGTTCAACGAGATGTCCGCCTCCTCGCAGTCCTCTTCAATTTCGCAAGGCAAGTCTCCGGAGCCCTCGGCGCTGGCTCTCAATGCGGCCATCGCCTCCTGCTCTTCCGGCGGCACGATCACCGGGATCTCCCTGCCGGGAGTAGGCTCGAAAGGAATCCACCCGTAACCGGGGAAATAGACCTCGGCCCATCCGTGGCTGTGGCGGTCGGACACCAGGTACAGGTTCGAGCCATCGATGAGATTGCCGGTGGTGTAGCCGGTGGTCATCCGTGCGGGAATGCCCACGCTGCGCATCAGGACCGTCATCGCCGAACCGAAGTACTCGCTATAGCCTTCTTTGCTCTCGAAGAGGAAGTGGTCAACGCCATCGGACCCGAAGGGGGGAGGATCAATAGCCAGATTGTAGGCGATGTTTGTTTTGAGCCAGGATTCGACCGCCTTGGCCTTGTCGTATGGCGTGTCGGCGTCGGCGGTGATCTCCCGCGCCAACTCCGCGACACGAGGCGGCATATCCTCCGGCAGTTGGGTATAGCGAATCCAGGCCCAGGTTGGATACTCCTGGTCCGCCAGACGCAGGTCGTCCGGTTCGGCCGATGACACCGAGGCGGTTAGCTGGTACGGGTCACCGGAGGCGGCGTTGCCGCCGGCGGCGCGCACCGACAGGACATCAGGCTCTTCGGGGATTATTTCGCCAATCACGGCGTTGACAACCCGACCATCATCCTCGCGCTCCACTGATTCCAGCTGGAATGAACCGGGAATCGCCGACGCAATGGAATCATCCGATGCATAAGGGTCGGTGGCGGCTTCATGCCGGACGCCGGCGACCGCCTGGCGCAGCGCCGACGGTAACTCATCGGTCGGCGCGCCTAGGTAAGGGTCGATAACGTAGCGGGGCGAATCGAAAGTTTCGATGCGGATGTCGCGGTTGGCGCCAACGGTTTGTCCGCCGGCAAAAAGACTGCGGCTGTCATACTTGGGAATGACTTCAAAGGTGACGTTGAACCGCTCCTGCTCTGGGCTGGGCTGGCTGTAGTCGGGACGCCAACCCGGTTCCCTATGCACCGTGCCCTCCGACAGCCAACCCTCATGGGTGTAGGTTGGATAGGAACGCGCTTTCCAGTAGAGCGGAACCGCCGAGTTGACCTGAAGCACCGGCGTGTTGGTGGGATTGATGGTGCCTTGGAAGGCCATCGTATCGCCCCAGATGCGATAGGGCAGGGGCCGCCGGGCCGGCAGGCCGGCAAAGAGTCGGTTGAAGTCCTCTTCCCAATGGATCAAGGGCGAACGGGTAAAGTTATAGACCGAGTTGGCCGGGCCCCATTGCCCGCCGACCGGTATCAGGAAGGCAATCAGCAGCACTACCAGGGCCACCAGCGTGGTGTCGCTGGCAGTAAGGATGCCGAGGTGCCCGTCGTACACATGACGGTCCCGGTCCCAGCGTTGCCGCGTGCGGACGGACTGAACCCAACCGACCAGCAACAATCCGGTGAACAGGTAAATTCCCAGGTAAACGCTGGCGTTTTCCGGCAGGAAAGTGAGGTTGGACATAATGCCCAGAGACCCCAGGGCGAACACTCCCCAGAAATTCCGGTACCGGAAGAACACCCACCCGGCGAGGAACCCGGACAGCCAGGCGGCAATCATCAGACCGACGGCAAACGGCAGCGGGTCAACGCTGATACCCTCGGTTCGCGCAGCCTGAATCCAATCTCCCAAACGCTCGAAAAACTCCGGCGTCGAAGCAATGCGGAGTTCATGGGGAGGTGATGCGGTCATCTGCCAGATGATGACCCCCGCGCCAATCAACAAACCCACCGGTATCAGCGCGGCGGCCCACAGGCGTACTCGGGTGAGGACCAGGGCTGTGAACACGGCCAGCAGGATCACCAGCGCGAGGGAAGGTGTTGGAGCCCAATCCGCCACCTCCACAGACCACACCACGATGACCATGTTCAGCGCGAGGAGACCGGCGGCGATCCAGCCGTCGGGAGGTCGCAAGACATGCGCCAACTGGAGGAAACGCTGGCCCAGCGAACCTGCAATCTTTTGAGTCAGGCCGTCATCCGCAGCCGGTTGAGTCAGCGTGGGAGCGGCAGTGGTCACGGTTGCCATACGCTAGTCACACCATACTGGGCTCGGCCCGAAGCTCCGCGGCATCGGTTCGGAGTCCGTCCGCGTCGGTCCTGGGAGCCAACGGACGCGACAGGGCGTGGTTGATGTCATCGCCACGGCGCGCCAGATAAACTGGGACATCATGCTGGGCCAGATAGTCGGCGGTAATCTGCCCGGTAGTGCCAGTAAGCTGTTCCGCGCCGGCGTCGGCGAAACTGGCAGGATCAACGTAACATACTGCGATATTTACCCCCTGCCGGCGCATGCCCGCCAGAATAGACACCCACTCCGCCCGGCGAGACGGGGTGATGACCATCAGGGTGTTAAAACCGGAAAGGTGCGGCCGCAAGTCCTGGAGGAATCTTTCCAGTGGCAGCGCGCCGTCAGAACGCACCCCGGCCAGCGCTTCCATCAAAACCCCCAGCTGTGCCGGCCGACGGTCCGGCCTGAGTATCCAGGACTCCGCGCCGTTGGCGGCCAGACCTGCGGGGGTGCCGGTTTCGTCCCAGTGCCGCACCAGGGACGCGGCGACGGTAACGGCAAGCTCTTCCGTGTTATCGGGCGGCTCCCCCAAGTGGGAGCGGCGCTCCATATCGAGCACGGCCCAGGCCTGGGCGGAAACGCCGATGTCAAACTCCTTGACCATGAGACGATTCATGCGGGCGGTGTACGGCCAATGTATGCGACGCAAGCTGTCGCCGTGAGCATAGTCCCGAACGGTGGACGATTCCGGCGTGATCGCCGGGGTGCGGCGGGAGAAAACGCTGTCGCTGGGCAGGTTGGCGAATCGTTGGTCCAAGTCGGGCAGGGGCACTGTCCGCGGAAGGACGGTGAACGCCTGGCCATCTAGGAAGGTTCGGGTCAAGCGGAAAAGCCCGAAAGGGTCGCGAGCCGTGATGCGTAACCGGCCGGTACGATAAATGCCCCGACGGGAAAGATAGGTTGCGATTCGGAAGGAACGTAACTGCCCCTTGATGAGTGCCACGGTGCGTCCGCCGGGCTGCGGCAGGTCCGTGTCTTCAACGATCTCCAGCCAGGATTTGGGCATCCTGGTACGGTTGACTAGCTGGATCTGGCCGTCCAGATACTCCCCGATATGGCCGCGGGTGCCAACGCGAAACAGGCGTACCTCCAGACCGCGCAGGTTCAGCCACGCCCACCCATAGCCGATGCATACGAGAGCGACCAGGGTGAACAGCAGTCGGTAAAAGAACGGAAAGCCGGTGCCCAGAGCATAGAAAAGCACGGCCAGGATCAGCAGGCCGAAAAATATCTTGCGCCGGTGCTGGCTGATTGCTCGTCTGATCATCATCGGATGTGTCAGTTGGTCCAGAATTCGGGATTGGTGAAGCGTTCCGGTATTTCACCGTTCATGGCTCCCCGGAATTCATCAATAGTCATTCGTAGCTGATGGGTGATAATGTCGCCCATCAATTCGGCTCTGATTTCCTTGTTGCCAAACGATACGTGGACGTGGGTACGCAAACCTAGTCCGGGATGGCGGTAACGCCAGTGGTCGTTATGGACAGTTTCGATAAATCCCATTTGAAGCAGCACATGACGCAACCTGCGGGGACGAACATTGGCAAATCGCGGCATCAGACGCTGGCCGGCTCTTTGGCCGGGATTGTTACCTGATGAACCTCATAGTCAATGCCCTCGTCAGAAAGTTCTTGCATCACGCTCGCCATTTCTGCGGCGGCTTCCTCAAAGTCAGCCAGACTAACGCCATCATCCCAAGGATAGTGGATGACGTCTGTCATGGCCGAGATGATGTCTGCCAAAGCTTTCTCCTCGGTCTCGCCATGTCCCCAAACACCCACAACATACGAGCACCAGCAGGAGTAAGAAATAGAACCATCGGAAAGGGGGCCTGCCCAAACAATAACGTCGAAGGTGTGCATCATCAAGCCTCGTGGAAACGGTAGGGTCACTGTCATTTCCTGAGTTGGGACTTAGCAGTTATTCCGCTCTACCCGGCTCCCGGCACGGCTACGGTGTTGAGCATTTCGGATACCAGACGCTCCGGCCGGACGCCGCGCATCCGCGCCGCCGGGGTCAGCACGACACGGTGAGCCAAAACGGGGACGGCCAACTCCTTGATATCGTCAGGCAGCACGTAATCGCGCCCGCGGATCAGCGCCAGCGCCCGCCCGGTGCGGAACAACCCCAACGATGCCCGGGGAGACGCGCCCAAAGCAGCGTCCTGGTGGGAACGGGTGGCTTCGGACAGGGACACCAGATACTCCCGCACCAAACCGTCAACGTACACGCTCTGCGCGGCCTGCTGCAGTTGAATCACGTCCTCGGGACTCGCAACGGGCTGGAGCTCCTGGATCGGGTGCGTGAACTCCTGTTGCGCGATTATGGCCATTTCTTCGTCAAACTGAGGGTATCCCACGTTGACCCGCATCAGGAAACGGTCCAGCTGGGCCTCGGGCAATGGGAACGTGCCCTCATACTCTATGGAGTTCTGGGTGGCAATGACCAAGAACGGAGCGGGCAATGGATGAGTTACGCCATCGACGGTGACCTGCCTTTCTTCCATGGCCTCCAGCAGCGCCGACTGGGTTTTGGGCGTGGCGCGGTTGATTTCGTCCGCCAGCACCAGCTGCGCGGCGATTGGGCCGGACCTGAAGTTGAAATCCCCGGTTCCCTGGTTGTACACGGAAACCCCGGTAACATCGCTGGGCAGGAGGTCGGGAGTGAACTGGATGCGGGAAAAGGTGCCCCCTATGGATACCGCCAAAGACCGCGCCAGCATGGTTTTGCCCACGCCGGGGACGTCTTCCACCAAAATATGGCCGTCGGCGATGAGGGCCGCTAGGGCTTGCTCAATTACGTCATTCTTGCCGATGATGACGTTGGCAACGTTGTCCGCAATGCGACGGGCGACACCCGTCGCATCGATTATGGTCGGAGAAATACCGCCGGTGGCGGCGTGAACGGTCTGCTGCACTGGTCTATACCTGTCATATCACGTGATTATGTGCAGTTTAGCATAGGATTCCCGTCGTGGAACCCACCGAATCGTTACGCAGTGCCCAAGCTCGGTTTATCCTGAGCCTGTCGAAGAATCAAACGCCCCCTTTCACCGAGCTTAGCGATTGCGGAGGCCTGGCAACCCCAGTTTCCGTTCGGTGCCGTTGGCGATGCGCCTGATGTTGTCCCGGTGCTGCCAGATGATGAGCCCGCCGCCCAGGAAAGCGTACAGAGTGTAGAGCTGGTGATGTCCGACTATGAAGGTCAGCGCGAGGCTTATCAAAGCGACGGCCAAGGTGCCGACTATGCTGCCCAACGACAGAATTCGAGTTGATAGCGTAACCACGAGGAACAGGGCTCCGCCGGCCGCAGCGACCCAGGGCGCCATCACCGAAAGCCCTCCGAATCCGGGCATAATGCCGCGCCCGCCGCGGAACCCCAGGTACACGGGCCAGTTATGCCCGCACAGCGCAACCAGCGCCGCTGCAACCTCGACCTCGACAGCCCCGGTAACGCTGCGGGCCAGCAGTACCATCAGGATTCCCTTGCCGGCGTCCAGCACAAACACCAGCGTTGCGGCCTTGCCGCCAGCCGTGCGCAGAATGTTAGACATTCCCGTGCGTCCACTTCCGAAATCCCTGATGTCTTCGCCCATTGCCAGGTTCACGAACATATAGCCCCACGACAGCGAACCCGCAAGATACGCCAGCGTGCAGACGGCGGCGAATTTGACGGGAACCGATAACTGGGGAGCGAACACCAGCAGCAGAACCCCGGCCGCACACAGCAGGGGCGTCACCGTGAGCATCGCCCACGTTGCGGGGCTGGCCTGGCGGACCGGATTCATCGTGCGGCGTTGGTCCGGCGAGACCCCCGACTTCGGATTCCCGAGCGTGGAGCGCGTTCGTCGCGGTCGGGTCTGAAGATCAAACGCAGATGGGTGCGGTCAAAACCAAACCGGTCGCGTATCTGATTCTCCAGGTAACGCCGGTACGAGAAATGCACCAGCTTGGGGTCGTTCACGCTGATGGCGAAGGTCGGCGGGTTGACGCCCACCTGGCGTATCCGGCGGATGCGCAGGCGGTTCCGTATATTGCCCCGTTGTGATGGCGGCGTATGGGTGGATACTGCGTCGGCCAACAGGTACTGCAACTCACGGAAAGGCACCCGTTTCTGGCGCTCCTGCCAGAGAGACAACGCCGTATCCAGCAAATCCTCTATGCCCTCGCCGGTCAGCGCGGAAGTGAAGCACACGGGCACGTAGGACATGAAGTGCAGGCGTTCCTGGACGCGGTGGAGGACGCGCTCCATTCGGAAACGGTTTCGGTTCACCAGGTCCCACTTGTTCACCACCACGATCAGGCCGCGGCTGGTATCCCAGGCCAGGCCGGCGATGTGAGCATCCTGGGCGGTTGCGATCTCGGTAGCGTCGGTGATCAGGAGCGTGATGTCGCTACGGCGCACCGCGTTGACCGCCCGCAGCACGCTGTATCGCTCGATGCCACGTTCCACTTGCCCGGGCCGGCGGATCCCCGCCGTGTCCACCAGAGTGATGAGGTGGTTCTTGTATTCAACCTCGGTGTCCAGCGCGTCGCGGGTGGTTCCGGCCACTGGACTGACGATGCTGCGCTCCTCGCCGATGATTGTGTTGGTGAGCAGCGACTTGCCAACGTTGGTGCGCCCCACGATGGCGAGACGCATTTCCGTAGGCGGCGCGGGAATGTCTTCCTCGTCCGCGGCGTCTTCTCCTGCATCCTCCCAACCTTCAACGGGTTCGTCCGCAAGGTCGTTTTCGTAATCCCACAGGTCAACGAATTCGGGAGCCGGCAACAACTCGACGACGCGGTCCAGCAGGTCGTAGATGCCGTAGTTATGGTAGGCGGATATAAACGCCGTGTCAGTCATGCCGAGAGCGTAGAACTCGCTGGCCGCCAGCTCGCGGTTGTCGTTGTCCACCTTGTTGACCGCCAGGATTACGGGCTTATCGGTGCGCCGCAATCGCTGGGCCACGGCCTCGTCGGTGGCGGTGAGGCCCTGGATGGCGTCGGTGATGAACACGATGAGATCGGCGGCGCCCATGGCCATGTCGGCCTGCTGCTGCACACGCTGGGGTATATTGCCCTCCGGGTCGTCTTCCAACCCGCCGGTATCCACCAACAGGAAAGGCCGGCCTTTCCAGGAAGCGCGGGAGATCAGGCGGTCGCGGGTGGTGCCGGCGACCTCGGACACGATGGCGTGCCGCCGGGAAAGTACCCGGTTGAACAACGAAGACTTGCCCACGTTGGGCCGGCCGATGATGGCAACCATCGGCGTCGCATCGCTGACTGCCCTGCGTTCCGCCGGCGCAGAGGGGAGTTCGTCCTCCGGTTCAACTATCGTCGTGTTATCAATCGTCGTCATAATCAGTGGTGAAGAAGTAGGGCGAATAGCTCGGCTACACGCCGGCCTTTGGCGCGGATAACCTACTATTGCCAACTATGCCAGTCAAGTATAACGCAAGGTTCACCAGGGCCTTCTTAAAGTCCTTTCGCCCGCGGGTGGTCCGCAACGTTGTTTTCCGTCCGGAACGGACCCCAGTCGCGCGGGATGTTGAGCAGCCGGTCTTCCAGGTTATCCACGCTGCTCTGACCGCAATAGGCCATGGCACGGTTGAACTCCTCGCGCAGGATTTCAAGCACGTGATGGACACCTTCGGCGCCGTTCACCGCGAGGCCCCAGAACAGGGGCCGCCCAACGGCCACCGCAGTTGCGCCGAGGGCCAGCGCCTTGAGCACGTCGCTGCCGCGGCGAACGCCGGAATCGACGTACACCTCCACTCGCCCCTTCGTAGCGGCGACGACCTCCGGCACCATCTCGATGCTGGACATGGTATCGTCAAAACGCCGGCCGCCATGGGTGGAAACCATGATCGCGTTCACGCCATGCTCCACGGCCATGCGGGCATCTTCGGCGACGCGAACTCCCTTCATCACCAGCGGCAGATCAGTCAGGCTCCGCAGCCATTCCAGCTCGCGCCACGTGAGCGGCGGGCACTGCGGCATTTCCCATTCCGTCGAACCCTCGCCGGCCATCGCCGCCGTAGCGGGGTTTTCCTGCGGGCGGAAGTTGCCGTATTCGCCCGGGCGCTCATACCGGTTGCGGATGTCGCGTTCCTTGGGAGTGGGAATAGGAGCATCAACGGTGAGCACGATAGCCTTGAAACCGGCCGCTTCGGCGCGTTTCACCAGGTTCTCGGTCAGGTCATAACCACGATGAGACAGCTGGAACCACAGTGGCCCCGTCGCCGCCTCGGCGATTTCCTCCATGCTGCAATTGGAAGAGGTACTGCACATCATCAGGGTACCCGACATGCCGGCCCCGCGGGGCGGGGCCCGCGCCCCCGCCGGGGGGGGGGTGGGGTGGGGGTGGTGGGGGGAGCTCTAAACCGGCAAGCTGTTTGAGGTCCCCAAAAAGGGGGTGGAAAAAATCC
>VXOG01000007.1:0-4805 GCA_009840165.1 Chloroflexota bacterium
GCCGTGAGCTCCGGCGGAGATAACCTCCCCAGCGTTGTGTTCGTTGATGCCTCCGATACCCAGCATCGGGATGTCAACGCCGGCCGACGCAATCCGCGACAACAAACCCGGCCCTGAAGGTTCTTCCCCCGGGTGCGAATTGCTGGCAAACATTGTTCCTACCACTAGGAAATCTGCGCCCGATTCCGCCGCTTCGCAAGCGCCCGATACCGAGTGTACGGAACGACCAATGGTTGCAGCGTCACCCATGATGGCGCGAACCGCGCTCGTGGGTAGAGCGGCTTCTCCCAATTGCACGCCATCAACCTCCGCCGCCATCGCAACGTCGGCGCGCTCGTTGATCAATAGCAACGCCCGGCCTGCGACTACCCTGCGCAACCGCTCAGCCAGCTCGAGCAGGGCGGCCCCCGGCATTTCCTTGTCCCGCAACTGGATAATATCGACGCCGCCGTCCACGGCGGCCGCAACTCGGCCCGGCAACTCGTCCGAGGGGCATACCCTGCGGTCAGTCACCAGACATAAACAGGGGCGTGGCAAACGCCCGGAGTTGCTGCCGAATGGAGAAGCCATCGAGTTCCACTAATCGGCTACTGCCGGTTCCGGGACATCCGTGGGCGGGCTGCTGGCGATCGCTTCGGTGCGTACCGGAATGCGGCCGGCCAGATAGGCTTGCCGACCTGCCTCTACACCTTTCTTGAAAGCGTCGGCCATCAAAGCCGGATTCTCCGCTTGGGCGATGGCCGTGTTCACCAGCACTGCGTCCGCCCCTATTTCCAGGGCCTTGGACGCATCGGACGGTACCGCAAGCCCGGCGTCAACCACCACGGGCACGTTGGCGTTTTCCAGGATAATCCTGACCTCTTCAACGGTGTGGATTCCCTGCCCGGAACCGATAGCGGAACCCAACGGCATGACCGTTACGCAGCCCACCTCCTCCAGGTTCTTTGCCAGCACCGGGTCGGCATGGATGTAGGGCAAAACCTTGAATCCGTCATCCACCAACTGACGCGCCGCTTCCAGGGTGCCGTTGGGATCGGGGAAAAGGTATTTGGCGTCCGGGATGACTTCCAGCTTGACGAAATCGGTTTGAGCGACTTCACGGCCGAGGCGGGCGACGAACAGGGCTTCTTCCACCGTGCGGCAGCCGGCCGTGTTGGGAAGTATCCGGTACTTGTCCAGGTTGATGTGCTCCAGGATGTTCTGTTCCGGATTGTCCAGGTCCAATCGACGGATGGCGACCGTAACCATTTCGGTTCCCGACGCCTCCAGCGAATCGACCATCTCCTGCATGCTGCGATGCCGACCCGTTCCGACGATCAGCCGGGAATTGAACGACACGCCGCCTATCACCAGTTCATCGGCCATGGCTGCCACTCTCCTGTTTTTGTGCTCGAGGCCGTACCCAGTTGCCTTGAAATACATTGCCGCCAGGCGGAAACCCGGCGGCCAATAATGAGTGCTACCTACTGTTCCTACGCCGGCATTACCCGAGTCAGGTACAGACGGTCGGCGACGAATTTGGTCGCCCTCTCAGCCTGGTTTCCCCAAGCTCCCGCCAGAAATCGCGTCAGGCATTCGATTGTACTTTGAATTTAGCACCAAGCGCGAATCAAGTCAACGTGAAACGCCGGCTCAAGCGTACTCGCGTTTGTCATTGCGAGCGTAGAGCGGCAATCTCGGCGACACCGTCATAACACTGTGCCAACGATGTGCCCTACCGGGCGATTCAGCCAACCCGACCACAAATATACAATGCCGACCAGCACGATCAGCGCGATGACCACGCCAATGATCAGGCAACCGTACCTTGCCATGGCCGCTTATGCCGGGATGACCGGCAAACGGATCCGCGACGGATATTGTCCGTCGTGGTGGACAGTCTGGAGGGCCGGCACGGATTCGTTAGCCGCCCAAGGGTCGCCGGCAGTATTGAAGTTGCGGTCGAAACGCGGAAAGTTGCTGCTGCTGATTTCCAGACGTATCCGGTGGCCGGCCTTGAAAACGTTGCTGGTGGCCACCAGGTCGATGGTGTACTCCTCAACGGCTCCCGGCGTGATGGGGCGAGATTCGTCCGTGCCTTGCCGGTAACGCGCCCTTATGATGCCGTCCACCAGGCTGCGCGCCGCGCCGCACGGTTCCACGTCCACCAGCTTGGCGGTGAAGTCCGTGTCGGCAGCGGTTGTGGATGCGAACAACGTCACGGTGAGCGGCCCGGTGACCTCAACGTCCGCCTCCAGAACCGGCGTGGAATAGCATAGCACGTCGCTGCGCGCTTCGATGACCTGCTGGTCATACGCGCCGCCGGGTACGAACGATTGCCCGCAGCACAGGGCCCCGCCGTGGGTCGGAACCGGGTCCCTGGGATCGTACACATATACGTCCGCTGCTTCGACCCCCGGCGCATCCGGCGACAGAGATCCGTCGCCCGACGCGGTGTTGGCCCTGCCGCCGCTGTGGAGGTAGTAGTCGGTGTATTGCGTCCGGGCCAACGGCCATTCCTGCTCGTCCCTCCAGGTATTGCTGCCCATCACGAAAAGACGAACTGGCGCATCTTGCCCAGCCCCGTTCTGCTCGCCCTTGAGCCAGTGGTCGAACCACCGCAGATGTATGCCGTCGGTATCGATGGCCGGGCCGGCTGCGCCCAGTCCGAAGAAAAACTCCCCGGAGATTTCACCAAATGGTCCATGATGCCAGGGACCGACAATAAGCCGTTGCCCGCCCCGTGCTGTGGCATCCTCAGCGTGTTCCCGCATCCCCACGAAATTACGCAACGTGCCCAGCAGGAAGATGTCGTGCCACCCGCCAATGTGCAGCGCCGGTGTGGTGATGTGTGGATAATGGTCCTCAATCTTCCAGCGGTTCCAGTAATCATCGCTGGACGAATGTCGTATCCAGTCGTAGAAATAGCCGGCCAGCGGTTCTTTGAGGTGTGGGAGTTCCACGATGGGCTGGTGTCGGAAAGTGCAATCCAGCTCGTTGAACGCTGCCAGCAAGCCCTCTCGTGTTCCCTCCGGCACGTCATGCCGGCTGGAAATAGCCCCCATGTTGGCCATGGTCAGCTGCCGCATCGTCCACGACAGGGCAAACCCCCACGCCAGCGCGCCGCCCTGGTAGGTCCAGCCTTCGTAGTAGTCTGAGGCCGTGATCCCCGGCGCGATGCAGGTCAGCCCTGGCGGATTCGTGATCGCGCAAAGCCACTGCGTCGCCCCAACGTAGGAACGTCCGAACATGCCCACCTTGCCCGAACTCCATGGCTGTTCCACGCACCATTGCACGGTGTCGTACCCGTCGTTGGGTTCATCAAGGAACGGGTAAAATTCCCCCTCGGATGCGTAGCGGCCCCGCGTGTCCTGCACCACCACCGCGTATCCGTGGGACGCCGCCCGCATCACCTCCAGGGCGCCCGTCCGCCCCTGAGACTTATCGTAAGGGGTGCGCTGTAACAGCACAGGCCATGGCCCATCCCCGTCCGGTCGGTAAACATCAGCGTACAACGTTACCCCGTCGCGCATCGCTACGGGCAAACCCATCTCGCTGATAATTGTGTTGTATGGACCCATCAAATCCGGCATGGCAGCACCTCCTTGTCCGGCGCATTATACGCCCGGCTATGACAGCAAGAACTCCAGCACGGCTTTCTGGGCGTGCAGCCGGTTGTGCGCTTGTTGGTATGCAACCGACTGTTTGTGCTCCAGCATCCCCGGCGGTACTTCTTCCCCGTAGTGCGCTGGCATATCGTGCATGAAACACGCCCCCGGCGCCGCCTTCGCCATCAGCCCGTCGTCCACTGTGTAGCCTTGAAATGCCGCCAGCCTCTGCTCCGTTTCCGCTTCGTCGCCCATGCTGGTCCAAACGTCTGTGTACACCACGTCCGCATCGACCACCGCGTCCTCGGGCCTTACCAGCGGGTGTACCGTCGGGCGCGGACCTCCGTCGGCCCGTACTCCGCGATCGCTGGCCGCGTCAAACACTGACTCCTCAAGCTGGTAACCGTGAGGCGCAGCAATGGCGAAATTCATTCCCACCGCCGGCGCTCCCAGGCACAGGCTCCGCGAAACGTTGTTGCCGTCCCCGATGAAGGCTACGTTCACCCCATCCGTTCGCCCATGGATTTCGGCTATGGTGAGCAGGTCCGCCATGGTCTGGCAGGGATGCTCCAGGTCTGACAGCGCGTTGATTACCGGTACGCTGCCGGACTCGGCCAGCTCAACCAGCGAGTCGTGGGAATTGACCCGCGCAACCACCGCGTCCACGTAGCCGCTGAGCACACGAGCCACGTCGGAGACTGGCTCCCGCCTACCCAATCCAACTTCTTCGGGAGACATGTACAGGCTGTACCCGCCCAGCTCGGCAATCCCGATCTGGAAGCTCACCCGGGTTCGCAGCGACGGCTTCTCGAACAGCAAGGCAACCCGCTTCCCGGCCAACGACTGAACGCTCCCCGGGGTTGTCGCCTTCAACTCCATCGCCCGGTCGATCAGGCGGCGCGTTTCGTCCGGCGAGATGTCGGTTATGGATAGGAAATCGCGCTTGTTTGGCATATCCTGAATACCTCAACCAATGGCTGTTCCCGTGATTTTCAGCCTGAATTATGCCACATCGGAAACATACGCCAATGGAGAAATCCCATGCTCGCTGTTGCTATACTGCTAACCATCATATCCGCTTTATTGTGGATGGGGGTTCTGGTGCTGGTAATCTACGGCGTCCGCCAGTTGATTCGCCACAATTCATACTAGAAGGGCCGGGAGCCCGCCCCCCCCAACAACAATAATCAGACGGTTTCTTAAAAAAAGATTTAAAGA
>VXOG01000007.1:4815-6113 GCA_009840165.1 Chloroflexota bacterium
TGTGGGGGGGGGGGTCGGGCCGCGCTAAACCACCGCCGCCCCCCTTTCTACCCCCCAAAAAAAAACCTCCCCGCGCGGGGCCCGCCCCGGCCCCTTCCACTTTCAGCAGACGTTTGCTGCCTACAGGTTGAACTGCGGATCCAGGTAGGAGTCGTCCTTGTCGTAGATCTGCAGCCGGGAGCGAAGGGTGTCGCACACGACCAAGCGGTTGTTGACTCGGTCAAAGTCGGCGCCCATGGGCATCCGGAAGGTTCGCTGCTGCTGCTCCAGGTCGGGAACCCGGCGTCGCGCCTTGACCATGTCGGGGTTGGCGTCCAGGGACAGGTTGCCCCAGTCCGACACCTCGGTGGCATCACCGGTCAGGTAGGCGATAGGCCGCGTCTCGTTGTCATAGATGACGATGCGTTCGTTCATCCAGTCAACCACGTACACGTCTCCGTCGTTGTCGATGGTGACGTCCAGCGGGTGGTTAAGCTCGCCGGAGCCGGTTCCCTGGCTGCCGAAGGTGGCCAGGTGCGTGCCGCCAGCGGTGTACTTCTGCACCCGGTGGTTGCCCCAGTCGGCAACATAGATGTCGCCGGACGGGTCAATCGCGATGCCGGAGGGCATCTCCAGGTCTTCGGGGCCATTGCCCTTGGAGCCAAAGCCGCCCAGGAAGTGTCCGTCCCTGCTGAACTTCTGCACGCGGCTGGTCTTGGCGGAGACGACCCAGAGGTTGTCATCGCTGTCGAACACGAGGCCGGCGGCGCCGTCGAGCTGGCCTTCGCCGGCTCCGGACTCGCCCCACTGCTGGAGCAGGTTGCCGTCGGCGTCGAAGACGGTGATCTGGTTCTTCCACTCGTCGGACGCGTAGATTTTGCCGTCCGAATCGGCTGCAACGCCGGTGATCCACATGAACAGGCTGCCGGAACCGGCCTGATAGGCAATGCCCTCGCGGCCGAATTCGCCGATGTAATCCTGGTCAACCGTGCACTTGGTGATGCGGGCGCTGGGGTTCTGTTCGCCGGAGCGGTTGGCTACATAGAGCGTCCCGTCGGGACGGGCGACTACGCCAACCGGCTGGCTGAATCCCATGCCCACCTGAGCGTTTCGGCCGATGTTGTGGCTATAGAGCCAAGCGCGGCCACTCGCTACGGTGTTCAGAGGCATAGTAGATCCTCCTCTTGCTATTCTCTGTTAGTTGCGGCGCAACCGTCAGGTTTCGCCCCTTTTCTTCGTCACATGGCCGTTTAATTTATGATGTCCAGGTAGGGGATATCACCGTTAACGCATGGGTTGTGGGACAAGACCCAAAAGTA
>VXOG01000019.1:0-24358 GCA_009840165.1 Chloroflexota bacterium
CCCGTTGCGACCACGCCGGTTAGGCATTGACCGGACGCTGGTCCTGGCGGGAGCGATTATGCGATTTTGGTTCTGACGGGTTGGCCGTGTACGACCTTGGGTTATCACCTCTGGCGGAGACGTGGTTGGTATTTGATGTGCACGATACTATGATGGAACATGGGTGCGGTGTAGCGCAATGGGGCGGTGTCATCTGTGCGAAGGGAATTTTTACCGGGATGGAGAGGATGTGCGGGTCTGACGGGTTCCGTTGCTGAAGCACTCCAAAGTTGCTAACCTACAGAGTAAGCATGAGGAACCCCAAGTGAGCATCCAGAAATATCACCAAGCCAGCGAGAAGTTCCTGGCACAGGCGAGACAGGAACTGTCGGACGGCGACCTGCCGCAGGCATCCGAAAAGGGCTGGGGCGCCACCGCCCAAATTCTCAAGGCCATCGCCGACCAGCGCGGGTGGGAACACGGGCGCCACCGACACCTATCCCGGATTGCCAGTCGCCTGCGGGCTGAGAGAGGCGACCGGGATATCTACCGCTGGTTCCAAGTAGCCGAGGCTCTCCACGGCAACTTTTACGATGACCAGATGTTGGCCCAAGACATTGCGGAAAGTCTCGATGACGTGGAAAGCCTTATTGACAGACTACTGCCCATGCTTACCGAAACGTAGTACCTGCCCACACCGAGCAGCGAAGAGGATGAAATTAACACCCAAGCGCGGCAATAAGGTGGCGACAATTGGTGATTGGGTTAAGGGAAAGTTCCTGACCCATCGCTCGTTGCTGAAGATCCTTGTTCCATTAGCAGCACTCATCGCAGTTCTCGTGTGGTATTTCCCGCTCTGGCAATTAAGCTTCAATCCCTCTCATCAGGTCGATGATGGAGGACAGCGGGGATTCTATCCCACGACAGAAGAAATGCAGGCCGGCGCGGATATTTTGCGGGCTTCGGGGATAGTGGAACGAATCAATGGCGGGCAGGAATGGGAGCCGGTGCATCGTGTGTCCGGTTATACGGCGCAGAGAGGCAACCGCAGACTCACGGTGGAGGCGAAATGGGCCTTGCCAGTAGAGCATTCAGGACCATGGTCATGGACGTCATGTGATGAACCCCGTAAGGTAGTGACCCACCATCCATATAGCAACATAACGCTCCTGGATGCATGGATTGACCTGGATGAAGGCCGCGTCCTTGAATACGGCCCAAGCGTGTGGGGAGATGATGATGAGCAACCCGTCTATGGGGATATTAATCCCATCGGGCTGATGCGCGTGTATGACGCCAAGACGGGCCGGCACCTAATCACCGGGCCGAAAATCCTCATCATGCCCAAACCGATTCTCTGCACGCCGGGGAGATATTATCGGGACTGACCGGTCTGACAGTCCGGCAATCACAACCCTGCCACCTGGGCGGGCAAGTAGCGAAATCGCGGTCTGAGTTGACATACAGGGCGGGTAGGGATAACATCTTTCGACGTTGTGCCGGGCTTGGAACCGGGCACTCAGCAGGGAACTTTATGCCTACTGTGAATCAACTGGTACGAAAAGGCCGCAAGCACGTGCGCAAAGGCACCAAGGCGCCGGCGCTGCACTGGGTACAGAACTCGCTGCGCAACCGGACCCGATGGGGTCCCGGTTGCCCGCAACGGCGGGGCGTGTGCATTCAGGTGCGGACGATGACGCCCAAGAAGCCCAACTCGGCGCTGCGCAAGATCTGCCGCGTGCGGCTGACCAACGGCGTGGAAGTGACCGCCTACATTGGCGGAGAAGGCCACAACCTGCAAGAGCACTCGGTTGTATTGATACGAGGCGGCCGGGTGAAAGACCTGCCGGGCGTACGCTACCACGTGGTGCGCAGCAACCTGGATACCGAAGGCGTTTCCGGGCGCCGCCAGGGACGCAGCAAGTACGGAACCCGCAAGGGATAAAAGCGCCAACCAAAGACACCGTTACTTCACCCCCCCGCGCCGGGGGGTGGCTTAATCTAACAACACAAGGTAGAACCGATATGTCGCGACGACGCCGTGCGGAACCCCGCGTAATCAAACCGGACCCACGCTACAGCAACCTGGAGCTGGCGAAGTTCATCAACCGGGTGATGATCAAGGGCAAGAAGTCCACGGCCCAGCGAGTGGTCTATGACGCCCTGGAACTGGTGCGACAGGACACCAACCAGGACCCCATGGTCGTTTTCTCCAGCGCCATGCGGAATGCCACGCCGCTGGTGGAAGTGCGGCCCCGGCGGGTGGGTGGAGCAACGTACCAGGTGCCGGTAGAGTTGCGCACGACCCGCAGTGAGGCATTGGCGATGCGCTGGATCATTCGCGGCGCCCGGGGTCGGAACGGAATGCGCATGGCACGGGGACTGGCCAACGAATTCATGGACGCGGCGCGAGGGGAAGGTTCCGCAGTGCGACGCAAGGATGAACTGCACAGAATGGCGGAAGCTAACCGCGCTTTCGTGCATTACCGACGCTGATTAACGATGTCCGTTACTGGATTCCCGCCCCGTGTCAAGCACGGGGCAGGCTGTTCTTTCGCGAGAATGACGGGTATGGACAGGAATGACTGCTGAATAAACTGATGATTGCTGAACAAACAGACGCACGGAAGATCCGGAATATCGGATTCATAGCCCACATCGACGCCGGCAAGACGACGGTTACCGAGAGGGTGCTGTACCTTACCGGCCGCATCCGCAAGGTCGGCGGAGTCGATGAGGGAACTACCGCCATGGACTGGATGCCCCAGGAGAAGGAACGGGGCATCACCATCACCGCCGCCGCGACCACGGCCTACTGGAACGACTATCAGGTCAATATCATTGATACGCCGGGGCACGTTGACTTCACCGCCGAGGTGGAGCGGAGTCTGCGCGTGCTGGACGGCGGGATAGTGGTGCTGGACGCGGTGGCCGGCGTGCAGCCGCAGTCGGAAACGGTGTGGCGGCAAGCGGACACCTACAACGTCCCCCGCATCTGTTTCGTCAACAAGATGGACCGGGTGGGCGCGTCCTACGAACGCACCATTGAATCGGTGCGGCGGCGTTTGAAGGGCAACCCGGTGGCGGTGCAGATCCCGCTGGGAGCCGAGGACGAGTTCCGGGGCGTGGTTGACCTGATCGACGGCCAGGCCATCATGTACTCCGACGGCAGGGACGACGTGGCGGATCCGCCGGAATTGATGCCGGTGCCGGCCGAGATTGAGAAAGACTTCAACGACTATCGCCAGGAAATGATCGAAAAGATCGTCGAGACGGACGAAGCTCTGTTGATCAAGTACCTGGAGGGCGAAGACATCTGCGCCGACGACCTGCGTTCGGCGCTGAGAAACGCCACCATCAACCGACAGCTGGTGCCGGTTTTGTGCGGCAGCGCGATGCGCGGCAAGGGGATTCACCCGTTGCTGGACGCCATCATCAACTACCTGCCGTCTCCGCTGGACGTGCCGGCGGTTGAGGGCATCGTGCCCGGAACCGAGGACGTGGAGTTGCGGGAGCCGGTGGACAGCGAACCGCTGTCGGCGCTGGCGTTCAAGGTAGTGGTGGACCCCTACGTGGGCAGGCTGGTATTCCTGCGCATCTACTCGGGCTCGGTGGAGGCCGGCGCCGCCGTGCGCAACGTGAGCCGGGGCAACCGGGAGCGCATGGGACGGCTGCTGCGGATGCACGCCAACCACCGGGAAGAGCTGCAACAAATTACCGCCGGCAACATCTGCGCTGCCGTGGGCTTGAAAGACACCTTCACGGGCGACACGATTTGCAGCGACCACAAGCCGCTGATCCTGGAGCCGCCGCACTTCCCCGAGCCGGTGGTGTCGGTGGCCATTGAGCCGGCGACCCGCGCCGACCAGGACAAGCTGGGCGAGGCGATGCGGAAACTGTCCGAGGAAGACCCCACCTTCGTGGTGCGCTTCAACGACGAAACCGGGCAGACCATCATTTCCGGCATGGGTGAGTTGCACCTGGAGGTGCTGGTTGACCGGATGCGCCGGGAGTTCGACGTGGAGGCGCGGGTTGGCCAGCCACGGGTGGCGTACCGGGAAACCATCACCAAGCCGGTGCGGGTGGAAGGACGGTTTGTGCGGCAGACCGGCGGGCACGGCCAGTTCGGGCACGTGTGGCTGGAAATCGAACCGCAGGAACGGGGCGAAGGCAACGTCTTTGTGGATGGCATCTCTGGCGGCGTGATTCCGCGCCAGTACATCGCGGCGGTGGAAGGCGGGGTCAAACTGAGCTGGGACAACGGCCCGCTGGCCGGGTATCCGCTGGTGGACATGAAAGTCACCCTGGTGGACGGCAGCTACCATACCGTGGACTCGTCGGACATGGCCTTCCGTTCGGCGGCGATGATGGCGATGAGGGACGGTTCTCGCAGAGCGTCGCCCGTGTTGCAGGAACCGATTTTCGAGATCGAGATAGTAACGCCGGGCGAGTTTTTGAGCGAGGTGCTCAGCGACCTGGGCGGCCGGCGGGCGCAGATCCGCAGCATCGAAGGGCAGGATGACCTGCAAACCGTCAGCGCGATGATTCCCCTGGGGGAGACCTTCGCGTACACCACGGCGCTGCGGTCGCTGACCCGGGGCCGGGCCTCTTACACAATGGAATTCAGGCACTACGAGCCGGTGCCGGAGAATCTGCTGCGGTCGGTGGCAAACATCTGACGCGGCGGACGGGAAAAGCGGACAGAGCGCGACATTTGGATTCCGGCTTTCGCCGGAATGACGAAAAGTAAGTCCGGAATGACGGGACATTGCAAAAGATCTAAACTGAAGAGAAGGAATCATGGTTGCCAGGCAGCAAATGCGGATAATTTTGAAGGCGTTTGACCACAAGGTGCTGGACAGTTCCAGCGCGCAGATTGTGGATACCGCCGAGTTGACCGGGGCGAGGGTGGCCGGGCCGGTTCCGTTGCCGACCCAGATTCGACGCTTTTGCGTGATACGCGGGCCCCACGTGGACAAGGACTCCCGGGAGCACTTTGAGATCCGCACGCACAAGCGGCTGCTGGACATCATGGAGCCCACCAGCAAGACCATTGACGCATTGACCAGGCTCAATATGCCGGCGGGGGTGGATATTTCGATCAAGCTCTAGCGCAGGCGCCCCTACCGGATTCCGGCTTTCGCCGGAATGATGGAAAGGGGAGACGCGAAAGACCCCGGATGGGTTTGGCTGAAAACTTGAATAAATACTAAACCCGTCGTAAAATCCTAGTTCCGTTGGCGGCAGGCACTTGCCTCTGCCGCTATTTCATCTACTGCTACTGCCCAGGATGCGGCGCGGAGCCGGCGGGCAGAAGCTACCAAAGTACAGGCGAAGAAAATGCTGAAGGCGTTTCTCGGTAAAAAGATCGGTATGACCCAGGTGTTCAACGACGCCGGGCAGGTGGTGCCGGTGACGGTAATTGAAGCCGGCCCTTGCGCCGTTACGCAGATTCGCACCAACGAAAGGGACGGCTATGAGTCGGTGCAGCTGGGGTTCGGCCGGGTTCGGCGTCCCAACAAGCCCGAGTCCGGCCACCTGAAAGGCAGCCAGGTCGGGCGGCGGCTCCAGGAAGTGAGCGCCGACGACGTTGCGGAGTACGAGGTGGGGCAGCTGGTTTCGGTGGACATTTTTGAACCCGGCGAAATTGTCGATGTGAGCGGCCGGTCCAAGGGCCGCGGGTTCGCCGGCACCATGAAGCGACACGGCTTCGGCGGCGGGCCACGCACGCACGGTCAATCGGACCGAGCGCGCGCGCCCGGCTCCATCGGCGGCGGCACCACGCCCGGCAAGGTGTTCAAAGGGCTGAAGATGGCCGGGCACATGGGGAACCGTCGGGTGACCAGCAAGGGACTGGAAGTGATACGGGTGGACGCCGAACGCAACCTGTTGATGGTGAAGGGCGGCATACCCGGCGGGCCGAACAGCCCGGTGACCATCAGGAAAACTGGAAAGAGCAAGGCGCAAGCATAATGGAACTGCCCGTAGTTAACGGCAACGGCGACGCCATCGACACCATCAGCATTGATGACGGCGTGTTCGACGTGCCCATGAATCAAACCCTGGTGCACCAGGCCATGGTGATCTACCAGATGAACCAGCGCCAGGGGACGCACTCAACCCTGACGCGCGCCGAGGTGTCTGGCGGCGGCCGCAAGCCGTGGATCCAGAAGCACACCGGCCGCGCCCGCCAGGGCAGCATCCGGTCGCCCCAGTGGCGGCACGGCGGCATTGCCTTCGGCCCCAAGCCGCGGGATTATCGCAAAGCGCTGCCCCGGGTGATGCGACGGAAGGCTTTGCAGTGCGTGTTGTCGGAGAAAATCCGCAACGGCCGGCTGATCTGCATCGATTCGCTGGACCAGCTGGACGGCCGCACCAAGTCCATGAAACGGTTGCTGGAAAACCTGGGCATCGCCGGCTCGGTTCTGGTGGTAACCCGCGACGCCGACCGGGACGTAGTGCGAGCCGGCGGCAACCTGAAGCAGGTTTGGAGCGTACCTTCCGACCTGGTGAACGCCAACGACGTGCTCAAGCGAGAAACGGCGCTGATTACGGTGGACGGCATCCGTCGGATAGCCGAGCTCTGCACCGCGCCGCGGTTCCGCGCCAGGAAGATAGCCGGTTTCGTGGGCGGCGAGGAGGAGCAGGCATGAACATCAGCGAGGTATTGCTCCGCCCGACCATTACGGAAAAGAGCACCCTCCTGCAAGAGGAGGGCCAGTACACCTTTGAGGTTGCGCCCAAGGCCAACAAAACGCTGGTCAAGCAGGCCATTGAAAAGAATTTTGGCGTGACGGTGGTCGCCGTGAACATCACCGTCAACCGCGGCAAGCGCAAGCGATACGGCCCCCGGTTCAAGAAGCGGCCCGACGTGAAGAAGGCCGTGGTGACCCTGCGGGCCGGCGACCGCATCGACCTGATTGAGGGTCTGTAAGAGGATTCCCCCTCACCCCAACCCTCTCCCGCCAGGGGAGAGGGAGCAAGGGAGAAGCAACGTATGCCACTGAAAAACTTACGACCAATCACCCCCGGCACTCGAAACGCGGTGCGGCCTTCCTTTGAGGAGATCACCACCAAGAAGCCGGAGAAGTCTCTGCTGGAGCCGTTGCGGAAGCGGGCTGGACGCAACAACCGGGGCCGCATTACCGCCTACCATCGCGGCGGCGGGTCGAAGCGAATGTATCGCCGGATCGACTTCAAGCGCCGCAAGGACGGCGTGCCGGCCACCGTTAAGAGCATTGAGTACGACCCGAACCGCACCACGCGCATCGCGCTGTTGCACTATGCCGACGGCGAGAAGTCCTACATCCTGGCGCCGGTGAATCTGAAAGTAGGCGACAGGGTTGAGTCGGGGGCCAGCGCGGAGATCAGCCCGGGCAATAGCCTCCCGCTGCGCAACATCCCCACCGGAACGGTGGTGCACAACCTGGAGCTGACGCCGGGGCGCGGCGGACAGCTGGTGCGAGGCGCCGGAACCGGAGCGCAGGTGCTTTCACGCGAAGGCGATTACGTGCTGATTCGGCTGCCTTCGGGCGAGATGCGCCGGATACTGTTGAACTGCCGGGCCAGCGTGGGCCAGTTGTCCAACCCGGACCACAAGAACGAGAGCCTGGGCAAAGCGGGCGCGAAACGGCACCTGGGCCGACGGCCCCACGTGCGCGGAGTCGCCAAGAACCCAGTGGACCACCCCCACGGCGGCGGCGAAGGACGCTCGCCCATCGGGATGCCGGGGCCCAAGTCGCCCTGGGGCAAGCCCACGTTGGGCCACAAGACACGGAACAAGAAGAAGACGTCCAGCCGGTTCATCGTCCGCGGACGACGGTGGCGTCGCTAGGAGTGAGAGCGCACTGCGCCGTACTGCGGCGCCGGCAGCGAAGTTGCACTATGTCACGTTCAGTAAAAAAGGGACCTTACGTCCACCCAAAATTGTTGAAAAAGGTCAACCGGGTACGTGAATCCGGCGAGGCCACAGTGATCCGCACCTGGTCGCGGGACTCGATGATCATGCCCGAAATGGTTGGGCTGAACTTCGGAGTCCACGACGGGCGGCGGCACGTTCCCGTCTTTGTTACGGAGAACATGGTCGGCCATCGCCTGGGCGAGTTCGCGCCCACGCGCACCTACCGGGGACACGTCGCGCGATCCGAGCGGTCCAGCAGGGTGAGGTGACGCGATGCCAGTGGTACGAGCAATGGCCAAACAGGTGGGAGCCTCTCCCAAACGGCTGAAGCCGATCATGGACGCGGTGCGGGGCATGACCGTCAACGACGCGCTGGACCACCTGAGCCTGATGACATCGCCCTGGGCGCGTTCGGTGGCCAAGGTGGTGCAATCGGCCGCGTCGAACGCCGAGAACAATATGTTCATGAACCGCAACGAACTGCGTATCACGCGGATTTCGGCGGACCAGGCACGGCCTTTGAAGCGATTTCGCGCCCGGGCCAGAGGCCGGATCGGTCGCGTGACCCGGCGCTCCAGCCACATCATTATCGAAGTTGACGAGATAGAGGAGGCGTAGCCGATGGGCCACAAAACGCATCCCCTGGGGTTCCGACTGGGAATCATCAAGGACTGGAAAACCCACTGGTTCGCCAACAGCGGGGCACAGTACCGCGACGGCGTGCAGCAGGACCTGGGCCTGCGGCGGGCGATTCACGACGAATACGCGGCCTTCTCCGACGCCGGCATCGCCCGGATTGAGATTGACCGCACGGCGCAGGAAACGATCATCAACATCCACTCGGCGCGCCCCGGAATCCTCATCGGGCGGGACGGTGACCGGGTGAAGGGCCTGCGCTCCCGGCTGGAGACGATGAACAGCGGAGGATTGCGGCTGAACATCGTTGAGATTGAGCAGCCGGAAATGGACCCGTACCTGGTGGGCCGGAACATCGCCGACCAGTTGAGCCGGCGGGTCGCCTACCGGCGAGCGATGCGCCAGGCCGCGCTGCGCACCATGCAGGCCGGGGCCGAAGGCATCAAGATCATCACCAAGGGACGCATCTCCGGCGCGGAAATTGCCCGCACGGAAAAGCTGATGATGGGGCAGGTGCCCCTGCATACGCTGCGCGCCGACATTGACTACGCGCTGGCGGAAGCCCACACGGCAATGGGCCGGATTGGAATCAAGGTCTGGATCTATAAGGGCCAGATCATGCCCGCGGTGCCGGAAGAAGACTTGGAGCTGGACAGCATCGAGTTCCGGGTATCCAGCCAGGATGCTGACGCCGACGCCGAGATGGCCGCGGAACTGGGAGTCTGAAATCATGTTGCAACCCAAGAGGACCAAATACCGGAAGATGGGCCGGGGCAAGCGCCGGGGCGCTGCCACCACCGGCAACACCGTCGAGTTCGGCCAAATTGGGCTGAAGGCAATGAGCCCGGAATGGATCACCGCTCGTCAGATCGAGTCCGCGCGTGTCGCCATCACCCGGCACTTGCAGCGCGGCGGGAAAACCTGGATTCGCATTTTCCCGGACAAGCCGGTTTCCAAGAAGCCGGCGGAAGTGCGCATGGGCGGCGGGAAAGCAGCCAACGACCACTGGGTGGCCGTGGTCAAACCGGGTCGCATCATGTTCGAGGTGGGCGGCGTGCCGATACAGCAGGCGGAAGAAGCGTTGCAGCGCGCGGCGCACAAACTGCCGATTCCGACCAAGGTGGTGTACCGGGACCGGGTGAACTCGCTGCTGTCGGGTTCCGGAGGCTAGCCCACGATGGAGATGTACGAGATACGGGCGCTGACCGACGACCAGATTCGCGATGAACTGGAAAAATCTTACCAGGAACTGATGAACCTGCGGTTTCGGGACGCCACCAACCAGCTCACCGACACGAACCAGCCGCGCAAGACCCGCAAGGACATCGCCCGTATGTTGACGTGCTTGCGGGAGCGTGAACTGTAAAGAGACCGACTGCTCCGCGATGGCGGACAGACCCACTGAGCAGAGAAGGGAAAGATCACAATGGCGAAGGCGATGCGAAAAATTCGGGTGGGTTCCGTGGTGAGCACCCGGATGGACAAAACCGCGGTGGTGGAAATGGTGTGGAAGCAGCGGCACCGGATTTATCGCAAGCAGATGCGCCGCGTGACCCGTTTCTACGTGCATGATCCCTACAGCCAGTGCGAGATTGGCGACACGGTGAGGATCCAGGAAACGCGGCCGATTTCGCGGACCAAGCACTGGCGGCTGCTGGAAATACTGTCCCGCCGGGAAGTGGCGGACGTGCGTCCGATTGACCTGGAAACCGATATTGTGATTGAACCCATCGCCGGCGAATCGGATTACATCAGCGATTGGGTGGAAGAAGAAAACGAGGGCGCTTAAAGGTCGCATCCTTCGACAGGCTCAGGACGAGTGGGGATTCGACAGGCTCAGGATGAGCGGAGACATTAATGATCCAGAGTTACACCAGGCTCCACGTGGCCGACAACAGCGGCGCCCGGCGCATCCGGCTGATCAACATCCCGGGTTCCAGCCGTCGCAAATACGCCTCGGTGGGCGACATCATCGTATGCACGGTTCGGGAAGCGGTGCCCAATTCCCCGGTGCGCAAAGGGTCGGTGGTGAAAGCCGTGGTGGTGCGCCAGGCTGCGCCGCTGCTCCGGCCCGACGGCACCTACATCAAGTTCGACGACAACGCGGCGGTGCTGATCAACGACAACCAACTGCCCCGAGGCACGCGCATTTTCGGCCCGGTGGCCCGGGAACTGCGGGACAAGGGGTTCATGCGCATCGTGTCGCTGGCGCCGGAGGTGGTGTGATGGCCAGGGGAAAGATACGCCGGGGCGACGACGTTCTGGTGATCGCCGGCAAGGACAAGGGGAAAACCGGCCGGGTCCTGCAAATGGTCTCCGACAAAGACCGGGTCATTGTTGAAGGCGTGAACATGGTCACCAAGCACTACAAGCCGCGCCCGGGCATCCGGCAGGGCGGACGAGTGCAACAGGAAGCGTCCATTCACATTTCCAACGTCAAGCTGATCCAAAGCAACTATACCCAACCCGGCGACCAATTCCGCAACCGGGACGAGTGATTGCCATGACCACTGAACAGCAAACGGAAGCAGGCCAGGGACGCCGGCAGCGTCGGCGGCAGGAAGAGGCCGCAAGCAACGGCTCCGGGCCCGCTGAGCTTCCGCCGCCAACCTTCAAAATCCGATACCGGGATGAGATTATCCCGGCCATGGTGTCCGAGTTCGGCTATTCCAGCCCGATGCAGGCGCCGCGCATACAAAAGATCAACCTGAACATCGGCCTGGGCGAGGCGTTGACCAACAGCCGGGCCATGGAGAGCGCGGTTCGCGACCTCACCACGATTTCGGGGCAAAAGCCGATCATCACGCGGGCGCGCCGTTCCATCGCCGGATTCAAGGTACGGCAGGGGAACCCGATAGGCACGGCCGTAACGCTGCGGGGCGACCGGATGTATTACTTCCTGGAGCGGCTGATCATCACGGCCTTGCCGCGCATCCGCGACTTTCGCGGCATCTCCCGCCGGGGATTCGACGGGCGCGGCAACTTTTCGCTGGGACTGCGGGAACAGATCGTATTCCCGGAGATCGACTACAACAGCGTGGACCGACTGCGGGGTTTGCAGGTGACCATTACCACCACCGCCAACAACGACGCCGAAGCGACCCGTTTGCTGGAGCACTTCGGGATGCCGTTTATTCGGCAGTAGGAGAGCGCATTTTGGCCAAGAAATCAGCCATAGCGAAAAACGAACGACGGAAGCGCACGGTCGCCAAATACGCGGAACAGCGCGCGGAGTTGCTCGCCCAAGCCAGAGACCTGTCGCGGCCTCTGCGGGAGCGATTTGAAGCCCGGCAGAAACTGGCGCTGCTGCCCCATGACGCCAACCCCAACCGGATACGCAACCGGGACGGGGCCACCGGAAGGCCGCGCGGGTACATCCGACACTTTGGCCTCTCGCGTATTTCATTCCGTGAGATGGCGCTGGACGGATTGCTGCCCGGCGTTCGCAAGGCCAGTTTGTGATCGAGGCAGCCTTCCGTTTCAGGTGGTTTGTTTGATGAACCGTCACTCCGGCGAAAGCCGGAGTCCACAAACGCTACTGGATTCCGGCTTTCGCCGGAATGACGAGAACAAGGCCGGAATGACGAGAAAGTTAAACCGCCTGGATTAAAACGCCAGTGGGAATGAAAGAACGAATTTGATGGAGCGATACGGCGATGCCCATTAACGACCCGGTTGCGGATATGCTGACGCGCATACGCAACGCCATCCACGCCCGGCACCAGACGGTGCTGGTGCCCCAGTCCAAGATCAAAACGGCGATTGCCGATATTCTGAAGTCGCAGGGGTACATTCGCGACTGGGACCAGGCCCGGAACCAGAAATTCCCCACGATGCGGATTCACCTGCTGTACAAGGACGAAGATCAGAACGCCATTCGCGGGCTGCGACGGGTGAGCAAACCCGGGCTCCGGGTCCACGTCGGGCACGGCGAGATTCCCCGGGTGTACGGCGGCCTGGGCATTGCCATCATTTCCACGTCGCAGGGCATGATGACCGGCTACGAAGCGTGGCGCAAGGGTATCGGAGGAGAATTGGTCTGCTATGTCTGGTAATCAAGAAATGATCAGTTCCGGCGTTTTGGAGCGGATTCCGCCAGAGGAACTTCCGCTGTCCCGCGTGGGGCGGCAGCCCATACCACTCCCGGACGGCGTTACGGTTGAGGTGATTTACGGCGGCGTGGTGGTCAGCGGGCCTCGCGGCGCCGTGACTCAGAAGTACCATCCGGAGGTCAAGGTCTCCGTTGAAAACAACGAGGTGATTGTTGAGCGGCTCACTGACCGCAAGTTTCACCACTCGCTGCACGGCCTGACGCGCTCGCTCATCGCCAACGCCGTCGTGGGCGTTACCGAGGGTTACAACCGGACCCTGGAGTTGATGGGCGTCGGCTATCGCGTGCAGCAGAACGGAGACGGGATCACCCTCAGCGTCGGATACAGCCACACGGTGGACGTGTTTCCCGAGGAGGGGCTGACCATGCAGGTGGAAGGCAACAACCGGGTGCATATCAGCGGAGTCGATAAGCAGAAGGTGGGCCAGTTGGCGGCCAAAGTGCGCCGGGTGCGTCCGCCGAACGCCTACAAAGAGAAGGGAATACGATACCAGGGTGAAGTGCTGCGTTTGAAGCCCGGCAAGGCCGCAGCCCGGCGCGCCGTATAAAGCGGGGCGCTCTGGATTCCCGCTTTCGCGGGAATGACGGGAGTTGCGGGAATTGCGGAATTTGCGGTAATGACGGAATTCCAAAGTTCCGAAGTACGGATTTGAGAGCGATCTGAAAATGCCTAAAGACAAGGACGCCCGGAAATTGCGTGTCGTACGACACCGCCGGGTCAGAAACAAAGTGATTGGAACGCCGGAGCGGCCCAGGCTGTGCGTTTTTCGCAGCCTGAAGGGGATCTACGCCCAGGTGATCGACGACGCGCAGGGGCATACGTTGGCCCAGGCGTCCAGCCGTGAGTTGGCCGGCGACGACGCCGCGCCCAAGACCACCGCATCGGTGGCGGTGGGCAAGCTGGTGGCCGAGCGAGCCATTGCCGCCGGAGTAACTTCCGTCGTGTTCGACCGTGGCGGCTATCAGTTCCACGGACGGGTGAAGGCGTTGGCCGATGCGGCCCGGGAAGGAGGGCTTAAGTTCTGATGGTATCTCCAGCATCCCGCAGAGGTGAGCGTGGTCAACGGGGCGGCGAAGGCCGCGGCGGTCAGGGTGGCGGCGGTGAGCGTCGCGGTGGACGCGGCGGTCGTGGCCGGGACCGGGAACAGCGACCGCGCGAAGATGATAGCGGCGGATTCAACGAACGGGTGGTACACACCCGCCGCATCGCCAAGGTCGTGAAAGGCGGCCGCCGGCTTCGCTTCAACGCATTGGTAGTGGTCGGCAACGGCCAGGGACAAGTGGGCGTTGGCATGGGGAAGGCCCTGGCCATCCCCGACGCCGTGCGCAAGGGAACCGCAGTAGCCCGCCGGAGCACCATCACGATTCCCATCAAGGGCAGCACCATCCCCCACGAGATTTCCGTGCGCAAGGGGGCGTCCATCGTCATTATCAAGCCGGCGCCGCTGGGCACCGGGATAATCGCGGCCGGCGCGATGCGCGCCATGCTGGAGTTGGGCGGCGTGCAGGACGTGGTGGGCAAGTCCCTGGGGTCGCGCAACCCGATCAACATTGTGCAGGCCACCATGGAAGCGTTGAGCCTGCTGAGGGATCCGGAGACCGAGCGAGCCAACCGGTTGGGACTGAACCAGCCGTCCACCAACGGCGCCGCCGAATCGACGGAAGCCGGCGGAGCGGATGCCCAGCCCGCTGCCGCAGCCGCGCCGGCCGAAGCGCCCGCGCCGGCGGCGGAAGCAGAGACCACGGCTGAGGCAGAAGCCGCCGCCGAACCGGCCGCGACCGACTCTGCCGATGCTGCGCCGGCCTCCGATGAAGCAGCGTCGGCGCCGGAACCGGCATCAGCAGCGGGTTCCGACGGCGATGCCGATACTGACGAAACAGCCCAGAGCGGCGAATGAGTATGTAAATGGCGCAGATCAAGATTACATGGAAAAAGAGTTGCATCGGCAGGCCGTCTTACCAGCGTCGCATCGTTGAGTCGTTGGGCCTGAAGCGCCTCAACCATTCGGTGGTGCACCATGACAGCCCCACCATCATGGGCATGGTGAAGAAGGTACAGCACCTGGTGGTGGTGGAACCCGTCGAGTAGGTTGAGTCCGGATACTATGATGTCCGCGCAGGTTTGGAGCATACAGTCACTATGATGGAGCACGAAGTTTCGCCACCCAGGGGCGCTCGTCGCAACCGCAAGCGGGTGGGGCGCGGCGACGCGGCCGGCGGCGGCAGTACCGCCGGACGCGGCATGAAGGGTCAGAAGTCGCGGTCGGGCAAGGGCCTGCGGCCCGGTTTTGAAGGCGGTCAGCTGCCACTGATCAAGGGTTTGCCCATGAAGCGTGGGTTCAACAATCGCTACAAAACCTACTATGCGTTGGTGGATTTGAGCACCTTGCAGGAACGGTTTGAGTCCGGCACGAGAGTTACGCCGGAGCTGCTGCGCGGCCTGGGCATCGTGCGGCGCACGAGCCTGCCCGTGAAAATAGTGGGCGACGGCGAGCTGGAGCATGCCCTGACAGTGGCGGCCCACAAGTTCACGGCGTCGGCCCGCGCCAAAATTGAAGCCGCCGGCGGCTCCGCCGAAGAGATCTAAACCACGGTCATTGCGACATAGGAGTCACGCACTGGAAATTATACGTACCGTCACTCCGGCGAAAGCCGGAGTCCATTCACTGTTTGATGGAGAAATTGGAACGGTGATTAATGATTGCGGTTCACTGGATTCCGGCTTTCGCCGGAATGACGAGAGCAAAGCCGGAATGACGGGTAGAAATTCCATCAACTGCGTAAGCCCTATAACTTTACCCACTGGCGAGTTACGGCGAGCATGATCCAATCCGAGGCGCAGAGCGGCGGCAGGTGGCCGCGACTGATTCAGGCAGCGTTTGACGCTTTCAGCGTGCCCGACCTGCGGGCGAAGATCCTGTTTACGCTGGGGATGCTGGCCGTCTATCGCCTGGTCGCGCACATACCGATTCCGGGACTTGACGCGGCGGCGTTGAGCAACCTGTTCAACAACAACCAGTTGCTCCAGTTCCTTGACCTGTTTTCGGGCGGCGCCCTGGCGCGCATGAGCATTGTGGCGCTGGGCGTGTTTCCGTACATCACCGCGTCCATCATCATGCAGTTGCTGACGCCGGTGATTCCCCAGCTTCAAGCCATGTCGCGAGAGGGCGAGGCCGGCCGCATCAAGATGAACCGGATCACCCACTGGAGCACGGTTCCCATCGCCATCGCGCAAGCCTTTGCCCAGTTGATCCTGCTGCAACAGGCCAACGTGCTCACCAACGTCGGTTTCACCGGCGACGCCTTCCTGCCCACGGTGGCCGCCGTGTTCTCCATGACCGCCGGCACGATGTTCCTGGTGTGGCTGGGCGAGCAGATTACCGAGCGGGGCATCGGTAACGGCATCTCCCTGATCATCTTCGCCGGAATCGTAGTCGGCTTCCCCGGCCTGCTGACCACCGGCTTTCTGGCCCGAGACAACATCATCGGGATTTTCTTCTTCGCCATCATCGGGCTGCTGATCATCGCGCTGATCGTGGTTTTCAACGAGGCGCACCGGCGCATACCGGTGCAGTATGGCCGCAGCATATTCCGGGGCGGGCAGATGTACCGGCAATCCGGGTCCACGTACATACCGCTGCGGATCAACTCCGCCGGCATGATCCCGCTGATTTTCGCCTTCTCAATCGTGATTCTGCCCGGCACGGTGGCGCAGTACCTGAGCTCGGCCGGCGGTTTCCTGGGCAACGCCGCCGCCAATATGCAGACGGCGCTAAGCCCGACCGGCCCCATTTACTGGGTGTTGGCGTTCTTCCTCGTGGTGGCGTTCACCTTCTTCTACACGCTGGTCGTGTTCCAGCAGCAGAACATCGCCGAGAACCTGCAACGCAACGGGGGATTCGTGCTGGGCATCCGGCCGGGACGGCCCACGCAGGACTACCTGAACCGGGTCATCATACGGCTGACCCTGGGCGGCGCGTTGTTCCTGGGCTTCATCGCCATCGTGCCCTACATCGCCTCGCTGATTACAAACGTTGAAGCGATTGCGCTCAGCAGCACCAGCCTGCTCATCATGGTGGGCGTGGGTCTGGATACGCTGCGGCAGCTGGAAGCGCAACTGATGATGCGGAACTACGAGGGCTTCCTGAGATGACGGCCATCCAAAACGCGGGAAGTCTGAGGCTGATCCTGTTCGGCCCGCCGGGGGCCGGCAAGGGCACCCAGGCGCAACTGCTCAAGGAGCGTCTGGAGATTGACCACATCAGCTCCGGAGACCTGTTCCGGCACCATCTTTCCAACGGCACCGAGCTGGGCGAACTGGCCCGAGGCTATATGAACCGGGGAGACCTGGTGCCCGACGAGGTGACCATCGGCATGGTGCTGGACCGCATCACGACCATGCCGGACGGACAGGGCTTCATGCTGGACGGCTTTCCGCGCAACACCAACCAGGCCAAGGCCCTGGATGACGCGCTGGCGCAACGCGGCCAACGCATCGACCGGGTGCTGCACATCAAAGTAGCCGACAATGAGTTGATTCGCCGGCTCAGCAACCGCTACATTTGTCGCAATTGCCAAAAGCCGTTCACCCGCGACCCGGTTTCGGGAGATGCTCCGAGACGATGCGACGACTGCGCGGACGGGGGCGACATTTACCAGCGGGACGACGATACGCCGGATGCCGTCGCCAATCGGCTGACCGTGTACCACGCGGAAACGGCGCCGGTGCTTGATTTCTATCGGGAGAGTGGAATACTGGCTGACATACGGGGGGACAGCACAGTGGAATCCGTCAATCGCCTGGCGCTGGACGCGCTGGGCTTGACGAGTGAGGTATAATCATTATGGTGACACGTCAGCAAAAGAGAAAGACCGCTTCCAATTCGCCTTCATCTTATACCGGGGGAATCACGATCAAGTCCCGCCGGGAGTTGCAAGCGATGGAGCGGGCCGGCGCAATCGTTGGTTCTACCCTCGCGCTGCTCAAACGCTCGGTAGAGCCGGGCATGACCACCGGCGACCTCAACCGGATCGCCGAGAAGAACATTCGCAGCCAGGGCGCGGTTCCCGCTTTCCTCGGATACCAGGGGTTTCCCGCTACCATCTGCGCCTCGGTGAACGAGGAAATCGTCCACGGCATTCCGGGTAAGCGCGTTTTGCAGAGCGGCGACGTGGTGAAGGTTGACGTGGGCGCCACCATCGACGGATTCATCGGCGACGCCGCCGTTTCAATCCCGGTGGGAGAGATCGATGACGCCACGCAGCAGTTGCTTGACGATACCAGGGCCAGCCTGTACGAAGGCATCGCCGCCGCGCAACCCGGCAACCGCATCGGGGACATCGGCGCAGCGGTGGAGAGCTACGCTCTGGAGCGCGGGTACGGCGTGGTGCGGCAGTTCGTAGGACACGGCATCGGTCGTTTTCTCCACGAAGACCCGCAGGTGCCCAACTACGGCGAGCCTGGCAAGGGCATCCTGCTGCGGCCCGGCATGTGCATCTGCATTGAACCCATGTTGAACATGGGGACCGAAGCCACGAAGATTCTGGACGACGACTGGACGGTGGTGACCGCCGATGGCGCGATGTCCGCGCATTTCGAGCATACGCTGGCCATAACCAAAGATGGGCCGAAGATTCTGACGTTGAACGACTGATAACACACGCGCCGCGGAGTCCATTTACCGGGCGCCCGCGGCAAAAGCAGGCAGTTTTATGGCAAAAAAAGAAGCAATAGAGGTTGAAGCGCAGGTTACCGAGGCGCTCCCCAACGGGATGTTCCGCGTGGAGTTGCCTAACGACCACCAGGTGCTGGCCCATATTTCCGGGAAGATCCGAATGCACTTCATCCGCGTGCTCCCCGGCGACCGGGTTCTGGTGGAACTCTCACCGTATGACCTGAGTCGCGGTCGGATCACCTACCGTTTCAAGTAAGGGTGAGGGGAGAGCGATTATGAAAGTTTCCGCGTCCGTAAAGCCGCGTTGCGACCGTTGCCGGATCATCCGGCGCAAGGGCCGAGTGCGCATCATCTGCGTCAACAGCAAGCACGCGCAACGGCAGGGGTAGTTTTTCAAGACAGGGCAATCACGCCATCCTCGTCATACCGGCGAAAGCCGGTATCCACTAACCGAAGTTAGCTGTTTCCTTGCGAATATCAAGCCAATCACCGGCCCTGGACTCCGGCTTTCGCCGGAGTGACGAAAAATAGGTTCAGGAGCATCATTATGGTTCGTATCGCTGGAGTTGACGTACCCGACCGGAAGCGAGCGCACATTGCACTGCGCAGCATCTACGGAATCGGGTCAACCAAGGCAATTGAGATTGTCGGCAAGGCCAACCTGGACATGGACATGCCCCCGCGCATGAACGAGCTCTCCGAGGAACAGCTCGACCGCATCCGGGTGATTGTGGACCAGGACTACATCACCGAGGGCGACCTGCGCCGGGAGAACAACGAAAACATCCGCCGCCTGATCGACATCGGCAGTTATCGCGGCTTGCGCCACCGCCGGAATCTTCCGGTACACGGCCAGCGGACCCGCACCAACGCCCGTTCGCGGAAGGGCGCGCGGCGCACGGTCGCCGGCCGGGGTCGCCGCACCGGTGGGAAGAAGTAATCGCATCATGCGCTGGATTCCCGCTTGCGTGAGAATGACAGACTGAAGAGCAGGACTGACGAACAACAGCGCAGGAACGACGGAGAGGAAATATAATGCCCCGACCACGTGCCCGGCGGCGAGAACGCCGCTCAATCCCCCAGGGACGCGCGTACATCTACTCGACGTTCAACAATACCCTGGTCAGCCTGACCGATCCAGACGGCAACGTCGTCGCATCGACCAGCTCGGGCACGGTGGGGTTCCGCGGCTCCCGCAAGGGAACGGCTTTCGCCGCCCAACGCGCCGCCGAGCAGGCGGCCCGGCGGGGAGTGGACATGGGTATGCGAAACATTGACGTGTACATCAAGGGCCCCGGCTCCGGCCGAGAGCCGGCCATCCGCGCCCTACAGGCCGCTGGCCTGTACGTGACGAGCATCAGGGACGTCACCCCGATCCCTCACAACGGCGTGCGCCCGCCGAAACGCCGGCGGGTGTAGCGAAATCGGAGCAATGGATTCCGGCTCCGTATCAAGTACGGGGGACCCCATGTCGAGCACGGGACGGGCTACCCTTTCGCCGGAATGACGGATCATCACGCCATCAACTGATTATCACACTAACAACGGAAAGACAGACATGGGCAGATATACCGGACCATCTTGCCGCCTTTGCCGCCGCGCCGGCGAAAAGCTATTCCTCAAGGGCGATCGCTGCTTCTCGCCGCGATGCGCTATCGAACGTCGCCACACGCCCCCGGGCGGAGGCGGCAACCGGCGCCGTCGGGTGTCGGATTACGGCGTCCACCTGCGGGAAAAGCAGAAGGCGCGCCAGATGTACGGCGTCATGGAAGGCCAGTTCCGCAAGTACATGACCGACGCTTTCAACGCGCCCGGAATCTCCGGCAACAATCTGCTGCGGACGCTGGAGCGCCGGCTGGACAACGTGATTTTCCATTTCGGGTTTGCCGATTCGCGCAAACAGGCGCGCCAGATGGTGCAGCACGGCCACTTTGCCGTCAACGGACGCAAAACCGACATACCGTCGTTCCTGGTTAAGCCAGGACAGACCGTATCCTGGACTGAAAGTTCAAAGAGTAGAGACTTTTTTGCCGAACGGACCGAAGGCTTGCCCAGGCGAACACTGCCGAGTTGGTTGACACTGGATCTCTCGAAAATGGAAGGCGAAGTAGTATCTCTGCCACCGGACAACGAGCTACCGGACACGATCAACTCCCGTCTCATTGTCGAGTACTACTCGAGGTAGCGACTGAATGCTGAATACTCAGATACTCCCGCCAATGCGGGAACCGGAACCCGAAACTCCCGACCCTGCCATCAGGGTGATTGAAAGCACCGATACCTACGCCTGCGTCGCGCTGGAGCCGCTGGAACGCGGATTCGCCACCACGGTGGGCAACCCGCTGCGGCGGCTGCTGCTCAGTTCCATCCAGGGCACCGCAGTCACGTGGGTGAAAATCGAAGACGTACCCCACGAATACACGGTGATCCCCGGCGTAAAAGAGGAGGTGATGGACCTCCTGCTCAGCATCAAGCGCATCAGGATCCATGCCCTGGCCAAGCGCCCGGGGAAGATGCGCCTTGACGTCGCCGGAGAGGGCCGTGTCTGCGCCGGCGATATAGCAACCGCCAGCGATTTTCAGATCGTGAACCCGGAACTGCACCTGGCCACGCTGGACAACCCGGACGTGTCACTGTCCATTGAGTTCAACGTTGAACCCGGGAAGGGCTACCAGCGCGCCGAGCAAAACGACAACATGGGCGGCCTGCCGGTGGGCGTGCTGCCGGTGGACGCTATCTACAACCCGGTTCGCAAGGTGGAATACTCGGTGCAACCCATGATGGTCGGCGCACAGACCGACTGGGAGCGCCTGGTATTGCAGGTATGGACCGACGGGGCCATCACCCCGCTGTCGGCGATTCAGGAAGCGTCGGAAAACCTGGTGAATCATTTCTTCATGTTCAACCAGCTCAGCCGGCCCGGTGATGTTCCCCTGGACCCGACGAATCTGCCGGTAGCATCGGAAGTGTACCTGATGCCCATCGAGCGGCTGGACCTGTCTTCCCGAACGCTCAACTGTCTCAAGCGGGCCAAGCTGGACCGGGTGGGGCAGGTGCTGGACCTGAGCCCCGACGATCTGCTCAATATCCGCAACTTCGGGCAGAAATCGCTGGAAGAATTGCAGGGCAAGCTGGCTGAGCTCGGAGTGAGCGGCGGCAGGCCGTCCGGCGGTCCCAATGGCGAACAGGATTTTGGCGATGAGCTCGGCAGCATGACCGGCGGCGGACTGGTCTTCGACCCCGACGATGACGACCTCAACTACGATGATGACGGAGAATGACGATGGCTTCCCATCGCGTCGCCGGCCGCAAACTCAGCCGGTACAAGGACCAGAGGAAAGCCCTTTTGCGCGGCCTCACCGTGGACCTGATCCAGCACGAACGGATCACCACCACACTGGCCAAAGCCAAGGAAACCCGCGTAATGGCGGAAAAACTGATTACCCACGGCAAGAAAGGCACCCTGCACAACCGACGCATCGCGCTGAGCCAGGTGCCCAACAAAAAGGCCGTGAGCAAGGTGTTCGACGAACTGGGGCCGCGCTACGCTGAGCGCCCCGGGGGATATACGCGCATCATCAAGCTGGGACCCCGCCAGGGCGACGGGGCTTCAATGGCCGTCATTGAGCTGGTGTGATTCACAGCTTGAAAACCGTCATGCCTTACCCGACACCCAACCTATCATTCTTGACCCTACCCAATCACTCCTGACCCTACCCGTCATTCTTGACACCACCCGTCATTCCTGCGAAAGCAGGAATCCAGAGAGGAATTGCCATCGCTGAACGCTGACATGACATCTGAGAACGCCGCAAATGGAACGGCCCGGCGCATCGCTTTGGTTGTGGCCTACGACGGAACGGATTACGCGGGCTTCCAGTCGCAGGTTGGGACGCCCACCATACAAGACGAACTGGAAAAGGCCATAGCCAGGTTGACCGGGACTCCCAGCAGGGTTCGCGGGGCGAGCCGCACCGACGCGGGCGCCCACGCCTGCGGTCAGGTGGTGGACTTCACCACCGAAAGCGAGTTGGCTGAATCCGTTTTCGTGCGGGCGCTGAATTACTACCTTCCCGAGGCGATACGGGTTACATCCGCTTCTGATGCCCCGCCGGAGTTTCATTCCAGGTATGACGCCGCTCACCGGGAATACCGGTACAGCATCCTCAACCGGGAAGTGGCCTCGCCGCTCTTGCGTCGGACCCATCACCTAGAAACCGCGCCGCTGGAACTGGCAAACATCCAGAGAGCCGCGACCAGCCTGTTGGGGATCAGGGATTTCCGCCGAATAGCAGCGCCTTACCCGGCCGACCGCAGCACGGTACGCAAAGTTCTCAGGTGGGAGGCCAACCGCCATCCGAGCATCCCGGACGTCATCACCATCGACTGCGCCGCCAATGGATTCCTGCGCCATCAAATTCGGCGCGCCAACGCGGTACTGGTGGAGATCGGAAAAGGGAAACTCCCGATTCACGCCATGGCGGAAACACTGGTAGGACGTCTACCAAATCAACATCGGATTCGCACCCTGCCCGCCAAAGGACTCTGCCTGAAATCAGTTCATTATCCTGATTACCATCACCTCTTTGATCCAAAGGTTGCAGACAAACATGAAACGCACTAGCACATATTTCGCCAAGGCCGGAGACGCGCCGGACAATTGGCGAGTCATTGACGCCACCGGAATCAGCCTGGGTCGCCTGGCCCGGCAGGTAGCCGTTGCATTGCAGGGCAAAGACCAGCCGACCTATACGCCCCACGTCATCACTGGCTGCCACGTGGTGGTCATCAACGCCGACAAAGTTCGGATTACCGGCCGCAAGCTGATGCAGAAGATGTACTACCGACATAGCGGGTACGTCGGCAATCTCAAGTCGTTCCTGATGCGGGACATGATGGAACAGCGGCCGGAGCGAGTCGTCTATCTGGCCGTGAAAGGCATGCTGCCGTCCAACAAGCAGGGCCGGCAGATGCTGCGCCGGCTGCGAGTCTATGCCGGAGACCAGCATCCCCACGAAGCCCAGGTGGGCGTCGCCGAGTAAACGACTCTAACCGTCATTCCCGCTTTCGCGGGAATCCACCACAATCAGCCATAGCCCCTAACCTACAGGCAGGTTTTTAATGACGTTGCAAGCGGAACCGCAACAACAGTATTTCTACGGAACGGGACGCCGCAAGTCGGCCATCGCCAAAGTGCGACTGTACCCCGATGACGGGACGGCGATCATCGTCAACGACAAGCCGATGGAGGAGTACTTCAACTGGCTCCCCTGGCAGTCCACCATCCGGGAGGCCTTCGTGATTTCCGGCACCACCGGCAGGTTCCGGGTGCAGGCCCAGGTCAAGGGCGGCGGCGTGAACGCCCAGGCGGAGGCCATTCGCCACGGCATAGCGCGGGCGCTGGTGGTATCCGACTCCAACCTTAAGCCCAGCCTCCGCCGCGCCGGATTCATCACCCGCGACGCGCGGGTCAAGGAGAGCAAGAAGTACGGTCTCAAGCGCGCCCGCCGAGCGCCGCAGTACACCAAGCGGTAGTAGAATACAGGCCAGCGCGTTCGCTTGGAGAGACGTTTATGACTGTCGCCGCCGTCATTGCAGTTATCGCCGGAATCAGCCTCGGCGTCACCTTGATTGTGCTGCTGGTCAGGGGGATTTTTCATTTGGACAAACTGGTCAACAGGGTTGAGAACCAGGACGCCAAGATCGATGATCTGGGATACAGGATCAATGACCTGGGAACCAGGATCGATAATCTGGAAACCAAGTTTGACGCCAAGTTTGACGCCTTGAACACTACCATCAACGGAATGCGGTCCGAAATTCAGAAAACCAACGAGGCAATCTACGAAACCAACAAAATTTTGGTCGGGCTGGCGAACCACACTCATGACGCGGATGGGCGAACGGTGTTTACCATCCCGCAGTGACGGAACCTGTTAGAGTCTGCCGGCCAGCAAGTTCAGGGGCGCCGCAATGCGGCGCCCAAACCGATTTTTGATAAGTACACCAAAATTAAACAAGGAGCCCACGGGTGGACAGTAAAAAACAAAGAAGTTT
>VXOG01000019.1:24368-43876 GCA_009840165.1 Chloroflexota bacterium
TTTTTTATACTTTTTGGGGGCTATCGTTTTATACTAACCCGTTTTTACTTACTTTTTTTGCTGCGGCCGGCTATATTTTTCTGGGGCGTCCCTGGCGTCGCCCCTACGCTTTTGAGGATCCGTACCCAGTATTACAGCAGGTCGCCGAGGGTGAGCCAGTAGAAGACGATGTAGGTTCCGGCCACGACCATCAACCAGGCGCCCACCACACCCACGTAGGGCAGCGCAGCCCGCATCCACCGGATCAACACCGTGCGGGCCACGGCCATGCCCAAGGTCAGCGCCATGATGACGCTGCCCATACCTGCCGCGTACAGCAGGAACTGGCCGAGGGTTTCCAGGAACCCCGAAGAAAGGCCGGCGCCGACTCCCAGTACCGCCAGGAACAAGGGCAGGGTGCAGCTCAGGGAAGCCAGGCCGTAGCTAACGCCGAACAGCGCGTAGCCCGGCACGTTGAGCTGGCTCGGGTCGCCGATTCGGGAAGCGGCGCGCTGGGCCAGGCTGGTGTAGATCTTGCCGCCACTGGCCATGTACGCGCCGGCGCCAATCAGCAGCACGCCCACCGCCAGCCCGACCCAGGGCAGGGCGGCGACCACCACCGCCTGGGAGCCAAATGCCAATATCAGGCCGACGGCTCCGAAGAGCGCGACGAATCCGACGGAGACAGACAGCCCAACCATGACCGCCCGGCTGACGAGCCGGATCGGTTGTCGCCGGTCCTGGTCCTGGTTGCCCCCGCTGACGTACAAGCCGAGATAGGCGGGCAGCATGGCGAACCCACAAGGATTGACGGCTGATGCTGCGCCCACCGCATAGGCGAATCCCAACTTGATGCCCACGTTGCTGATACTGCTGCCTGAGGATCCTGACAACAGCTCGACAAATCTGTTGACGCCGTCGATACCCTCGGCATTGCGCAGCCAGAGCGCGCCCAGGACGGCGATGGCGTAAGCGATGGCCGCTATGACCGTCGCGATCAGGATGCCGCGGCGCGCAATGACGCGATCCAGAAAGGACGGAGCGGTATCGGCAGAGTTGGCTGGGATCGCCATATTGCTCACCTCATTATGATTGTGCCGGCCACTCGGTCAGATAGTGAACGGTGGTCTTCGTCGTCCATGAGCAGAAGGATGGCGTCGGCAAAGAACCCGATCACGAAGCTGTGGGCGACCGCCTTGACGACCTCACGGACGAACATGGTTCCCCAACCGGCCCGGCCTCCATCCCGTCTGATCGCATAGATTCCCAACAGCTGCTTGCCGGAAGTTTGGCCGCGCCCCAGGACGATCAACCACCAGATGATGTAGCCGATGATGAGGGTTAGAAAGAACAGTATTCCGTCAAGGATAGTGGCGAACAACCGACGAAGCGGGCTGGCGGTTTCCATGATGTGGCCTCACTAAAAGATACGTTGGAGCGGCATTCGCGGTTCTGTTTCAGACTCCCAGGTGGGCTTGCATGGCGTCAAGCAGTTTTTGCACGTTGGCGGTGGTGTCGGCCTCGCAGTAGATCCGGAGTAGCGGTTCGGTGCCGGAGAACCGAGCGGCGACCCAGCCAGCGTCAAGCAGCCAGCGCCGGCCGTCGATTTCATCCATGCCGCGGATAGGCATCCCGGCCAGCTCGGTCAGCGGGGATTTCGTCAATCGGTCCATGATGGCAGGGCGGGCAGCAGGGTCAAAACTCACGTCGCGCCGCTGGTAATGGTGCTCGCCCACGGCATCGAAAAGACGGCTAACCATGCCCGAAGCGGTGAGGCCGCTGGAGGCCATGAACTCCAATAGGTACAGGCCGCTGAGGATGCCGTCGCGTTCCGGTATGTGGCCCCGAAAGGCGTATCCGCCGCTCTCCTCGCCGCCCAGGATGGCGTCGTCGTCAACGAAACGAGGGCCGATGTTCTTGAAGCCCACGGGCATTTCAGAGATACCGACGCCGTACTTCTCCGCCAGCTTGTTCAGCATCAGGGACGCCGTGACGCCCTTTACCAACGGGCCACGGTCGCCGCGCTCCAGCAGGTAGAGGGCCAGCAGTGAGAACACCTTCAGGGTGCTGACGAAGCGGCCGTTTTCGTCCACCAGGCCGATCCGGTCGGCGTCGCCGTCCAGGGCCAGGCCGACGGCTGCGCCATCAGCGGGAACGCGGCGGCACAACTCGGTGAGGTTATGCGCGATTGGCTCGGGTTGCGCCATGCCGGGAAACGCCGGGTTGGGTTCGGAGCGCAGTTCCGCCACCGAGGTAGCTCCACCGTGCAGCAAGTCGGCGAAATAGCCGGCGCCCGCGCCGTGCATGGCGTCCACCAGCACGTTCAGGCCGGCGGCGCGTATAGCATCCAGGTTGACCAGGCCGGCTAGCGATTCACGGTAGGCCGGCGTCGGATCCGTATCCTGCACCAGCCCGAGGTTGCGACCCTCTTGCAGGGCTAACCGTTTGGGGTCGCCGGAGGAGTCGATGCACAGCTCCAGGACATCGGTCATGGACTGGCTGGCGCTGCCGCCTTCTGCGGACTTGAACTTGAAGCCGCTCCACGCCGCCGGGTTGTGGCTGGAAGTGATGACCACGCCGCCGGCCGCGCCGCGATGCACTACGTGGTGGCTGACGACGGGCGTGGGAACCGGCTCATTGCACAGGTACACCGGAATCTCGTTGCCCGACACTACCGATGCCACGGTTTCGGCGAACTCCCGCGACGCGAACCGCGTGTCGTAGCCGACGACCAATCCCTGACGCGCGGAGCCGGTAGCGCGAAGGTAGTCGGCCAAGCCCTGGGAACAGCGGGCCACGTTGGCGAAGGTGAAGTCGTCGGCGATGATGCCACGCCAGCCGTCGGTGCCGAATTTTATGGGGGTGACCATAAAATAATTCTAGCACAAAGATTTTCACCCTCACCCCGACCCTCTCCCATCAAGGGAGAGGGGATATTGATTGTGCGCGCGAATCCGGTTCAGCGACGTCGGGGCGTCACCATGGTGCCGGCCAGTATGTCGGATACGGAGCGTCGTTCCCGCTGATCCCGGAGGATGAACACGGCGTCAACGATCAGGCCGATCAGGGTCAGGTGAAGGCCGATTTTGATCAGGGCGCGGACCAATTTCCGAGGCGGGCCGGCGCCGCCACCTCGATGCTTGCGGATTTCCGTGTTGGTCAACAGACGACCGGGAGGCCCAAGCTTGATGATAATCAGGAGCCAGATGGCATAGGTTATCACCACGGCCAGGGGCATCTGGATCGCGAAAAAATCGTACACATCGAAGTTCACGGAATCCGGTCCGCTGACACCCAAGCGGCTGTCGAGCTCGTGTATCACATAGAGAATCGCCGCGCCTACTCCGAAGAACATCAGCCTGTCGATAACCCAGGAGGCGAAACGGCGAAACGGAAGAACGCTGTCCATGAGTATTGCCGATCCAGAGATGATAGTGCCGGCGATTGTATCGGGACGCTGCGAACTGTTGCCGTGCGCCGGTTTGCAAAATTAGGCGAATAGCCGCGAGACACAGACAGAATTGCGCCCCTCACCGCTGGGGTGAAGGGCGCACACGAGGGAGAGCGAAGGGTTGGGCCAGTTAGTCGCTGGCGGCCTGCTTCAGCGCCTCGGCCTTGTCGGTGCGCTCCCAGGGGAGGTCGATGTCGGTGCGCCCGAAGTGGCCGTAGGCGGCCGTCTTGCGATAGATGGGCCGGCGGAGCTCCAGGTCTTCGATAATGGCGCCGGGGCGCAGGTCGAAGTGCTCGTTCACCAACGCTTCGATGGTGTCGTTGTCCACCTTGTTGGTATCGAAGGTTTCCACGGCTACGGAGATCGGGTCGGCGACGCCGATGGCGTAGGAGACGATGACTTCGCAGCGGTCGGCCAGGCCGGCGGCGACGATGTTCTTGGCGACGTAGCGGGCCGCGTATGCGCCGGAGCGGTCAACCTTGGTCGGGTCCTTGCCGGAGAACGCGCCGCCGCCGTGACGGGCGATGCCGCCATAGGTATCCACGAGGATCTTGCGCCCGGTGAGGCCCGTGTCGCCCTGGGGGCCGCCCACGACGAACCAGCCGCTGGGGTTGACGTAGTAGTTGGTGTCAGCGTCCAGCAGGTTGGCGGGAACGATGGGGTTGATGACGTGCTCAATTATGTCGGAGCGCAGTGTTTCGTTGAACGCGGCCCGGTCTTCGGCGTCGTCGTGCTGGGTGCTGATGACGACGGCATCCACGCGGTGGGGCTTGCCGTAGCGGTATTCCACGGTGACCTGGGACTTGCCGTCCGGCCCGAGGTAGGGCAGGGTGCCGTCCTTGCGGACTTTGGCCAACTGCTCCACCAGGCGGTGGGACAGGTCAACGGTTATGGGCATGAGGCTCTCGGTCTCGTTGCAGGCGAAGCCGACCATCATGCCCTGGTCGCCGGCTCCGGTGGCCCGCCGGGCGTCGGCTGCGGTGGCGCCGTTGTTGCGAGCCTCCAGCGCGGTGCTGACGCCGGCGTTGATGTCGGGCGACTGCTGGCTGGCGTTGCGGATGACGCCGCACGAATGGCCGTCGATGCCGTACTTGACGTCGGTGTAGCCAATCTCCAGCAGGGTCTTGCGGGTGATGGCGTCGAAGTCGAGGTCGGCCTGGGTGGTGATTTCCCCGGTGACCATGATGAGGTTCTTGCCGGCGACGGTCTCGCAGGCGACGCGGCTCATGGGGTCATCAGTGAAGGCGGCGTCCAGCACGGCGTCGGAAATCTGGTCGCAGACCTTGTCGGGGTGCCCTTCGGTGACCGACTCGGACGTGAGCAGGTACTTGGGCGAGGTCATAAATCGGATTGGCATGGTTGTGGTTCCTCCGGATGAAGTTTCCGTAATTGCCGTCATTCCGGCGGAAGCCGGAATCCAGAATCCGCTGCTGCAATGGTGTTCTGGATTCCCGCCTACGCGGGAATGACGGGGCTGGGGATGAGGGCTACGTGCCTTCTTCCCAGCTTTCGTTGTAGGCGGTCTGTTCGGCGGTGAGGGTGTCGATGTTGATGCCCATGGTCTCGAGCTTGAGGCGTCCCACCTCGGCGTCGATTTCGCGGGGCACCACGTGGACGCCGTTGGACAGGTCCTTGTGGCTCTTGACCAGGTACTCGGCGCTGAGGGCCTGGTTGGCGAAGCTCATGTCCATCACGGCGGAGGGATGGCCCTCGGCGGCGGCCAGGTTGATGAGACGGCCTTCGCCGAGCAAGTACAGGCGTCGTCCGTCCTGGGTTTCGTACTCTTCGACGAACGGGCGCACTTCCCGGTGGCTCACCGACATGGCTTCCAGGGCCGGTATGTCGATTTCGACGTTGAAGTGCCCGCTGTTGGAGATGATCGCGCCGTCGGGCATCACGTCAAGATGCTGCTTGCCGATGACGTGCCAGCCGCCGGACACCGTGATGAACACCTCGCCCACCCTGGCGGCCTCGATACCGGGCATCACCTGGAACCCGTCCATGACGGCCTCCAGCGCGCGCACCGGGTTGACCTCGGTGACGATGACGTGGGCGCCCATGCCCCGGGCGCGGGACGCCACGCCGCGACCGCACCAGCCGTAGCCTCCGACGACGACGCGGCGGCCGGCCCACAGGATGTTGGTGGCGCGGGTAATGCCGTCCAGCGTGCTCTGGCCGGTGCCATAGCGGTTGTCAAAGAAGTGCTTGGTTTCGGCCTCGTTGACGGCGATGATGGGGTACTTCAGTTGGCCGTCGGCAGCCATGGCGGTGAGGCGCACCACGCCGGTGGTCGTCTCCTCGGTGCCGGCGATCACGTTGGAGAGCAGGTCGCTGCGCTCCTTGTGCAGGATGCCCACCAGGTCGGCGCCGTCGTCCATGGTGACGTTGGGCGCGTGATCCAGAACGGCGTTGATGTGCTGGTAGTAGGTCTCGTTGTCCTCGCCCTTGATGGCGTAGGTGGGGATGCCGTACTCCTGCACCAGCGCGGCGGCGGTTTCGTCCTGGGTGCTGAGCGGGTTGCTGGCGCAGATCACCAGGTCGGCGCCGCCGGCCTTCAGGGCGATGGCCAGGTTGGCGGTTTCGGTGGTCACGTGCAGGCACGCGGCCATCTTGACGCCGGCCAGGGGTTGCTCCTTCTGGAACCGCTCGGTGATCAGGTTGACGACGGGCATTTCGCGGGCGGCCCAGCGGATGCGATCAACGCCGGCGCCGGCCAGGGAAAGGTCTTTAACGTCGCCTTTGGTGTTTTGAACAGTCAAATCGTTTTACCTCTCTTTATTTGTTGATGTCTCCCCACCGTCATTCCCGCGTCGCTCTCGTCATTCCGGCTTCTCTCACCGTCATTCCGGCGAAAGCCGGAATCCAGAGAGTGCGACATACAGTCAATGTTCCTGTTGCAAGGATTTTATGGGTTCCTGCTTTCGCAGGAACGACGGAGTGGATTTTGATGTCAGTGTGGTCTAGTGCGCCACTCGGGAGACGGCGAGGACTTCCAACATTCGCTCGATGAAAGAGCCTCGGTTGCCCTCACCATTGAAAACGGCGGCCTTGAAGTCTTGCGGACTCCTGGTCAGTTACGGATCGTCTCCGTAGGAAGTGGGGTTGCCGGCGGCAATCCATGAGGGCGTACCGTCGTCAACGTTGTACAGCAGCTCCGAGTCGATGCCCAGCGCTGACGCATACTCGCAGGCGACGCCGCTGCGGACGCCGGCGGCGCAGATGAACAGCAGCTTCTTGCCTTCGGGCAGCTCGTCCACGCGATCCATGAACTCATCGACGTTGATGTGAATTGCGCCGGATGCGTGGCCGGTGACCCATTCGTCATCGCGTCGTACATCGACAACTACGGTGTTGTCCGGGTCGGCATTGAGGATTTGCAGGGCTTCGGGAGAATCAACCCGGTAGTAGGGTTCCCCCGGATTCTGTCGTGGCATTTGTTACCTCCTTGTGTTCTTCACGTGTTTGTCAGAATCGGGATTTAGTGGATTACCGGATTTTCAGGATGCAGAAGTTGTAATCCTGCCAATCCTATAATCTTGAGAATCCTGATTCTGACGAAAGATAGTGTCGGTAATCTACGGCGCAGGGGGCGGGTCAAGGTGCTTGCCTGCGATGGGACGCAGCCGGCGGCGCACCTCGTTGGGGATCATGTTGCGGTCGGTGATGATGGCGTTGGAGAGAGCGGTATGACACTCGCACGGGCCGAGTTGGGCCAGCGCCGGCATGATGTGGCGCAGGATGATGCGGCTGTTGGCGACGTTGGCGATCAGGTTTTCCACCACCATATCTACCGTCACCGCGTCGTGGTCGGGATGCCAGCAATCGTAGTCAGTGACCCACGCCATGGTGGCGTAGCAGATTTCGGCTTCGCGGGCCAGCTTGGCCTCGGGCAGCGCGGTCATGCCGATCAGGTCGCCGCCCCAGGCGCGGTACATTTCGGACTCCGCCTTGGTGGAGAACGCCGGGCCCTCCATGACCACCATGGTCGCGCCCTGGTGAGTGGGGATTCCCTGCCCCTTTGCGCCTTCGGCGAGCACGTTGCCCATCTCGGGGCAGAAAGGGTCGGCAAAGGAAATGTGCGCCACCACGCCGTCCTCAAAGAAAGTGCTGGGACGCAGCCCGCGGGTACGGTCAATCAGCTGGTCGGGCACCACCATGTGCTGCGGCTCCAGGCGGGCTTGCAGGCTGCCCACGGCGCTGACAGATACGATCTGCTTCACGCCCAGCGTCTTCAGCGCGTAGATATTGGCGCGGAAGGGCAGCTCGGTGGGGCTGACGCGGTGTCCCCGGCCATGACGGGGCAGGAACGCCACCGGCACGTCCAACAGCTCGCCGACGGTGATGACGTCGCTGGGCTTGCCGTAGGGGGTGTCGATGTCCACCACGGCGGTTTCCTCGAAACCCTGGATCTCGTAGAGTCCGCTGCCGCCGATGATGGCGATTTCCGCCTGGGGATGGTTGGGCATGGATTATTTCCTAATGGTGATGATGGTCAATTTGTGGTTGGAGAATCAACCAAGTACCTGATTGATTACCATTGCCGCTATCACGGCGGTTCCAATGCCCAAGACGGCATACAGCAGGCGGTCAACTTTGCCGCGCAGTTCTCGCTGGCCGTCCGCCAGTCCATTGACCTGCGTTTCCAGCGACTTGACGCTGGCCTCCAAAGCGCCCAGGGCGCTCCAGAGTTCGGAATCTTGCTGTGGTGTCATGTCTTCCATACCTCAAGAATGCTGCTCAACACCATTATGCCACCCGATTGCTTAACGCAACTGCGGAATCTGCTCGGGCAGGTAGTGGTTGGAGCGGAAAACGCTGTTGACCACGTAGCCCTGTTCGTTGGGCGCGAAGTGGGGGTTGATGTACTCCCAAACCACTTCGCCGGCCGGCGTGACCTGGAATATGCGCCCTGGTTGCCCCTCGGTGATCAGTGTGTTGCCGTTGGGCAGGCGGCGCGCGCCGGAGATGTAGGCGCTGAAGAAGTTGAACGGCGGGTTGTCCCGGTATTCCCAGACTATCTCGTTGGTTGCCGGGTTGACCTCAATGACGCGGGAGGCTGGCAAGGGATTGTGGCGGCTGTGGGAACCGTTGTCGTAGATCAGCACGTTGCCGTTCTCCAGCAGGGATGGGTCGTGCTGCTGGGCCAGCGCCTCGTCGCCAATCTGCCAGACGATGTTGCCGCTGGCTTTGTCGATGATGCCCACGGTGGAGATGTTGCGGAAGCTGAACATCACCCGATTGTCGGGCAGCGGCACAACGGTGTTGCCGTGGCTCCACTCGTCGCGCAGGTCGTTGAAGGTGATGACGTGGCGGTCGGGGTCCAGGTGCTCGGCGGCGTGCCACTCCCAGACGCGGTTGCCGTCGGCGTCCACCTCCACCAGCACGTCGGCATACATGCCGCTGGCGTCGGTGCCGGGTTGTCCGCCGCTGATTTTGGCGGCCTGGGCGTCATCCATCCGCTCGACAGTCATGTACAGGCAGCCGCCGGATTCGGTGCGGCGGGCGTCGTGGTGATGGTTCGGGTCGCGGTGTTCCCAGAGGATGTTGCCATCCCAGTCGGCTTCCAGCATTATGCCGCCCTTGAACCGCTTCATGGCCTCAAAAAGGTCCCAGCCGCCATCGTCGCGTACCTTGCCGCCGTAGAACAGGTTGCCGTTGGGCAGCAGGTAGCCGTAGAGTCCCGGCGGGTAGGGCATCTGCCACTGGTGCGCTACCTTTCCGTTGGAGTCCAGCAGGTACACCTCGCCGTTGCCCGACAGGGGCGCGTACAGGGTGTAGCCGGGACTGGCCTGCGCCGGGTCATGGGCCGTCAGGCCGGTGCGGGCGATGCGGCGGCGGGTTTGTGAGTCAATGGCCATAATTTCTTTCGCTCGTCTCCACTATCTATCGTCACTTCAGTCCACTATCGTCATTCCGATTCACTATCGTCATTCCGTATTAACCTCCGTCATTCCGGCGAAAGCCGGAATCCACTTCATCCCAAATCGTCATACAGATCATGCCAGTCAGGATTGAAAGCGGAAATCATTTCCAATTTCCATGCTCTTTTCCATTCCTTGACTCTCTTTTCCCGCATGATCGCTTCTGACATCGTATCGTGTGTTTCGTACCAAACTAGTGTATGAGTGCCGTACCGCTTCGTGAAGCCCTCCACCAAGTTGTTCTTATGTTGCCATACTCGCTGGACAAGGTTTGACGTTACGCCGGTGTACAGGGTTCCGTTGGGCTTGTTGGTCATAATGTACACGCACGGTTGTTTCATCGGTCGTTCCTCATGGATTCCGGCTTTCGCCGGAATGACGGATGTGAACTCCGGCAATGACGATTGAATGTCAACAGGCTAGGCAGCGTCCACAGCCTGTTGCAGCGATTCGGTGTATGGCGGGCGGCAAACCATGGTTTCGGTGATGATGCCGGCGATGTAACGGTGCGGCGTTACGTCGAAGGCTGGGTTGTACGCCGGAGTGCCCTCCGGAGCGATTGGCGTAGCGCCGTAGCCGGTAACCTCGTGCTCGGGCCGTTCCTCGATGGCGATGCTATCTCCATGCGCGATGGCCAGATCCACGGTGCTGGTGGGCGCGGCGATGTAAAACGGGATGCCGTTCTCGCGGGCCAGCACGGCCAGCGAATAGGTGCCGATCTTGTTGGCGGTGTCTCCGTTGGCGGCGACGCGGTCCGCGCCGGTGATGACGCAGGACACCTCGCCCCGCTGCATCAGGATGCCGGCTGCGGAATCAGCCACCAGCGTGGCGGGTATGCCCAACTGCTGGAACTCCCAGGACGTGAGCCGCGCCCCTTGCAGCCAGGGTCGGGTCTCCGTGTTGAACACCCGGAAGCGTCCGCCGGCTTCCCAGCCGGCGCGGATGACGCCCAGCGCGGTGCCGAAGGCCGACGTGGCCAACGCTCCGGTGTTGCAGTGGGTCAGCACACCCTGGCCGTCGGGCGGCATCAGGGAGCGACCGTTCTCGCCAATCCGGCGGTTGATGTTTTCGTCCTCTTCCTGGATGCGACGCGCCTCCGCTTCCAGGCGCGGCCTTATGCTGCCCGGGTCCGGCTCGGCATCGGCCACCCTGAGCATCCGGCGGACGGCCCAGCCCAGGTTGACGGCAGTGGGACGGGCGGCGGCGATGTGGGCGCCGGCCTGGCGCAATGCGTCGATAAAATGGTCGCGTTCGCGGGATTGCAGTTCCGCGGCGGCGAGGACGACGGCATAGGCGGCGGTCACGCCGATGGCGGGCGCGCCGCGCACTCGCATCTCGGTAATGGCGGCGGCGGCGGTACGATAGTCGGTGATGGTGACCGTTACGTGCTGGTGGGGCAGCAGCGTCTGGTCGAGCAACTGGAGACTGCTTCCCGTCCAGTTAATAGGTCTAATTTCAGTCATGGCACCAGTTACCCGGTGTGTTGCAGAATACGCTGCACCGCAGGAGTTTGGTGGCAAAGGAAGCGCAATGGTTGGAGTCGGCAGAGACAAAAATAATGGCCCACCCACGCCGGGAGAGCCCATCAGTACAGTTCCCCCCTCATCTTTCGTCATACCGCTTGCTGAAGCGCCGCAAGACGACGCTACGCGCGGGACGCCGGAATTAGCACCTGATACCGCTGGGTGAGCGGGATTGGTTGCCAGGCTTCACAGGGCCGTTCCCTCCGCCTGTCTGGATAAGGGTTCCAGCAGCGTATCCAGTTGTTAATCGTTACTTATACTATCGTCAATGCCCGATTCTGTCAACTTGGTTACGATTCTCACGCGTACCCGGTTTGTCATCGCGAGGAGCGAAGCGACGTGGCGATCCCGTTACCGAAGCTACGTCTGCTGCCTCTGCAAGATTGCCACCCCCCGCATCAAGTGCGGGGTCGCAATGACAGTTTGGGGAAAGTGGGGACGCGTGAGCGTTACGATTGTCGGGCAGTGGCAGGGAACGATCTCACGCCCGCCGGCTATAGATCCAGGGCATACAGGTACAGCGTGAGACTGGTGTGGGGGAAGGCGTGTTCCTCGATTTCATGGTAGCCCCGGCGGCGCAGGAAGGCGATGGCGCCGGGCATGTGGTTGTAGGTCCACGCGGTGGTGCGGACGTAGCCATGCTCCTGGCAGAAAGCCTCGGCCTGGTCCAGCAGTTGGGAGGCGATGCCCTGGCGACGGGCGTCGCGGCGCACCGCCAGCCGGCGGATCTCCGCTTCCTCGTGGCTGCGCTGGTACGCGCCGATGCAGCCGATGGTTTCGCCGTCCCGCTCCGCCACCCAGAAATTGCTGCCGGGATGCTCCAGGTAGCTGCGTCGTATGTCGGCCAGGTCGCGGGTCAGTGCCCCTTCAAAGTAGTCGCTGAACTCCTGACGGTCCGCGTCGGAGTGCAGGTAGCTCTGCGCGAAGTCGTCCTGTTCGTGGCTGAAAACCTCGCGGACGGCTTCGTAGTCCCTGGAGCGGTACAGGCGAATATCTATCATCAGGTATCAACCAGGCATCAGGTATTGATCAGGAAGTTGATGATGTCGCCATCGTGGACGGGATAGGTTTTGCCTTCCGAGCGCAGCAGTCCTTCCCGGCGTCCCTGGGCCATGCTGCCGCACGCGTTGAAATCGTCGTAGGCGATCACCTCGGCCCGGATGAAACCCCGGGTGAAATCGGTGTGGATGACGCCAGCGGCTTCGACGGCCGGCAATCCGCCGGGCACGCTCCAGGCCCGCACCTCGTCGTCGCCCACCGTGAGGAACGATACCAGGCCCAGGGTATCGTAGCTGGCGTTGATGACCTGGCTCGTTGCCGGCTCACCCAGATCAAGGTCGGTCCGAAACTCGGCGGCCTCCTCCGCGTCCATCATGCCCAACTCCGCCTCGATGCGAGCGCTGATGCTCACTGTTCCCACGCCACGCACGAGTTCGGGGTCAAGCTCCAGGTTCGTGATGCACACGTCGTCGGCGCCTTCATCGGTGTTGAACACGGCAATCACCTTTTTGTCGGTGAGCAACTGATAGTTGACCAATATCGCCCGCTCCGAGTCGGTGAAACTTTGCAGCCGCACCGGGATGCCCTCTTCCAAACCCTTCCGCGCCTTGTCAACAGCATCCTTCTGGCGAATCACGGTAGGACGGTCGGCGGGCTTGGTCTTGTTCATCTGGTCAGCCAGGCGGGTGGATGCTCGCTCCAGAACCTCCAGATCGGCGAATGACAGCTCGTTGAGCATGGCTTCGAGGTCTTTGGCCGGATTTACCTCGCCGGTGGGATGGGCCACGGCGTCGTTGGTAAAAGCACGCACCACCACCAGAAAAGCGGTAGCCGACTGTAGAATGTTGCGGTAACGTCCGCTGATGCCCTGGGACTTGGCCATGGACTCAGGGCCGGGGAGGTCGATGTAGCGAATCTCGGCGGGTACCACTTTCCTGGGGTTGTACACCTCCGCCAAAGTGTCCAGGCGCGGGTCGGGAACTTTGACCACGCCCATGTGCATTTCGGTGGCCGAACCGGACGCGCCGCTGGCGTCCGACTTGCCCAGAGTTAAGGCGTTGAAAAGTGTGCTTTTGCCGGATTGGGGCAGGCCGATGATTACTGTGTCCATATACAAGCGAAACTCTGGGGTATCAGCGACGATCGTCGGAATCGCCCTGCACGATTTTGAGAATTTCGGACGAAGTCAGCTTCACCTCGTCTGAATCGCCAGCGCGAACGCCGGCTTTGGCCAGCACGTCTATGATCCGTTTTCGCTCCTCTTCTCTACCCTGCTGTTTAATCTTTTTCCAGGCATCCGGTATCAGAAGCACCATGCGACCTATCACCTCCATCAGGATTGCCGCCAGCAGGGCTACGCCGGCGGCCAGCGCAAAGATGGCCACCAGCGCGTACAACTCGTCATTGCCCGACTGTTGCCAGGGCCGGTATCGCCAGAGTCCGACGCCTGCCGCGATGACGTACACCAGGTAATACGCTATCCAGTAGCGTTCCCCGATGCTTTTCAGCGGCTCTATTGTACAACAGCCGCTCTCCCACCGCCGACTAGCCGGTTGCCAGCACCACCGTTCCGGTTGAGGATAGGGAGCCGCCGGTGCCATTGACGATGCTGGTCGCCGCCGGCTGATCGGACGAACCTTTACGGTACACCTGCCGGTCGCCGCACTCGCCGCGCAACTGGCGCACCGCCTCCACCAACAGGAAGCTCCCGTACATCCCCGGATGCGAGTAGGACAGCCCGCCGCCGTTGGTGTTCAGCGGGAACTCGCCGCCGGGGGCCGTGCGCTGGTCGGCCACGAAGTCCGGCCCCTCGCCGGGACCGCAGAACCCCAACCCCTCGATGGTCACCAGCGTGGTGTAGGTGAAGGAGTCGTAGATCATGGTGTGGTCGATGTCATCGTGGGTAAGGCCGGCCCGCTCCAGGGATCGGGGGCCGGTCTCCCGGGACCACGTGGACGTGTGGTCCGGCATGAAGCTGATCAGGTTGTGGTCGTGGCCTTCCGCCGCGCCCAGCACCCACACCGGTTCCTTGCGGCAGTTCCGCGCCTTTTCCGCCGTGGTCACGATGATAGCGGCGCCGGAGTCGGTCACCAGGCAGCAGTCGAACAGGTGGAAGGGCCAGGCGACCCAGCGCGAGTTATGGTAGTCGTCAAAGGACATGGGGGTTTCGTGCATGTAGGCCACCGGGTTGAGGTTGGCCCACGCGCGGGTGGACACGGCGATTTCCGCCAGCGCCTGCCGGGTGCGTTCCTCGCCGTACTCGTGCATGTACCGAGTGCAGGCCATGGCGTAGTTGATGGGCTGCCCGATCATCCCGTAGGGCGTTTCATACTGAGCGACGGGAAGGTTGCGGTCCGGCGGAACCGGGGCGCGGGTGGACCGGCCCGCCTGCCCGTGGGTGATGAGCACCGTGTCGCAGTAGCCGGCGCGGATGGCGGCGGCGGCGTGCGCGACGTGGATCACGAATGACGAACCGCCCACCGACGTGTTATCCGTGAAGGAGGGCTGCAAGCCGAAATACTCTGCGGTGACCAGCGTGCTGAAACCTGCGGTCATCAGGCCGTTCACGTCGGACAGGGACAGTCCGGCGTCTTCCAGCGCGTTGTACGCGGCCTCGGCGTGGTGCTGCAACGAGGATTTGTCGGGTACGGTGCCCATAACGTCGGACTCGGCGACGCCCACGATTGCGATGTCGCGTTCACGTTGTGCGGTGCTGGCCATAGATTCACTCCCGGTGGTCGGTTTGCCGGTCGGTCGGCTCCCGGTTTATCGGCGCAAGGATGGTACAACATTACCCGTTCCCCGACAAATGCCCTGCGACGCGGGCAGGGGCCTTTCGATTATTACCGTCATGCCCAGCCTCACCACGTCATGCCGGACTTGATCCGGCATCCAGCAATCTCCTATTACCGACAGCGTTCCTTAACACCAGCATCTTCTGGACACCGGCTTTCGCCGGTATGACGGTTTTGGTGCGGGGCCGCCACTTCAAACGTGAACAGTTACTCGCCGCGGGTAGCGCCGCTACAGATGGTGATAATGCGCCTTCATTAAACGCAGTTGTTCATAAAAATTTACACGACAATCCCACTAATTGGATAACTATTTTACACATAAAATATGCGCCGTTGCGTATTTCGGTTTTCGCACGATGGATTTGTACCGTTGCAGAACTCAGTACGGATCATTCCCTACGGGTCGTTGGGTGCAACCTACGATAATTTATTGTCGTTTGAACCGCTTCGGCAACGATAATCGTCGAATTGACACTAGGCGGCGAAGGCCATAGAATCTGCGGGCCAATAAAACGGCCCCGGTGGTGCGAACACCGAGGCCGCGGTCGATGGGGAAAGGTGGTCCGCCATCGGGCTCAATAGTAGCCCTGCGACCTCTGCGTGTCCAGCCCCGTCGTTCGCGGCGGGGCTTTCTTGTTGCCGTAGGTGCCCAGCTTATCTGGGCAACATCGCGACAGCCTTTGCAGGCAAGGAGGACATGAAATGACAGTACGTAAGTGGGCACCGTGGGTTGCGGCACCGGCAGTGGTGGCGTTGGTGGCGGCTCTCTAGATCAGCCTCGCCGCGGTCGGCGGTGGAGAAAGCGACGTTGGTGCGGCGCTCGACGCGGCAAGTTACGCGGAAGATTACGGCGTATCCGTGGACGAGGCGAAGAGACGGCTGGGCTTGCAGGCCGAGGCTGGTGAGCTTGGCGGGACTCTGACCTCCGACGAGGCCTCCACGTTCGGCGGTCTGTGGATTGTGCATACTCCGCAGTACGCTGTGAAGGTGGCGTTCACCGGGAATGGTGAGACGGTGTTGGAGGGCTACGATATGAGTGAAGCCCTCGCCGACGCCATTGACGTGGTGGCGGTTGATACTACCCTAGAGGCGTTACTCACAGCGCAATCCGACGCGAGGTCGGCGGTTGCCAGCGCTGGCATTGTTGCCGAATCTGGTGTGATGGTGCGTGAGAACATGGTATCCGTGTTCACCTTGGACAAGGCTGCGTTGGAGCGGGCTCTTGATTCCACGGGGGCTGTTCTACCCACGAAGTCTCGTGTCAAGGAAGTTTCCGCTTTGAGCGCGCCTACTCACGACAGTGAACTTCACGGGGGAGAGCACATCACGCGTTGCACTTCCGGTTTTGCAGTGAAGAATTCCAGTGGTACCCAGGGTATTACGACTGCTGGTCATTGTGATGAGGTTCAGCGGCGGTCTGGAACAACGTTGACTCACGTGGAAGAGTGGGACGGTGGTTCGTACGACCTGCAGTGGCACACCGGCCCGAGCAATAAAACAATTCGTAATCTGGTTTACGACGGCACGAATCACCGGTATATCAATTCTGGACGTGCCAGACGAAACCAGTCCGAAGGAGATTATGTGTGCAAGTATGGCATGACCACAGGATACGACTGTGGCGAGATCGAGAGCACGCGTTATGAGATAACGGGTCGTGGCAACACTTGGGTGTTGGTGCGCAACGTTGATGGCGACGACTCCGACCTGGCGGAAGGCGGGGATAGCGGCGGTCCGTTCTTTGACGGCAACGTGGCGCTCGGAATATTGACGCACGGCGTTGATGAAACGAAAGCCATTTACATGCCATTTGATCTCATCGAGGACAAGGGGTTGAGTTTGGACACTGACTAGGCGCGTTGACATTCAAGATGGTGCGTTACGCGGACCGTTTGCGGGTCAACAGTCTCCCTGCTCACGACGTCGCGCCAGGTGCGCACAGTGCGGCAGGGACCGCGACCAGGGAGTCGCTGCTCCCTGCCGCCGCCAGAAGAATGCGCGCCGTGAACCTCACGGCGGACCAGTTCAACCATGCAAACGCTCCTTGTTGAGGTTATCAGCAAGGAGCGTGTTCCCCCTCGCTCACGACGACATTGCTTGCTATGGGCGTCATGGCGGCGCGTGCCGTTTGCGATTACCTTTGAAAACTCGCACGCAGGCCACCCAGTTCTGCACCTCTGCTACGATAAAGCCGTCACCCGATGACGAGCCTTATGCTGCAAGGGAAGTTCGTATGTTCCGCTTTCTGTTGATTCTGATGATCGCGCTGTCCTTGACCTCATGTCGGGGCGAGGTGGACGTTTCCGTGGCGCCAACTCCCACGCTGGAAGTCGCGGGGAATGCCCGTGCAGACATTCCCCAGACGTCTGAGGGCTCCTCGCTCGCATCTGAGGGGGGCAAGGCCGTCGCTGCTCCTGGCGAATTCCCTGTTGCTGCGACCATGCTGTCGCTTCCGCGCCATGATGAGGTATTGCCCGCGAACCGCGGGGACCGTTACGTTTACGGCGAACTTTTGCGGTCGGGAGATTGTTTGCGCGTTTCCTATGCAGACCAAGTGGACCCTGTGGCCACTCACGACGGTTTGTTGGTGGTCTGGCCAACGGGATTTGTCGCGGATGATGACGGCGAGACGGTCGAGGTGTTCGACCTTGACGGCAGTTTGGTTGCCTCTGTGGGCCAGTCGATTAGGATGTCGGGCAGGAAGGTTTTCTCGGCAGGCGAATGGGACTGGACTGGTTCGCCGGATAGTTGCTCTGGCCCCTTCTGGCTGGTGGGTGATGAGGTATCGCCGTCAAAGGAGAGAATGGGATCGACCGTTGAGTCGTATGACGGCGTATTATTTGCCACGTCGGCGGAGCAGCGTGGGCCGATTATATCGAATGTGGCGCAGTTGGAAGGGCACTTGCGATTGCACGACCGTTGCTTGGTCGTTGAATCAGTTGATGTGCCAAAAGAATATCTGGTGATCTGGCCTCCGGGGTTCAGTTTGGAGGGTTCTGGTTCTGGCCTTTCCATGCTGAACGGAGGCCGGCAGGTGGTCGCCAAGTTGGGTGACCGTGTTCTGCTGGACGGAGGGCACAGCAAGGTTGAAACCGCCTATTCGGGCGAATGCGACGGGCCGTATTTCAAGGCGGGCCGTGTAGCCCTCGCGGACCAGTGAGGTAGGCCAGTGTCTCCGGGCCAACAGATATTGAGCTTCGTATTCAGGCATCGGGTCGGCGTCTGGACAGCGATTGTCATTCTGTGCATTGACCAGATTGCCAAGCACGCGGTGAGCAGTGTGCTGGGAGTCGGTGAGTCTTGGCCTGCTTATGGGCTCCTCCGTCTGACGCACGTGACGAACTCCGGCAATACACTGGACTTGTTCAGCGGCCATTCGGCCGCTCTGATCGCCGTGTCGGCAGCTGGGGTTGCGCTATTGTTCGCCCTGTACTGGCCTCGCCCGAAAACCGGCGTGATTGCCCAGCTTGCGTTCGGGTTGATGCTGGCTGGTATGACCGGCAATCTGGCGGACCGCGTGATCCTGGGGCATGTGACGGACTTCATCGACGTGATGCGTTGGTTCGTCTTCAACGTGGCGGATGTGGCGATCTTGTTTGGGCTGTTGGGTTTCACGGTAGACATGCCCAGGGCGGCGGCTGCATTCGTGCGTGCCAGGAGTGGTGTCCTGCCACCAGCGTGTTCCGGCTAACAGAAACTGACTTTTTGGTGGTGTTCTGACGTTGCTTGGGATAGCCTACGATGGCCTTGGGGATCTCGCGGCTGGGAGATCATGCTGAGATAGCCGGCGGCTAGTGAGATTAGCCGGTTGCGGATTTGCACCTTGTCTGCTCCCGAATCTGAGTAGCGAAATCGGCTCTCTCCTTAGTTTAGTCTGGGAATGGAGCAACTGCCATGCAAGGTTTCGATCCCGGAAACCACATTATAATCCTCTTCTACGCCGTCATTGTCGGCAATCTGTTGGCTCCTATTTTTCTGCCACTCATCACCGGGGCGATTTGCGGCGGCTTCATGGCAAATATCAACCCTGATCATGGTCTGAGTCAGGGTTTCAAGGCGATGCTGGTGAGTTTGGGCGTGGCCGCGCTCTGGACCGTTTTGTTTTGGCGGTTTGATAATCTTCACGGAGGTCGATCATGGACATTGATATAGGCCAGGGCATTGGTATTTTCCTGATAGCGGCGTTTCTGATTTTTGCCGTACCGGTCGTTGTTCTGCTTGGCTGGGCAATCATTCGCGGAATGCGGAGGGGCGCCCGATTATGGCGAGCGCTGCTGGTGGCATCGTTGGTGACTGCCGGAACAAGTGGCGCCGTTTATGTGTGGTGGAACTGGGTAGGTCCGTTTGTGTTTGATTTACGTAACGATGCTATAGGAATACTGTTCTTTCTTGCCTTCCTGTTCATTCCGATCGGAGGCATCGCATTCGGCATCTGGGCAGTCTCGCAGGCGGGGCGTCCTCCCCTTCCGCTGGTCGAATGAGATCGGGAGTAAGCGCCCGGCAGATGCCAACACCCGACGGCGCGAGCGAGACAGCCCGGCAACGGAACCCGGACACTTACGCCTACCCACTTTCGCCCCAACTGCCATCCCGACGCCGTGCTTGATAACGTCGCGCCGCACTCGATGCCGGGGAGTGGCAACCCCGTCTCGGCAATCCACAATCCTGTGACGCTTCACCACTTGCCCCTACCTGCCGCCCATCCGTACTATTTAACTATCGAACCACCCAACTCCATCCCGCCACCCAACTCAAATGACCGGCCCACCAATCCTGAAAATCCTACAATCCCGAAAATAACAGCCTGCCCCGTGCCTGCCACGGGGTCACCCCGTACTTT
>VXOG01000039.1 GCA_009840165.1 Chloroflexota bacterium
CTTCGGGAGACGCAGTCGCGTTTGCAGCTCGTCGAACGTCTCGCCGAAAAATAGCAGCACGCCGCGCTGCTAACGCTCGGCGTCGACGACTGCCCGTGGCCGCCCTTCTCCGCTCATGCGCTGTGGTTTTCCTGGCGCTGATGATGCACCACACCCAGGGGTCGGCACCGGTTCCCGAACTTGGCGACGTGGTCGATACGACAGCAACTACATTCCCGACCAGGCCGATGGTCAGCCAGCGTTCTTCCTCCAGATGCGGGTCCGGTCGCTGCACCAACAAGGGATCGGCAAACACCAGCTTGGCGGTCTCGAAGCTGAGACCGCGTTTCTGCAGGTTGGCGCGATTCTTGTGCGCACCTCATGGCCAGCAAGTGCTACGGGGCTTACATCCATTGGGAGAGCCTCACGCCCTGTTGTCGTCGTCAACTGTCCGACAACGTACGGCAGCAGGTCGGTTTTCCCCTCTGCTGGGGTGAGTACCGACGGCGGTAGCTGCTGACGAGGCGGGTTCCCCGCAAGGTGCGCATCGGGGCGCGAACACCACTTCGAGAGAACCCCCATGCCGAGCCGTTCGGGCGGGCACGAAGGTAGGTTGCTGCCGGTTTGGGGGATGGCCGGGTGCGGCGGCATGGGCATGCCCTTGTACGCGCGATTCGAGAATCGTGGGAATGGCAAGGGCGTTGCGAAGCTGTCGGTTCGACCGACCGGCCCGCTACGCCCGCTTCACCCGGACCACGGATTTTCACGCACTGCGCGCAGCGACTACCTCCATGTATCGCTGTTGGCACGGCCTGGGCGAAACGGTCACGGAACCGCCACCCGCCTCAAGTATTTCCGATCGCCTTCTACGGAGCAGTACGCATCTCCGGCGTCAAATGGTGATCCCTTGTTTCTGCGAAGTATTGGGAGAGCCTCGAAACCATGTTTAACAAGCACTTGTTTGACAAGCACATGCTGAAGGCCTGCCTCGTCGCCGTATTCGCGATCGGGCTTGCGGCTTGCAGCAGCAGCGATAGCGGCACGGACACCAGCATGCCGACCGAGCCGCCGACAACGCCGACGACACCGACAGAGCCTTCGGCACCGGCTGATCTCTCGGCGCTGTTTGCGGCAGCTCAGGATGCGAGCGACGACGCAGCCCAAGCCGGCGAAGACGCCACGGACGCGCAGATGTCCGCGACTGAAAGCGCCGATATGTTGACCACGATGGAGGTCGGCGGCGACTCCGCAAAGGCAATGATGAACGCCCAAGCCATCCTCGATGCCATGGATGCGGCAATCCAAGCTGTTAAGGACGCCGAGGCGGCTCTGGCCGATGCCAAGCAGGCCGAGATGGATGCCATGGCCATCGCCGATGAACATCCGCAGAAGGCCGCCCTGATGGCGGCGGTCGATGATGCAATCATGGCTGCTGAAGCGCAGGTCGAGGCGACCAAGATGGTGCGTGACGGCAGGGATCTGGACGACGCTGTCTACGAAGTCACAGGCATGGGCGGGAAAGGGACGCCGCGGTCGATCGCCAACACAGTGGGTGGCGATATCGCTGGGGCGCTGGCGCAACACGCCACGAACGCTCGAACCGGAACGCGGACCCCGGCTCATGCTGCCGCTGTGGGTACTGATATCGCCGCTGCGCTCAAACATGAGGCGAATGATGCTCAAGGCATGACCTGGGCCATGATTGCCGGCGAAGCCAACGTCATGGACATGCGGCTTGGCGCGATCACCAGTGATGATCTTGTCCCGGGCAATGGGATCCTTTCGGTGGCGTCGATCGCCGGCATGGATGCGTCCGCCGTTGATAAGACGACCACAGCTGTTCTGAGCGCCACAGGCGGTACCAACAGCGACGGCATGTACGCTGACGGCGCCAGTCCAGGTCTTGCCACCGCTGGCACCACGGGCGGCACGGAGTACATGGGCATTCCGGGCGTGGTCGTTTGCCTGGGGGGCGATGACGGCTGCTCGGTAAGCTCCGCCGGGAAGCTGAGCGCCGGCTGGTATTTCTCGCCGACTTCGCCGATGGTGTACTACATCCGGAACACGGACAGGACTACGTCCGAAGCGATGCCGTATGTTCCGGAGACCCTGTACGCGTCGTACGGTTACTGGCTGAGCTCTAATGCGGATGCATCAGAGTGGACTGTCAACACCTTCTCGTCGGTGGGCGTCACTGCAACTCTAACGACTTACGACGTTGCTGCGAATGACGACCTTGCAGAATCGGCGACCTACTCAGGGAGCGCCGCGGGCATGTCTGTCCGCACGATGGGCAGCGGCGACTCGAAGACCACCGATTCCGGCATGTTCACCGCCGATGTCATGCTGACGGCGACGTTCGGGGCTAGCCCGACGCTCGAGGGTACCATCAACAACTTCCAGGGTGATGCGGTTGGTTCGAGCTGGAGCGTGAAACTCCAAAGCGCAACACTCGCTGCTGGGGGCGCTGCCACCGAAGGTGTTGCGACAGCCGGTGGCCACTCGGGCAGTTGGAGTAACCAGGCGTATGGTGGCGCTGACGCGCGTCCGACGGGCATCCACGGCGGCTTCGTCGCTCACTTTGCGGACGGGGACGCCGCCGGGGCCTACGCCGCCCGGATGGACCCGTAGTTCGAACAAGGGATACCCAACCCCCGTTTCTGGAAGGGCGGCCTTCGGGCCGCCCTTTTTGTGTGCCGAGCATGATCGACCATTTAGCGATGGAAGTTGTCTATCCGAGCTGGTGGCGGTGAAGGACTAGCGAAGCGCAAGGGCGCTGCCGTGAAGCAGGGTTTGAAGGAAGCATGGAGCAAAGCCGCGCCCCGATGGACAGGAACCGGACACGAGGCCTACCCGGGCGGACGAGCGGGCAAATGATCGCGAAATCCACGGCCATCAAGGCCCGGGATGGTACATCCGGCGGGTGCGCGGCGGCGGCTGGTCTTACCTCGGGAGGTCCGCGCCGCGTCCGGCGACCCCCGGACTGAGCGGTTCCGCAAGGAACCGTAACTGCGGAGCGGAAGTCAGCCGACGGCGGCTCGATAGACCGGTTCCTTGTCTCCCGTAGAACGACGGTGTCAGAAACCGGACCGATCCCACGGCAACGGGATGTCTCCGCGACAGTCCCTGTCCCCGCGTGGAGAAGGTAGTTTGCACCCATGCGATATCGACTACAAACGATATCGAGGGTCCCGCTTCACCCCCGCAGGATTGAGCTTCGAACGCGGACCTCCGTATTGGCAGCACTGTACCGTCAGTGTCTGCGCACGGTTACGGTCCCGGAAAAGGCTAGGAAGAAGGCCGAACCTTCGCGTGGAGAACCGGGGCCACGCATTGCTCACAGCTCCCGACTGTCAATGCGCAATAGATGAGCTGGCAGCTCCTTCCAACACACTCTATCGAGTGAACGAGAGCACAAAAAACCCCCGGCGCAAAGAGAAATGCGCCGGGGGTATTCGGCGACGGTGCGACCTATGGCCGCACCGTCCGAATACGAATTACCTGCGTGCGCCGAACGCGCCGGCAATGGTGACCGCGTCGTTGTCAGCCTGGAACGTGCCACCTATGCCAAGCGGGTACTCGTTGATGACGGTGGGCGCGTTTCCGCCGAAGTACTGGCCCGTCCAGTCGCCATACGCCGTCTGGTCCCCCATCGTGGCTGTCACGCCGTCAAAGGGGTCGACTGTGATGGCGGGGTTATTCTGCGTGGCTGCCGGGAACGGGGCGGCCAACTGGGCTTGCGCACCCAACGCCTTCTGGTGGAGCGTCACCTCCCAACCCTGCGCACTTCCATCGTCTGCCGTGAAGCCCGAGATGGTGCCAGCGATTGTATTGGCAATGGGACTAAAAGTGGCGGTCAAAGTGGCCGCAGCCGTAAACTCGCCGGTCATGCCACCGGTCACACCGCTGTCCCCGATTGTCTGAACCACGTACTGGCCGGCCGCCCGTCCCCTGTACGTCGCTGCCCCAGGTTCAATTGCGGTAGGCACAGCATAGACAGTGCTGCCGTCAACGTAGTACTGGAACCTGTAGGCGCCGTCCGCGCTGGCAGGTTCCTGAAGCCACCAGCCGAAGCTCATGAACTCCTGGTCTCCCTGCCACGCCGTGGTGCCGAGCTCGGGCGTGAACGTCCAAGTGCCTGTCGTTTCCGCGTACGTCCCATTCGGGGCAATCGTCAATACGCAGTCGTCACCGGCGTTAGTAACCGTACAAGTGTACGTACCTGGCGCGCCGTTGAAGTTGCCTTGGAACATTGTCGTCGTTGCAGCAGCGGCGACGGGGAATGTTTGAGTCACACTGCCACCTGAGGCAGGTCCGGGCGACATGAACTTGGGATCCAGACCGCCCCCGGAGAGCAAGTCGTCCGTGCCGTCGTTCAGGTCTAACGGAGTAGTGGTCGTGACGGCGGTAGCATCATTGGTGCCATAGCGCGCCGGCGTGTCCGGATCCCCATCCCAGTTATAGAACTGAATCCGTGTCGGCGACTCGATATCCGTGTACACGACGAGGTGCTGCGTGGCTCCGGGTACGGGCCTCATCAGACGAGCCCCGGCCCAGCTTCCATTCGCCAGGGCCGGAGTTGCCGAGGCGGCATAGCCAGCGGAAGCCGTCCCTTCGAGCACAGTGACACTGGCTGCTGCGCCCGGGCCTCGCGAGATGGAGATTTCAGCTTCATCCAGATTCCCATCCGCAGCCGCACCAGTCGCCTGCAAGTTCGTGGCAGCCTCAAGCGCCCGGTCCTTGCTGATGAGCCGGTCCCTGTCCGCGATCATCTGGGTGGATTTCGCGTCGTCCGCGCGCATCTGGGCACCATCATTGAGCGCTGCCGTGACCATGCCACCCGTGGCGGAGGCCATGCCGGCGCTATCAATCGTCAGCGAGCAGTCCTCTCCGCCCGCGGCGCAGGTGAACACGACCCCGCCGCTGGTGTAGGACATGCCGGCGGCGATCATCTGGTCCGCGACCGCCATGGGCTGATCGTCAGCTTCCAGATACATCAGGTCGGCAGGCAACGTCACCGCAACCGGCGTCGGCTCCGAGGGCGTCGTTGGCGTCGTTGGCGTCGTTGGCGTCGTTGGCTCGGTGGGCGCCTTCGCCGAGTCGTTGCTGCTGCTGCACGCCGCAAGCGCGAGTGCGAACACGGCGGCGAGACAGGCCTTCATCAGGTGCTTGTCAAACAAGTGGTTGCTAAACATGGTTTCGAGGCTCTCCCATTTGTGAAAACACAAAAGCGTCAATTGGAGACATAGGTACCTGCAGCTGCGCAACACTATGAGTAATGATGTAATGTCAGTGTCTTGTTCATCTCGACATTTTTTGATGAAATGCCTTTGATACGCTCGAATGCGCAGGGATTCGATGCCAAAAAGTGACGTTGTGATTACGATAGGCCGCAATGCCGGGAACACCGGAAGCAGCTCTTCGGGATTCGTTCGGGCGGGCCTGGAGCCGCGGAGTTCACGCTGCCATGGCGGTGCCGCTCCGGGATCGAGGGCTGTTCAGACATGAGGGATCGGGCC
>VXOG01000073.1 GCA_009840165.1 Chloroflexota bacterium
CGATTCATTCAGGCAGTTTAAGACATTCACCCACACTTCGGAAACACCTTCTAAGCAGAAGCCAGGTCGAAACCTGTGCCCAGAATGACAGGGTGGCACCGTAGAGCAAGAACCTGATGGGGCTTTGGCCCAGTTTTTCCAGCCGCAGGTTTCGGTATGCCCTTTCCCATCCGTCCATGGACCGGCACCTGAGGTCAGCGTTCCGCCGACGGCTGGCAGACGGTCAGTGCGTATTGGGCGGCGATGGCCTGGTGGCTTTGACTGTCGGCTCCCTCTGGGATGTGCCTCCGATAGAAGCTCTGTAGTTCCCTGGGTATACATGTGCCGGACAATGATGCTGGCGGCGCGGGCGCCAGGTGCCGGCAGTGTTCGGCGATATAGTCCACGTGGCGGAGTTCGATGATGGGCCAGACCTCCTTTATGGTGGTTCTGTCCTCCCATGGCTTGAACTCGGTGTCCTTGGCGTCCAGGGAAAGAGCCCGCCAGGTCCTGGCCAGGCAAGTGCCGTAAGTGGACTTGGAGGCTCCCTGCGGGGCTGGGGCAGCAGCTTGGGTTGGGGTAGCGGCGGCGTTCCCTTCGTCCTGTTCGCTGGCGAGGACTGCGGGTGTGGGAGAAATGATGGCGGCTGACTCCCCGTCCCAGTTGTCTGAGATGACCATTCCGAGCAGGTACGCGGTTGCGATGGCTAGGGCTATGATGACGGTTGCGACTCCGACGGCGAAGTTCCTGCTGACTTGTATCCTTCCGTCTCCGGGCTGGCTCATGTTGTGGGGTACCTCCTCCAGGTCCGACACCCACCTGACGGGGGCTGCCGACGGCCATTATAGAGTAGTCTCGTGTTTCACGGTTTGGGTTCAGTTCACCAATATCCGTGTCTTGTTGCCGGTCTGAAGTTTGCGCTGTGCGTGTGCGGGGGAACCGAGTTGAGGGACAAGGGTGGTTGCTCTGGAGTCGATGGAGAGAAAGGCCGATGACCCGGGCGACTCTGACGCCGATGATGACCACGGGGATGATCAGGATGAGGGACAACAACGGGACTGGCGTCCGCACCGGCGAGGCTATGGGTTGCCCGACGCCGGGGTGGTTACCCTGGAGGAGCAGCGCGACGAGGAGTTCGTCTTTGGGCCGGCAGCGCCCTGGTGGCCGAGTGGCGGCGGTTGCGGACGGGTGGTGATCAGGACGTCAGCCGTGTTGACCGGGCGCAGGCCGGCGTGCGCCGGTGGGAACTGGAGACCTCAATGATTGGCGAGTACCACCTGACCCTGCGGCCGGACACCTACCCCTTGGATGGCGCGCGGTGCGCCGATCACGTGCGCTGGCGGCGGGATGCGCTGGCGAAAACCCAGAGGAAGTTGGGCAAGGCCAAACTGGCGCGGTTGCTGCGGTGGGTGTTCACTCTGGGGTTGTGGGGACGGTAGATGTCGCAGCTAGACACGTTGCCATGCCGAGCTGTGGACTGACGCCGAGTAGTCGGAATCGCGACTTGCATCCGCCGGGGCGTCCAATACCTGTTCACAAACCATTCGATTTCTCAGGCAATCGCGACGCCTGAACGTGAACACGGGTTTTTCAAAATCGAACGCGGCAAAAGCGGTTTAGGGCTTTGCCGGAAATCGTCGCGGTTGATAAAATGGACACTGTTACCAGTGATGCACGCAAGGAGAAGCAATTGGGTGCCCTCGGCTCTCCCGCAGTAGCGCCATCATGCAACCAGACACTCCAAAGCGTGCGGTGACATCGTGCGAAGGCGACATCAACGGACGCTGGAGCGGATGCGGGCGGTGCCCACACCGGCGGACATCCGGTGGGCAGAGATAGCGTCTTTGCTGAACGCGTTGGGAGTCGTCCTTGTGGAACGGGCCGGCTCCAGGGTGCAACTGGTTAAGGGATCGGATTCCATAGTCGTTCACAAACCCCATCCCAGTCCGGAAACCAGGCGCGAAACCGTGAGAGACATCCTCAGGTTCATCGAGCGTATAGAGGGGTGAGCATGCTGGAGTACAAGGGTTACGTCGGAGAAGTCGTGTACGATGATGAGGCCGAAGTGTTTCACGCCAGGGTGATCAACAGCGGTCCATATCCCATCGCCAACGCGGAGGCTACCGACGTGGAAGGCATCAAACGAGAATTCCGTATCTCCATCGATGTTTACCTCGAAGGGTGCGCCGAACTGGGCATCGCACCAATAGCTCCGTCGGCCATACCCCGCGAAACCGAGGTGAGTTAGAGGATCGCCTTTGAAGGCGGCACTTGCGTACGTCCGAAATCCCAGTTGAAGCAACTTCATTCTTGCAATCCCAGGATGCTGTGATGGTGGCTGAATACGAAGTAGCGCCCAAACGAAATTATGCCTCGCTGGAGTGCGAGGACAATCTTTCGTTCATGGCCAAACTCCCGGACGAAACCATGAAATTGGTGGTTACCTCGCCGCCGTACAACCTAGGCAAAGAATATGAGGTGAGAACGTCACTGGCCGAATACTCGGAAATTCAGGAACGAGTGATCGGAGAGTGTGTCCGATTGCTCCACCCCCAAGGTTCGCTATGCTGGCAAGTCGGAAACTACGTCAACAATGGTGAGATCGTTCCCCTTGACGTGATTCTCTACCCGATATTTGCTAGACACGGCCTGAAACTTCGTAACCGCATAGTCTGGCACTTCGGCCACGGTATGCACGCAACCAACCGATTGTCAGGTCGGTACGAAACGATTAACTGGTGGACAAAGGGAGACGATTACACCTGGAATCTAGACCCTGTCAGAGTGCCTTCCAAATATCCGGGCAAGCGCCATTTCAAGGGGCCGAATGTGGGCAGGTTGTCGGGCAACCCGAAAGGCAAGAACCCGACTGACGTATGGGAATTCCCGAACGTCAAGAACAATCATCCGGAAAAGACGATACACCCTTGTCAGTTTCCTGTAGAGCTTGTTGAACGCCTCGTGCTTTCGATGACGAATGAAGGCGATGCGGTTCTTGACCCCTACATGGGCGTCGGATCGTCAGCCGTCGCCGCTCTAATGCATGGTAGGGACGCCTACGGCTGTGACATTGTTCTTGAGTATGTGGAAATAGCCCATGAACGGGTTCAGCAATTCCACGAAGGTACCCTTCGCACTAGGCCCATGGGCAAGCCTATCTACGACCCATCGTTGCCCAATGGAGGGCACTGATGGAGATTAAGGCTAGATACTCGCATCTGAATGGCGAGGAGTATCTTCTCGTCCACCGCAAACAGTTATGGAATGAAATCCAAGCTGTGATCAAGGAAGTAGATGCCTTCTCTTGCCGGACTAAAGTTTCCCGGGAAAGGACGATGCCAGGAAGGTTGTTGTTTTCGCCAACCGATATGAACCGCGCATTCTATGCAGGACTTACGCGGCTCGGTTGGGGTGAACGGCGGAACACTTTCTGGGTAACCGACGATGAGAAGGTGTTACGTGGCGTTTATGCCCTACCAGAGAATGATCAGAAGCGGATCATTGAGGAAGCAGGATTAACGCCCATCATGTCTTACAACCAAACCGATTTTGTGAAGGACCGCGTTGCAGTAGAAGTTCAGTTCGGGAAATACGCGTTCGTGGCTCACGACTTGTTCGTGAAACACTTGAGCTTCTATGTGTCAGACATCATTGATGTTGGAATCGAGATACTGCCCATGAAGGAACTGGAGCGGGATATGTCCTCAGGGGTCCCGTACTACGAGAGGGACTTGCTGAACGTGCTGCGGCAAGGGCGAGGCGTTCCAGCGGTCCCGTTGGTATTGCTGGGTGTAGCCCCTTAATTGAAGATGACCATGGCAGAGCAAGAAAGGCAAAGTGGTCTCCACAAAAATATTCGGTAGCGCCCAGGGCCTACGCTACACTGGAGCAATTAACGTGAACCTTCTTCAAGGGCAAGTCCGGCGATGAGCTGGACTTCCAATGGTCTGCGGCTGGTCGGATTGCCGACGCCAGGTGTCGTTCACCGAATTCCTAGACCGGGACAAGCGGTGGACCGATTGCACGGGGTAATCCGTCTGGCCGTGAACATAGAGGAGCGATGGTTAGATCTGATATAGCTCCCTTTAGTTTGGTGGCCGTCCTATTGGCCGGTGCGATTCTAGGTTGCGGAAGTGACCTCAAATCGGGCCCCACTTCTGACATCCAGGCCACCGCAGATGTGGCAGTCCAAGCGGCGCCCCCAACAGAGGCTCCTACGATTGAACCGACTGCGCCGGTTGCGGCGGCGATTCCCGCCAGCCAACCCGTTCCTGAATCAGAGGGTTCCACAGGCCCGGTCTTCTGGGACCTGGACGGTACCTCCACCGGACATGACCTCGCCGCTTTGCTCACCTCCGACGAAACCGCTTGCCTGGAGATCCGGCTGGGCGAAGACTATCAAGTATTTCTGGATGCTCCTCTTACCGGCCGCGCGCGCGACCTGTTGGCGGCCGACGACGGTGCCTTTTCCCCGGTCGAGAGCTGTCTTTCGGGAGACCGCCTGGCGGCTGCAAGGATCTCAATGTTGTCGATTGCCGCCGAAGGCTTCGGCGTCGAAACCCAGCAGTGCATGGTTGAACTCCTGGAGACAGACTCTGCACTGACCCTAGCTCTAGCCCAGCCGGGTGATGTGGCGAGCGGACCGGCGGCGCTGCGGCTTATGTCGTGCCTGACGCCCCAGGAGGCTGCCAAGCTGACCCCGGCCGGTGAAGGCCCGGCCCCCAACCCGGACGAAATCGCGTGCTTGCTCGGTGAGTTGGAAGGGACGCCATCCGGCGAGCGCATCATCGCCGTACTCTCGGGAGCGGACGCGACGGGAGAAGGTCTGACGATGGAGGAGAGCGCGGCGCTGGGCGAGGCGGTAAGGGCGTGCGACATCGAGACCGGGTTCGGCTTTCCCGCGCCTGAAGGAGCCGAGAGCCAGAGGTTGCCGCCGGAATATCTGCGCACGGTGGAACTGGACGACCCGCAGCAGTTCTTCGCTGAACTTTCACCCAGGGAACGCTCCTGCCTCGAAGACAAGGGCATGGGACCCCGCGAGTTGGAGATGCTGTCGGACCCGCCTCCCGGAGGCTATCCGCAGGTCGCGGCGGCCATCGTCAACTGCCTGCGGGACGATACGGTGCTCCGGATGTTCCTGACCCAACTGGTAGGGCAGGTGGAGCCCTTCGGCTTGGAAACCGCCGCGTGCATCCGGGAGGGATTCGTACCTTTGGACCTGCGGACGCTGCTGGCGCCCTCCGTTGTCGGACAGGCTCCGGCCAACTCGCTGGCCCTGAGCATGGCTGCCCTGGCCGTTTCCGTGGCCTGCTTCAGCGACGCCGAATGGGAGACCTATGCGCCACGTTTGGGGATGGCCTCCGGAGACCGTGCCGGGTTCGCCTGCCTGCTGGAAGCGCTGGGCGGACCGGCGGAATTGGTGGCGGCCATGCAGAGCGCCATCTTAGAGGGTGTTTCCAAAGGTCATTCAGGCGGGTGCTAATCGGCGGAGCATGAGATG
>VXOG01000011.1 GCA_009840165.1 Chloroflexota bacterium
TTTCCTGATCACCATGCTATCTCAATTTTCGGATGTTCATATGCGATAGCCCTGGGATGAATTAGCAGAAGTCTTGACAGAAACCATATTTGCGCGGTTGGTTGGAAAAAAGAAAGTGAGAGGAAAAAGGCCATGAGCACCGAACCAATAAGGCATATCACGTCGAATGGTGAAATTTACGTCGAGGGTGAGAAGCGGCCGGGAGCAGCACCGGGAATCACCAAGAACGGTAGCACCATGAGCGTCTTTGAATTTATGAAGACAATCGACAGCGAGCAGGACGCCGTGGAATTCCTTGAATGGAAGCGTTGGGGCGACAGCCCGGCTTGCCCGCGCTGCGGCACCCGGGGCGTGAACTATGTCCGCGGGGAGAAACCCATGCGCTGGCACTGCCCCGACTGTCGCCGCTACTTCAGCGTGCGAACTAACACTGTGATGGCACAGAGCCGGATACCACTACGGACGTGGCTTTTCGCTATTTACCTGTTCCACACCAACCGCAAGGGCATCTCCACCAAGCAGTTGGTGAGAGAACTCGGCATTTCCAAGAAGGCCGCTTGGTTCCTGAGTATGCGCATTCGGGAAGGCATGATGTTCCGCGGGCCGCTGCTGGCCGGCACGGTTGAGATTGACGAGACCTACATGGGAGGCAAGGAGAAGAACAAGCACTACGACAAGCGCATGAATGGGCCCGCACCGAAACAGCCACTACTTGGATTCCGTCAGCGCGAGGACGGAATCGTCGTAGCATTCCCCATTGATCGGCCAGACATGGAAACGCTGCATCAAGCCACGATAATGAACGTCGAACCTGGCAGCATGTTGTACACCGACGGTCATCCCGGCTACCGGGGGATGGATGCCTACGACCACGAGTACGTCAACCATTCCCACAAAGAATACGTGCGCGGCGATGTTCACACCAACGGCATTGAATCGTTCTGGGCACTGTTCAAGCGCGGTTACGTTGGGACGCATCATCACATGAGCAACAAGCATCTGCACCGTTACGCGAACGAGTTTGCGCACCGGATCAACTGCGGCCCGGGCAACAACTTCGATGTGATCGGTGAGACCGTCCTCGGCATGGAGGGCAGGCGTCTCACGTGGAAAGATCTGACCGGCGAGTGAATGAGAGGTTGCCCTAATTCAGTCGCCGATCGTAGCATCAAAATTGACGCGCCCGGCTCCTTATGGTTCAATGGCCGCGCTAGGGTCGAGGGACAAGGGCACGCAGCCCTGCCCGTTGATTGGGATATTCAGCTTTGGATGGCATTCGTGCCTCCCTTGCGATCCCCTCAACGGGACCCGGCGACCCTAGCAAGACGCCATCCTCATGGCCGCGAGGGAGGTTCCCGATGCGCCTAATTCAGTAATAAAGTGCGGCCCTCAGCACCGCTAACGCCGAGGGCCGCTTGTTTTGGGCATCCATGCCGGGACGCCCAAAGGCCCGAACGGGCCGCCGAAATTATATCGGCGGTTGCCTTGTGGTTCAAATCCCGGCGTGGATGAGAAGGCAAGGCAACCGCCCTTTTGGTGGTTGCCAGCCAGATGGAATGAAGGGGGCAACCACCCATGCGAGATCAATTCGTGGCCGACGTGGGAGATTTCGGCAAGTACGGACTACTGCGCCGGTTGTGCGGTATCACCGATCCCGAGACGCTGGAGGCTGATCTGCGGTTGGGCGTGGTCTGGTACATGACGCCGGACGACCCGGACGACACCGCGGGCAGGTTCACCGGCTACCTGGCCCACACCAAACAGAAGCATCTGGAATATCACGACTGCGACCCCGGGTTGTGGCACGACTTGCAGACGCTGGTTCCGCACCGCCGTTGCGTCGGATGTGTTGAGAAGTCGGCCATTCTCCCGGCGGACACCGTCTATTTCGGTCTGTCGCTCCACAACGCCGGCTGGAACAACGACGCAGTGGACAATCAGGAAGTGCGCGCCCGGTGGTGGCGGAATGCGCTCGATGGGATGGCAGACGCGGATGTGGTGTTCCTCGACCCCGACAACAGCATCCGCCCCGACGATACCAGGAAGTATCACCCGGACGGCCCCAAGTACGCCTACATGGACGATCTCAAGGCAGTCTGGGACGCCAAGAAAAGCCTTGTGGTCTATCACCAGTTGAACCGGGGCGGGACGCACAAGCAACAGATCAAGGACATCTGCGCCGACATCCATAAGGCGCTGGGCACAGAACCAATTCCGATGTGGTTCCACCGCGGCACTTCTCGCGTGTTTTTGGTGATCCCCCAGAAATGCCATCGGGAGCGCATCACGGCGCGCCTATGCCGGATGCTTGCCAGTCCATGGGGAGAGCGCGGGCATTTCACGGAGCCGCAATAAAGATGGAAGCGATCTGCAATCTTATCGTAATTCCCGCCACCATAGCCGCAATAACGGCCATCGCCGCGATAGGGCTATGGTGGGCATCGTGGCAATGGCGTCTAATTGAATCGGTGTCCCGCAATCTGGGCAAGATAGCGTATGTGTTTCTAGGTCTCTTTGCAATCTCGTTCGGTCTCGCAGCAACGCTAGCGCTGTCATGCTGGTGAATATGGCGAAGACGCCGACAAGCACGCCCGCGTATCCAAGCAACGCGAGTACCAAATCCAAGTCTGTCATGCCCCCATGAAAACACACAGCACCCAAAGCTGAAAATTTATCCCATATTGACAGGGAAATTCACCCCAATATCTCATGGAAGAAATACTTCAAGGAGTTGTAAGCCATGAGCCAGGTAATCCAGGCAGCACGGCAGGTGCTTGGCTTTGCATTGGTCCTGTCCGCCCTCTCCTGTGTGGCGACGACCTGGGACGGCCTCGATCTCCCCGATAAGGTGGCGTGGTATCCCGAAATTATCCTCGGTGTCGCCGCCGATGCGTATTCAGGCAATCCAATGTCCCCCCTGCTTATGGGTACGGTGGCCGCCGACGACCCCAATCCACCCAACGACACAGTGTCCCCCTTACTCGTGGCCGGGGCGCTTGGCATCGTGGGTGGCGTTGTCCTCGTGGGCTTCAAACAGACGGCGGCCAAGACTATTGAGACGTGGGTGCTTGCGGCCAGTTTCGCCGTCCCCCTCGGGGCCGTGGATGTGTCCTTTGGTTGGTGGTACGGCGACGGTTTCCCGTGGTGGATGGGCGACGTTCCCGCCACTTTGGGCGTCCCGGCGGCGCCCCCGAAGGATTGGCCTGATTGGGTATTGGCACCGGTGGTAGCGGGTTCCGTTGTTGGTTCACTCGCCCTGTATCTGGTCGTGATGCTGGGCAGCGTGTATGCAATCGCGGCTACCTGGCATCGGATACGCGGCAAACAAATAGTAGGATGACTGGCACAATTTGCCCGTGTGGGTGTACGATGGCGCGTGAGACCCCGACCGGAATTGCACCGGCGTCTCCCAGACTGCAAGGCTAGGCGCATACTGCTCTGCCACGTGGTCTCACTCATACTAGGCAATGCAGATCGGGAGCGTCAAGCGAGAGTAGCATGCAACACGGGGAGCAGGTCGCCTGGTATCTTGTTGGCTGTCTAGTCATAGAAACCTATCCCCGTGGAGCTCTACGTTTTAGACAAAGCAAGTTTGGACGATTCGCTGGGGAAAGCGAACATGGAACTGCCGGCTACGGTTGTCGTTCTGGAAGTGGAGCAGTTTAGCACGCTGGATACTGACATCTACGGTGGTCTGGCGCTCACTAGGTGCACCAGCGGTTTCGCAGTGGAGAATGCGTCTGGGACTAAGGGAATCACCACTGCGGGCCACTGTTATGACACGCAACATTACGATGGGTACTGGGTTCCTTACGAGGACGGGACCTTCCAAAAGTCTCACGATGTACAATGGCATACGGTACGAGATTACACGGTAAAGAACAAAATCAAGGTTGGATCGGGCACACGCTCGATAACCTCGACCAAGTCTCGAAGCAGTCAAGCCGTAGGTAATTACGTTTGCAAATACGGCAAAGTTACCGGCTACACGTGCGGCAACATCGTGGACAAGAGTTTCCAATTTGAGGATAATGGACGGTTCGATTGCGATGACCCTGGAAACTGCCAATGGAAAGCCACTTGGATCAGAGTCCATAACGATGGCGTCAATCTTTCTGAGGGTGGAGACAGTGGCGGTCCTTGGTTCTCGAAATACACCGCTTACGGAACTCATTCCAGATCTTTGGGCGATGACGCCTTCTACATGGCGATCAATTACATTGACGCCCTTAGCATCACAGTGCTGACGGAGTAATCTCCTGCTTTCGGCTGAGGTCTCGAGGACGAAACGGTGTTGCGCCATTGCCTGATTGTTGCTGTCTGTGCTGCCGGACTGGTGGCTCTGGTCGCTTGTGGCGGTGGCGCGAAACCGCAAATTCACTTCCCGCAGCACCAACAGTTTCCGCTTACCAATTGGGGAACCGATTACATTTTTGGGGAGCTGATGCTGGTCGATGGCTGTTTGCGGCTGTCATACGTGGATCCTACTTATAGGGACTCCACGCCGGATGGGGTCTTGATTGTCTGGCCGGCAAAGTTTCGACTGAACCTTGATACTGCCCCGTCCCAAATTATCGACTCCGATGGCTTGGTCGCCGCGCGGGTTGGAGACGATGTTCGCATCAGCGGTGATTGGAGCAGAGACCCTCGGCCGGCTTGGTGGCCTGCGCTGCCCACTCGAGCCGCTACGGTCCGGGATGAAGCTCCTGACACTGCGACTTTGGCCAAAGAACTACCGGCAGAATGTTTTGGTCCTTACTGGATAGTGGGAGATGAGGTCAGTGCCTTGGGTCCTGACGAACCGCTGGAAATTTCACCGCCGGATTCCACTATTTATTTCCCCAGGCAGAGGACTCTGCCTGGGGCGGTTGCACATTTGGATGCGGAAACCATAGGCCGGCTGGTTTTGGACGGAGATTGCCTGGGCCTGCAGGATGAGACGGTGCCGCGCCCGTATAGTGTTGTCGTGTGGCCACCTGGCTTCACTCCTCACATTGAGCGTGGGGAAGTTCAAATTCGCAATGGCGGGGGGCGCGTTATTGCTAGGGTCGGGGATGATCTGGTGCTCAGTGGGTCAGGTGGTCCTGGCGTTTTACCCAGCGGGGACGGCCGATGTTCCTCTGGCTATGTTTGGGAAACTGCCGGCATCGAAAATACCAGTGCGGGCTGGCCCGACTGACGGTGGGTCGCCCCCGGCAATTCGCGTAACCGGGTCGGGATGTGTATAGTTAGCCCCGCCATGCGAATCCTGCACTTCTCCGACCTGCACATCGGCGTCGAAAACTACGGACGCACCGACCCCAACACCGGCCTGTCCACAAGGCTCACGGATTTCCTGGAGGCGCTGGACGAGTTGGTGGAATACGCCCTGGCCAACTCCGTGGACCTGGTGCTGCTGGCCGGAGACGCCTACAAGGGGCGCGATCCTTCGCAGACGCACCAGCGGGAGTTCGCCCGCCGGCTGCGCCGCCTGTCCGCCGCTGGCATCCCCGCGTTCCTGCTGGTGGGCAACCACGACCTGCCGGCGGCGTCCGGACGCGCTCACGCCGTCGAGATCTTCTCCACGCTGGACGTGCCCAACGTGTACGTCGGGGCGAGTCTGAACAACCAGACCGTGCCCACGCCGGCCGGCCCGCTGCAAATCCTGTCGGTTCCCTGGCCGTCCCGAGGCGCGATGCTGGCGCGGGACGAGTCGCGCGGGCTGACTATTGAGCAGATCCGGCAGGAAATCGAGCGGCGCATGACCGCAGCCATCGCGGGGCGCGCCCAGGCGTTGGACTCCGACATTCCGGCGATCATGGCCGGCCACGTGACGGTCAACGGCGCCACGGTGGGCACCGAGCGCTCCATGATGCTGGGCAACGACCACGTGCTGAACGTGAGCGCGGTGCAGCAGCCACAGCTAGAGTACGTGGCGTTGGGTCACATCCACAAGCACCAAGTCCTGCGTCCGCCGCCAACGGACGGGTCGGCCGGCATCGGGCCGGCGGTGGCGTACTCCGGCAGCCTGCAACGGGTTGACTTCTCCGAGGAAGCGGACGAAAAGGGTTTCTGCATCATAGACATTGACCCAGCCGCGCCCCAGGGCCGTCGCCTCACCGACTTTCGTTTCGAGCGCATCGCCGCCCGTCCGTTCGTAACCGTGGACGCCAACGTGCCGGAGAACGAGGGCAACCCGACGGATTTTGTGGCGCGCGCCATCGAACAGCGCCCGGTGGCCGGTTCCATCGTGCGCCTCCGCCTGCGACTGTCCGGCGAGCAGTCGGGCCGGGTTCGGGACGCCGACCTGCGGGCCGCGCTCTCGCCGGCCCACTACGTCGCCAGCATCGCCCGCGACCTGACCGACGAAACGCGGCGACGCCTGGACACGGAACCGGGCGACCTGCAACCGTTGACGGCCCTCCGGATGTATCTGGAAAACCAGGGAATCAGCCCGGAACGCAGGGACATACTGTTGGAGCGGGCGGAGGAGTTGCTGGCCTCCGTAGAGTCTGGTGAGTAGCGGGGCCTTTTGGATTCGCGCGCTGCCCGGCGTATAATACGGACGCCACCCATCCTGTGAGGCGTGCCGTGACTACCAAGCCCATCAAGCCTGCGTCCGTATATGCTCCCGAAGCGCCCGGCGGGCAGTTCCCGGAGTTTCCGCCCAGGGACGATATGCAGAACGCCCTTCACCTCGATGACCAAGGCCACCAGGCAGCGCTGCGCCGGCATTTGGGCAACCCCGATACCACCGTGGTCATTGGCGAGGTTCCCATCGGCTGGAACATCCACACCCGACGCGAGGTGATACGGGTTCCCGACCTGCTGATCGCCTTTAACGTTGACCGGGCGTTGGTAGTTGCGGAGATGGGCTACTCCATCGACGAACACGGCAAGGCTCCCGATTTCGCGCTGGAGCTGGCGTCGCCCAACACGGCCCGCAATGACGAAAGGGGTAAGCGGATTGACTACGCCAACTTCGGCGTGCGGGAATATTGGCGATTCGACGGATCGGGTGGCCAATGGTATCAGCAGCCGTTGGCCGGGGACGTGCTGGTTGGCACGGAGTACCGGCCCGTTGAGATTCACCGGGTGGACGACCAGAGGTATTGGGGACACAGCGAGGTTCTGAACCTGGACGTGTGCTGGGAATATGGGGAAGTGCGCTTTTACTACCCGGCGTCTGGTGAGTACCTGCTTACCTATGATGAGACCGACGATGCCCGCCGCGACGCAGAAGAACGCATCCGGCAGTTGGAAGCGGAAAACCGGCGCTTGCGGAACCCGTAGCCGTAGCTAGCCCGCCAATGAGGCATTTCCGTCCCGCCGGAACCATCACCGCCGTCCCAGGCATCGCAGCCGGCCATTGGACGGATGCCGACGCCGCTACCGGCTGCACCGTCGTGCTGTGCGGGGATACTGCCGTCGGAGGCGTGGCAGTGCGGGGCGGGTCTCCGGGCACCCGGGAAACCGACCTGCTGAACCCCATGCGGCGGGTGGACCGGGTTCACGCCATCCTGCTGAGCGGAGGCAGTGCGTTCGGGTTGGCGGCGGCCGGCGGCGTGCAGCGATGGCTGGAGGAACGGGGCATCGGGTTTGAAACGCCGCACGGCTGCGTACCCATCGTTCCCGCGGCGATTCTCTACGACCTGGGCGTGGGCCGGGCCGACGTGCGACCCGACGCGGAGGCGGGATATGCGGCTTGCGCGGGGGCGAATGATTATTCGCCCATACCTGGCGGCTCGGTGGGCGCGGGAACCGGCGCTACGGTTGCCAAGGCGCTGGGGCCGTCCGGCGCGGTGAAGGGAGGCATCGGGTCGGCCTGTTGCGTGTTGCCCAGCGGCATCTCGGTGGGCGCGGTCGTTGCGGTGAACGCCTGGGGCGGCATCCACGACCACCGCGACGGCAGCCTGATCGCCGGCCCGCTGCGCGATGATGGGACAATGGCCGACCCTATCGCGGTTATCCTCAACGGCGAATACCCGCCCAGCGAAACGTCGATGACCAACACTACCATCGGCGTCGTCGCCACCGACGCCGGTCTGGACAAGGCGCAGGCCAACTTCGTCGCGTCATCGGCCCACGACGGGCTCGCGCTGACCATCCGCCCGTGCCACACCACGAGCGACGGGGACACCCTGTTCTGCGTAGCGACCGGACATAACCCGGAGCCGGCGAACCTGACTGCCATCACCGCGGCGGCGACGCATGTCGTGGCGCTGGCGGTGATCGACGCGGTGCGGTCGGCAACGGGATTGGCCGGCATTCCGGCGGTTGGAGAGTTGAATCATGGCAACGCCCGATAACGTCCGCATTGGCTTCGTGGGCGCCGGTACGCTGGGGCGCGGGCTGGCGCTGGCACTGGACGGCGTGGGCTGCAACGTGGTTGCGGTATCCAGCCGCACGCGGGCCAGCGCGGAATGGGTGGCGGAACGGATTGATGGGTGCCTTGCCCTGGATACCGCGCAGGACGTGGCGGACGCTTGCGACCTGGTGTTCATCACCACGCCTGACGGGGCCATCGCGGATGTGGCGGCGTCAGTGAATTGGCGCGCCGGCCAGGGCGTTGCCCATTGCTGCGGCGCGGCGTCCATCGAGCTGCTGGACGCCGCGTCCGGAGCCGGCGCAGCCGTTGGTGCAATGCACCCGTTCCAGACTTTCGCGGCGCTGAGCGATCCCGCCGAGGCGGCCCGTCGGTTGTCCGGCGTGACCTTCGCGGTGTCCGCCACGGGCTGGCTGGAGGACTATCTGCCGTCCCTGGCCGAACGGCTGGACGGGCGGGCTATCACCATCCCCGACGAACTGCGTCCGCTGTACCACGCCAGCGCGGTGCTGGCCTGCGGGTACGTGGGCGCCCTGCTGGACGTCGCCATCGGCCTGTGGACACGGATGGGATTCACTGAAGAGGACGGAGTGCGGGCCATCACACCATTAACCCGCGCCACCATCGAGGCCATCGCCGCCGCCGGCCCGGTCAACGCCGTAACCGGCCCGGCGGTGCGCGGCGACGCCGATACCATCGCGGCGCACCTGGCGCTGCTGTCTGAGCACGCGCCGGAGTTGGTTGCGCTATACCGGGAGCTGACGCTGGCGTCCATACCGCTGGCGCGGGCGAAAGGGGTTGGGGAGGCGGAGTTGGCGGCGCTAATGTCCCTTGTACAACGGTGAGGCTGGTTCAGCGCTGGCCGGCGAGGGTTGCGATTGCCACCATGGCGCGCTCCTGCGGCGGTGCGGGGTTGAATTCGATGATGGTCTGTTCCGAAGAGTCAATCCAGGAAATAACCCGTTTCTGGGCAATGGTGACGCTGGCGCCGAGGTTGTAGTGCCCTTGCTCACGTTCTTTTTTGATGAAGCCGATTACGTAAGCGAAATTTAGGACCGGCGGGCTGAAAAATGAGCAGCGGGTTCTCGGCGCGGAAATGGCGGAGCGACCGGTAGGTTACAATCCAGCGGGATTCGTTGGCCGGCGTCCCGGGGCCTAAGATAAGGTCTGCGTATTATGCCGCAAACGGCGAGCCCCTACCCCACCGCCATCATCTTCTCTTCTGTAACGATAATCTTCTTCAGTTCCAGCATCTCGTCCCGCAGGTGCGCCGCCTTCTCAAACTCCAGCGACCGCGCCGCCTCCTTCATCTGGAACTCCAAATCCTTCACCACCCGGTACATATCATCCCGCGTCATTTCCTCCCGCGCCACCTGGTACGACGCCTTCTGCTCGGCGACCCCGCGCAGCCCTTCGGTGATGTCCCGCACCGCCTTGTGAATCGACTGCGGCTCGATGCCGTGCCGTTGGTTGTGCGCGTCCTGGATGCCCCGACGGCGGTACGTCTCGTCAATCGAGTTTTGCATCGAGTCCGTCACCCGGTCCGCATACATGATCACGTGCCCCGAGGCGTGCCGCGCCGCCCTGCCAATCGTCTGGATCAGCGACGTGGTCGAGCGCAAATAACCTTCCTTGTCCGCGTCCAGGATCGCCACCAGGCTTACCTCCGGCAGGTCCAGCCCCTCCCGCAGCAGGTTGATTCCAACCACCACGTCGTACACGCCCAGCCGCAGGTCCCGCAGTATCTCCACCCGGTTCAGCGTCTCAATGTCCGAGTGCAGGTAGTGGTTCCGTATCCCCGTCTCCGACAGGTAGTCCGCAAGTTCCTCCGCCATCCGCTTGGTCAGCGTCGTCACCAGCACCCGCTCCTGCTTGTCCACCCGCTGCCGGATTTCGTGCAGCAGGTCGTCAATCTGACCCGTGGTGGGTTTCACCTCAATGGTCGGGTCCAGCAACCCCGTCGGCCGGATCACCTGCTCCACGATGGCGTTGGTTTTCTCCAGCTCCAGCGGCCCCGGCGTCGCCGACACGTACACTACCTGGTTGATGTGATCCTCAAATTCCTTGAAGTGCAGCGGCCGGTTGTCCAGCGCCGACGGCAGCCGGAACCCGTACTCCACCAGCGTCGTCTTGCGTGAAATGTCGCCGTTGTACATTCCCCGCACCTGCGGCAGCGTCATGTGCGACTCGTCAACGAACATCAAAAAGTCATCAGGGAAATAGTCCAGCAACGTCCACGGCGCGCTCCCCGCCGGCCGCCGCGACAGGTGCCGTGCGTAGTTCTCGACCCCGGCGCAGAACCCGGTTTCGTCCAGCATCTCCATGTCGTACCGCGTCCGCTGTTCCAGCCGCTGCGCCTCCAGCAGCTTGCCCTGAATCTTCAGCTCATCCACCCGCTCGTTCATCTCTACTTCGATGTCCACCAGCGCCGCGTCCAGCTTCTCCCGGCTGGTAACGAAGTGCTTGGCCGGATACACCGAAAATTCCTGCCGCTCGTTCAGCACCTCACCGGTCAGCGTGTCCAGCGTCAGGATGCGCTCCACCTCGTCGCCGAAAAACTGCACCCGTACCGCAAATTCCTCATACGCCGGCACTATCTCCAACGTGTCGCCCCGCACTGTGAAACGACCCCGCGCCAGGTCGGTGTCGTTTCGCTCGTACTGCATGTCGATGAGTTGGCGCAGCAGTGCCCGCCGGTTGTATTCCTCTCCAACCTCGATCCGCGCCACCATCTCAAAGTAATCCGACGGGTCGCCCAGGCCGTAGATGCACGACACCGACGCCACGATCAGCGTGTCCCGCCGCGTCAGCAGCGATGTGGTGGACGCCAGCCGCAGCTTGTCCAATTCCTCGTTGACGCTGCTGTCCTTCTCGATGTAAGTGTCCGTGCGCGGAATGTACGCCTCAGGCTGGTAGTAGTCGTAGTAGGAAACGAAATACTCAACGGCGTTGTGCGGGAAGAACTCCTTGAACTCCGTCGCCAACTGTGCCGCCAGAGTCTTGTTGTGGGCGATGACGATGGTCGGCTTCTGCGTTTCCTGCACGATGTTCGCCATAGTGAAGGTCTTGCCGCTCCCGGTAACCCCCAGCAGCGTCTGGTAACGCTGTCCTTCCATCACCCCGGCCGACAGCCGCGACACCGCCGGCTCCTGGTCGCCCATCATCCCAAAGTCGGCCACTAGCTGAAAATCCGGCATGATTCCTCCGGTCTATGCTTCGCCCCGCAGTCGTCGCAACTCGGCTTCCATTTCCGCCATGCGCGCTTCCGCCGCCATGCGCGCCGCCCGCTCGACTGCCAAACGTTCTTCCGCCGCTTGGTGAGCCTTTTCCGCTGCCCGTTGAGCCTCCCGAAGTTCAAGGTAATCCGGAACCCACACATCCCTCGGCGGATCGTAAAACCGAAGCCTGCCGTCATCCCAACACAAATCGAGCCCCAACGCCGGGCTGTGGCCCCGCACCATCCCGTCCGGTCCGCGCGCCACTTCCAACCGCAGGTACACTCCGTTTTCCAGTCGTTCACCCACCAGGGGCTCGCCGTAGTGCCGGTTGTCCGGCGTGGGGTCATATCGCCAGTATTCCCCGATGCCCAGCGATGTGTACAACTCTCTCTTCCCCACCATGTCGCGGCGTGCCGTGCTCTCCGACCCGATCTCCAACACGAAGTCGGGGACTCGCTCCAAGTGCCACGTGAAGTATGAGTTGTGCGGAAGTACCGCGTCTCGACCCACGCCGAACGTCACATAGCAGTCCGGCGACACCACCGCGCGCGGATTTCCCAGCTCGTAATACAGGAACGTATTCCCGCTTACGATTACGTCGTGATACTGTTCCAAATAGGCCCGCAGCACGGGCGTAACCTGCCAGAAGTGAGGTTCCTGTTCAAATCCGTCCGGCAAGGGAAGTCCGTCCTCATCCGGGTAATAGATGCCGTCGAACACATTGGGCGCTGTGGACAGCGGGCGCCTTTTTGCAGTAGTCATGGCAACACCACCTGGTCGCTTTTGCCGGGATAGGTTCGAACCCGATGCACCGGCGACGCACATTATAAGACATCCGCCTCATCCACCGCCCATACCCACCAGCGCCTGCCGGATCTTGTCCTCCACTGAAGCGTCCGATGGCAACTCCAACGCCGCCACCGCCTGCCGTGCGTCTGCCAGCGGCATCCCCAAAGCCGTCAGGGCCTCCACGGCCTCCGCATCCGTTCCGCCGGAGATTACGCCGCTCGGCGTCGCCCCGTCCGCATCCGGCAGCTTGCCCCGCAGTTCCAGCACCACCCGTTGCGCGATCCGACGGCCCACCCCCTGCGCCCGCGCCAAAGCCACCACGTCCTCTGACGCCACCGCCTGCCGGAATCCGTCCTCGCCCAGCTCCGATAGAATCGCCATCGCCGAGCGCGGCCCCACGCCGTTCACCCCGTTCAACGCGCCAAAAAGCTCCACCGAACCGGCGTCGGGGAACCCATACAACACCGGCTGCTCGTTCTGGATCCGCAAAACCGTATGCAACCGTACCGGATCCCCCACGCTGCCCAGCCCCGCCACCGACGACGCCGGCACGAACACCTGTAGCACGATCCCGCCGACCTGCACGTTCACCCAGTCCGTGCCCACCGCTTCCAGCGCGCCATGCACCCCTACCAGCATTGACTATGCCCTGTTTACAATGCCGTCATTCCCGCGAAAGCGGGAATCCATTGTTCTACGGGTAACTGCCAGCACTCCCTAAAACACCTCGCCCGGTTTTATCTCGCGCGCCGCCAGATCGTCGTCGGTCATTTCCTGGATGTGGCACAGCCCCACCGCCAATGCGTCCGCCGCGTCAGATTCCGGCATCTCCCGTAGCCCCAGCGTCGATACCGTCATCTGCTGCACCTGCTCTTTGGTGGCGCCGCCGTAGTCGGTTACCGCCCGTTTCACCCGCGCCGGCGCGTATCGATGCACCGGAACCCCTTGGCTGGCCGCTCCGATCAGCACCACCGCCTGCGCCTGCCCAATCGCCAGCGCCGACTTGGCGAAGGCCCGCTCACCCCGGCCCACGAAGGGGTCCTCCACCGCAATCGCGTCCGGATGGAACACGTGGATCATGTTCAGGATGTGGGTGTGCAGTTGATACAGCCGCTTTTCAATGGGCATCGACGCCGGCAGCGCGACTACCCCGTAGTCATCCGCCCGCGGCATGGGCTCGGCGTCCACCACGCCATATCCCATCCGCAGGGTGCCCGGATCAATCGCTAGCACACGCATCAGGCGGAACCGTACTGTTCCAGCACTTCCGCCGGAAAGTCCGCATTGGTGTACGCCTTCTGCACGTCGTCCAGATCCTCCAGCAGGTCCAGCAGGCGCAGCGTCTGTTCTGCCGCCTTGTTCTCCAGCGGAATCACTGTCTTGGGAACCAGGGAAATATCCGCCGACGCCGGCTCCGCGCCTTCGCTTTCCAGCGCCGTCTTCACCGTCAGCAGATTTTCCGGCGCGGTGTAGATTTCCAGGATACCGTCCTCGAATTTGACGTCCTCCGCTTCGGCGTCAATCGCCACCAGGCTCAACTCCTCGGCAGTTCCTTCATCCTCGATTTCCATGGTGATGACGCCGCGGCTGTCGAAGTTCCACGCCACGCATCCCGAATCGCCCAGGTTGCCGCCGCCCTTGTTGAACGCCGACCGGACCTCAGACGCCGTACGATTCCGGTTATCCGTCAGCGCCTGCACTAGGATGGCCCCGCCGCTGGGCCCGTAGCCTTCGTAGGTCACCTCCGACAGGTCCACCATCCCCTCGCCGCCTTCGCCGGTCCCCCGGCGCACGGCCCGCAAGATACTGTCCTGCGGCATATTATTGGATCTGGCCTGATCAATTGCGATCCTAAGCCGGAAGTTCATGTCGGGGTCGCCGCTGCCGCCCTCCTTGGCCGCCAGCGAGATGTTGCGCGCCAGCTTGGTGAACAGCGCGCCCCGCTTGGCGTCCGCCGCGCCTTTCGCCCGCTTGATTGTTGACCACTTGGAATGTCCGGACATCCAACACCTCCTCGCGCTTCGATATATTACCCGTCCGTCCGATAATCGCTCGGACTTTCATCCCTCGCCGCACAGCGCATTTATCACCAAATGTAATTTGTAACATCACGATTCTAGCATCGCCCCGCCAACCCGGTCAAAACACTCAACGGATGACACCGCCCCATTGACCTATGCCGCACCCATGTTCCATCATAGTATGGTGCACACCAAACACCAATCATGTCCACCGTCTGCCAGAGGTGATAACCCAACCCGGTCGTACACGGCCAACCCGTCAGAACCAAAATCGCATACCCGCTCCCGCCAGGACCAGCGTCCGGTCAATACCTAACCGGCGTGGTTGCAACGGGGCCAGCGCCTGCTCACACGCTGGGCGGCCGACGCGCTCGCCTCTCCCTTTAATCCCGGAGAGGATCGGGACATGGAGACTCCTCCCGTCCCGTGCGCCGTCCGCCAAACCTTGAGTGAGCAAAAACCCATGCGTAACCCCCCGGCCGTGGGGCTGACAACGACCACCGGAAACATCACCTCTGGCAGATACCAAAAATCAGCAAATCCTGTCTATCCTGTCCATCGATGTAAAAGTACCCTGATCAAGGAGCCAACGCCCGTGAATCCAGCCCACCACCCGGAACGCATCCGACATTGACTAAACTTCGTCCCCGGCGATCCGCATTTGGCGGACCGGGGTGACGATGACCGGGCCTATGCTTTTGCGGCCCGGTTGGCCAGCCATACGCCATCGGCGAGTCGAACCGCGACTCGCCAATCCTGTATGCTATAATCCAAATATAGTCGGGGTGTAGCGCAGTGGCTAGCGCGCCACGTTCGGGACGTGGAGGTCGGTGGTTCGAATCCACTCACCCCGACCATTGCTATGCCCGCACCGCCATGCCCATACGGAGGGATAGCATGACCCGTCGCAGTTTCTGGGCCTGGGGCAACGAGGATCGGGAGCCAACGTCGGCGGATTACGCCGCCATGGCCCAGCGAATCCACCAACGCTACGGCGTCAACCTGGACTCGCCCAGACCGCCCACCGACGCCGATCTGAACCTGCGTCCGCCGCGCATCCTGCCCCATCCCCTCGTCGCCGAGTTCTGCTCCACCGACGACCACGACCGCGCCGCCCATACCTATGGCCGCAGTTTCCGTGACCGCATCCGGGCCTTCAACTGCCGGTTCCCCAACCCGCCGGACGTGATCGCCTACCCCCGCAACGAGTCCGAGTTGACCACCGTCCTGGACTGGTGCTCCAACTCCAACATCGTCGCCATCCCCTACGGTGGCGGCAGCACCGTCGTCGCCGGCGTGGAACCTCCCGACGCCGACGCCGTAGTGACCATCGACCTCACCCGGATCGACCAGGTGCTGGAGATTGACGACACCTCCCGCGCCGCCCGCATCCAGGCCGGCGTGCTGGGGCCGGCGTTGGAGGCGCAGTTGCGCCCCCACGGTTACACTCTGCGCCACTTCCCGCAGAGCTTCGAGTTCTCCACCCTGGGCGGCTGGATCGCCACTCGCAGCGGCGGCCACTACGCCACCAACCACACCCACATCGACGACTTCGTTGAGTCCGTCCGCATGGTCACCCCCTCGGGCGTTTGGGAGTCCCGCCGTCTCCCCGGCAGCGGCGCCGGCCCGTCCCCAGACCGCATGGTCATCGGCAGCGAGGGCATTCTCGGCGTCATCACCGAGGCTTGGATGCGTATCCAGGCTCGGCCCCGGTTCCGCGCCTCCGCCGGCGTCGTGTTCGACGGTATGGCCGCCGCGTCCGAAGGCGCCCGTCTCATCGCCCAGGCCAAGCAGTGGCCCGCCAACCTCCGTATGCTCGACCCCGGCGAAGCCCAGGACTTCGCCGGCCTGGATGGACAGCAAGCGTTGCTCATCATCGGCTTCGAGTCCGCCGAACTGCCCCAGGGCGAGAACATCCGCCAGGCCGTCGCCATCGCCCGCGACGCCGGTGGCTCCATCGACGAGGATTCTATCGTCATCGCCGACGCCGCCGAACGTTCCGACTCCACTGCCGGACGCCAGGGCGCGGTCGGCAGTTGGCGCAACTCATTCATCAACGCCCCTTACGAGCGCAACGCCACCATCGGCTTCGGCATCGTCGCCGAAACCCTCGAAACATCAATCACCTGGGAACGCTGGCCGGCCATGGACGAGATGGTCCGATCCGCCTTGCAGGACGCCTTGCAACGCACCTGCGGCGGTGGTCGCGTATCCTGCCGATTCACCCATGTCTATCCCGACGGCCCGGCCCCCTACTACACCTTTGAGGGTTTGGGCCAAATCGGTGGCGAACTGGAGGCTCACGCCGAAATCAAGCAAGCCGCCTCCGACGCGGTGATGGCCGCCGGTGGCACCATCACCCACCACCACGCCGTTGGTCGCGCCCACCGCCCCTGGTACGACGAACAGCGCCCCGACCCCTTCGCGGAAGCCCTCCGCTCCGTCAAGCAAACCCTCGACCCCAACGGCATCCTGAACCCGGGCGTGCTGATTGATCCATAGAATCAACAATACTCTCACTCATGGCCAATAGGATTTACGACGAGTTGAGACATTAGCGAATCATTTACGAACACCCAAATGTGGGACTAGGCAGGAGCTGACACAAGGCACGTCAGGAGGAACGTTATGCGCAAGTTGACCTGCTACGCCTGGGGCAGGCCCGGCGATTGGGAAGCCATCTGCGTCGACTACGACCTTCCGGCACAAGGAGAGACCCTGGATGAGGTGCGCCGGGAGCTGGCCGATGCGGTGGACACTTACCTCGAATACGTTGCCGACCTGCCGGCAAGTGAACGGCAAGCGTTTCTGAATCGCAAGGCTCCGCTCAGCCTGCGATTGCGCCTGTCGCTGGAGTCCAAAGCTTCGCAGGTGTTGACTGCGTTGAGACTCACTTCGGATCGGGGCGGGCTGGCGCGTGCCAGGTTTGTGGTAACTCCCACCGCATGACGTATCGACAGGTAATCAGAATACTGGATGAGAACGGGTTCTATTTCGAGCGTTATGGCAAAGGTTCACATCGCGTCTATGAATGCCACCACAGCGGTAAACGATGGTCGGTAACCTTAGCGTTCAGCCAACTCGGCGAGGATGTCAAGCCGGGTACGCTGAGCTCGATCATCCGACAATCCGGCCTTCCAAGAGACGCCTTCCGCAGGTAGGACCGCGAAAACCTCTGCCCCGCTTGGTTCCCGCTAGGTCAGCTTGGGCAGCACCTTCTTGTTGAACAATCGCAGCGACGCCGTTTGCATCTCGTCTGGCATCAGGTTGCCGTAGTTGATTTCGTAGATCAGTTGGTCCAGTCCCAGGTTCTCTTCCAGTTCGGTCAGGCGCTCGGTAACCGTATCCGGGGTGCCGTACACCACCTTGTCTCGCAGCCAGTCATCGTAGTCCATGCCCAGGATGATGCGGCTCTGCTCGCCCCAATCACCCGTCGTGCCGGCGCGCCCGGCGTAGGAACCGACCCGCTCGCCCAACCGGGTTATGGAGTTCATCGCCGAATCCATGGGATTGCGGTACGCGGCCTCGGCGTCCTCGTTGACGTAGATGGGCACCCGCAGTCCGACCTTGCCATCTCCGGGATGGCCGGCCGCTTTCCACGCCGCGCGGTACTCTTCCATCGGCCCTTTGAGTTGTTCCAGCGTAAATACCCGGGACGGGTTCACGATCAGCGGGTAGCCCATTGCGCCGATGATCGGGAAGCTCTCCGCCGAAGTCACGCCGACTGTGATGGGCGGATGGGGATTCTGATAGGGGCGTGGCGTCACGGTCAACTCATCGCAGGAGTAGTGCTCTCCATGGAACGAAAAAGTTTCCTCAGTCCAGGCCGTTTTGACGACCTCCAGGAACTCGTCGAAACGGCTGCGGCTCTCCTCGAAGGTAACGTTAAAGCCCTCGTGGACGTTCGGGAAAGTTCCCCGACCCACGCCCAGTTCCACGCGCCCGTCACTGATGTGGTCCAGCGTTGCCATTTCCTCGGCAACGCGGATGGGATGGCCCAGCGGCAAGCAGTACACGGCGGTGCCGATCCGCATGGTGTGGGTCTTGGCGGCGATGGCGGTTGCGATCATCACCGGAGACGCCAGCACCCGCTCCATGTTGAAGTGGTACTCGGCCAGCCAGCAGGAGGCAACGCCAAGGTCTTCGGCTTCTTGGACCAGGCGGAACGACTGTGTAAAAGCGTCGTGGTGGTCGCCATCGATTGGGCGCGGAAATTCGAGGAACAATCCAAATTCCATACCTGTTCTCCTTTCGCGATACTGACTTCGTCATTCCCGCGAAAGCGGGAATCCAGTCGTTGCCGTCAACCGATGTTATACCTGCGAACCCTGTATGCGACGCTCCTGTCCTTCCCATTCTTTGTCGCGCAGGATGTATTTCTGGATTTTGCCCGTCGCGGTTTTGGGCAATTCGCCGAACTCCACGCTCTTGGGCGCCTTGAAATGGGCAATGCGGTCGCGGGTGAAGTTGATAATCTCTTCGGCGCTCACTGCGCCGCCGTCCCGGGGCACCACGAACGCCTTGGGCACTTCGCCCCACCTGTCATCAGGCACGCCCACCACGCAAACCTCCAGCACGGCGGGATGTTCCATGATGACTTTCTCTACCTCCTGGCTGGAGATGTTCTCGCCGCCGGAGATGATAATGTCCTTGGAGCGGTCCTGCAGCTCGATGTAGCCGTCGGGATGCCAGACGGCCAAGTCGCCGGAGTGGAACCAGCCGCCGCGGAAAGCCTCGGCGGTGGCTTCGGGGTCGTTGTAGTAGCCCTTCATCACCGCGTCGCCCTGCATCACCACTTCGCCCATAGTCTCAACATCTTTGGGTACGTCGGTCATGTTCTCGTCCACCACGCGCAAGCCCGTCCCGTACACCATGAACGGTACTCCCTGCCGCGCCTTCACCCGTGCCAGTTCGTCGGACGGCAGCGAATCCCAGTCGGGCTGGGCAGCGGCTACCGTGCAGGGCCCGTAGGTTTCAGTGAGACCATACACGTGGATGATCTGCGCTCCCATGCCTTCGATGGTGCGTATCACTTGCGGAGCCGGCGGTGCGCCGGCGGTCATGATGGTCAGGCCGGACAGGTCCGCGGTTGCTGCTTCAGGCGCGGCGTAAAGACCGGTCAGTACGGTGGGCGCGGCGCACAGATGGGAGACCGCCTCTTCGCGGATCAAGCGGTACACCTCGGCCGGGTCCACACGACGGAGGCAAACGTGAGTGCCGCCCACGGCGGTTACGGCCCACGGGAAGCACCAACCGTTGGCGTGGAACATGGGTAACGTCCACAGATAGACGCTGCGCCAGTTCATGCCCATTTCCATGGCCTCGCCCAGCGCGTTCAGGTATGCGCCCCTGGGGGTATATTCCACGCCCTTGGGCATACCCGTGGTGCCGGAGGTGTAGTTGATGGTCAGGGTGTCGGTCTCCGACGCCGCCCCGGGCAGTTCGTCCAGGGGCTCCACGCCGGCCAGCCATTCCTCGTACTCCAGACTGGGGATGTCGGTGGCCAGGGGAACGGTGTCGCGCACCTGCACGTAGGTCTCCACGCCGGGGCAGTCGGAGCGCAGTTGACGTACCGTATCGGCCAGTTCGGAATCGAACACCAGGACTTTCGCGCCGGAGTGGTTGAGGATGTAGGCGATCTCCCGGGGAGACAGGCGGATATTGAGCGCCACCAGCACCGCGCCGATGCCCATGGGGGCGAAATTGGCCTCAAGCATGGAAGGCAGGTTGGGCAGCAGGTAGGCGACGCGGTCGCCGGCCTGGACGCCGACGCTTTGCAGGGCGGCGGCGTGGCGACGCACCCGGTCGTAAAACTGCGAGTAGGTGGTTACGCCGCCGTTGTAGATGCAGGCGGCCTTATCCGGATAGACGGACGCGCTGCGCTCCAGGAAGAGCAACGGGCTGAGGTTGGCGGATGTGGCGCTGGTTAACATGCGGCGGTCTCCGATTCACGTTATTCATCATTGAGTCATGGCGTCATTCTGTACCGTGCGGGCCGAAATGTCCAGAACGGCGCGCTTTGTGCAGCGTGGTATGATGCCCAAAACACGAAAGGGGTTGCGAGATGACTACGCAGATAGCGTCGGTTTCGGAAGTGGGGCGAGTTACCTATTTGGACCCAACGGGGTTTGTACACCAGGTCGAACGGCAGTTGACCCCACGATTGGATTCCGTCGCGGGCAAAGTGGCGGGGCTACTGGACAACGGGAACGACACCTCCAGCTACTTTTTCAACAGCCTGGCCGAGACGCTGGAGCGGGATTACGGCGTGGCCAAGGTGGTGCTGCGCACCAAGTTCACGTCAACGCGGCCGGCGGAATCTGATCTGATTGACCGGATGGGTGAGGAGGCCGATTTCCTGATCGCCGGCGTGGCGCTTTGAGGGTCATGCACGTCGGGCAGTATGCTCGACGCGGTGAACTTTGAGGACCACGGCAAGCCGGCGGCGGTGGTGGCGACGACCAACTTCGTGCGGCTGGCTACCTCGATAGCCAGAGCCAACCACCTGGACGAGTTGCCGTTGGTGACCATCCCGCACCCTTTGGGCAATCCACAGGCGGCGGCGGACCGGGCCAGGGAAGTGGCGGCGCAGGTGGTTTCATCCATCACATCGGGTCAGGTCTGACCGGCGGCGGATCCTGAAATGGTAAATCAGCAACGGGTGAGCCGCCTGACCGGGTTGGATACGGTTCAGGGCGCGCTGGACACCATCGAGACCTATTTTGAGAATGGGTGGACGGATGGGCTGCCCATCGTTCCGCCAACTGAGGCTGCCGTCGCCGATTTCGTAGCAGCGTCGGGACGAGAAGGTTCGGAAGCGCTGGGGCTGATGCCGCCCCGCATGGGGGTGGTTACGGTGGAAGCGGCGGCCACCAATGCAGTGATGGCGGGTTGCCTACCCGAGTACATGCCCGTAGTGCTGGCGGCGGCGGAGGCGGCGTTGGATCCGGTTCTGGATATACGGGGTCTGCAAGCGACCAGCGATCCCGCCGCGCCCCTGGTAATCGTGAGCGGCCCGGTGGTAAAGCAGGTTGGGATCAACCACGGCGTCGGCCTGTTCGGGCATGGGAGCCGGGCGAACGCCACCATAGGGCGCGCGTTGCGGCTGATGATGATCAACCTGGGGGACGGCCGGCCGGACACCGGCGATAAATCGACGATGGGCTCGCCGTCCAAATACTCCTACTGCATGGGAGCGGACGCGGATACACCGTGGGCTCCGATACACGCCGATTTCGGCTTCGACCCGGAAGAGAGTTGCGTGACGGTGTTCGCGGCGGACGGGCCGCGGGGCAACAACCCGGCCGGTTCGGGGAGCATGGAGTTCGCGCTGTGGGTGCTGGCGGATTCGCTGCGGAACCTGAATCCCAACATGATCCACGGCGGGCACACCCTGGTGGTAATCAGTCCGTTGATCGCTCATGGACTGCACGCGGAAGGCTGGACGAAACGGGACGCGCAACTGTACCTGTACGAACGGGCGCGGATTCCCATCGAGCGGGTGCGCCGGTACAAGGAACTGCGTTACGGGCGCAACGTGGAGGCGGGGGAGCCGTATTTCTGGCCCAAGTGGCTGGACGTTGAGGATCTCACCGAACCGGACCCGATGATCCCCATCGTGCGGGACCCGGACAACATTCTGATAGTGGTGGCTGGGGATCCGGCGAGGTCGAGGTCGGCGTTTTGCCCGGCGCGGCCATACAACCGGCCGGTGACGAAGGCGGTGCGGATGGTGGGGTAAAGCGGCGAACGCGCAGATATGCTACGATTTTTGTATCCATGAGCGATTACCACTCGGCATACCGGAGGCAAACCGATGACCACAAAACGGACACGCAAACTGCCAGAACCGCCGGAGATTGCCCTGACGCCACTGGCCGTAGTAACCGACAAGAACCAACTCACCCTTGCCGAGGGAATCCTGACTAATTTTCCGGGGGTTGACTGTTTTGAGGTTACGGTTGAGGATGGGCGCATGGTGCTGACACCTTTCGAGGATACTACCATCGAAGGCGTATGGGCCATAATCGACGCCTTGGGAATCACCGAGGAGGATGTTGCCGATGCGGTGAAATGGGCGCGAGGACGATGGATGTGGTAGTTCAGCGTGACCATCATAGGTGCAGTAGTCCCGTCGAATGATAAACGAGAGTACCAACTATGACGCATAGCAACTCTCTGTTGGGCCATGTTCTGTCCCAGCAGTACATTCCTAGTCGTGAGAACGCTGCTACCGACGCACTGTCTTTTATCTTGTGCCGCTCGGACGCTGCTCGGGTAGCCTTTTCTGATTTTCTAGCGGACGGATCCAGCCCGTTGCCAATTGCGAAAGCTGAGACGAGAACATTCGGCGCAAGCGGGTCGATTCCCGATCTAGCCTGTCGTGATGAAGATGGCAATGTCGTGGCGCTAGTCGAATCCAAGTTTTGGGCAGGGTTGTCTGTTCATCAACCCGTAACCTATTGGGAGCGCCTGCCCAAGGACCGTCGTTCAGTGCTGTTGTTCATAGCGCCGGACTACAGCGTGAATAGGGGATCGCTGTGGGACGACCTTACGATCCTCCTACAAAAGTCCGGGTACGAATTGAATTCTGCCCGAATGGGAGACGGCGTGAAAAGTGCTGCGGCAAAGGATGACCAGCGCCGCTTGATGCTGGTGGGCTGGGGAATGTTCCTGGACTGGATGGCGCAGGAAACCGTGACTGATACCAGCGGGCAAACTTCGTTCGAAATCGAAGAGTTGAAGGGCCTTGCAAACAGCATTATAGAGAATAACAATCCACGGCGATATGAGAGCCTCACCAGGTTGATAAAACGGGCGGTTGATCGGCTCAAAGTATCGGGGTGGGCTAACAACGAAGGTCTAACCGTGGGGCATGGTGCCGGTTACTATGCTAGGTATCTGAAACTGGCCGGAGCCTATGCGGGTATCGTAGTCGACACCAGAATCGTAACTGAGGCACCTGATAGAGCCCTGAGTTTGTCCTTTTTCAGCAGCAATGGCGAGGTCCCACGCGATCAGGTGCGGCAGTTGCTGGGGAATGCCGGTCAGCCTGGGTCGATGTGGGACCGCAAAGATGTTTCCGTGCCAATCGAGCTGCTCGAAGGTGCTGACACCGACGCAACCTTAAACGCCATCGTCTCCCAACTCGAGAACATCGGCAAGCTAATTGACCCGAACGGGCCTACTTACAAACAGGATTCATCCAATGACTGAACTGGAACGCGATTTTATTGGCTACGGCGCTAACCCGCCCGTCATCGAATGGCCCGGCGGGGCGCGGATTGCGGTGTCGGTGGTGGTGAATTATGAGGAGGGGAGCGAGGCTTCGCTGCTGGATGGGGATGCGGCGCATGAGTCGAACAACGAGGTGCCTTCGCCGGTGCCGGCGGGGCAGCGGGATTTGTTCAACGAGTCGTTTTTTGAGTACGGCAGCCGGGTTGGGGTCTGGCGGATTCTGAATCTGCTGGACAAGTATGACGTGAAGAGCACGTTTTTCTGCTGCGCGGTGGCGTTCGAGCGTAACCTGGAGGTGGCGCGGGCCGTGGTGGAACGCGGCCACGAGGTATGCGGCCACGGCTACCGCTGGGAGGAATACCACAGCAAGACCCGTGATGAGGAGGCCGAGGCCATCCGCAAGACCGTGGAATCTCTGACCGAGACTACCGGAGTGCGTCCGGTAGGGTGGTTCACGCGGTACGGGCCGAGCGTAAATACGCGGGAGCTGGTGGTCAGCGAGGGCGGGTTTATTTACGACAGTGGGGTTTTCAACGATGACCTGCCGTACTACACCGAAGTTGGCGGGAAACCGTGGCCGGTGCTGCCGTACAGCTTTGAGACCAACGACGCCCGCTTCTGGCGCGGCGGGCTGAACAGCGTTGGGGATTTTTACGAGTACCTGAAAGACACGTTCGACGTGCTGTATGAAGAAGGGCGCACCCATCCGAAGATGATGTCAGTAGGGCTGCACTGCCGGATTGCGGGACGGCCGGCGCGATCACGGGCGTTGGATCGGTTCCTTCGGTACGCGAAGAGCCATCCGGGGGTGTGGTTCGCGCGGCGGGATGAGATTGCCCGGTGGTGGTTGGAGAAGTACCCGCCGGGGACACTACAGTCGTAAGTAGCGGATGATTTACGACTGTAGGGGCAACCACGAGGGTTGCCCCTACGATGGTGATAGCAGTGTGAGTGGACTGGATTTCTGCGATGGGCCTGGGATACCGGCTTTCGCCGGTATGACGACTTCCCGGCAAGGGAACCTGCAAAAGCTGAACAGTTACGGCTTAGTGCCAGTCGTTGAGGCGGATGACGGTGAAGACGGCGCCTTCGGCATCGCGCAGGACGGAGAAGCGGGCAAAGTCCAACAGGTCTCTGGGTTCGACGATGGCGCTGCCGCCCAATTCCTTGGCATGATTGGCTGTGGCGTCCACGTCGTTGACGCCGAAATAGACGCCCCAGTTAGGCGGGACCGGGCCCCAGTCCTCGCCAATCTGGATGATGCCGCCGACCATCTGGTCGCCGAGCGTCATCAGCCAGTAGGGGAATTCCTGGACGTTTTCATCCTGATTGATTTCGACGCCCAGGACTTGCTGGTAGAAATCAGCGGCTGACTCAGGGTCGGTGGTGGCCAGCTCAAACCAGCAGAGAGCGCCGGGTTCCATCATCACGCCGGCGCCGGCGTGGGCCACGGGATACCACAACCGCAGGAACGCGCCCTCCCGGTCCTGGATGATGGCCATGCGGCCTACGGTATGGTCGGGCATGGGCGTCACGTCCATGGGGCCAAAGACGACGGTTCCGCCGGCGGCCTGGGCGCGTTCCACGGCGGCCTCAAGGTCGTCCACGGTTACGTACACGCTCCAGTGTGGCGGCAGGTCTTCCTGGCCGGGGCCGGCTTCGGCGGAAGCGCAGGCGGCCTGTCCGTTGTGGGTGTACATGGTGTAGGTCATGTCGGGGCCGGCCGGATGGTCCTGGTATTCCCAACCAAAGAGGGTGGTGTAGAAGTCCTTGGCAACCTGTCCGTCGTGGGCCAGCAGGTCGGCCCACGACGGGGTACCGGGGGCGTATTCGGTGATTTCGGGCATTGGTTAGCCTCCGTTGTGTATTTGCCCTTTCAGGATAGCAGGCGAGTCGGAAAACCGTCGCTGGCGGGTTGTCATCAATTTTCAGGAATGGCGGCACATCTGCTGGTCAAGGCGCGTTTTTGCGTTGGTACGTCCGTCAATTAGGGAGTGACCGCCCGGTGGATGGATTAATGTGCTTGACATAACACTGACATGCTGTTAATTTCCCGACGTTATGAAGTACACGTTCTTGGTCCAAAACCGGCACATTATGGCGATTCTGCTGGTCAGTGCGGTCTTTTTCGTAGCGACCTGGTGGTTGTACCCGCGCATTGCAGAGGGCGTTCATACGCTCCCGGAACCTTTTGAGGTTCAGCGGTTGGCCGCGCCGGCCGGATTTGCTGCTGCGGATGAGGATTCCGACACGGCGTTTCGTGAGGGAGAGGCTGGGTTTGCCGCCTGGGTGCGGATTGCCGCCAGCGAGCAAGGGGATAACGAACCGAGGCTTGACGTGCTGGACGTCAAAGAGCGTCTTGAAGCAGAACCGGACCCTGACCAGAGTGGAAATGTGCATGAGATACGCGGCGCCGGCGCCAACGTGGACTGGGGCCTCAATTTCGCAATAGTGGAGTTGCCCATGTACGCGGCTGTGATCAGTCCGAAGCCAGTTGAAAACGTTACCGTGTATTTCGATGACCAGGGGTGGGTCGTAGCCTACCTTCCGAAAGGCCGGCCGGCTGCGGCCATCTGGAAGCACGGTTCTGCGGAGGACGCAACAGCCGATGATCCTAAAGCCAATGAGGATCTCGAGAAAAACCTGCTGGTCCTGGCACTTAACGAGGTGCTGAAGGCCGGCGACATTAACACAGTCGAGCACGCTGATGTTGCGTACTATGATTGGGCCAATGAAAACTGCGACGCCTTCGCCCTGTTCAGCGCGACCGGCAGCGGCGGAGCATCTGAGCCGGTCAAGTTCGTTATCCCACGCACGATAACAGAGATTCAGGCATCGGCGGCGGTAGTTCTCGGAGAACAGGCCCAGGGGGGAGATAGCATAACCGCCAGCGTAGTAGTGGACCGGAATACTGTCGTTTTGGCCAACGCCGAGCAGTTGCGAAATTCCGCGGAGTTTGAACTGGACCGAGAGGTCGATGAGGACGGCAAGCCCAAGACCAGCCTGCACCAAGTGGTTGTGGACGTCAGCGCCGACAATGACGCAACCGGCGTAGTTATGCTGGTGTACGACAAACCGTAGGCGGTCCGCCACTGCCGGTGCAACACAGCCGTGCCTCCAATCCTGAAATGGATGGTCCTGGCGGTAGCGGCTGCCGCCGCAATCTTGGTCGGATTCTTGCCGGCGCTTTTGGTTCCGCAGCCTGCCGTGGGCGATGTGCTAGCGCCCGACGGCGCGCCGGCGTCAGCGGTTGCGCAGGATACATGCAGCGATGACGTGAGCATCGAGATACTGGGGTTGGCAGACAGGATCGACTGGTCGTTCAAGGATCCTCCGGATTACACTTCGGACGACAACCTGGGAATTTTCTTCAATCTCACCAACCACAGTTGTCAAGACGTCTCCATCACAGTGGCGATGAAAGGTTCGGTTAGCGGGGCGACGATTTACACCACCGATTCCAACGATGGGCACACATGTTTCTCCGGGTGCGACATCGCTGCCGGAGAAACTTTTGACCAGGGTAATGTTGGCTGGGATCTTGGACGACATCCGAACGCGGAAAAAGAGTACGTGGTTGCTAAAGTGACCGTCAATTCGCCTGATGGTTTCACTGACGTTGATCCCGACAACAACACGGTTACCTCAGCGCAATTCATCAACATAGTCAACGATCCTCCCGTAGAGCCGCCAGATACCCCAACCCAGACACCCACCGCGACGCCTACTGCCACGCCGACACCGACACCAACCGCCACGGCCACCGCGACGCCTACCGCCACCCCAACACCTTCGGCCACTCCAACCCACACACCTACAGCTACAGCTACAGCTACACCGACGCCTACCACTGCACCCACCCCGACGCCCACTGCCACGGCCACCGCTACGCCTACTCCCACGGCTACGCCGGAGCCTATGCCACTGCCGGAGGTGAACCTCACTATAGGCCCAGCAGCGCCGAATGTGGGGATAGTTGGCGATATCATAACTATACCCGCTACTCTTGGCGGCGCTCGGGAGAGTGTGGATGGCCTGGAAGTGCGACTATGCGTTGGCTTACCGGACTGCGCGGAACCGGCGGCGAAAGCCCAGCCTGAGGATAGCGGAACGGTCAACCTGGAGTGGGATACCGCGAGCCAGGCTGGTGGGCCACACTCATTACACTTGTCTGCCCTCATTCCCGGATCTTCCGAAACGGAAGGTCCCCATGTACTGGCCCGGGCGCAGCACACGATCATCCTGGCGCCCACCGACGATGCCATATTCGTGCTCATGGGGCCGGACGATGGGAACGGGAGCAAAGTCGTGGGCGCAGTGTCGGCGCCGCAGCCGATGATCGACACGCCAGCGACATACCCTGCGGATACGCCGACGCCTACTTCTGCCGCGACCCCGACACCCACACCGACGGCCACGCCCACACCAACGCCTACTGCTACTCCCACTGCGACCCCGACGCCCCCGCACATACCACCCCATCAATTTGAGATTACACTCGCTCCAGATTCGCCGGAGTTTTGGGTTGCCGGCGAGCCTGTAATTATACGGGCTAACGTTGCCAACGTGGGTGAAACCGATGGATTCATCCAGGTCCAACTGTATCGAGTTTCCAGCGACGAGAATCCCAGTCCTGAAATGCTGGCGGAATCATCCGACGTGTTCATTCCTTACGGGGCGGTTACCGGCGTGGAATTGGAGTGGAATGCCACGGAGGAGGATGTCGGTGAGCGTGAACTTTGGTTGAGGGCGATTGATTCTGAAAGTACCGACGAGTTGGCAGCCAAGGGCTTTGCGATTTCACTCGGGTCGCCGGGCGTAGTGTTCGTCGTGATCGGAACCAGCTATGCAAACAACGGCAAAGTGTTGGGTGAAGTGGCAGCTCCGCAGCCGATGATCGATACGCAGGCGGTATATCCGACCGCCACTCCGACACCCACTGCCACTCCCAAGCCACGCATAGATGCCGAAATTATCGGCATGGTCAGCTATCCGGCAGAGGTGGCGATAAAGGGCCAATGGGTGGAGATATTAGTGGAGGTTCGGAACAACGGCACTCGCGCCACGAGAATCCCGGTTCAGCTGACATTTCCCTCCGCAAGTAAAAAGCCGGAAACCAGATCGCCAAGAGTAGAGCCCGGACAAGCGGAAGTCGCAAAGTTCACATGGAAGACCCGCAATTACGAGGTCGGCTACCATACCCTGCGCGCTGACCTGTTGCTTGACGATAAAGCCACGTCCGGCGTCACCTCGCAGGCAATCACGCTGGGGCTGGCGGAGCCGGTTGTGACCGCTCTGATAGAGGATGTGGAAGTTTCACCGGAATCGGCGTTGGTGGGAGAGCCGGTAACAATCACGGTGACGGTGCGAAATACCGGCATCCTTGCCGCCAATATCCCGGTCACGCTGCAATTCCCGTCGGCAGACAAGCAACCCGAAACCCGGAAGCCGCGAGCCGGATCAGGTGAAACCGGCGTCGCCACTTTCACCTGGCGCACCGGGCGGTATGAACCGGGCGAGCATGTATTCCGAGTAGAAGCGCCGGGTTCCGAGCGAACATTTGCCGCGTTGCTTGTCGCGCCCACAGTGGATTTCAGCGTAGTGGAACTCAACCTTTCCGAGGCGAATCTTCCGATTGTGCAGGGGGATCGGGTGGAAGTATCCACGTTAGTAGGCAATGACGGCCCACATGCCGGCAAAGCGAACGTGATGTTGAAGGATGTGTCGAGGGACGAGGTGATGGACAGCCGGAGCGTTGCCATGGATCCGGGCGAATCGCGAGAGCTGACGTTTGCATGGAAAACGCTGGGCTACGAATCTGGGACCTATCAGTTGCAGGCAGCAGCCGAAGCTCCCAATGATTCAAACCAGGACAATGACGCCTCAGCAGTGGCGCTTGCCATGATTCTGGACGATGGCGACGTTACTTTCGGGTACGAGGAAACTAACCCTGAATCGCCGGCGCTCGGCGAACTTTCCGTGCCGGGCGTCCCGGACCTGCCGAGTTTTTCCATCGCGGGAATCTCGATCAATCCGGAAGGCCCGGTCGTGGGGGAGCCGGTGTCAATCACAGTGGAAATTTTCAACGAGGGAGGGTCTGCGGGCACCGCTCCGGTCACTTTACACTACCCTTCGTCAGATAAGCAGCCGGAGACGCGGCGGCCGCGCATCGCGACCGGCGGGACCGGTACCGCCCGATTCACGTGGCGCACGGGACGATACGCGCCGGGAACCCATACCTTCCGGGTAGAGAGCGTGGATGCCAGCGAAACGTTCAACGTGGCATTGCTGCCGCCGACGGTGGACTTCGCAGTGGCGGCGATCTACCCGCCTGACTCGAACTATCCAATCGTGAAAGGTGACTGGGTGGAAGTGGCAGCGTTCGTCCGCAACATTGGGAAGTACGACGGGAGGGCAAGGGTAAGCCTGCGAGGGCTGACGGAAGGGCGGGTGATGTACGAACAAAGCGTCGCTCTAGGGCCGGACGAATCGCGCATCGTGGAATTCACCTGGAAGACGTTGAGGTACGATTTGGGCGACCATTGGCTGCGGGTGGAGGCGGAGGCCAGGCATGACGTGGACACGTCCAACAACTACTCAGAGTCCGCTTGGGCAGGGATTCTGACGAACCGCGACATTACGCTGGGATTCGGCGGCGGCAACCCGGAACGGGAGATGCTGTTTGAAGCCTCAAAATCCCGCGTCAGTGTCGCTGGAAAACATCCGGAAGACATTGTTGTCCTCAATGACGCCCCGTCAGCTAATGCAGGGCAGCAATTCGGGCCACCGCAAGGGGCTTTCAGCGTAAAGCCATTGCCCAGAGAGGAACCTGCCGAGGATTCGGTCAGACCGGGCTACCAAATGTCGCCGCTATTGTGCGCTCTACATCAGCAACCGGCAATTGGATTGCCGGCTCACAGAGAGCGGTGTCCCGGAGTTTGGGCTTTGGTTCGCTAGTCTGCCGGCATCACCACCGCGTCGCGCAGCACTTCAATTAAGTGTCGGGCGTGGCGTCCGGCGCCGTGCTCCACCTGCTGGCGGCAGGACACGCCCATGACGGCCACCTCCCAATCGGGTTTAGCCTTGATGGCGGGGAACAGCGACAGGCCGCCGATCTGCATGGAGATGTCGTAGTGTTCCTTTTCAAACCCGAATGACCCGGCCATGCCGCAGCAGCCGGCGTTGATCAACTCCGCCTGATAACCGGGCGGCAGGTTGAGCAGAAACATGGAATCGTCGGCGCCGGTGATCGCTTTCTGGTGGCAATGGCCGTGGAACATGACGTTCCGGCTCACGTCTGAGAATTGGAGATCGAGTTTGCCGGCGGAGCGGGCTTGCGCCAGGAATTCGTCGATGAGGAATGAGTTTTCGGCCACTGTCTTTGCCCGGTCGTCGGCGACGAACTCGGGGTACTCGTCGCGCAGCGTCAGCAGGCAGCTGGGCTCGCAGCCGACGATGGGGATGCCCCGCTCGGCGTAGGCGTACAGGGTGTCGATGTTGGCGTTGGCCCGCTCTCGCGCTTCGTTCAGCAGACCCTTGGAGATCATGGGCCGGCCGCAGCAGCCCCCGTCCACCAATTCGACGCTGTAGCCAGCGGCTTCCAGAACTTCGACGGCGGCAATGCCGATTTCGGGGTAGTTATAGTTCATGAAGGTATCGTTGTAGAGAGCTACGGCGCCGTACTTTGCGCCGTGTCCGTTGCGGGTGCGCTGGGCAAACCACTGGGGCAAAGACTGGGACGCGAACACCGGCTGCTGGCGTTGTGGCGCGATGCCGAGGAACGTGGACGCCAGGGACTTGCCCAAGCCCGTCCCGGCCAGCCAGTTGCTGATGGGCGCATACCGGCTGCCCAAGCGGTTCAGGGCGTTGATGTTGGCGAACAGCCGGGAGCGCAGCGGGACTCCGTGCTCCCGGTGGTAGTGGTCCAGGAATTCGTACTTGAGCTTGGCCATGTCCACGCCGGACTCGCACTCAGCCTTGCAAGCCTTGCATTCCAGGCAAAGATCCAGGGCCTGATGGAGTCGCCGGTCGGTGATGGAACCCTCCGCGTCGTCGGGCATCCGGCCAGACAGAGCGGCGCGGAGCAGGTTGGCGCGGCCCCGGGTGGAGTGTTCCTCGTCGCGGGTGGCCATGAAGGACGGGCACATGGAGCCGTCCAGCTTGCGGCAGGCGCCCATGCCGTTGCACATCTCAACCGCGCCGGCGTATCCGAAGTCGGCGGAGAAATCCAGCGACGTTGGGAGATCAGCAGCTTGGTAGGTCATTCCGTAGCGGAGGTTTTCGGTCATGGGCGGCGTGTCGATGATCTTGCCGGGGTTCATGATGCCCTGGGGATCCCAGGTCTGCTTGAGTTCGCGGAAGGCGTTGTAGATCTGGTCGCCGAACATCTTGCGGGTCCAGACGCCGCGCACAATGCCGTCGCCGTGCTCGCCGCTCATGGAGCCGCCGAACTCCTTGATGAGATCGGAGACGGCATCGCCGATGGATACCATCTTGTTGATGCCCTCTTCATCTTTAAGGCTGATCAGGGGGCGGATGTGCAGGCAGCCCACGGAGGCGTGGCCGTAGTAACCGGCGGTGGTGCCGTGCTCGGTCACAATCTCGTCAAAGCGGCGGACGAACTCGCCCATTACCGACGGATCAACGGCGGGGTCTTCTACGAACGGAATGGGCTTGGCGTCGCCGCGGGTGCTCATCAGGAGGCCCAGGCCGCCTTTACGGACGTTCCAGACGGCAGCCTGGCCGGCGCGGTCCAGGATGTTGACGCAGGCATAAGCGAGGCCGATATCCGCTTTCAGGGCGTTCATGCGGGCGGTCAGTTCGTCCTCGGACTCGCCGTAGAACTCGACGACGAGCATCGCCCCGGGATCGCCCTCGATGAACGACAGGTTGCGGGAAGAGCCGAGGGCCTCGCGTCCCCGGTCCAGCACCATCTTGTCGATGAGCTCGATGGACGACGGGTCGTGGGTGAGGACGCGGGTGGTGGCTTCGCTGGCGTCGAAAATGGTGCGGAAGTGCAGGATGGACAGCGAGGTCATGGTGGGACGGGGGACGAGGTTCACCTTGGCCTCGGTGACGACGCACAAGGTGCCCTCGGAACCCACCACCATGCGGGCCAGGTTGACGGGGTGGCCGTGGCCGTCGTCCAGGATGAACTCATCCAGGTTGTACCCGCTGACGCGCCGCTGGATCTTGGCGTAGGTGCGGTCGATCTCGTCCTTCTGCTCGCGCGCGATGCGGAGGACGCCGCGATAGATCTCGCCTTCAAGCCCCGTGGCGCTGAGCCGGGATTCCAGCTCGGCCGGCGTCAGCTCGCCCAGGTGGGCGGTGGAACCGTCGGAGAGGATTACGTCGAGTTCCTGGATGTGGTCCAGGGTTTTGCCGTAGATGACGGAGTGGGCGCCGCAGGTGTTGTTGCCGATGCCGCCGCCCACGCAGGCGCGGTTGGCCGTGGTGGGATCCGGCGCGTACTGGAGGCCGTGGGCGGATACCTGGCGGGTGAGCTGCTCCAGGATGATGCCGGGCTGGACACGCGCCCACTGCTCCTCGGCGTTCACTTCGAGGACGTTGTTGAGGTACTTGCTGAAATCGAGGACGATGGCGTGGTTGACGGTCTGGCCGGCGAGGCTCGTGCCGCCGGAACGGGGCAACACGGGGATGCCTTCGCGTGCGCCAAACTCGACCACCGCCTGGACATCGGCGGCGTTGCGGGGGATGACGACGCCGACGGGTTCCATCTGGTAGATGCTGGCGTCAGTGCTGTAGAGCAGGCGTGAATAGGGGTCGAACCGCACCTCGCCATCGACGCGGCGGCTGAGTTCATCGGCGATTTCCTGGCGCTCCCGGCCTCGTATCCTGCGTTCCATTACCGTTGCCATGAACTTTTCCTCCTGCGATACGTCCACTAGACGGAGGATAGCCTAACCTACCCTGACGTGGGCGGCAACTTGCTCTGAGCAGGACATCCTTCGACAGGCTCAGGGTGAGCGGGGGTTGATACCCTTCACCCCTGCCCTCGTTTTTGCGTTGGTTGGCAGTGTGGGAGTGGACTGTTAGACTGGCGACGGGTGAGAGAACCACGAATCGAATCAGCCGGGACGGGTTCAGGAACTGCCGGAGGTAGCGAGATGATACGCATGGGAGCTACGGGTTCGATCGCGCATCTGGACCTGTGCAGAGCGTTGGAGACGGTGTTCCGCAGGAACGGTGTTGAGTTTGACTGGGTGCTTTACTCCGGCTACGACGAGATGGTGGACGCGTTCCTGCGCGGTGAGATCAACCTGGCGTGGAACGGGCCGCTGTCCCACGTCAAGATGCGCCGGGCGATGGCAGACGGCGCCCCAGTGCTGGCGCTGCGGGACGTGGACGTAGGGTTCACCACCAGGTTCATCACGCGGGCGGATTCGGGCATCGATACGGTGGAAGACTTGCCGGGCAAGCGGTTCGCGTTCGCGGCACGGGATTCGGTGGAAGCGGGATTGCTGCCGGTGTATTTCCTGAAACAGATGGAGATTGCTCCATCGCAGTCGCTGGCGGCGGCGGACTTCTACGATCAGAGGGAATCCCAACACTCAAACGACCAAGTGGACGTGGCGTTGCAGGTCCTGGATCATACCTACGACGCCGGCGCGATCAGCGCGCTGGCCATGGAATCGCTGACCGATGCGCATGGCATCGACACTGGTGATCTGCGCGTGTTCTGGAGCAGCCCCGGGTACAGTCATTGCTGCTTCACGGCGCGGCCGGAGGTGGATGCCGGCGAGGCCGCACAGGTCACCCGCGCGCTGGTATCGGTGGACGACAGCGATGAGGTCGGGCGGGCGGTGCTGAAAGCGGAGGCGTGCGACCGCCTGGTGGCCGGGATTGATGAGGGGTGGGAGTTGGTGGAGGCGGCAGCGTTGGCGGAAGGGCTGATTTGGTGAGCGCGTTGCCGCGTTAGGAAGGCTGCGCTACGCTGGTAACTACCAAATTGTCAAAGGGATGCACGATGCAGACGCGCAAGGAACTGAAAACCGCCCAAGATTATCTGGATGCCGCCGACCGGGAGTTTGAGAATGCGGACGCGCTGGCGGCTACGGAACTGCTGCGGGCGGCAATGATGCACACACTCAAAACCGTCGCCGCGAAAAAGGGCTGGGATTACGACGGCGATGACTTATACCCGGTGGTGGACAAAATAGCCAAAATGGACGATCAGGTTGGCGAGATTCTGCTCAGCTCGTATGGAGCGGCGGAAGGCTACCCCGAAAAGGTTCACTATGGCTATTTCGTCTGGGAGGACGGAGACAGTCACCGGATGCTTCGGGTAGTGCGGGAGTTTATTAACGAAGTGCAGCGTCTGACGGAGTGATCTAATGACTACTCCAACGTTACCGCTGCGGGAGCATGTTGAACTGGCGCCAGAATTCCTGGAAGAAGCGGAGGCTGAATTCGCTGCCGGCAAACCGCTGAAAGGGGCGGAAATGCTGTGGGGCGCGGTCGCTCACGCTCTGACAGCCGTCGCCTTGCAAAACGGATGGCCCCATGACAGTCATGGCTCTCTGAAGAGGGTCGCCAAGCGGCTGCCTAACGTTCCCGGAGCTTCCCATTGGCTCACCGAATTTGACGTGATGGAATGGTTTCACAGCCATTTCTACCACGGGCAAATGAGCGACCGCAGGATAGCCCAATACCGACCCAGAGCGCGCCGTTTAGTCAACCGCCTGCTGGCTGTGGCGCAACCGGCGGATGGATAGGAGTAATCGCCTTGAGTGAAAAGATCGGTTTTATCGGCCTGGGGCGCATGGGGTTGCCCATGTCGTATAACCTGCTGCGGGCGGGGTACGACCTGACGGTGCACAACCGGAGTCAGGAGAAGGTGCGTCAAATTGCGGATGCGGGGGCTATTGCGGCCTCCTCAACCGCCGAAGTGATGGAACGCTGCGACATCGTGCTGGCGTGCCTGCCCGACGTGGAGACGTGCGAGGCGGTGCTGCTTGGCGACGACGGGGCGTTGCCCAACGCCCGGCCGGGGCAGATTATTGTTGACCACAGCACCGTCGGCGCGTCCACGTCCAAAGCGTGCGCGGCGGCGGCGGAAGAACGGGGCGCGATGTTCCTGGACGCGCCCATCAGCGGCGGAACCGAGCGGGCTACCGACGGCACGCTGACCATCATGGTGGGCGGGCCGGACGAGGCATACGCGCGGGTTCAGCCGGCGTTCGACGTGATGGGCGCAGTGGTGCGCCACGTCGGGCCCACCGGGTCGGGAACGGCGGCCAAGCTGGTCAACCAGTTGCTGGTGGGCGTCCACAAGGTGGCGGCGGCGGAGGCGATGCTGCTGGCGGCCAAATCGGGGGCCGACCCGGCGCTGGTGTTCGAGCTGGTGAACTCGGGTTGGGGTCAGAGCTTCATCCTGGGACGCAATGCTCCGGCGATGCTGGACCGGGACTTTGAAGGAATCCGCACCCAAGTGAGGGTATTCCTGAAGGACCTGGGGTTGATACAGGAAATGGCGCGAGACCTGGAGACGCCGATACCCGGCGGAGACCTCGCTTATCGGTTGTTCAGCGAGGCTGTTGAGCAGGGACTTGGCGATATGGACGGGGCGGCTATCGTGCTGCCCATGGAAGAAGAAGCCGGGTTCCAAATCCGGCGGAAGTAAATTACATCGATGCACAGGATTGACAGGATGAATCGGGAGTTTTGATGATGGCCGAGGAAAAAATCGTTTATTTTAATGGCGTGATGACGCCAGCCAGCCAGGTGGCGCTGTCTATCTACGACCGGGGGTTTCTGTATGGCGACGCGGTATTTGATGCCACACGGACCTTCGGCGGCAAGACGTTCCGGCTGGACCGGCACATCGACCGGCTTTACAACTCCCTGCGCTATCTGCGGATCGACGTGGGCATGAGCAAGGCGGAGATGACGGAGGCTACCGAGGCGGTGGTGGCGCATAACTACCCACTGCTGCCGGCCGGCCAGGACATGTGGGTAATGCAACGCATCAGCCGGGGCGTGGAAGCGCCGGACCGCGCCGGCGGGCTGGAACCGACCATCATCATAGAGAGCCACGCCATACCGTTTGCGGCCCGCGCTGCGCTGTACCGTGACGGGGCGCGCATCAACACGCCGTCGGTGCCGCGCATCCCGCCGCGCTTCTTGAGTCCGCGAGCGAAAACGCACAACTACCTGAACCTGATCATGGGCGAACTCGAAGCCCACGGCGAGGACCCTGACGCCTGGGCGATTCTGCTGGACGAATTCGGCAACCTGACCGAGGGGCGGGGCAGCAACGTGTTCCTGGTGAAGGACGGGGTCGCCATGACTCCAAAGTCGCAGTATGTCCTGGAAGGGGTGACCCGCAACCAGACGCTGGAGCTGGCGGCCGGGTTGGGGATACCGACGATGGAATGCGATATTGACCTGTACGACGCCTACACGGCGGACGAGGCGTTTTTGACCTCCACCAGCCTGTGCATCTGCCCGGTGTCGGGGGTGAACGGTTCACCGGTGGCGGACGGCAAGGTGCCGGGACCGGTGACGCACCGGTTGATGACGGCGTTCAGCGACTTGGTGGGGATGGACTTTGCGGAGCAGTACCTGGCGCATTTGATCGGTGGTCTATAAGTCGAACCAGCAATGTCGGTGTGGAAGATTACCATGACTACGGCGTTACTCGACCAATACCGCATCCAGTATCTGGAATACATGACACCAATCGACAATCTGCCGTCGATATTCCAGCATGGTATCTTGTCGCATAACCGCGCTCATCGTTTTAACCTGGTACGGGAGGATATTTCTGACCCGAACGTACAAAACATACGGGCGAACAAACTCGTCAATGGGAACCAGGGACCTCTACACGATTACGTGAACCTATACTTCAACTCCCGGAACCCGATGATGTTTCGACGGAAGAACGTACAAGACAACATTGCTATTCTCTGCGTTGACCGCAATTACATCGGACGGCGCGGGGTCTGGTACAGTGACGGCAACGCGGCGAGTGGGGCGACTAGGTTTTACTACTCACGCCGCCGCCTTTATGAACTAAACTGGAATTGCATTTGGGCAGATTACTGGAACGACTATGAGGACGGTACGAGGATCAGGTGCGCGGAAGTGCTAATTCCCGGTCAGGTTCCGTCCCAGGATATACAGCAGGTGGTAGTGCGAACAGAGCATGGGCTAGAGCGAGCTAGGCGTATAATTCCCGACAATGTTCCCATAATCGCACACGCGGGATGGTTTTTCTGATGTCAAACGTTACCGAAATTACAGGCAATATCTTCACCAGCGAATGCCAGACGCTGGTGAACACCGTCAACTGTGTAGGTGTAATGGGCGCCGGCATCGCACTAGAGTTCAAGTTTCGACACCCGACGATGTTCGAAAGGTACGTCCAGCTCTGCAAAGTCGGGCATATTGAAACCGGCAAACTTTGGCTTTACAAGCCACCGAAGGGCGATTCCGACCGCCGATGGGTGTTGAATTTTCCTACCAAAAAGCACTGGAAAGATCCCTCGAAGAATGAATATCTTGTAATGGGCCTGAAAAAATTCTTGGAGACATACAAAGACAAGAGCGTTGAGTCTATCGCTTTCCCGATCCTTGGCGCAACAAACGGCAAAATAGCTGAACGCGAGTCGCTGAGCATAATGCAAAACTACTTGGCGCAATGTGATATTCCGGTCGAAATTTACCACTACGATCCCACGGCAACGGACGATTTGTACCAAGAATTTCGGCGCAGGATTTTGGCGAACGAAGACGACAAGTCCATGGCAAAAGACATGGGGTTGCGTATCAACTTCGTCCGAAAAATTCGGGAAGTTTTGGAATGGGAAGACGCCATAAACTCCCTCAGTCAACTGGCGTCGGTAAAAGGCATTGGGTTGAAAACACTGGAAAAAAGTTTCCGGTATGTTATGGACAACCCAGAGCAAGTTGGCACTAAATCAATGCTGTAACCACAGGGATAAAGATATGGATACCCTGTAAAGAGAGGACATTATGACTGAATACCTGCCCGGCATAGTTGAACCCAACCAGGAAGCGCAGCAACTTGCCACCGATTTTGCGTTCACGGAGGGGCCGCTTTGGCATCCCGATGGGTACTGGCTGTTCGTGGATTTGCGCCGGGAGCCGCCGGTGATTCACCGGATGTCGCCGGCCGGGGGTACGCCGGACATCGTCCGGGAGCCCAGCGGCGGTACCAACGGCATGACCCTGGACCTTCAAGGACGGCTGCTGATGTGCGAGGGCGACAACCGCCGTATCACGCGGATGGAGGCCGATGGCACCATCAACGTGGTGGCCGACCGCTGGGATGGGAAGCGTTTTCACCGGCCCAACGACATTGTTTGCCGCAGCGACGGCAGCATCTACATCACCAACCCCAGCGGGCGCGTTCCTGAGGAAGAGCAAGAGATTGAATGGCCCGGCACCATCCACCGGATAACCACCGAGGGGACGGTGGAATTGCTGGCCCACGACATAGACTTTCCCAACGGCATCGTCTTCTCGCCCGACGAGTCGGTACTCTATGTGTCGAATACCCGCAAGCTGGGCGAACGGCCGGATCAGTATTGGGACGGCGAGGTCAAGCCAAACCAGTATATCCAGGCTTACGACGTGGCCGCCGACGGGTCGCTGAGCAACAGCCGCATGTTCGGCAGCATGGCCTCCGCCGAGGACGGCGTGCCCGATGGCATGAAGGTGGATGCCGAGGGTCGGGTCTATTGCACCGGCTCCGGCGGCGTGTGGGTGTTCGATGCCGCCGGTGAGCACTTGGGCATCATCCGCGTGCCGGAGATCCCGGCCAACTGCGCCTTCGGCGGGCCGGACTTCAGGACGATGCTGTTCACAGCGCGGACGTCGGTGTACAGCCTGCGCATGACGACGCCGGGGGCGGCATTGCCGCGGGCGTAAATTTTACAAAATGACACTTCCCGCTTGCTTTAACTCATTGCCCATCCTTACCATTGAACTATCCAATCGGCCAACTCCATCACGACTAGACCGCGGCCCGCCCATGGTGAGCCCATCGAACCACTTGGCCATCCAACGCCCACCCCCAAGCGCCCCTTCTCTCAAATCCTCCCACCGGCCTGCCAAAACCATCATCATCGCCCCCCCAAAC